>JAHBUH010000016.1 GCA_019638185.1 Leadbetterella sp.
TGCAATGGGCTTAGTGTCAATACGTACCTGCACGGTATGTAAGGTGTTACGGGTAGATGTTTAAGTTTAATCCAATATCTAAAAATTATGCCCGAGAACGGAATAAGATCTACATACACCCAAAATCCATTTCAGATATTGATGTATGATAACGATGGGCTAATATCCACTGGAACAGCATTTTTATATGAATTTAATAAAGACCTTTTTTTGATAACAAATTGGCATAATATTTCTGGAAAACATTTTTTGAGTAAAGAAAAACTAGGAAAAAGATGTCCAACATATATTGAAGCAAAATTTATTACATACATAAACACTACTGAATTTACTGCTATTCCGCACAAGATTGAAATTTATGAAGATTATCAACCTCGCTGGTTTGAACACCCTGTTTGAGGCTCAACTTGTGATGTTGTTGCCCTACCTATTGAGAAACCTTCAGCTATCCCTGAGTCTATGCATCATCCTAGTAACTTAATAAGTAAAATTAGAATACCTGTTAAGCCTGGTAATAATTGTTTTGTGATAGGTTTTCCAAAATCATTAAGTATTGGAATTGGATTACCATTGTGGGAATCAGGATTTATTGCTTCAGAGCCTCATTACGACATTACGATTAATGGGGATATTTCTCCAATTGGTGGCTTAATTAATGGGCTGAAACTTCCTGCAATTTTTATAGATACATTAACTAGAGAGGGAATGTCTGGTTCACCTGTATTTGCATCATACTTCGGGAACTGGGATATGACTGACCCATACAAAGATATTGACCCAACACATCCTAATTTTCATGAACGAGATGACATTGCACTAGGAGAAAATAGAATGGAATTTATTGGATGTTACAGTGGAAGAATAGGAAAAGTGGAAGAGGGTGCAGCCTTCGGGCTTTGTTGGAAAGATGAAACAATAAAACTAATTTGTCAAAATAAAACCCAGGGAGAACACCCACACGTTGGAAAAAAAAGGACAGAACAAGCAGTTTGGCAAAAGAGCGGGGTCTATTCTAAGTTCAACGCTTGTGCCTTAAAGGCAGGTCGACTACTGCCTTTGGGACGGTCACCTCGCCGCTTTTCTGGATACTGATGTACATCACGTCGCCTTTTACGGCAGAGGCGGTCGTTATTTTAAGATATTAGTGCCCTGCCGGTAACTATCTGGTTCTTCCTGGTAGTTTTTTGAGCGACAGTGTCCATAACAATATCTCTGATTACAAAGATATTAACCAAAAAAAAGTCCCATCACCTATTACCGTGATTCTTCCACATTCGCAATCCAACCATTTTAATACACCTCCTTTATTCAATATAATGGCACATCAACCTACGCCCACATATAAAAAAATTTGTTCTTATTGGTAGCATGATCAATCAATTCGAAAAACACTGCGTATTCCGGCCAAAGAGGGTCACTGATTCAGGGGCAAATGGGTTCTTTTAGTCGGGCAGCTCTTTGCTTCCTTTTACGAGAAGCCTTTTTATAAAGCTGATAGGTGAAAGATATTTCAAATAATCGGCAATACTTATTATATATTGCCATTTTATAGATTATATTTGTCAATAAAAACGAATTATAACCTCTGACAAATTACATATTGGTTCACTGGTACAGCATTTTGAAGGCCTGGAAAGCTTCAGTACCGCTGATATTACCCAATTCTACAGAAAGCAAAAGGCGGATGTACAACAAACTGTCATCAACTGGAGAATATACCGGCTTGTGCAAAAGGGAATTCTGGAACGCATAGGAAAAGGAATTTTCAAGATCGGCAAAAACAAAGCTTTTGTTCCTGAACTAAATGCTAAAACTAAATCAATATACAACCAGCTTCAAAGAGAGCTTCCTTATATAAATTTCTGTATCTGGAATACGGACATTATAAATGAATTTACCCTTCACCACGCTTATAGGCATTTTACCTTGGTTGAGGTGGAAAAAGACATTGCAGAAGTTGTTTTTCTTCTTCTCAGAGAAAAACACAAAGGCGTTTTCTTTAATCCTTCAGCCGAAATACAGGAAAATTATGTTTTCACCGTCCCAAACCCTATCATAGTACGGTTTCTTATTTCAGAAGCACCCTTGCAAAAGTCCGGTGACTATACCACTGTAACACTTGAAAAAATACTGGTAGATTTGTATTGCGAAAAGGACCTCTTCAACTTTTATCAGGGCAGAGAAATACGCATTATTTTCAAAGCTGCCTATGAAAAATATACGATAAATATGACCAAGCTGCTGCGGTATGCCTCACGCCGGGGAAAAAGGACGGAAGTAGAATCTTATATAAATCAAATTATCGGCAAAAAGAAATAAATTTTGCCGTTTTATAGAAATGATTAATAAAGAAGAAATACATCTTTCCTGGGTCCAGCAAATCTCCAAAAACAACCGGAATGCAGATAAGATACTGGTAGAAAAGGTTATACGGGCACTGTTACTACTGGAGGGACTGGTCCGGTCCGGGCTGCCTTTTATTTTCAAGGGAGGAACGTCACTGATGCTGCATTTCAATTCCTCCAAACGTTTATCCATTGACATAGACATTATGGTAGCAGGGAAGCTCAAAGCCCTGGAAGAAATTTTAGAAGAAGTAGTAAAAAAGCAAGGGTTTATCCGCAAGGAATTGCAACCCCGCACTGTACATTCTGCTATTGAAAAAGAGCACTATAAATTTTATTATACCCCGGTTCATAAAACCGCCAAGGAGGAAGAATATGTGCTACTGGATGTTTTGTATGAAGACGTCGTCTATTCTGAATTGGTAGAACTACCCGTAGCCTCTTCCTTTGTTCCATCAAAAGGAAATCCTGTAATGGTAAAAGTACCCTCACTGGATGATTTATTGGGTGACAAGTTGACGGCCTTTGCTCCAAACACCACTGGCATCCCTTATTATAAAGACCAGGACAGCATGAGTATGGAAATCATCAAGCAATTGTATGATATTGGCCACCTGTTTGATGCTGTTACTGATTTGGGAACGGTCAGAAAAACTTTCCATCGTTTTGTTATAACAGAGCTGGCTTATAGAAAAGCTGATCAAAAAACAGAAAAACAGGTGCTGGAGGATATATTCCAAACCTCACTTTGCATGGTGAGTCGCGGTATATTGGGAAATGGTAATTTTGAAGAATTGCAAAAGGGAATAAAAAAGGTTGCCGGCTTTATCTTTTCGGACAAAAACTATCATATAGAAAAAGCCATTATAGCCGCATCCAAAGCGGCTTACCTATCGGTGTTAATTTCAACGGATGCTAACCGTTTAGAAAAGTTTAAAACCCCACAAGATATAAAGGATTGGAATATATCACATCAGAACTATACCCGGCTGAACAAACTGAAGAAATCTAACCCGGAAGCATTTTTCTATTGGTATAAAATAGTAGAAATCCTACCATAAAAAAACCTTTATTAACTTAAGTTAATCACTCCGGATCACCACTCCCCTAAATTCGCAACCAATTACTCCCCCAATACGAATGAAAAACTATTTCTATGTAGTAAGCCTTATCCTGGTCAGCAGCATGAGCTTCGCTCAAAAGAAGGATACCCTTTATGTTAATCCCGAAAACATTAAAATGAGCCGGTTGAAAGAAGGGAAAAGTGTCTACCTGGTCTATTTCAGAATGCAGAAAGAAGCTACACGCACCATGACCCAGTTTTGGACCAGGGAGGTGAAGAGAAAAACGGAGGGCGGCAGGTCGATCATAGAAATTGATCAATACTGGGAAGATAAAGACAGTATTGTACACACTGCAAAATCACGATGTGACGCCCGGACATTTAAACCTTTATATCACGAAAGCTGGTGGAAAAGGAATGGCAAAGCCTCCCTCTCGGTTTATAATTATGAAACCCGGCAAATTACCATTGATGGAAATGATGCCCTGAAAGACACATCTGCCAAAGGCCGGCAGCTGACGGCGGGATTCCTGAAAGCCGCCGATACGGATCACCTTAACTGGCATTTAGACCTGGAAGTTTTTTCCACGCTGCCGCTTTCCCTGCATAAAACTTATGCCATACCCTTCTACGAGGCAGGATATAAAGAGCCGGAAAATATTTTTTACACCGTGTCAGGAGAAGGCGAACTAAACGGCTATGATAACGGAAAAACAGCCTGTTGGATCTTAGTCCATGAAGAACCGGGAAACAAAGAAAAATTCTGGATCAGCAAAAAGACCCAGGAAGTCCTTAAACTGGAGCAGGAAGTGAACGGGAAAATGTACCGGTACAAGATAAAACTCGGGTTTAGTGACGAATAGAGCCCTTTCAAAAAAAATCCACCCCCGCTTTAGGGTATCCGCCCGCTCAGTTGTCTAACTCCTATAGAAGTGAATTATCTTTGCAAAGATTGATACCGCCGTATAGCGTGAGGGAAAATTCCATGGAAGACCTATCCTCTGAAGCAGGGTTTGAAAGGGTGTATAAAACCCACTTCAAACCGCTCTATGCCTATGCCAGAACCATGGTCAGGGATGGCGATGCGGCGGAGGAAATTGTGCAGCAGGTGTTTTTCAGGCTTTGGGAAAAGAGAGAGGCCCTGGACATTCAGGAAACCCTGAGGGGATACCTGTATCGCTCGGTTTATCATGGCAGTATGAACCATCTGAAGCATTTAAAGGTAAGAGAAACCCATGCCCGATCCGTGATGAATGAGATACCTTCCGAAAATTCTACGCTGCAGAACCTGGAAGCCCGGGAGCTGGAAAAAAGACTGACCCGGGCGCTTTCCGGCTTACCTGAAAAGTGCCGGACCGTGTTCCAGCTTTGCCGCTTTGAGGAACTGAAATATAAGGAAGTGGCTGAGCAGCTGAACCTTCCCGTGAAGACCGTGGAAAACGAAATGGGAAAAGCCCTGCGGCTGCTCCGTTTAAGCCTGGCTGACCTTTTACCGCTTATTTTATTAACTTTTTTCCTGTTATGAAATCCCTGAACGATGACCTGTTGGTAAAAGTAATTATAGGTGAAGCCACCGAGGAAGAGACCCGGCAGGTAAACGAATGGTTAGCCGCTGATACCGGTAACAGGAAGTACTTTACAGGCCTGCAAAAAACCTGGGAGGCCAGTGCCCTGCTAAAAACAGGCCAGGAAATAGATGTAGATAAAGCCTGGGCGGACTTCCGGGCACGTACCGCGCCCTTTAAACCTCAGAAACGCCGCTGGTGGATGGCTGCGGCGGCAGCCGTCCTGCTGGTTTCAGGGGTATGGATATGGTGGTCTGGCACGGAAACCCGGGAGCTCACCTACACCGCAGAAAACTTTATCAAAACAGATACCCTGCCGGATGGCAGCACGGTGACCCTGAACCAAAACGCCGTGCTAAAATATTCCGGAAGCACATCGGGTAAAAAATACCGCGAAGTCACATTACAGGGCGAGGCCTTCTTTCACGTTCAGCCCGACAGCTCCCGGCCTTTTATCATCTCTACCGGGGAAACCCGGATCACCGTTCTGGGTACTTCTTTTAATGTAAAGACCAAAGGCCGTAAAACCGAGGTCATCGTAGAAAGCGGCCTGGTACAGGTGGAAAATGCCCGGCAGATGGCCCGCGTGAAGCCGGGAGAGAAGATAACTTCAGACAGCCTGCACCTGGAAAAACAACCCGTAAAAGACGAGTTCCACCGCTACTACCGGACCGGGAAGCTGGTATGTAATGATACCCCGCTGCAGGAGCTGGTCATGAACCTGAATGAAATTTATGGGGTGAACATTGAAATAGAAAACCCGGCCCTGGGGCAGGAAAAAATCAATACGGTTTTTGACCACCTGCCCTTGCAGGATATACTCCGCGTGATCAGTGAGACGTTACACCTGAAAGTAATTCAAACCCCCGATAAGATTATCCTCCGCTAATGCTGCGACTGACCCTGGTTCTGCTCCTCTTTTCACTCACGGTCACGGCCCAGAAAGCCCTGAACAGGGAGATCACCCTGCACGCAATAAAACAGCCGCTTAAAGAGGTGCTGGCCGATATGGAAAAACAGGGCCACTTCTATTTTTCGTATGGCAGCGGCCTGATTAATTCAGACAGCCTGGTGAGCTTGCAGGTAAACCGTGAGAAGATATCCGGGGTACTCCAACTCCTTTTCAAAGACGCATTCCAGTACAAAATGGTGGACGAATACATCATCATTCAAAAAGCCCCGCCGGAAAAATACCTGTATTTAGAGGGGGTATTACTGGATCGTGAAAATGAAGAAGTAGTGGATCATGCCTCGGTGTATTCCCGGGTTCACCTGGTTTCGGCATTGAGTGATGAACAGGGCCATTTTAAACTCCGGGTAAAAGAGAAGCTGCTGCCGGTATCAGTCACCGTGAGTAAGCTGGGCTATCGCGATACCACATTGACCTATACCGGGTCAGAAGAAAAGAAAAAAATCTATCTCTCCCGCAGGGTCTTTGCACTGGAAGAAGACGTAGTGGTCTATGCCCGGAAAAGAGGGAGGTTTAAAATGAGCTTCCTGATCCCCAAAAGCCAGCTCATTCACAGCCGGAACCTGGGAAATTTCTTTACGGCGCTTCCTTACCAGATGTCGGTCACACCCGGCGCCGGCACACAGGGAAAACTGAGCTCCCAGGTAGTGAATAAAGTATCCATAAACATGATCGGAGGGTATACCGGCGGGGTAAACGGGGCGGAAATCGGCGGGATTTTTAATATTAACCGGAAGAACGTCCGGTATTTCCAGGCCGCCGGTATTTTTAATACCACCTTCGGTAGCGTGAAAGGTGTTCAGGCCGGAGGGATTTACAATACGGTGGCCGATTCGGTAAACGGCTTCCAGGCCGGGGGCTTATTTAACCGGGTGGGAGGATTTACCGCCGGCCTGCAAACCGCCGGAATCTGTAATTTTGCAGAAAATAACCTCCGGGGAGTACAGGTAGCCGGGCTATTTAACCGGGTCAAAGACACCCTTTCCGGGGTGCAGATAGCCGGTATAATCAATTCCGCCGGTCATATTTCCGGAGTTCAGATAGGCCTGATTAATTTCGCTGAAAGTTCAGACGGCGCCAGCATAGGCCTCCTCAATTTTATAAAAAACGGTAAACTGGACATCCAGACCTATACCACGGAGCTCTTCCCGCTGGGACTGGCCATCAAAAGCGGAACGCCCCGCTTCTACACTTCACTGGTTTTGGGCAGTAATTTCGGGCCGGAACCGGCACGGTACAGCCTGGGTTTATACCTGGGTACGGACGTCCGGCTCACGAACCGCTGGTGGGTAAGCTTAGAGGCAGGACAGGGCCTGACGGTTTCCGGTAAATGGCCTAACTCTTCTTCCTTTCTCCGTTTTCAGCCGGAATTTCATTACCGGGTTTCTCCCCGCCTGTCGGTCTTTGCCGGCCCCGCACTCTCCGCATACAAAAAATCTTCGGAGGATTCAAACACCAATGACGCCCTCTCCTACTTCCAAAGCCGGATCCATACCTTTTCCTGGGGAGATCAGTGGACACTCTGGGGTGGCTTACAGGCCGGCCTGGCATTCCATCTAAGGAAATAAACCCATGATCGGGGTCTGTAAAACGCCACGGAAACCGCTTCATCAATCTGGTCAGTATTTTTTGAATAAATTTATATATTTATTGTTTTTCAATAAATATTTATTAATATTGCAATGTCAATTTAAAATATGATGATCATGTCAAGAACAAACAACCTCGTATTTAAGGGCCTGCTTATTGTGGCCTGGATGATTTTTGTCGGCTTGTGCATTGAAGCCGGCGGGCTGCTGGTCAACTTCTTTTTCAGTTTATATAAGCCTGAATTTATTCCAAACCTTTACCAGAAGCTGGATTTAACAGAAATATACAAAGGAAGCAGGATAGCTTTTTTCGGCATCTATGGCTCTATCCTGGTCATTTCCATTTTAAAAACCTGCCTGTTTTACATTGTTATCATGTTGATGCACAAAATGGATTTATCCAAACCCTTCAGTCCCTTTGTGGCAAAACAGATTTCCAAAATCAGCTATTACACCCTTTCCATCGGTCTGTTAAGTTACATTGCCCGGGAGGCAACCAAAAATTTAACGTTCCGGGGGATTTCCACCGACAGCCTGAGTCAATTCTGGGCAGACAGCCAGGCATTTATTTTGATGGGGGCCGTCATCTATATTATTGCTACTATTTTTAAAAAAGGGGTAGATCTCCAAAACGAAAACGATTTAACCGTATAACTCATGCCCATCATTGTAAACCTGGATGTAATGATGGCCCGGCGAAAAATATCGCTTAATGAGCTGTCAGAAAAAGTGGAATTAACACTCTCCAATCTTTCCATCCTAAAAACGGGAAAAGCAAAAGCCATTCGTTTCAGCACCTTAGAGGCTATTTGTAAAGCGCTGAATTGTCAGCCTGCGGATATCCTGGAATACGTGGAAGAGCCGGATTAAAATAACACATCTTTTTAGGGTTTTTATCCGGCCGGTTGTCTTATCCGTGTAAAGAAACCAAAACTCAAAATCGGATGAAAAAGCGAATTGCTTCCCTGGCGGTCATGGCCGCTATTTATTTCCCGTCTTTCGGGCAAACAGACACCCTCCGCAAGATCCACGCGGGGTTTATTTATCCTGTAAGCAGTAACGGCTATAACGCCGCACAAATCTCCAATGACTTTTCCCTTCATACCCTTTCCGGAGTCTCGAAAAACGAAAACATCCTCTCCATAGCCGGAATCTCCAATCACATTAAACAGGATGCACGGGGCGTACAATTGGCCGGGGTGCTCAACATGATCGGAAATACAGCCCGCGGAGTGCAGGTAGCCGGCTGCGCAAACTTCATTAAAAAAGACGCCAAAGGCCTCCAGGTAGCCGGGCTAACCAATATCAGCGGGAATGCAGAACTACAAATCTCAGGGCTACTAAACGTGGCCGGCGATGTAGATGGTCTCCAGGTAGCCGGCCTGATCAATAAGGCCCGGAACGTGAAAGGCGTGCAGCTGGCCGGACTTATAAACGTGGCCGAAAGCAGCGATTACCCCATCGGCATCATCAATGTGATCAAAAACGGGAAACAGGCCCTGGGACTCAGCTACGACGAAACCGGCACCGGCCTGCTCACTTACCGTTCAGGTGGAAGGGTGCTCTACGGCCTCATCGGGCTGGGCTATAACCTGGACACGGAATACTACGGCCTGGAGGCCGGGATAGGAGCGCATATCCTTAAAGGCGAACACTTCTTACTAAACGCGGAAACCTTTTCCCAGTGGCTCACCGACTTCCATGATTTCTCCTACAGCAAACACGGCATCCGGCTCCTTCCCACCCTGCGTATCGCTAGCCGCCTGGAGGTGTTTGCCGGACCCACCTTTAACGTCACCCAATTTGACACCGGCCAATCCCCCTTCCCGGATAAAAAATACTTCTGGAAAAAAGAAAGGGGAGATTGTTTTACGGGAATGAGTGTGGGGTATGTGGGCGGTGTTCAGATCAGCCTTTGATTTTATAATATTTCGCCTATTCCTTTTCACCTTTTCCATATCCATAAAAAACTCTGGCTCATGCGCTTCCGTAAATCCCCGGAAGCGCTTTACTTTTGCAGTTTCAATCCGGTAGTTATGGCCGCTTCATTTAATACCCCCCTGGATCTGCGAATCCATTCCACGAAAGTCCGGGTACGTATTGCCGTATCCTCATTTTACTTTTTCCAGGGCCTGTGCTTTGCGTCATGGGCCAGCCGGATCCCGGATATCAAGACGGCGCTGGCACTTTCTGACGGGGCTATGGGTTCCATCCTGTTTGCCTTACCGGCCGGGCAGATGTGCACCATGCCGGTATCAGGGTACCTGGTGGGGAAATACGGAAGTAAAAATATCATGCATTTTTCGCTGCCCCTATACTCCCTGGCTATGGTCCTGCTTTCCCTCTGTACGGAGGCCTGGCAGCTGGCTGCGGCCTTATTTCTCTTCGGGGTCACGGGTAATCTCTGCAATATTTCGGTCAATACCCAGGGTGTTAATGCCGAAAGAATGTACCGTCGTCCCATTATGGCTTCCTTTCACGGTTCCTGGAGCCTGGCCGGTTTTACGGGTGCGCTGGTCGGGCTGCTGGCGGGCGCTTTGAAGCTTACGCCTACGTATCATTTTGCGGTTATTGCCACCATCAGCTTTATAGCCACCTACGCCAATGTGAAATACCTGGTAGGTGACACCACCCCCAAAACACCGGCACCGGTGAAGAAAAAATTCTTCTCCAAACCGGACCCATTCATCCTTCAGCTGGGCATTATCGCCTTCTTTGCCATGTCTTGTGAAGGAGCCATGTTCGACTGGAGCGGCGTCTATTTCCGGGATATTGTGGGTGCGGAAGGCGCCTGGACCAGCCTGGGCTATGCCTGCTTCATGTTTATGATGACGGCCGGCCGGTTTATAGGCGATAAGATCGTGGCCCGCACCGGCAAAAAGAGGATCATGCAGTTTAACGGCCTGCTGATTGCGGCAGGGTTACTGATCGCTGTTCTGTTTCCTTACATCCCTACGGCCGCTTTCGGGTTCCTGCTGGTCGGCTTCGGGGTATCTACTAACGTGCCTAACGTGTACAGCATGGTGGGTCAGCAGCAGAAAATGTCAGCCAGCGCCGCCCTGGCCGCCATAGCCAGCATCAGCTACCTGGGCTTCCTGCTGGGGCCGCCCCTGATAGGCTATATCTCCGAGCTGCTGAACCTGCGGATCTCCTATGCTTTTGTGGCTCTTTTCGGGCTGATGATCACGTTTATGGTGACCCGTTTGAAGGTGATAAAATGAAGGCACGGTGTCTTGACTTCTTACGTTTAGTTTAAACCAAAATACGCTATCATTTCGAGGCACATGCGGCCGTTATGGTACGGGCATTTCCAAAACCCGGCTTTGTCTTCCTGTGTGTTTACCGAACCATCCGGAAGCCGGCTCCAGTACCATTCCCCGTTTTCAGTATCCACCATGTTCTCCCGGATATACGCCCATGTTTTTTCGGCCGCCAGCCGGTACCGGGCATCCCCTGAGTTTTTCCAGGCGTACATATAGCCTACCACAGCCTCGGCCTGAACCCACCAGTGCCGCTCCATGTCTACATGCCCATGCAGCTTTTCATACGCCATGCTGCCGTCAGGCAGTAAGCCCTCCAAGGCTTTTTCAGCCATTTTCAGGCTTAAGTCTTTTACTTGGGTAATCAAAGACTCGTCTCCCGTAACCAGGGCCGCTTCATATAATAGCCAGGAACCCTCAATATCATGCCCGAAAGAAACGGCTTCTGATTTAAGCGTCCAGTCTTCTTCAAAAAACAGCTGAAAGCTATCTCCCTCAATAATGTGATTCCTAAATACCCCGATCAGGTTTCGGTGGGCGGCTTTCAGCGCCTGGTCCTCCCAAACCCGCAGCAGGTTGGTATAGGCTTCCAGCACGTGCAGGTGGGTGTTCATGGATTTTTTTTCATTGAAATCCTTATCGCTCAGCCGCATATCTTCTATGGGCTTCCAGTCTTTGGAAAAGGCTTCAAAGTACCCTCCGAAAGTTTTATCAGCATGGGCTTCCAGTATTTCAAACGTCTCCTTTACCAATTCAAGCGCCTGCCTGTTCCGCGTTACCCGGTAGTATTCTGACAATCCGTAAATAGCAAAGCCCTGTGCGTAGGTTTGTTTCTTGGCGTTGACCACGTTTCCCCTGAAATCCAGTTCCCAGTAGAACCCTTTGTTTTCGGTATCATAAAACCGGGAAACCAGGTAATCAAAGGCCCTGTGGGCCGCCTGTAGGCAGGCTTCTTTTTTCAGGATACGGTAGGCCGAAGAAAACGTCCACAGCAGCCTGGCGTTCAGAATCAGGCCTTTGTTAGCTTCGGGAATCAGCCGGTTTTGCCCGTCTGTCTTTCCGTAATACCCTCCATGGGTTTCATCCGGCATCCTTTCCAGCCAGAACCGGAGGATATTATCTTCTAATTCCGAGGTAAAGGTCATTACACGTTTTCTCTTCTTAAATTAAGTTCTTCTGAAATCGTTTTCACCCTTTTTTCATCCAAAGGATAGAAATAAATAAAGATGACCGACAGGAATGCGCCCACTGCGGGCAACAGGCTTAAAAACATGCGGATCCCCTGTAGGGTGGTTTCCGATTGAACCTGGTTAGCCTGGAACCCGAAATAGGCCAGCAGCCATCCGGTGAGGGCGGTGCCCAAGGCCCAGCCCAGTTTCTGGCTCATGGAAGACGCGCTGAAGACCAGTCCGGTGGCCCGGTTGCCGGTGGTGTATTCGGAGTAGTCGGCACAGTCGGCATACATCGACCAGAACAGCGGGAAAATAGCCCCGGCACAAATACTGATGACCACCTGCAATGTAAAAATCATCACCAGGTTTTCTTTGCTGAGCCAGAAAAATACCACACTAAGCACGGTAGCCGTGAGCATGGCGGCCATGAACGTATTTTTCTTCCCTATTCTATTGCTCAATGGTGCGGCCAGTATCACCCCTACGATATTGGCGGCCTGCCCTATGGCCAGGTACAGCCCGCTCAGCGCCATGGGGGAGCCCATCAGGCGGAAGGTGCTGAGGTTTTCTTCCACTACAAAGTATTTGAAATAGTACACGGTGGCTCCGTCGCGGATAGAATTAAAGATCAATGCGGCTACTCCGGCGCCGAGCAGAATCCACCAGGGGCGGTTCCTGGCCAGGTCTTTAAGGTCTTCTTTCAAGGGATTCGCCTGGACGTTTGCCGGCCTGACCCGCTCGCGGGTGAGGGCAAAGCAAAAATAGAAGAGCACGGTGGTCATCACGGCGATCACGGCCACGGCCAGCTGCCATCCCTTTGCGATATCGACTATTTCGCGTCTGTTGCCGCTAAAATAGTTCACCAGGGGCGTAAACAGGAGCAAAACCACAAAGCTACCCGCATAGGCCAGCACCATACGATAGGTGGAGAGCACGTTCCTGTCTTCGGGGTGAGGACTGATCACCCCCAGGAGCGAAGCATACGGCACATTGATGGCCGAATAGGCCATCATCATCAAAGAATAGGTGACATAGGCATAAATGAGCTTCCCGGTATAGCTGAGGTCAGGCGTGGTAAATGTAAGAACCCCGATAATACCAAAGGGAATGCACAGAAACAGGAGGTAGGGCCTGAATTTTCCCCAGCGGGTAGAGGTACGGTCGGCAATAACCCCTACCACCGGATCAAACACGGAGTCCCACACCCGGGTAATCAGGAACATGGTACCCACCGCCCCGGCGGCCAGGCCAAACACATCGGTATAGAAGATCATCAGGTAGGCTCCAAAAAGTTTCCAGAACATAGAGGATGCCGCATCTCCAAAGCCGTAGCCTATTTTTTCACTCAGTTTTATTTTCAGTCTGCTCAAGATCTTTGTATTTAAACCGTAACTTTTTTATTCTCAGAGATAATATTCAATATGTTCTGTACGGAGGTTGCCGACCTGTAGCCATCCGGCGTAGTATTCAGGCAATAGTCCAGGAGCCGGTCTATGGAAGTCACCGCTACATGAACCCGGGTATCACTGGAAGCATAATAAAGAAAAACGGTACCGTCTTCATCGGCGATCCAGCCATTAGAAAAAAGCACATTCGATACATCGCCTACCCTTTCCTGCCCCACCGGCGCCATCAAATGGCCGGCCGGCTCGGCTATGAGCTTATCGGGCTGCTGTAGGTCTGTTAAGTAAACATACAGCACATAACGCAGCCCCGCCGCCGTACCCCGTACTCCATGAGCCAGGTGAAGCCATCCCTTAGGCGTTTTTATCGGATGCGGACCCTCGCCGTTTTTGGTCTCCTTTATGGTGTGATAATAACGGTGATTAATGATCTTTTCTTCTTTTACCTCGGGCTGGCGGATGTCTTCTACCAGCCCCCAGCCGATTCCCCCCCCCTTTCCGGTATCGATGAATCCGTCTTGCGGGCGGGTATAAAAGGCATATTTCCCCTCCACAAACTCCGGGTGCAAAACTACGTTTCTCTGCTGACTTTTTGAAATTAAATCGGGGAGCCTTTCCCAGTTTACCAGGTCTTTTGTACGGGCCATACCGGCAGAGGCTACAGCTGACGACAAATCACCCACCGGTGCGTCCGGGTCTTTACGCTCGCTGCAAAACACCCCGTAAATCCATCCGTCTTCATGAGCCGTGAGGCGCATGTCGTACACGTTGGTGTCCGGGTCATCCGTTTCAGGAAGGCTGATGGGGCTTTCCCAAAACCGGAAGTTATCTACACCGTTATCGCTTTCCGCAATAGCGAAAAAAGACTTCCTGTCGTTTCCTTCCACCCGCGCCACCAGCAGGTATTTCCCGTTCCATTTCATGGCTCCCGCATTAAAGACCCCGTTTATCCCAAATCTTTCCATAAAATAAGGGTTGCTCTCCGGGTTAAAGTCATACCGCCATTCCAGGGGAACGTGATCGGCGGTTAATACCGGGTTTTTGTATCTTTCAAATACTCCGTTGCCCGGCAGGACAGGATCGTTTTGAAGAGCGAGCAGATCGTCATACTCTTTGTTTACATCCGAAAATCGTTTTTCGAAAACTCCGTTCATGGGTTTGCTGGTTTAAATCTATTTCAGATCCGGAATATCAGACCTGGTCAATACTTTAGAATGATTGAAAACATTTTTTAAATACGTGGCTCCGTTGTGTTTGTCGGAACGGGTATAGTCGCCGTTCCATGGCATAAACCATGACCAGGTATCCCCAAAATCAAACATCGAATTAATATCCGGTACGGAACCACACTCGGTGAGGGCCAGGATTTTTCTTCCTCCAAAATAGCTTTTCACCTTATCAAAGGCGATGTATTGTGAGCCGTGCTGGTTTTCTCCCGGGTAGATGTCCATTCCTATAATATCTACATACTCATGGCCCGGATACCATTCTGCGGCATCACCGGCTGCATCGCTGGTCCACACCCAGATCAGGTTATTGAGCTTGTGGTGGTGGGTAAGCCTGTCATACATCAGTATCCACAGCTTTTTACAGGGTTCGGCGCCTTTGGCTCCCCACCAGAACCATTTTCCTGAGGCTTCGTGAAGTGGGCGCCATAATACGGGGATATTTTTGGCCTGGAGCTCCTTCAGGTAAACGGCTATACTGTCGATGTCGGCCAGCATAGCCTTATACTCGTCTGACGAAGTGTTGCTTATTTTCGAAACGTCAAAGCCGGTTTTATCGGTGTAAAATTCGTCTGTCTTCCGAAGCGGGTCTCTCCAATGCCACATCAGGGTAACTATTCCCTTATTTTTCCACCACTGATCCGCATTTTTCACCAACTCAGTGTAGTTCACAAAGCTCCACTGGCGGGTATAGTTAATCAAGTCAAAACCTGCCACAGCCGGCCATTTGCCGGTATTGTCATACATCCACTGCGCTTCCTCCATTCCGGTGCTATAGTTGGCCATGGCGCCTGAAATTACTTTGTTTCCAAAGTTAGTTTTGAGGAAATTATACAGGTTTACCGCCTCCTTCGAGGGGTTAGGGGTAACCGGCGCGGGGGCTATGGCAAAAGGAGTTTCGGGGTCTGCAGGAGCTACACGGATGTAATCCAGGTATATCCACCCCCAATTTTTCCGGAGGGTAATGGTATTTTCGCCCGCCTTTAAAATCACTTTTTCTACCGTGAGGATTTTCCAGTCCTGGGTAGCATCAAAAACCAGGGACGAAAGCTTCACATTATTCACCACCAGGTCATTCTCTTTCTTGCTGTTGCCATTAGAAAACCGGAAAGACAGCTTGAATTTTCCCCCTTCCGGCACGGTAAATTTAAAGCTGATGTCACCATCTTTCTGGTTGACATACCCACTTCCCGAAAAGTTAGGCAGGGAGCTTTCCACTGCGGCGTTTCCTGTAAGGGTGGCCGTTTCGGCCTCCAGCAATTGCGAGTCAGCCAGGGTAGTAAACTGGAAACTCACCGCATTGGCCCCGGCGCCGCTTTTGTTTTTTATCGCTCCTGAAGGTACATTTACCTTATAGGTTTTGTTTTTTTCCAGGCTGATTTTCAGCAGGAGCTTGCGGTCAGACACTTCGGTGTCTGCCGGGCTGTCATTCACCAGCACTCTGACCGAAGCATCCTGCACGATAGGGGTATTATAGATCAATGAAACCTCGCTATTTAAGGCTACGTTAACGGCATTGTTTTCAGGAGTGGAAAAGAGGAATTCGGGAGCAGGCAATTCTTCTTCCTTCTTTATTTCTTTCTCTTTGCAGGAAAACAAAGATAAACTAAGCCAGGTAAACATCCATACGCTCCTTATCATAAACCTATTCATTTCTAAATTTTACTTAATATTTTAATTTCCCAGACCGACGCAGGCGCTGTCTTAACCTCTGCCCTCAGTACCTTTATCCTCACATACCGGGTATGCACTTCCTTTTCCGAAACCCGGGTTTCATAGGCTTTGAGGGCCCGTGAGGTATAGTCGGCATACGTTTGCCAGGTCACGCCATCTTCAGAATGCTCTATTTTATACAGGTAATACTTATCAAAATACTCGAAATCCACCTGCACTTTGTCTATTTTCTCTGTCTTGCCCAGGTCTACGGTTATCCATTTATCTTCTCCCAGCTCCGCCTGCCACCGGGTATCGTTTCTTCCGTCAGTGGCATAGGAAGCACGGTGGGGGGTGGCTTCAGAATTGGTGAAGGCCCTTTTGTTCAGCGCCAGGTTCCTGTATTGTGGCTTCTTTTCCAGGAAATTGAAATTATCGAGGGTGTCTACCTTGCTGATGTTTCCGTCTGCATCAAAGAACAGCTCTGCGGCACAGGCAAACCGGTAGTTACAGGTGGGGCTTCGCAGCACATCCTGGCGGTGATAGAAAAGAAACCACCGCTTATTCACCTCTATCACCGATGAATGCCCCGGGCCAAAGAGTCCCCGCTCCGGAGTTGTGCTCAGCAGGGGTTTTTTCGTGGGTTCCACATAGGTTTTAGCGGGAGAAGCGGCTATGGCATAGCGGATATTATAGGTGTCCAGCCAGCACTGCCCTCCTGCCCACACCAGGTAATAGCGGCTATCTTTCCGGAAAATACAGGGGCCTTCCGTAAAGTCGGTAAAGCTGCCCTCCAGCGGCTCTCTTTTTACGATGCGCCTCATATAGTCTGCCGAAGCGGGGTCATTATCGAAATACAGGATATTCTTCCAGCTTCCTATTCCCAGGATCTGCCCGGTCTGAGGGTCTTCAAACAGCTCTACATCAAAGTCTTTGATCTGCAGGGTTTCTTTCCATGGGCCCAGGGGATGGTCAGATTCCATCAGGTAGGCCAGGTAATCCACGCCGTTCTGATGCACCATGTAGTATTTGCCGTTCTTCCCCTTGATCATGCTGGGAGCCCAGAAAAAGCGGTCGTTAATGTTCAGGTATTTTATATCCCAATTCACCATGTCGTCAGAAACCCATACAAAGGGTTCCCCGTTCCGGTCTTCGTAGCCGTCGGTAGTGACCGACATATAAAATTTCCCGTCGATATACCGGATGCTGGGATCGGCAAAGTAGCCCGGCACGATGGGGTTCTGCGCCCGGGCCAGGCCGGTGATTCCCCACAAAATGAACAGGATGCTGATGACTCTCATTATTTTCAGGGTTGGGGGTTATAGAGTGCCGGTAACTTTTTCTCCAGGAGGATGTCCGGATAGGCGCTGAATTCTTTAAAATTGGGCTCTGCCGGGTGCCCGGGATAGGGAGCGTAAAAATGACCGGGTGTTTCGTAGGCATTTCTCCAAAGCAAAACATACAGGGGTTTGTAGCTGCTTATCGCAGGGTATAATACCTTTGTAAACCAGTCTTTCATCGGAATCCCCTCGGCTCCGGTTTCGCTGAACGTGTAGAGCTTACCGTGCTTTTCGGCGTATCCGGCCAGGAATTTCAATATCCTGCTTACATCGCTGATGTACTTTTGAGCCGTTTCTCCCCCTCCGCGATGGTAGAGGTCCAGGCCCAGGATATCTACATATTCATTTCCGGGAAATCTTTCAAAATAATCTTTTTCCGTGCTGACAAAATCCGGTGAATACACATAAATAAGATGATGTACGTTTTGTACATCTTTCAGGTAGCTCACCGTAAAATGCCATAGTGCTTTATAATCTTCCGGGGTACATAAATTTCTGCCCCACCAGAACCAGCTGCCGGAATGTTCATGAAAAGGCCGGAATAAAATAGGAATAGGCTCTCCGTTCACGTTTTTTACACTTTTAAAAAAGTGGGCAAGCCGATCGAGCCAGGTCTTATAGAGTTCATGCTTTTCTCCTCCGGGAAGTATGGATCTTACCACCTTGTCTGAGCTTACATCCCAGGATGACCCGCCTGTAAACGGGTTTTTCAAATGCCAGCTCACCGTATTTACCCCTCCCCGGTTATAGCCGTCAATCATCATCTGACGGATAGCAGCAAACGGGATATGATCAATATTTAAGGAGTCGCCCAGTTCCAGGTGCCCCATATCCCAGCCATACACCGCCGGAAACTGGCCCGTTACTTTTTTTATATCAGATTGACAGGGTTCGTTTCTCCAGGCTATGCCGTACGCAGTAGCATCCTGGTGCCCGATCATGATTTTTTTTCCTTGCTGGGCAGCCAGTTTTGTATATAGCGTATGGGTAAGTTGTGAAGATTTACTATCCATTAATTCCTGTCCTGCTGCATTCGCCCCCAAACCCATGAGCAATATGCATAGCATGCTCTTAATTCTTACCATAGCTTGTTTTGTTTAGCTTTCAGCTATCAGCCGCGGAGGCGAATCCCCCTGCTGATAGCTGAAAGCTTATGATTTCATTTGTTTACTGTATTTTGGTGTCTAAAGGAACACTCGTAACAATAAAGTAATCTACATTGGTTTCGTAATTCCCTGACACGTTCCCGGAGGTAAAGTCTACCGTAAAGTCAAACGGTTTCATTAAATCCAGTTCGGGCACGCTTCCCCAGTTTTCCAGGCCGGCCGGGTCAATCTTATAAGATCTCCATTCCCATTTACCGTTTGTAGGAGCAAACTTATAGTTATCCTTATACGGGTTGTCGCCTTTAAAATGATGGCCCAGCTTGGTGCCTCCGCTTTGTTCAAATATGAGCTGGAAGTACCCTCCTGACGAGTTGCCTGTATTGACCAGGAAATTCACATAGAAGGTTTTATTTGGGGCGTATTTCGCCGGGTTGGTACCTCCTTTGAGGATATTGCCTTTCCAGCTCCAGGAGCCTGTGTTAGCATCTTTTACGGTCAGGTATTTGGTTCCCTGGCCGGCAGCTGCCACTCCGCTACCGCCGTTCTGGCTGGCAGATCCGCCGTTAAAGCTTGGCATGGTTTCAAAATCAAACATCAGGTTCGGGTTCAGCGGTCCGTCTGTAATCATTACCTGGTCTATATGTACTTCAAAAGCCTCGCTGTTTCCGTTGCCCACGTTTCCGCCCCGGATCCAGAAGGCTATTTTCTCTACATTGGATTTGATATTGGACCATCCCATGGCTTCCAGGTTATACGATCGCCATTCCCATCCCTGGGTAGAAATTTTGTAATTGTCTTTATACTCTCCTCCCTGCCCGGTAAAGTGCTTGTCTGATTCGCTTCCGGCTATGGTGATGGCCGGGTTAAAATAGCCTTGTTTTCCGTTCGTATTGACCAGGAAAGTGATGTATGGGTTGGTGAAGTTAGTCAGGTCAAATCCTTTCCCGCCATTGGTAGACTCCAGCATCTGGTACTGTCCGTCCCAGCCGTTTCCTCTCGCGGCTATCAGGGAATAATGCTTACCGAAGAAAGGAGATACCGAACTTAAATTATACCCGGCGGTATAGGCCGCGCCCGGCCCGGTAGGGTTACCATCTTTTACGACAGGCAGGGTTTCATCAAAGTCAAACACCATGATGCTGGTCTTGGGTATATACGTATCTTTAGGCGCTATCACTTTTATTACCCCGGAAGTCAGCACCTGCCCGGTTTTTGAGGTAATAATTAGGCGCCCGCTTTCCGGGAGCTCCAGGTTAGCCGTAGCGTAGGTAGCCGTAGTTATCGTGACCGCGGCTTTGGAGAGCGTAACCGATTCAAATTTCACCGACTGGATCATGTCCATGTTTTGTCCGTTTATGCTTATGGTCAAGCCCCTTTCTATTTCTGAAGGCCACTTGCTTATGCTCATGTCCAGGTATTTGGGTGTAAACGCCAGATCAGTCGTAAAACTGCGTTTATAATTATTCGAAACGCTGATATTGCCGGCTTCGGTAGTCCGGCTGACTTTAATGACCATGCTCCCCTTTTCCCTGGAAATAACGGGGCAGGAAACATTGCCGATCGACACGGAGGTAACCAGGTCGAGATTTTCACCATACAGGGTGATTTCCTTATCCACAAATTCGGTTTTAGGATTAAAATCAATGATTTTGGACACCGGCAGTTGGATGTCATAATCAGCCGAGAAATCTTCTTCCTCACAAGCCACTACCAGGGGCACAGTCAGCAGGAATGCCAGGGCTTTTCGTAGTATATGTCTATTTTTCATTTTCGTATTTTTAAAATTAATAGTTAGGGTTTTGTTGTATTCCCCAGCTTTCCACCTCTGTAAGAGGGATAGGCAACACCGGTATCACGGTATTGTTTTTACCGGTAAGGGCATGAGCCGTTATTCTGCTGCCTATCCCTTCATGTCTTACCTCGTCTTTAGATCCTGCCCCCACCCTTCCGGTGTCTTTGGCCTTAGAAATGACTTCCACCAGTTTTCCGGTACGGATCAGGTCCCACAGGCGGTTAAATTCCATGGCCAGCTCCAGCCTTCTCTCCAGGATGATGGCCTCCAGCAGCGCCGTTCCCGAGGCCGTAATATTGGGAATATTGGGGGTAGTTACCGGCATGGAGTAGCCGTCCGGACTGCCGCTTACGTATCCCTTGCAATACGAGCTGTTCCTGGCTCTTTCCCTTACCATATTCAAATATTGACGCGCCACACCGTCATTTCCCAGGCGTTGGGCGGCTTCTGCGTGCATCAGCAGAACGTCAGCATACCTGAAAACGATAATGTTCTTGTTGGCCGCTTTATCCAGCGATGGTTTAGAAGGAAGCGCCGCCTTTCGGTTCAGGTAATTGCTCCCCTGCTCATTCCTATCGAATTTCATTTGAGCACCATACAGAATTTCACCGTTAAAGCCTATCCCATATACGGTAGAAGACAGCCGGGGGTCAGTAGGGTCAAACGCATTCACCAGGTTCTGAGAGGCATTGTGAAAACCCCATCCGGCATTGGCATTGGTGTTGGAAACCCGGTTGCCCTGGAAAAGAGAATAGGCATTTCCCACCGACCCCGGCGGATCCCCGGCGGTACCCTCTGCGGCCTGAATCTCAAAAACAGACTCGGCGCTGTTTTTATTTTCGTGCTCGAATAAAGTGGCGTAATTACTCACCAGGCTGTATTCGCCTGAGCTGATAATCGCAGAAGTCAGGTCAAATACTTCCTGCCAGGTGTGCGAGCCTTCGTTATCTACCCCTATCTGGTACATCAGCGATTTTGCCAGGAATGCTCTTGCCGCTCCTTTGGTGGCTCTTCCGAGGTCACTCTGCGGGTACGCGCTTTTTTCCGGCAAAAGGCTAATGGCTTTTTGAAGGTCGGCATTAATAAACTCAAACGTTTCGTGAAGCGAGGCTCTCTGCACTTTTCCGAAATCAGCGGGATTAACGGGTTGTTCAAACAGCGGCACCCCTCCGAAATGGCGCATGAGATAAATGTAATGGTAGGCTCTCAGGAAGTGACTTTCGCCCAGGAGACGGTTTTTCAGATTTTCCGAAATAGGAGACGTCGCCAGGTTTTTAATGGCGTAATTGCTCCTGAACACCCCCCAGAACCCGTGTATCCAAAATGCCTGGGCGATGGAGTTTCCTACCTGGGCCCGGTAATCTTCTATAGCAGCCAGCTCAGGCATATCGGGCAGGGTGCTTCCCTTAACCGCGTCATCAGAGGCTACGCTGGCCATGAAAAAATCGTAGTGGTGCGACATCCAGATGCCGTCGGGTCCGCGCCCCTCGGTCTGAGAAAGTATATCATAAATACCGTTTATAGCTTTGATGGCATTTTCTTCGGTATTCATAAAGTTACCGCTATTCTCCTGCCCCTGGGGGTTTAGCTCCAGGAAATCATTGCAGGAGGTCAGGAATAAACCCGATAATAATACTATATATATGCTCTTTTTCATGTCTAAATCAGAAAGTTAGATTACAACCTATTGTGAAAACCCTTGGTGTGGGATAACTCGCCATATCCACCCCTGCATTGAGTGGACTGCCGTACAAATCGCCCATTTCAGGATTGAAGCCCGTGTATCTGGTCCAAGTGAGAATATTATCTGCCGATACATAAATACGTGCTCCGGAAGCTTTTACCTTGCCGATTACCTTCGTAGGAAGGCTATAGCCCAGCTGTAAGGTTCTCAGCCGGAGATAAGAGCCGTCCTGCAGGTATAGGTCAGAGAACCTGTCGTTACGGTTAGGGTCGCCGGAATGCACCCGGGGCAGGTCAGAGTCGGATCTTTCAGGAGACCAGCTGTTCAGCATATCTCTTGAGTTACTCCATTCCCTCATGCTGGTACTGTACATCACCGAATACATATAGTTAGCGATCTTGTTGCCCTGTGTTCCCTGGAAAAAGCCCAGGAAGTCAAAATTTTTGTATTGGGCAGACAGGTTAAAACCGTAGGTCAGCTTGGGGTTAGGGCTACCCAGGAAAACCCTGTCGTTGTCATCAATCACGCCATCGCCATTCTGGTCCACAAAGATGACATCTCCCAGGCCGGCGTTGGGTTGAATAGGTTTCCCGTTAAACGAATGGCTTTCCAGCTGGGCCTGTGTTTTAAATATCCCGACGGTCTGAAGGCCGAAAAAGGCAGCAATCTCTCCCCCTTCCTGGGTTTTGGAGTATTGTCCGAACAGGGGCTCTCCCCCGCCCAGCGAAGTAACTTTGTTCCCAATAGCCGCCAGGTTAACGCCTAAGCCCAAAGAGAGGTCATTGTTTACTTTTTTATTGTAATTCAATGCAAGCTCTACTCCTGAGTTACGAACCGAACCGGCATTGGTTCTGGATCTCCACATCCCGGCATAAATCGGAATAGGCGTATCCAGGATCATATCGTTTGTATTCCGTATGAAATAATCGATATTTCCACTTAATGCTCCTCTGAACAGCCCGAAATCAATCCCCGCATTGATCTGTTCCGAAGTTTCCCAGAACAGGCTCTCATTGGCCAGTTTTTGCTGTAAAGCACCGTCTACCTGGTTTCCTCCGAAAACGGCGGTGTAGCCGTTGGTCATCAGCGCCAGGTAATCAAAATCTCCTGCACTGGCCTGGTTGCCTACGTGTCCCCAGCCCACTCTTAATTTCAGGTCAGACAGGTTAAGGCTTTTGCTTATCCCGCTCATGAAAGCCTCGTCGGCCACGTTCCATCCCAATGAAAACGACGGGAAGTATCCCCATTTCTTCTTAAATTTCGAAGTGCCGTCTGCCCTGAAAGTACCTGTAAAGAGATATTTCCCGGCAAATGCATAGTTTAACCTGAAAAATCCGGATAACAGCGAGTTATGCCCTGCTCCGCCCGAAGCCTGGAGGTTTATCTTATTGGAAGACATTCCCAGGTACCGCAGGTCTGCATCCATAGGTACATCGTACACCAGGGCTGAAATATTGCTGGAATTTGACTTCTGCGCCTCTGTACCCAGGGTGGCGTTTATACTGTGCCGGCCAAAATCATTGAGGTAAGTCAGGTAATTGGTAAAGTTCCAGAAGTAGCTGGTGTTCCGGTTTTCAGACAAGCTGCTCCTGTCTCTTTGCTGATTAGCCGTGATATAGTACTTGGGATAGTAGTTTTTAGATTTTGAAAACGTAAACTGCCGTCCGTACTGAGACCGGAAAGAAAGGCCTTTGATCAGGATATCCTTAATCTGCAAATACCCCTGCGCGGTAAACCGGTCTTCGCCGCCCTTTCTGAACTGGTTTTCATAGACCGACTGCGCCGGGTTTCTTCCATAAGAAAAATAAATTTCTCCGAATTCATTGGTGTACGAATCAAACGCTGCCGAAACCGGATCAGCCTTCAAAGCCTGGGTAATAGAGCCCGAATAAAAGTCACCGTCATTTCCCGACTTCTCGTACGTAGTATAGAAAGCGTTAATGCCCGCCGTTACGTTTTTAAATAAGCTATACTCATTGTTAATGTGAAAAGTAAACTTATCGAGGTAGGTATTTTTTATGATACCTTTTTCCTGCGAGTACGTTCCGCCTATATCAAACCTGCTTTTTTCGGTACCTCCAGATACGTTTAAATTATAACTCTGGGTAGCGCCCGTTCTCATGATTTCATCCTGCCAGTTGGTCCCTACACTGTTATTGTTGATGGCGTAATCCAGTATAGACTGCATAATATCGGATGGAACCAGGTTAGCGTTTTTATACGACTCCAGTTTCAGCCTGGCAAATTCTGCCGCATTCAGCATCTCCATTTTTTTTCCCGGCTGCGTGATTCCCGCAAAGGTATTTACACTCACCTGTGTCTTTTTACCGTAGGCCCCGCCCTTTGTTTTTACCAGGATGACCCCGTTAGCGCCCCTGGAGCCATAAATGGCTACCGCAGAAGCGTCTTTTAAGATTTCCATCGATTCCACGTCTTGCGGCGCCAAGTGGCTGATATCATTCACCGGGAAGCCGTCTACCACGTACAAAGGGCTGGAGTTATTGACACTCCCAATACCCCGTATCCGTATTTTTGTACCGGCGCCGGGTTCTCCTGAATTGTTAATCACACTTACACCGGCCGCCCGGCCCTGCAGTGACTGATTGACATCTACCGTAGAAAGCCGGGTCAGCTGCTCACTTTTCAGCGAGGAAACCGCGCCCGTAAGGTCGCTCTTTTTGATCACCCCGTAACCCACCACCACTACTTCGTCCAGACCGCGCAGGTCTTCTTCCATGGCGATGTTAACGATGGTTTGACTCCCCACCACTACTGACGTGCTTTTCATTCCCAAAAAGGAAAAAGTAAGCGTTTCGCCGGAGCTGGTCATGATCGAATACTTCCCGTCGCCGTCGGTCTGGCTAACCGTATTGCCGCCCGACTTTACAGTAACGCCGGCCAAACCCGAGCCGTCTTTCGCATCTGTGACTGTTCCCGAAACACGAAAGCTTTGTGAATAGCCCATGACAGGTACTAACAGGGCTATTGCAATTAGATAGATAAAATTTCTCATAATGATAAATGTCCTCAAATGGTAACTAGTACGAACTCATAATTTATTAGGTTGATAAACTGGTTACAAAACTAAGCACAGCCACAAGCCATATCCACCATTCTCTTATCAAAAGAAAATACTTTCAAATCTTGAAATAATTATATTATAATTAGCTTATAATAAAATAATTACAGACGCACAGTACTG
Source organism: Leadbetterella sp. (assembly GCA_019638185.1). Lineage (GTDB taxonomy): Bacteria > Bacteroidota > Bacteroidia > Cytophagales > Spirosomataceae > Leadbetterella. Next base: position 25,371 of record JAHBUH010000016.1, read on the forward strand.
CATAATGTTTATTTTTTTATTATTTTTGGTATTTTCCTGATGTTGTAATAGTATCAGTTCAGGTATCAATATGCCCTTATAATACATTTTAACAGTACTATTTTTTCCTGAAAAATTATAAAAGGAGATCCCGACCGCAGGATAGCGGTACTTAAAAACAGGGGGCAGCTGATCAGATAATAAACTTTGTTTTCCGGTAGTTTTCCCGGAACTCTTTGGGGGAGCACATTTTCTTTTTCCGGAAGAGCCGGTTAAAGTTTGACAGGTTATTAAATCCTGACTCAAAACATATTTCAGCGATGGAGAACTGTGAGTTGATAAGAAGCCGGGATGCATTTCCAAGCCTGATGTCTATGATATAGTCAGACACGCTTTTACCCGTTCTCAATTTAAAAAAACGGCTGAACGAAACCGGGCTCATGCCTACCAGGTCTGCCAGCTGCTTTAACGTTAAATTTTCTTTGAAAGAATGATTGATATGACTCTGAACCCTGGAAATCCGTCGGCTATCGCTGCTTACTTCCGCTCTGGCATAACTGGAGTTGGACAAAGGCCTTGCTTTTTCATAAAAAAGAGACAGTTCGTAGAAGATACTCAGAAAGTCGAGCACAGAATAAAAATTGGCCGATTCTTTGGACAGTTTGTCTAACAGCGGATATACTTTCAGGATGCACTCCCGGGGAAAACTCAGGCCATATTGCGCCTTATCCATCATCCGCTTGATGGAGTGGAATTGGGTTTTGCCCAAAAAACTGGAAAAGAATAAATCAGGTGAAAACTGAATTGTAATTTCCCGGATACTGTCGGATACACATTTGTGCTGCTCCCAAACATGCTCCAGGTTTCCGTTCGCTATCAGCACCAGGTCATAATCATTAATTTCTTCAATGGAATCGCCTACAATCCTCCGAACTCCCGAAGCATTAACAATGAAGTTCAGTTCGTAATCATCATGTTTATGCAGTGGATATGAAAATTCTGTTTTGTATCGATCAGCAATATAAAAACAATCCTTGTCAGAAAGGGGAGTAATTTCCGTTATCGCTATACTTTTACTATTCATACCGGGATTGTTTTGATTGAGAATGCAAAAAAATATTAAAAACGCCCGATAAACTAAAAATCAAACTGGAAAGTGATCACCGGAACGAGCCCGCTACTGCCGTAAAAAATGCCCGTGGTATTACTTTTGGCATCGTAATACACCGAAGACGCATTGATGCGGTTAAATAGGTTCTGGATATCCAGGCTGATGTTTCCCGAAAGCTTCCGGGCATTGTAACGGTAGGCAAAACGCGCATCCAGGCGCCGGTAAGCCGGTACCTGTGCTGAAAAATCGGCATCTTTCATCTCCACATAACGCCTCTCTGCTGCAGACCGCAGCGGGTCATACGGGGTGTACCGGAATCCGCCGCTCAGCAGGTAGCGGGCACCTGCCTGGAGGGTATTGCCGTTTTTGAGCGAAAACTCCTTTCCCCCCGTCACCGCGGTGGTGTATCCGCTGTTAAAACGGGTATTCAGCCGCACACCGTTCAGCGTGCGGTACGTAGAATTCATCCAGGAGCCCGTAACCACAAAATAGTAGGAATTGGAAAACATCTTCTCTATGGTGGCGTCTACTCCGTAATTCCGGCCGGTTCCTTCACTGACCATTTTCGTCACCGGGAACTCCGAGCTGTTATTCAGCATCCAGTAGTTAGATGTCTTATCCGGCTCCACGGGCACATTCCCCAATTTCTGATAATAGGCTTCCAGCACCCACCTTATTTTGGAAGGGGTATATACCTGGTAAGAAGCCACCCAATGCTGCGCCTTGAGCAATCCCAGGTTTTTATTCAGGAATACCCCCAGGGAATCTTTCACATAATAGGCCATCAGCGGCAAGGTCCGGCTGTACAGGCCGTAAGCCAGGCTCAGGCGGTGGTTTTCTTTGGGCAGGTACTGCAGGGAAATGCGGGGGTCCAGCGACTGCGTGCCGTTAGCCGATAGCCTCAGGTAATGATACCCGTAATTTAAACTCAGGCCCGGGAACAGCCGGGTCTGCACCTGGGCGTACTGCTGAAGCTGAACGGTGCTTCCGTTTCCTTCTACAGACACGGCCCCGCGTAGCTGGTTTACGTCAGAAAGGGAGCTCCGGTCTTTTACGTCCCTGTAAAAATCAAACCGGATGAGATGACCGATAAGCCCCGTTTTCAGGGTGGACCTGGCCCCCAGCCGGGCCTGGTAAACCATGGTGGCCACCACACGCTTATCGGTGTATTTCTGGGTTTCATAACGAAACCGGCGGTCATCCCTGTCCAGGGTGTCACTCCTCCTGCGGATATCACTTCCTACTACCGCTACCACCGTTTTCAGCACCGATCCGCGGCTCAGCATACGGGTCCAGGTATACCCCAGCGCACCCATATTGGCCGGCTTTACCCGGTCTTCCCAGTGACTGGCCACCCCCGCCTGGCGGCTGCCCGGGTCTTCTACCGGGAGGTAATGCTCTTCACTGAGCCCGCCCATTCCGAACACCGTGTGAACACTCTTCCTGCCCCTGAACACCAGGTTAAAAGAGAGATCCTGGAAATTATTGATGACCCGCTCACCCACCAGGTAAAAGCCCATACTGCTCAGCAGTCCCAGGGTGGAATACCGGTAATTCACCAGGTACGATGAGCTTCCTTTGCGGAGTGGGCCCTCGGTGGCAAAATCTATTCCTAACACGCCTAATTTAAACCGGCTCTGCCTTTCCCGGTTATTTCCCGGCCGGAACCTTACATCAAATACCCCGGAAAGGGCATTGCCGTACTCTGCCGCAAAACCGCCGGTGGAAAAATCGGATCGGGCCACCAGTTGCGACGAAAAGACTGTTATGCCCCCGCCCGAAGACCCGATCAGCGCAAAATGGTTAGGGTTAGGAATATCGATCCCCTCCAGCCTCCACAAAATCCCGGTAGGTGAATTTCCCCGTACCACGATCTGGTTTTCGCTGTCGTCCTGCCCCCGCTGAACGCCCGGGTAAGAAAGGGCCATCCTTCCGGGGTCATTGACGCCGGCGGGCATCCGCTCCGCCTCTTCCGCCGTAAAAGACCGCGTGCTCACCACGGAGAGGTCATTCAGCGGTTCATAGGCATTTCTGGCGGCCGTTACCACCACCTCCCGGATCTCCCGGCTGACTTCGGTCAGCGCTAGGGTCAGATAAGGCTCCGGGATACTTTGTACAATAAAATCGGCCATGGTAAACGGTTCATACCCCATAAAATTCACCCTCACCGTCCTTCTTCCCAGGGGTACATTCGTCAGTATAAACTCACCGTTCTCTGCAGTAAAAACACCCTGGGTGCTTCCTTCCAGCGTAACGGTGGCCCCTGCCAGTGGCTGCCCGGTTTTCTTGTCGGTGACCAGACCCCTTACACTCCGGGCTTTATCCTGGGCCCGGGCCGAGAAAGCCAGGCAAATCAAAAAGAATATCCAATGTTTCATAGGCACTAAAAGGGCGAACAGCACTAAAATAAGTCATTTTTCGTCGAAATATTATTACAATTTCTTTAATTTGTACATTATTGAATTTTATATGAGATCAACCGCCCTGACCCTGGTCACATTTTTATTGCTGCTGGCCGTTTCCTGCAAAAAGAAGGAACAGGCCACTACACTTAATATCGAAAAGCTGCCCAAAGCCGGCCCTGAGCAGATTGAAAAGCTGATTGAACAGTTTATTGATGCCAAAGAAGGCACGGTCATTGAAATTCCGGAAGGGTACTATGAGCTGCATACCCAGCTGATCCTGGATAATGTGAACGGCGTAACCATCAAAGGCGCAGGCATGTTCAATACCATCTTATCCTTCAAAACCATGACCAGCGGCGGTGAAGGCATGAAAATAGCCGGGAATAATATCGTGCTGGAGGGCTTTACCGTGGCCGATGCCCCCGGTGATAACATCAAAACCCAACATTGCGAAGGCATCACCTTCCGGAAGGTGAACGCCACCTGGACCCACGGCAAAAAATCGGAAAACGGCACCTACGGCATCTACCCCGTGCAATGCAAAAATGTGCTGGTAGAACACTGCGAAGTGAGCCATTCGCGCGATGCCGGCATCTATGTGGGGCAGTCGGAAAACATCATTGTGAGGAATAACTACGTGCATCAGAACGTGGCGGGCATTGAAATCGAAAACTCCGATAATGCCGAGGTGTACGACAATCACGCCGAGGACAATACCGGCGGCATACTCATCTTTAACCTGCCCGGGCTGCCCAAACCCTTCGGGTCACGCACCAAAGTGTACAATAACCAGATCAAATCCAATAACCACGAGAACTTTGCCATTTTCCAGGACGGTAACCCCGTATCCATGATCCCGCCGGGAAGCGGGGTGATCATTCTTGCCGGCGACCAGGTGGAAGTCTATAACAATACCATCTCCGCGAACCGTACGCTGGGCATAGCCGTGGCCAGTTATTACATCACTAACCTGCCCGTTCCCAAGCACCCCGGCTGGAGCCCCTACAGCACCCGTATTTTTATCCACGATAATACCTATGAGCGTTCCAATATGCTGCCCGACCTGAGCAAAGACTGGGGTAAGCTCATTGCCGCCAAGTGCCTGAAAGCACCGGATATTCTTTACGACGGCATCCTGGATCCCGCCAAGGGCAAAGACCATACCGCTAACCCCATGCAGATTTTTGTGGAGGAGAAAACGGATGGCCTGCGGTTCTACCGGCTGGTGATCCCTGACGACGGCAGTATCCTGGGCATCGAGACGGAAAAAGATGTGAAGACCTTTGCCGGATCCTACCCGGTTTCTACGGATGTGTCGATGGTCAAATGAGGTAGCTATGAGCCGGGCGGCGGGCGACGCTTCGCTATGAGAAATGAAAGGCGCACCTGGGGCTCATTGCCCATTGCGGTCCGCCGCTGCGGCTCAAAGCTTAATTTAATACCTATGAAATCTCTGTGGTTCATAATCATCGTATCCCTGTGCTGGGGCTGCTCCCGTTCCGGAAGCCCCTCGGATATTGATTTCTCGAAGCTCCCGTACAAGACCCTGTCGGAATACGGCCTGTTTACCGGCCCGCTCAAAAACCTTTCCGAAACAGCAGGCGTCACCCCTTACGAGCCTATCGCCTCCCTCTTTACCGACTACGCCTTCAAGAAACGTTACGTATGGATGCCTGAAAATACCCAGGCCACTCTGCCCGATGACCCGGATGCATCGCTCGATTTTCCGGATAAAACCATCCTGATCAAACACTTTTATTACCCGCTCGACTTCCGGAAACCGGAGGGCGAAAAGCGGATCCTTGAAACCCGGCTGCTGGTAAAAAACAAGGGCACCTGGGAAGCTTACCCCTACCTCTGGAACGACGAACAGACCGAAGCCACCCTGAAAAATACAGGAGCCAGTGTGCCGGTAGAATACACGAATGCAAAAGGCGAAAAAGTGGCGTTTCACTACGCCATGCCCCAGAAAACCCAATGCCGGAGCTGCCATAACAAAGACGGCGTGATGCTGCCCATAGGCCCGAAAGGGAAACAGCTGGCCGGTCAACTGGAAAAATGGCAGGCAGCCGGTAAGCTGGAAAAAGACCAGGATTTACAGGCCGTGCGCGCACTGGTAAACCCCTTTGATACCTCCCGGCCGTTAGCTGACCGGGCCCGGGCCTACCTGGATGTCAACTGCGGGCATTGCCACAGTCAGAAAGGCCCCGCCTCTACCTCCGGCCTCTACTACAATGCCGAAGAAAACCGGGATTTCCACTTAGGCGTCTGGAAGTCGCCCGTAGCCGCCGGCATGGGCGGCGGCGGGTTTAAATTTGATATTTATCCCGGTCGTAGTAAAGAATCTATCGTTACCCACCGCATGAACTCCACCCACCCGGGCGTTATGATGCCGGAAATAGGCCGGGTGACTATCCATAAAGAAGGGGTAGAGCTGATCGCGGAATGGATAGACTCGCTCACCCCCGCAGGAAAACCGGACTGAGTTTTCCCCCCGGATAGAAAAAACCGTACCTTTGTAGTATGAAAACCTTCGCCGATAAAGTCGTTGAATTCAATCAGAACCTGGCCTATCACGGCCGTCTCCCTGAAAACTTCGCCGTACTGAATCCCTACCTCGGAAACCCGGAAACCCTGGTGGTCATGAAGGAATTCTATAGTCAATACTACGCCGATCACCGCCCCAGGAAATTCATGATCGGCATTAACCCCAGTCGCCACGGCGCCGGCGTAACCGGTGTGCCCTTCACTGACACCAAACGACTGGAAAGCGAATGCGGCATCCGGATGACCTCCGCCCGCACCCACGAGGTCTCCTCCGTTTTCATGTACGACATGATCCGCGCCTACGGCGGCCCCGCCTCTTTTTATCGCAATTTTTACATCAACTCCCCCTTTCCACTGGCCATTGTACGCCAAACCACCAACGGCAACTTCCTGAACGCCAATTATTACGATGACCCCGCCCTCTTCCATGACGTAAAGCCCTTCATGGTGGAATCCCTCAAAAAACACATCAGCTTAGGCCTGGATACCGACGAAGTCTTCATCCTCGGAAAGAAAAACGCCGACTTCATAGCCCGCATCAATCACGAAGAAAAGCTCTTCGGCCAGCTCACCGTGCTGGATCACCCGCGGTTTATCCAGCAGTATAAATCAAAGGAGAAAGAGGCGTACATTGACCGGTACCTGCAGGTGCTGAAGCCCTAAGGCTGAATGTCCAGGTGCTTCAAAACACGCTCGAAATCATTATAATACGCCAGGATCTCTCCTTTTCTTCCCAGGATAATATAGGTAGGATAGGCGGACAGATTTAATTCTCTGCTCAATTTACCCTTGGCAGGTTCGATGTAATTTTCCCAGTCATACCCGTTCTTAAGAAGGTAAGACCGCCAGGTCTTTTCCTTTTCGGGCGGGTCTTTCGATATACTTATGAACCGTATATTCTTCTGCTTCAGTTTCTCCTTCCATAAATGAATGCTCTTGTGATCCTCAATACAGGGCGGGCAGCCCAGGAACCAGAAATCAAGAACTGTTACCTCATCATTCTCCGTTTTCAAAGTGCTTATCTTCCCACCGGTATCCTTAAACCTGAATTTACCGGTGTCTATCACCTCCCGGCTTAGCAGCTTTTCCAGCCGGTCACCCAGGCCCTCATATAACAGGAACCAACTGAACCGGTCGCCCTGCTCTTTCAGCAGGGGCTGCAATGCCCTCAAAGCCGCTTTGTTATTCTGGTTAACACCTAAATAATGGTGGGCCAGGGCCAGTGAAAAAACATTATCCGCATTTTCCCGGAATGCCTGCAGTAACACGGTATTTAAAAGATCGGCAGAATCTTTCAGCGAATAATGATAATCAGACAGCCGGTCCAGATAGTAATAAAAAGGACTGTTAATAACCGAGTCAATGACCAGCGCCTGCTTTCCCGGGTGGGCATAAATGGTGATATCCCCGTTATTCAGCCACAACTGGGCGCTATAGACTTTTTCTCCTTCAAAATACCTCAGGTTATAGCAGTCTACCTGGTTTTTATGAAACCGGAAGGATAGAGTGTCCTTATAAGCCGCCTTCTGATGTTCTTTCTGACTTAGGTCATAAGCATCTGCTTTTTCGATGACTTTATCCGTTTTGACAATAACGGTAATCGACGTCTGCGCCGTAAGGGAGAAGCTGATTCCTAATAATACAAATAAGAGCTTCATGGTAAAAACAGTTTATTTTCTAAATTTCTTTTCTTACTTCGGGATACGGGCACCGTGCTTTGATTACTCAGGATCAGGAAATTGCCGTCTTCCCGTTTCCAGCTTTTAATGTGAGCGATATTTACCAGGTGCGATTGATGACACCGTACAAATCCATATTCAGCCAGCAGCTCCTCGTACTCATAAATGGGGCGGGAAACCGTAATACTCTCCCCACTGTCTAGGTAAAAGGTGGTGTACACATTGGACGATTCGCACCGGATAATTTCCTGCGGATTCACTAACCTTACCTCCTTTAAAGACGGCAGGGCCAGTCGGTGCAACTGACGCGAATCTTTCTGAACCACGTTCTTCAAAAGGTTTTCCAACTGAACGTTCCGGCTTTTTTCTTTTATCCGCTCTATGGCCCTGGTCACGGCCTGGTTAAACTCCTCCCGGTTAACGGGCTTCAGCAGGTAATCCAACGCAGAAAACTTGACGGCCTGGATACCGTAATGGTCAAAAGCCGTAATGAAAATAACTTCCAGCTCCTTGTAATTTAACGCTTTCAGCACCTCAAAGCCGTTTTTCTCCGGCATCTGGATATCCAGGAAAAGCAAACCGGGCCGCTCCGCATTCAAGGCCTCCACAGCCGCCCCGGCATCCGTAAATGTAGCCTGCAAAACTATTTCCTCCCGGAACGGTTCCAGGAAGCGGGCCAGGTTTTCCAGGCTCTTCTTCTCGTCATCTACCGCAAATGCCCTGATCATGCCATCCAGTTTTTGAACGTAAAAATAAAACGGGTAAAACCCTCATCCTGCAGGTGATCCAGGGAGATTTCCTGGCCGGGAAAGACCTGGCTCAGTAGGCGGATCCGCTCTTCCGTTAGCTTCAATCCGAAACCCTCCTTTTTCCGAGCAGGATCCCAGCGCCTCCCGTTATCTGATATCTCCACATGCATATCGTTCCCCGTCCGGTAAAACTTCAGCTCTACCTGCCCCTCTTCTCCCCTTCCCGAAACACCGTGCTTAACGGCATTTTCCAGCACCGGCTGAAGCAGCAGGGCCGGAATGTCCGTGGTGTGGATATCGAGATCAAATGATAAATTATACTTAAACCCAAACCGCAGCTGTTCCAGGCGCAGGTACTTATCCAGCAGATCGGCTTCCTGCGCTATGCTTACCAGTTCCCTTTCACTTTCCTTCAGCGACTGCCGCATTAACCCGCTGAAATCATTCAGGTATTTTTCTGCGCCTACCGTATCTCCATGACCTATAAGACTTTGAATAGAACTTAAGGCATTAAACACAAAATGGGGATTAAACTGCGAGCGGATGGCCTTCAGCTCTGCCGAAACCTGCCCGGTCGCCAGCACCTGCTTCTTCAGCTTTCTCCTTTGTTGGAAATAAACCCCTGTGGCCATCGCCAATAACAGTGAAAAAACACCCAGGAACAGGTAAAACCGGTTGGTCTGGTACCAGGCCGGCTTTACCTCAAACGGGAAGGCGGCCTGGTGCTGTCTTTGCAGGCTATACCGGGTAAGAAGGGTATAATGCCCCGGCTTTAAATCCTTTAGCCAGATAATCTGGGTGTCAAAAGTATTGGCCTTCCACCCGGAAGAATCCCGCCCGCTGATGAGATTATACTCCACAAAATCCTTCTGCCGGATCTTATCCTGCAGATAAAAGAAAATGCTGCTTTCGGAGGGATCAAACTCCCGGCGGGCCACCAAAAGGCTATCGGCTTTCTCCAGGGGCACATCTCCGTAATATGTGCCGTCCGGGCTGAAAAAATCATGCTTCCACTGGTATTTCACGATATTCAGCAGCTTATTGAGATCATTGGCCGCGAAAGTTCCCGAAATCACCGGCGCCCTTTTGATCCAGACCACCGATACCGCGTAAATGTCTTCCGGCTTTTTCTTTTTTCTTGCCTCAAAAGTCAGGCTCTCACCAAACGGGGCCGTAAAAGTACCCAGGTAGGCTACCTCCGTCTGTTCCGAACCGTCTGGGTTGGTTTTGTACCAGTAAGCCGGCATGAAATGATCTATAGTACTCCACGGAATAAATACTTCTGATCTGTTCCGGATTACACGGTATTCAAAATCCCGTTTGTTACCCGAGTTAATACCGTTCACAGTAGCAATAACGCCTAACGAGTCAAAAACAGGCACAGCCGTAGGGTAGGTATAGGTACTGGTGGGAGAATACGGTTTTTTAAACGCGTCCAGTTCCGGAAACAGCGCTACCTCACTTTTAAATACGGGGTTAAAAAAGATACTGTTGGAATGAAAAACAGCTGGTACCACCTCATTTGTACGCTCATAATTAATTTTGAAATCCTGGTAATACTTCCTGATCTCATCCCCATCCATAGGGGTAAACATGGGCGGCAGCTGATAGGAAACCGTCTGCGCCGAAAGAGGCAAATAAAAACAGAAAAGGCTGAGAATCCGAATAACACGCATGTACCGCCGGGTTTGATGGAGCAAAGTAAGCCCCTCGAAAATAAAAAATCAGGATTTTCTTGAATTCGGCTTCAGGAAGTTTGAATTCGGCTTTCCGGCTTCCTTTAAAGATTTTGACATCCCATAACAAATTTTCAAACCCCTATATTTTGGGAAGCCGCTAAAAGTCTATACATTCGGTTAATAAGTGTGTCATTCTTCATGAAACCTGTACAGATCATTCTTTGTATTTTGTCATTTGCGGCGTTTCCGGCGGTGGGCCAGGTGCATCAATTTATCTACGAATTTCACTGGATAAAATACGACTGCCGGCCGGATCAGGCTTACCTGGGCAAGTCCATCTTAGAGGTCTCTGACTCCCTCTCCAGGTTTATGGATCTCGAATGGCTTCATCTGGCTAAACCCGAAAAGAAAGGAGACAGAGTGCAATCCACGGGCACGAAAAAGATCTTTAATTATGTCATTTATAAAAATCCGGATCATAACCGCCTGCGCTTCAAAGAGCGGATCGGCTCCACTACCTGTTATTACGAGGAGGAAATACCGCAGCTGTCCTGGGAAATCAAAGAAGATACCCTGAGTATCCTGGGTTATCTCTGCCAGAAAGCCACGTGCCGGTTCGCCGGGCGCGACTACGAAGCGTGGTTCAGCCCGGACATCCCCCTCAGTAATGGCCCTCATAAATTTGGCGGGCTCCCCGGCCTGATCTTAAAGCTCGCTGATTCACAGGGGAAAATACGTTTTACCCTGACAGGTATGGAAACGGCAGAAACCCTGGAGCCTTCCGGCTACCTTGGCGGTACCCCTGTAACCCGGAAGAAATTTAAAGCTATAGAAGAAGAGTATTACTTTAACCGCAAAAACTATATGGGTGGAATCCTGAACAGCTCCATGACCTTCACCTTAAGAGGGAAAAACGTATCAGCGGATGAACTGTTCCAGGATATCAGGAACGACTACCTCTGCAGGGTGAACATTGATGATTAGCCCACCCGCTCCAGCTCTACTTTCCCCAGCGGGTGATACACCAGCGGCACCTCTTCCATGAGCACGCTGGTCCGGTCAAGGCCGAATGCCTGCTCGTCGTGCTGCACATACCTTTTAAGCGTGAAATACGTATTCAGCACAAACCGCTCGTGGAAAGTAAACTCGTTTTCAATGGACATATACTTCTCAATCACCACAAACTTATAATCGATGGCGTCGTTATAACGGCTCGAACCGTTATAACGGAGATGAAGATTCAGCTCTTTCTTTTTGATCAGTTCGTCAATGATATGTTTGAAATACAGCTCGGTGCGGGGCTGAACACGGAATCCCACATTCAGCACGATCTTGATCACCTTGTCGTCTACCAGTTCAGAAACCTCGTAGTTCAGCGTATAAGGCTTATTGGTCCGGTTAATATGGAAAAACCAATACACGTCGGCCCGTTTGGGGCGCCGGGCTAAAATAGAATTCAGGATGGTCTGCTCCACCTGGTCGCGGTGATCGGCCTTGGTCAGATAGATCAGGTGAGTGGCAAATTTCGGGATCGTCTTATCGTCTGACAGCTGCACCAGCTTATCCGTAAACTTGCCCAGGTGGGAAAACTTGGTGTAGCGGTTATTGATCTTCCGGCCATAAAACGAGGTGTACATCACCAGGAAAAACAGGCTGCCTACCAGCACCGTGATATAACCGCCGTCTTTGAATTTGCTGAGGTTAGCTATAAAGAAAGAGATCTCTATGGCACCAAATACCATCAGCAGCCCGATCACCACGGCCTTGTTCCACCGCAGCTTATACCGCAGGAAATACGCCAGCAGCAGGGTGGTCATCATCATGGTCACGGTAATGGCCAGTCCATACGCCGCTTCCATGCTGGCCGAGTCCCTGAAATAGAAGACAATGAGGATACAGCCCATCCACAGCAGGGTATTCACACTCGGCACGTAGATCTGTCCCTTGGCCTCGGTAGGCTGCTTGACCATCACGCGCTGCCAGAAGTTCAGGTTAATGGCCTCGTTAATCAGCGTAAAAGAACCGCTGATCAGGGCTTGCGAGGCGATGATCGCCGCCAGGGTGGCAATGACGATGCCCGGTACCAGGAACCAGTCAGGCATCATCTCAAAAAACGGGTTCCTGTTACCCAGGTGACCCCGGCCCTGGTGCAGCAGCCAGGCCGCCTGGCCCAGGTAATTGGCCACCAGGCAAATCTTCACAAAAACCCAGGTGATATGAATATTCTCCCGCCCGCAATGCCCCAGGTCGGAATACAGTGCTTCCGCTCCCGTAGTACATAAAAATACCGCTCCTAATATCCAGAACCCGTGGGGATAATGCGTCAGGAGCTGGTAGGCATAGTAAGGATTTAACGCCTTCAGGACTTCCGGGTACAGCCGGATCTGGCTGATGCCCAGCACCAGCAGGATCCCAAACCACACCGCCATCACCGGGCCAAAGGCCTTGCCCACATTCTCGGAGCCGAAACGCTGGAAAAAAAAGATCAGGGAAACGATCATCACCACTACCGGCACCGGGGGAATGTGCTTCAGGCGGTCTATCATGTCCAGCCCTTCGATGGCCGAAGTGACCGTCACGGCGGGTGTGATGATGCCGTCAGCCATCAGCGCCGATGCGCCTATCATGGTGGGTACGATCAGCTTCTTACCGTATTTCCGGACCAGGGAATACAGGGAGAAAATCCCGCCTTCGCCCTCGTTATCGGCCTGGAGGGTAAGCCAAACGTACTTCACCGTAGTTTGCAGCATCAGGGTCCAGAAAACACAGGAAACCCCGCCCAGAACCAGCATTTCAGAAATCCGCTTCTCGCCGATGATGGCTTTGAAGGTATAAAGCGGGCTGGTTCCGATGTCACCGTAGATAATCCCTAAAGCAATGACCAGGGAGGCGGCCGTAACCTTTTTACTTATTTCGTGCGTATCTTTCATATTCGCTGCAAAATTGGGGTAAATTCCGTTAGAGGAATATAAATAAAGCGCAGGAGATGTAAAGATTTTATAAAGAAGAGTCCTGCCTTACTCAAAACGGTAGCCTACCCCGCTGACCGTGATCAGGTGGCGGGGATGATTGGCATCCTGCTCGATCTTTTTGCGCAGCTGCGCCACAAAAACCCGCAGGTACTGGGTTTCCGTCTGGTAGCCCACGCCCCATACTTCCTTTAACAAAAACTGGTGGGTCAGCACCCGGCCTTCGTTGCGGGCCAGCAGGGCCAGGAGGTTATACTCGGTAGTGGTCAGTTTTAAAACTTCGCCCTGGTTTTTCACCACCCGGCCGGCCAGGTCTATCTCCAGCTCCCCGGCCGTGATCACCGGCTGGGCTTCGCCGGAGTCGTTATTCCGGATGGCCGACCGCAGCCGGGCCATCAGCTCCCCCACCCGGAAGGGTTTGGACAGGTAATCATTAGCCCCGTTATCCAGCGCCCGGATGATGTCTTCTTCGCCCTTCTCCACAGACAGCACCACAATGGCCTTCGGGTACCATTCCCGCAGCTGCCGCAGCACCTCGTGCCCGCTGATATCCGGGAGGCCCAGGTCCAGCAGGATCACGTCAGGAATATGATTAGCCGCCAGCATAAGCCCTTCCTTGCCCGTAGCTGCCTGGCGGGTCTGGTAGCCGTGAGTGCTGAGATTGATCTCCAGCAACTTCCGGATCTGGGGCTCGTCATCAATGATCAGTACGTTAGGCTTATTCATTCTTCAGATTCTTTAAATAGGAAACCTCTGCCGGCAGGGTCAGGCTGAACTCGGCTCCGCCCGCAGCGCTGTCACTGAGCCCGATCTGCCCGCCGTGGGCTTCCACAATACCCCGCGCTATGGAGAGCCCCAGTCCCGTGCCGCCGGTACCTGAATCCGGCATCCGGTAAAATTTATCAAATACCTTCTGCTTTTCTTCCTCCGGGATACCCTTTCCGTTATCGCTGATGGTGATGTGGAGCTGATCATCGTCAAAACCCACCTGGATCCGCACCTCGGAACCCGGCGGTGTGTACCGGATGGCATTGGCCACAATGCCATACAGCACGATCTCCATCAGGCCTTCATCGATCTTAAAAAGCGGCACCTTCTCATCCGGATCAAACAGCACCCGGTGATCATCGCAATCCGGCACCGAGCCCATCACCCGGAAGATCAGCTCATTTACATCACACCAGTCTTTCTTCAGGGCCAGCGTGCCCGTCTCCAGCCGGCTCATGTTCAGCAGGTTCTCCACCTGCTTATTCAGCCGGCTGCCCGCTATATCAATGGCCGTAAAGAGCTCGCTCTTCTGCTCCGCCGTGATCCGGTCACCCGCCTCCTGCAGCGTATCCACTGCCCCGATGATGGTGGCAATGGGCGTTTTCAGCTCGTGCGATAACGAGCTGAGCAGCGTATTATACAGCTGGATGGTCTTTTCCTTCTCCTCCTTATCCCGCACCCGCGCTTCCTGTTTCCGGAGGCGGTTAGTCAGCACGGCATTCACCAGCGCTACCAGCATATAAATGAAAAACAGCAGGGCGCTTTCCGCACTGTTTATCTTGTAGTGCAGCACCGGCTCAATAAAAAACACGTTCAGGATCAGGGCACTCAGCACGGCGGAAACCAGCACCGGGAGAATATCAAATAACACCGCCAGCAGCGATACCACCAGTAAAAGGATAAGCGCCACTACGCGGTAATCCATATACGGCCGAAATAAGTAACAGATCACCGAAAGCAGCACCACACAGCCTGCCCCGATAAACATCTGCTGCAAAACAGGAATACGTCTCATCATGCTGACGGGTTTAAGTTATACAAATGTAGGAACAAATTTCCGTGACTGTACATACCCGTACACAGGGATATGATTCCCGTAGAAATGCCTATTTTTGTACCCATGAATATTAACCTCCGCTCTTTCCGGGAGTTCCTGCAGTCCGGCATGGCCGGGGGGATCATTCTCCTGGGATGTGTACTTATTTCCCTGTTCATTGCCAACTCTTCTGCCGGACCGGCCTTTGAAAAGCTGCTGGCTACAGAATGGGGCCCTTCAGTGGATCTCCGCTATAGCCTTCTAGCCTGGATAAATGATGGCCTGATGGCCATTTTCTTCCTGCTGGTAGGCCTGGAGATCAAGCGGGAGCTGGTGGAAGGCGAGCTGTCATCGCCCAAAAAAGCCGCCCTGCCCATCCTGGCGGCTGTGGGGGGCGCCATCATACCTGCGCTCATCTTTACCCTTCTGAACCGGGGTACCTCTACCGCCGGAGGCTGGGGCATTCCCATGGCTACAGACATTGCCTTTGCCATTGCCATCATCACCCTGCTGGGGAAAAAAGCGCCGCCATCCCTGAAAATTTTCCTGGCAGCACTGGCCATCGTGGATGACCTCCTGGCTATCCTGGTCATTGCCGTTTTTTATACTTCGGACCTGCATTATACCTACCTCCTGTATGCAGCCGGCCTGGTGGCCCTGCTGGTAGTATTTAACTTCAGTGGCGTAAAAAAACTGGTGTTCTACCTGGTTCCCGGCCTGTTTATCTGGTACTTCATTCACCATTCGGGTATTCATGCCACCATAGCCGGCGTGCTGGTGGCCATGACCCTGCCCACCACGCGGGGCGCCGCCGAGTCGCCCCTGGAGAAGCTGGAGCACCTGCTGCTGACACCGGTAAACTTCGTGATCATGCCGCTTTTTGCCCTCGTCAATACCAACATCCGGTTTGACAGCGAAATGCTGGGCGGCCTCACTACCCCGTTGGGTCTGGGCATCATCCTGGGGCTGGTGCTGGGTAAACCCATAGGCATCACCCTGATCTCCCGGCTGGCGGTGAAGCTCGGTATTTCCACCTTACCGGAAGGAACGGGCTGGGCACACATCTTCGGAGTAGGGATTTTGGCGGGAATCGGCTTTACCATGTCCGTATTCATCTCCCTCCTCTCTTTCACCGGGCAGGCATTGCCCCTGTCCCAGGCCAAATTCAGCATTCTGCTGGCCTCGGTGCTGGCCGGGATCTGCGGTTCAATATTCCTGACTTCCCTTCACCGGTCTAAACAGAAAATACGCTAACTTTAAGCCGAAATTTCAAACGTTATGATCATCCTTCGTTTCTTCTTCCTTTGTCTTATCAGCAGCTGCGCCTTTGCCCAGCAAATGAACATCACTCCCATACCGGTCATCCAGGGACAGGGGAAAGTGTCAGCCCTGGTCGGGCAAAAAGTAGCAGTAAACGGAATAGTTACGGCGGTATTTGCCGGGAAACAGGGATTGGAGGGCTTCTTCATACAGGAAAGTATACCGGATGACGACGAAAACACCTCAGAGGGCCTTTTCATCTATGACCCCGCCCAGACCTTTAAAGGCAAAACCGGTAACCTGGTGCAGATCATCGGCGAAGTGGCCGAGCTGAAAAGCGCCCGCAGTTCCCTCACCCAGATAAAAAACGTGAGCAGCATTTTAATCCTCACCGAAAATAATAAACTCCCCGATCCGGTCACTGTCACCCTCCCTAACGACAACTGGGAACGGTACGAAGGCATGCGGGTACGTGTAAAAGCCGCGGAAGGAAACCTCTTTGTCACCGAACTCTACCAGCTGGGCCGTTACGGGCAGCTGACCCTCTGCTCCACCGGCCCGGAAAACCAGCCCGGTACAGACGGCCGCCTGGACCAGTTCACCCAGTTTAATACCCCCGATGCAGAGGGTTACAAGCACTACCTTACAGAAATGGAAAAGCGGAAGATCGTGCTGGACGATGGCAGCGGCGTGCGTAACCCGGCTCAGCTGCCCTTCGGAAGGGAAGGAAAGCCTTTTGATATGTACCATGCCGTACGGGGCGGTGACCAAGCTAAGGAGGTCATCGGGATAGTGGACGACCGCTTTGATGCCGTAAGGATCCAGCCTACGGAAACGGTCTGGTTTAAACCTACGGCCAAACGGCTTTACACCCCGCCGCGCATCCCGCGGAAAAGCACCTTAAAAGTGGCTGCCTTCAATGTGCTCAACTACTTTAACGGCGACGGGCAGGGCGGCGGATTCCCCACCGAACGCGGAGCCACCACCCCCGAAGAGCTGAAAAGACAGCAGGATAAAACCGTAAACGTTATCCTGACCTCCGGTGCCGACGTGCTCTCCCTCATGGAAATTGAAAACGACGGCTTCGGGGAATACAGCGCCATTCAGACCCTGATCCGGGCCCTGAACCAGGCTTCCGGAAACAAACGGAATTTTGTAGCCTGCGAAGTGGAAAACCGCGGAACCGATGTCATCACCTCGGCCATCCTTTACGACTCCAAAAAGGTCATGGCCGTTGGACCCACGGTTTCCATGCCTGACGGCTACGGTACCGCTTCCTTTGATTCGGCCCGGCGCAAGCCCATCATCCAGACCCTCCGTGAGCTGAAATCCGAACAGGAATTTACGCTGGTAGCCGTGCATTTTAAATCCAAAGGAATACAGAGCTTTGGTGCAGGCAATGAAGATAAGCTGGACGGTCAGGGCCGCAATAACGAAGTACGCGTTCAGCAGGCCGAAGACCTCAAAAACTGGCTGGATACCCGCCCTACCGGCACCCAGGATCCGGACTACCTGCTGATGGGTGATTTTAATTCCTACGCCCAGGAAGACCCTCTCCTGTACCTCGACGCTTACCACTACAAAAACCTCTTTCCCCTGACCTCCTACTCCTACGTTTACGACGCCCAGTGGGGCTCACTGGATCACGCCCTGGCCACACCCGGCCTGATGAGCCAGGTAACCCGGGCGGTCAAATGGCATATCAACTCGGAAGAAGCCACCATCCTGGATTACAACACGGAATTTAAGACCCCGGAGCAGGTGAAAAACTATTATGACGCCAGCATGTTCCGATCCTCGGATCACGATCCGCTGATTATTGGCCTGAAGCTGAAAAAAGCCTCAGTAGATCACGCTGAGTAACTCAGCGGAACATACCGGTTTCTCTGTACCCTTTACAAAATAAGTGGCGGCTATCCGCATTTTTATACCCCCGTTTCTTACCGGATCGGCCGTTAATAAGCGAGCCGTCATCCGGATCTCTGAATTTACTTTTACCGGGGCCAGGAAGCGTAGCTTATCCACGCCGTAATTGATCCCCATCCGCACAAACGGCATTTCGTAAATCTCCGAAAGGAACTTCGGCGCCAGAGACAGAGTCAGGAAACCGTGGGCAATGGTGGGGGCGGGAGCTACCCCAGCCGCCGGGGTACCAGCCGCCGGGGTACCGGCCACCGGAATGCCGGCCACCGGATCGCCGGGCGCGGGAGTGTCCCTTGCCGGAACGTCCGTAACCTGGCCCTCAGTAAGCGGAACGTCAGGCCCAGGAGCGACCACCGCCTTCTCCCCCAAAATATGGATCCACTGGTGGTCACCGGTAGCATCCGCAAAATCATTGATCACCTCCTGCGTAACCTGGAACCAGCGGCTTTCTCCCAGGAAAACACCGGCACTTTCCAGTACATGCTCCGGGGAAAGAAAGCGGAATGGGGCGGACGAAGCGGATGCTGGCTCTGAAAACCGGCCACCCACCGTATCCGGCACCAGGTCAGTTCCCCGATTCCCCGCACCTGCACTTACCCCACCGGATAAAGCCCCACCGGGCGCAGGCACTGGCGCGTCTACCAGCTCCGGGCTGCAGATCACCACTGCCTTACCCCGTATTTTTCTCTCCCGGTAATCCTTCAGGGCCTGCGCGGCCTCTTCCAGCGGATATTCCCGGCCTATGCAGACCCGGATGCGCCCAGCCGTATAATGCCGGAAGATCTCTTCCACATTTTCCTGCTGCTTCAGGGGTTCCTCGCGGGAGAACTTCCCCCAGAACACCCCTTTCATCTCCGCCCCTTTCAGCAAAAGCAGGTTCAGCGGAACCGCCGGGATCTCCCCCGCGGCAAAACCCACCACCAGGTACTTCCCGCCCCAGGCCAGGCTCCGTACAGCCGGCTCGGAAAACCGGCCGCCTACCGTATCCAGCACCAGGTCAGTTCCCCGCTTCCCGGTGATCACATTCATCCTGTCGCGGATATTCTCTTCCCGGTAATGGATCAGCTCATCCGCCCCGAAAGACGCACACAAAGCCAGGCTTTCGTGGCTCCCCGCCGCTGCAATCACCTTTAATCCGTAAATTTTCCCCAGCTGTACCGCTGCCAGGCCCACCCCACCGGCAGCGCCCAGGATCAGCAGGGTCTGGCCTTCTTTGGCCTTACCCCGGTTCTTCAGGGCATAAAGTGCCGTACTGAAATTATACAGGAGAGAGGCCCCTTCTTTCAGGCCCATAGCATCAGACAGGGGGAACACCCGGTTTTTAGGCAGTACCATCTGCTCCGCCAGGCCACCCCAGCGCTCGATGGCAAACACCCGCTGGCCCGGGTAAAACTCCTGCGCTGCACTCCCTGCCTCTACCACCACGCCCGTCACTTCACCACCCGGAATAAACGGCAGCTCCGGGCTAAACTGGTATTTCCCGTCCAGGATCAGCAGGTCCGGGAAATTCAGCCCGCAGGCCGCCACCCGGATCCGTACATCGCCGTCTCGTGTCTCAGGTAGGGGAACCTCCCGTATAGCGGTGCTGTCCGGATCCCCGAACCGCTCGCTGATAAGTGCGTTCATCATATTCATTGCCCAAAACTAAGGGCTTTTTCAAAAATATTCGAGTAAATTTGTGTATGATGATGACATTGACTGAAGAAAATTACCTGAAAGCACTCTTTCACCTCAGTGTAGAAAATCCGGAAGTATCCGTGCTGGACCTCAGTAAAAGCCTGGATATTAAAATGCCTACCGTGAACAGCATGGTTAAAAAGCTGGCCTCCAAAGGGCAGGTCCGGTATGAAAAATACAAGCCCCTTCAGCTGACGGAAGAAGGCCGGCGGTCAGCCGGGCTCATCATCCGTAAGCACCGCCTCGTGGAAATGTTCCTGGTAGAAAAAATGGGCTTTGGCTGGGATGAGGTTCATGAAGTGGCCGAGCAGCTGGAGCACATCCGCTCGCCCAAGCTCTTCCGGAAGATCGATGAAATCCTGAACCATCCCAAAACCGACCCCCACGGCTCGCCCATCCCCGATGAAAAAGGGGAAATTGCCGTACAGAACTTTGTTACCCTTTCAGAAGGCAGCCCCGGTATTCTCTATCGTTTTATGGCCGTAGGCTCTTCCGATGACCGCTTCCTGCGGCAGATCGACCGCCTGGGATTCAAACTCGGCGACACCATCCGCATCCTCGAAACCATGGATTTCGACCACTCCCAGCAGGTCATCATCAATGAACAAATCGCCCGGAGTTTCAGTCAGCAGATCAGCGCCAATATCCGCGTAGTCCCCGCTTAGTTTCCTGGCCAAAAGAGCCATTCCCCCTAATAAACTGGCTTCAAAACGTTTAATAATTTTCAGAATATTTTGAAAATTCAAAATATTTATATTTACTTTGAGGTAATTATTACGTGCTCATAAAACATGGAACTCAAAGAAGCCAGAGACAGGTTTATTCATACCTGGGGTACCCTATCTACGCAATGGGGCATAAACAGGACCATGTCTCAGATTCACGCCCTGCTTCTCCTTTCCGATAAAGCCCTTAATGCCGACGAGATCATGGAGGAGCTCCAGATTTCCCGCGGGAATGTGAACATGAACCTGCGCGACCTCATCAGCTGGGGCCTCATCTTCAAGCAGCTCATCCCCGGCGAGCGCAAAGAATACTTCGTAGCTGAAAAAGACATCTGGAAAGTTACCCGCCAGATCAGCCGGGAACGCCGGCGGCGGGAATTAACACCCCTCCTGGATGCCATGAACGACATCCGGAACAGTATCAAAGATCAGGAAGAAGCCCGGGGCCTGCTTAAAATAGTGAACGATATCGATGCCGTGGCCTCCCTGGCTGACAGCACCCTGGAGCTTATCTCCCGCGAAGAAAGCCAATGGCTGGTCAGCACCTTTGCCCGCCTCACTCAGAAAGGATAAGCCCGTTCTTTCACCGGATCACTGACACCTCCCTCATTCTTAAAACCCGGATTTCCGGCCCGGGAAAGCGAAAACAGTAGAGCGAAATAAACACCTGCCGTATTTCCGACAGATAGATGGCCGTATTTGCTACAGGTCAATCCCGGTTTTCACATCTCCCGTATTTCCCGGAAAATAAAAAAAGGGCTCTCGTTGGAGAGCCCTTTCCTGTTTATCTTCTGGTGACTTAGAAACACTTGGTTCCTCCGTCAGCACAACATCTTCCGTAGATCTTGCTTACGCGCTTATATTGCTTTTTGGTCAGCGGGATATAAACTTTACCGTAGTCTCCTACCATCACATCCTGCTTGGTAAACTCGCTGTTAATGGTCATCGGTACGGTGATAGCCTCGTTAGGATTCACGTTACCGGTATCACAAACCTCAATCACGTGCTCGATCTTGCTGTTTCCTTTCAGGTTATATTGTACCTGTGAGTTAGCTGGAAGGGTATAAGAGCCCAGACATCTGTATTTATCAGCCGTTTCTCCTTTTTTCAGCTTACCTTCCTTGATATATCTTCCTATCACGGTTACTTCCTGGGTACTGCTTTTAGCAGATACATCGGCCACCTCACCTGTACCGGTCAGTGACAGGGTTTGTCTTACGCAGTTCTCTGTAGTAACCACTTTAGACAGGGCCGGTACGGGAGAACCTTCAGAGAAATTGCTCACTTTGTTAGCTACCAGTGTAGATCCTCCGGTAGAAGTAGCTACATCAGCAGGACATTCGCTGTACAGTTTTCTCATTCTCTTGTACTGCTTCTTAGTCAGAGGTACCTGCAGCGAACCGCCGTTTTCTCCACCTAAAGTCACATTAGAGGCTGCTATTTCATACTCCATCAGCACCGGCATATTCAGGCTGGTAGGGGCATTGGTACCGTAATCACATACCTGGAATGGTCTTGAGTAATCTACTTTACCTTCCGCAGAAAGTTCATAAGTCAGTCGTACATTCACAGCCTGCTCACCGATACACAGTTTCTTATCATTATAGGTACCAATGATAGGAAGTGTCTGGGTAGTGTTAATGACATCACCGGCTTTAACGCTTCCATCTCCCGCAAAAGACAGATCCTGTGTCTTACAAGGCACTTTCGGATCGGGGCAGATCTGCTCGTTAGGGTCAAAGAAAGCGTTACCACATTTTTTCATGATATAGGCATGACACTTCCCGTCTTTTGAAACAATTTTAAAAGTAGGAAACGGGTTCCCCAGGATAGACCACTTGTACTGATGGCCCCGGGAGTACCCACCCATCCAGCCTATCTTGCCTTTAGGAAGAATAGCCGGCGTAATTTTGTCTACAGTAAAGGAAGGGTCATTCAGACCGGAATATCCCAGTAACTTCAGGAAACGGTCCATCTCCTGGCGGCTTCCTTTCAGATTGCGGGTATGCACCTTTTTCAGATGATCATACGCCGACTTTGAAGTGTGCTTAGGAATCTCCCCAAACTGAGGGCTGGTTCCCAGTCTTCTTAAAAGCACCGGTTTGCTTGACGAGGCAGGGCCGAAAGCGTTAACAAGCTCTTCACAGCAAGGTTTGGTACTTTGCCCAAAACTCTCGAATGATAAAGCCCCAATTAGAAGTGCTACCGCCTGAATTGTGACAAAACTTAATAATCTCTTTTTCATTGTGAGAAATTTTATTCCTGTAACTTGATTTAATTTACTAATAAACAAAACTCAAGACAAAGGTAGTGTCTTTTCGCAATGCAAATGTAATTTTTTTTGGCAGAGATTTAAAAAAATAAACACAGTTATTTTGTTTTTTCCGGTCAAAACTAACATTCTTTTGGTTTTAGAAAGTAATTTTGCTTCAAAAAATACATATAAATGAGTCTTTTAACCGTAGGTTCTGTAGCCTTTGATAAATTGGAAACCCCTTTTGGAAGTACTGATAAAATAGTAGGCGGAGCCGCTACCTTTATCACCCTCACGGCTTCCTATTTCGCCACAAAAAATAACCTGGTAGGAATAGTAGGGAATGATTTCCCCGCCGAAATGATGGAGACCTTCAAAAAACACGGCATCAATACCGAAGGCCTGGCCGTGGATCCTGACGGCAAAACCTTCTTCTGGCACGGCCGTTACCACCAGGATATGAACCACCGGGATACCCTGGATACCCAACTGGGCGTATTCGAGAACTGGGAGCCGGTCATCCCCGAATCTTACCAGGACGCCACTTACCTCATGCTGGGAAACCTGGTACCCATGATCCAGTACCAGACGCTTAAAAAATTACGCACCCGTCCTAAATTCGTCATGCTGGACACCATGAACCTCTGGATGGACATCATGATGGATGACCTGAAGATGGTGCTAAAGGAGATAGACTGCCTGACCATTAACGACTCGGAGGCCCGCCAGCTTTCCGGCGAATATTCTTTGAAGAAGGCCGCCAAAAAGATCCTGACCATGGGTCCCAAATCACTGGTGATTAAAAAAGGGGAGCACGGTGCGCTGCTTTTCCAGGCCGACAAGGTCTTTTTCTGCCCTGCCCTGCCCCTGGAAGACGTCTTTGACCCTACCGGAGCCGGAGATACCTTTGCCGGCGGCTTCATAGGCTACCTGGCCCAAACCGATGACATCAGCTTCGATAACCTGAAGCGCGCCGTGATCTACGGTTCCGCCATGGCCTCCTTCTGCGTGGAGAAATTCGGAACGGAAAGAATGCAATACCTCACCAAAGAGGAAATCGTAGGCCGGGTGCGGGAGTTCCTGAGCCTCTCCAGCGTAGAGCTGCCGTAAAACCTCACGTATATATAAGGAATAAGCGGGTGGTAACAGCCGCTTATTCCTTTCCTCCTTTAAACAGGACCAGGAGACTTTTGTTGGGTTGTTTCCGGATCAGGGAATCCAGGTAGATCAATGTCTTATCGGAGACCGTAGGGCACCCCTCACTCTGGATAATGGTCTTCGGGTAAATCTCCTCATCCGGAATCCCATACCACGAGTGCAGCACCACCACCCTTTTTTCCAGGTTACTGTTAGACGGCTCCAATCCTTTCAGCCAATACTTCTTTTTGATTCCCCACCGGCTGGCATCCCGGCGCCCCGTCACCGCCAGCCCCAGGCTCGAAGCCCCGGAACCCGTCTTATTACTGAAGCCTTTAGGCACCCCTTCTGCTTCCCCCAACCCGTACCCGTGCGCCGCCAGAAATGAATACACCACCTTCCCCGTTTTAAGATCAAGTAAAAAACCCCTCTTTTTCCCGCTATGAATGGTGTAATCGATGATCAGGCCATAACGGGTATTATACTTTCCCGCTTTTGCCTTCTCATTTAAAAGCGTAATTTCCTCTTTATACCCTTCTTCTAGTGATTGCGCTTGTAATGGAAAGTACGCGGATAGTAACGGGATAAAGAGCAGGCACAGCTTCCATGTAATATTTCTAGTCCTCATCATCCTACATTTTAATTTGTTTTAGGATTTTGAGCCTGATCTTCATCTATAAATTCCCACTTCCCTCTTAACTGCCTCCTGTACATTTTTTTAGCCATAGAATTTACTTCCCTGCTGTAAAAAGCATACTGAGCGCAGTGACTGGTAAGAGGTCTTCTCCCTTCATAATCTTCGTATTCATAAGGTAATATTTTATACGAATACGCTTCCCCCACCTCAAAAGCCTTCGTCGTCTCTGTATGGTGCAAAATAGCCACCTCCCGGGCCAGTCCCAGGTCTCCGGCATCCCTCAGGAATCTGTCAAAATCTCCTTTTGTCCCTTCGTTTAAACAGCCATGAAAAACAGCTATTTTAAATGCCCGGATATAGTCCTTTTTTGGGGCCCCGATTCCCTTTTGAGATGACGTACATGCGCAGGCCCATAGAGTCAGTATCCCGACAATCACCAATTTAAATTCCTCCACATACACCTTTTTAAACCGTTTTTGCGAAGTGCTGAGGCACGAAACGCTCATAGAAGATAAAACAGTTAATAAAAGGAGGTACTTTATATTCATAGGACGAAATTTTGTCAGAATATGTCTTTCCTGCATGGGTCATTAAAAGAGCGTATGATCTTTATATTCCAGCTCCAGCTTACCCTTCACATTGGGCTTAAAGGTGAATACGCTAACATCTCCTATCTCTCCATAATAAATAAATGTAGTACTGCTGTCTACCTTACCTACTACCTTAAGTGGAAGAACCAGGCCTGACTTTACCATAACGGTATCGCTTACGTATCCTTTGACCTTTACACTTACAGATCCCGTTCGCAGGTATTTCCGGAATCCCTTCGCCGGTGGAACATCATACGTTAACAGCTTCGAAAAATCTTCAATGACCACCACCTCACCCCTGTTACTGCATCGTATTGCGATTACTGTAAGGATAAAAAACACTAAAACACTAATACGTCGTATATTCTTCTTTACTAAAAAATTCATTGATTGGTTGGGATTAATTCTGAATCTTCATTTGCTACATATTCATACCAATATTTACTCCTAAATCCCTTTCCGCGACAACTCAGGCTATTCCTGTTTCCTCGACTCCTTATGCTTTCTTCGCGCAAGTCTCTCCAAATCCCGGCTTGCATAGTAATTCAGACAGGTAAATGAAATATAGTTTTTCCCTTCAAACCACTCCTCCTCTCCGATATCTATTTTTATATAGGGAGGCGGCGTCTTTTCTATAACCGCCTTACCCCTGGCCCTGGCATCATCTATATACTTAAATCCTATCTCAGAATTGGGATAAAATAAATCCTTACGTCTCAGAATAACCCTTAAGCTATCATTTCCGACTCCCCCTTTGATACACCCATAAAAAGCTTCATATTTATAGGAATCTATCCAGGATTGTTTTTCATTTTTTAACTGAACATAAGAAAACCTATCCTTGTATAAATTACAGGAACTGCAATAAAGGGAAATAACCACGATGACACAATATGTGACTGTTCTATTTAACATTGTAAAACTTTTCCCTTCTATACCTTCTTGTAGCCAACCTTTGTACCCGCTTGCCTGTACCCAAACCTTAAATGCACTTGTTAGTAATGAGCATCATTATACGGTTCCCAGCCAATTTCCTTTTTTATTTCCTCAAATGTATAATTCCCTAGTTTGATTACCTTCCCATGATTATTAATATATCCATGCAGGCATTCTACTACTATTCTATAACCTTGTTTATCACGATACGGCCGGATTTTTTTGCAATCTTCAACAATGATCGCTTTCCCCGCATGAAAGTGGGTGACAAATGTAAATTGCGGAGCAATCACGATTTCCCCACACTCATTAGCAAAACCTATTTTCCCATTCTCTCCAACCACCCTGATCCTGTTCTCGATTAACATATCGGGCCACGGCTCACCCTCTAGTATGTTGAAAACTTCGAACAAAGGTTTTTCGTGGTAATCAATAGCCATCCAGCCCTTATACCCTTTTATCGCAAAGACAGCGAAATGGGCATTTTCATGAAGCGTCAGACTACCTGTGTATTTTTCAGGATCGAGTTTCTTAAATTCACCGTCCTTCTTTACCAAAGTATAGGTCTGGGTAGCCGTATCACCTACCATTGTAAAGGTTTCCGAGTTACATTGCGATAGCGCCTCAGTAATAGGGAACAAAAGAATAACAACACTATAGACCCGCCAGAACTTATTCATTGACCTATAATTTCACACACTTCCCGGGGAGATTTACCCAAAAACATTCCCTCAATTTTATTCAGAACATTATAATCATAGTATCCGTTATTTTGCTGCCTGGTCTTTTCATATAGCCCGGTATAATCTCTGTCCGAAATCACATACATATGACTGTCAATTAATTTCGTGGTCCCCTGAACCTTCGAAGCAAAGGCAAGAAAAAATTCCTCCCGCTTCTCCTGAGTGTTCACATCTTCAGGGAGAGTCAAAGGAAAAAATACTCTGTGATTCCCTTTTTGCCTACACTCCTTTACTGCCTTCTCATATTCAGGGCTCTCATTGAGAATTACATAAAATTTAGCAGCAGGTCGCTTACCCGCGAAAATCTTGGAATAAGATATTGTCCGGCCCTCTCCAAATTCAAAAAACTCCTTTATTATCTGGGCATCGGCATACAAAGCGTAGCTCCATGTTACTGCAAAAACAAGCCATTTTTTAAATGTACCCATTACGTATTTTAGTTAAAATCCCTCCCTCACTCCTATCCGGGAATGCCGGGAATCCAAGTACTGGCTGGGAAAATGAGACCTGTTGTTCTATCCTATACGGGCCATTAAAAGATCGTATGATCTTTATATTCCAGCTCCAACTTACCCTTCACATTCGTTTTAGAGGAGTATACACTAACATCTCCTATCTCTCCATAATAAATAAATGTAGTACTGCTGTCTACCTTACCTACTACCTTAAGTGGAAGAACCAGGCCTGATATTACCATAACGGTATCGCTTACGTATCCTTTGACCTTTACACTTACAGATCCCGTTCGCAGGTATTTCCGGAATCTCTTCGCTGGTGGAACATCATACGTTAACAGCTTCGAAAAATCTTCAATGACCACCACCTCACCCTTGTTACTGCATCGTATAGCGATTACTGTAAGGATAAAAAGCATTAAAACACTGATCCACCGTATATTCTTTTTTGCTAAAAAACTCATTGATTGGTTGGGCTTAGTTCTGAATCTTCATTTGCTGCATATTCATACCATTCGGGAATATTTACCCCTAAATCCCTTTCCGCGACAACTCAGGCTATTCCTCTTTCCCCGACTCCTTATACTTTCTTCGCGCAAGTCTCTCCAAATCCCGGCTTGCATAATAATTCAGACAGGTAAATGAAATATAATTTTTCCCTTCAAACCACTCCTCTTCTCCAAGATCTATTTTTATATAGGGAGGCGGCGTCTTTTCTATAACCGCCTTACCCCTGGCCCTGGCATCATCTATATACTTAAATCCTATCTCAGAATTGGGATAAAATAAATCCTTACGTCTCAGAATAACCCTTAAGCTATCATTTCCGACTCCCCCTTTGATACACCCATAAAAAGCTTCATATTTATAGGAATCAATCCAGGATTGTTTTTCATTTTTAAACTGAACATAAGAAAACCTATCCTTGTATAAATTACAGGAACTACAATAAAGCGAAACAACTATGGTAACACAATAGGTTACAGTTCTACTCAACGTTATAAAGCTTTTTTCCTTCCCTATATTTTCTTTTCGCTAACCTTTCCACCCCTTTGCCGGTATACGCATCTAAACAAACCCTATACGCCGCTATGCCTTCCGAACCCTCTGACAATTCACCAGAATCGCCAGATAATCTGAACGATTCTGAAGCATTTACCCGCGTAAGGCTGTCTATCAGAGAATAAACATGAGCTCCCAATATAGGTTCAGACATCCCACTTTTATCTCTCTTGTTCAAATCCCTGATTTCAGTATTGTTAAACGTATTATTCAAGCAGCTTTTAAAGTACACCAACTTAAACTCCTCTATATAAGCCTCTTTAAACCGCTTTTGTGGAATGCTGAAGCAGGAAACGTTCATAGAGGACAAAATAGCTAATAAAAGAAGAGACCTTATCATCATTTAATTAGTTTAATGGCCAAACATCAATATAGTATACCCCTCCTTTAGGGTTAAAATAGCACCTATTATCCGGGCATGTGCCACTCTCCAAAATGTCTGCATGACCTGTAGCGCCAAAGTAATTAGTCCCAGGATAGTTTGCTATCATTATATATATCCCTTTTTTCCCTTGTAACAAATTTGGGAAATTTACACCATTAGTTCCTCCTTGGCTACCTGTTAAATGATTTGACCCTGTAGGCGTCCCAAAAGTTTTTCTCATCCATGCGTTTAAACTTTTCGCAGATAAAAAATAATTTTTGTTATCCGCTCCTTTTTCTGTTTGTCCAGATATTTCGGGAATAGTTACTCCTGAATAGTTTAAACCTCTTGAAACTCTAACAGCGCACGCATTACTGTACGCTATTGGATTTGCCAAGTGATTATTATAAAGTGCTCCTCCTACGAGAGAGTAAACCTCAGAACTTGGCATCTGTCCGCCATTTTTCTTAGGAAAAGCCGCCTGAAATGCAGACCAGCTTGGCAGGCTTTGGGCGGGAAAAGTCAGGGAGGGGTCACTCCAATAAGAATCATCATAAAAATGATCTTGCCCCTCAGTCGGTGTCAAAAACCAATTCCTGATATGATCCCAGGTCACGTCTAAATTCACATTAATATAATTAAACGCCCATAGAGCAAAAGCCAGTGACTCTGTGGAGAAGTTGTTTGCCTGCAAATAAAGCAACATTTCCACGGCTTCTTCCGGTCTTTCAGTCAGCCAGTCAATGTAGGCCGGGGCATTAGGATCATAAGGGGGAATACCTAAAAAATATTTTACCAGGGTAACAGCCATATTCTGAGCTGCCCGGCCGGTCATTACCATATATCCGGAACCGGGTCCCCCACCTTGCGGCAAACCTGGTTCCTCCCGTGGATCGTAAAAGCCACCGGGACCGGGACCTCCTCCTTCAGAATTACAATCTTCAAAACTGATCACCTGCGAACCTTCCTCACAGGGGAAGTCCTGGTCATCTCCCGGTGCCCGTGTATACCGTGGACAGGTAGTAGTAATCACAATGAATACCCTGGTGCATGATGCTGTCCTGGCTTTCCTGTCCTGAACCGGGTTTAAAAACTCCTTTCCTACTCTTCCTTTAAACCTGGGAGATTTATTATTCACGTAAGCCCGTATCCACTCCTCATCCGGCTGGTAGGATAAAATATAGGCCTGCTGTTTACCCGCACTATTTTCTATAACCAGGTTTTCAATCAGACCTTTACTATCTTTTCCCCTATTGATATTAAATGTATAAGAGGTGTACTCTTCCCCAGAAAACTTATTTATCTCCTTTAAATCCAATTTAAAGACATGATTATCCAGCGTTATGACTGCTTTCCCATCCAGGATATCAGCCAGTTTCTGAGACCGTACCAAACTTACAAATACAGGGTCGCTCCTTAATTGATCAACAGACAATGTAACAATTTCCGGTGTTTCACGTAAAGTAAGTGCCGGATTATTCATCCGTAAAAGAGCGCTGTCATCGTTTTTACAATTAAACACGAGGAGGGCTAAAAGAAGCAGGCGAAATGTTCTGAGTTTCATAGTCATGTATTTTTTAAGTGTTGAAAATTCCAATTGTGGCAGATTAAACTCCTCCCGGAGAATCTTCCGAAACTTAGGATTTCTGATCCAATAAAAAAAACATTTTTCCTAAAAACTTAGTTAACGGTCATTTTTCTCACCATAAAACTTTGAATAAACCCATCCCCGCTAAAAAACAGCCGGTTATCTTCAGGCACTTCGTAACTAAGGCCCAAGACCCCCTTAATAACTTCCCGCCCGTCTGCGGGTCACTTTCAGGTCTTTCAGCAGGTTAGCTTTGGGGCGGAGGGTGAAGTCGAAGCCACCGCTGCGCATGGCGCTGCCCGAGATGGGCGTCCAGTTCAGGGAGAACATCCAGCAGTGGAGCTCCCGCACGATGCCCACGGTGGTAAGGGTGATCTGTTTAAAACGGAAGTCCCAGCCGCTGTTAAACGTGATCTTCGTGTTCTTGGTCAGGCTCAGGTCGCCGGAAAAAGATAAGGCCATGGTCCAGCGTTCCCGGGATAGGCCCTGCTTGCTGTAGTTGGCGGAATAGTTCATGCTCAGGTTCCAGGGAATATTGAAATCCACGTAATCCATGGGATTCAGCGGCAGGTTCGTGTTAGGGTTAATGGCTGTGGATGCGGCCATTCCCCTGGCCGGTCCGCCATTCAGCACTTCCGGGTTAAGGCTGGTGCTGGCCCCAAGGGTGAAGGAGGTCAGGTAAGAGCCTACGTCGTCATCTTTAAATTCCGTGCTGCGGCGCTTCCATTTAAAGGTAGGAATCCGGATCCCCGCTTCGTTACTCTTCACCAGCGAGTCGGCCACATACATATAAGGATCCAGCGTGGCTGAAGCATTGATGTTCAGCTTGCGCTTAAACAGGGAAGTGTTCGTGGACAGCGATACATTAGACATCGCAAACTCGTTCATATCCTTCCGGGCAAAAATATTGTAGCTGGTAACAATGCCAAAATTATCCAGCAGCATCACTTTCTCGAAGTCCGTTTCCGACGTATCTGACCGGCTTCTCACCTTGGCCTCCAGCTGGTTACTGAGGGAAAAGCTGACATTGCCGGCATCCCGTGAAGAGCTTCCGCTACCGCCGATATAGCGCGGCAGGTAGCGCATGGTGCCGTCTGAACGCACCTGCTGGTAGGTAGACAGCTTATTGCGGGGCGTATAACTAAAGCTTAGTGAAGGGTTAACCGTATGCCGGATGGCCTGTATCCGGCTCCGGGCGCCTAAATTAAAAGTACCGTAAAAACGGGTGTTCATGCTGGCGCCAAAAGCCACCTGGTTGGCAAAATTCAGCCCTTTTACGGTATCGATCACCACCACACCCCCGCTACGGGAATTCATATTGACATGCAGGCCGGTGCTGTCGCGCACGTAGCTGAGCGTGTCTATGGTGTCATCCACATTTACATATACCTTACGGCCGTTAGACAGTGTGATCTCCTTTTTCTCATTCACATAGGTATACTCCAGGCTGCGGTCATACAGGTCGCCCCGCATGGAAATAGAGGGCGTCAGGTTAATGTATTTCAGGATCTTGATATTCGGCAGCGTGATGGGAACATTGTAGGAATTCGTGATCCGGCTGTTCTGCAGGATAGGCCCCAGGCCATGGAGCTTGGGGTTCTGCAGACCGTCCAGCTCCTTCTGGTAGGCCTGTCTTTGTTCTAATGACAGATTCAGGTCATAGATCAGCAGGTTAAGCTCATTGATGCGCCGAAGCTCGGCTTCGGTGTAGGGCGAGTTACTGACCCCTGCTATATTGTAATCGGTATAAGAAGATGACCGGTTCGTAATGCTGTTCGTGGCCTGAACACCACCGGTAAGGGCCAGCCCCACCCGGAAAGACTCATACCATCTCCCTACCTGGTTCTTCTCTTTCACAAAAGGGTTAAACTGCTTCAGACCCATGGAATAACCCAGGTTAGAAGTAAAATTATTCTGGTTCTGGCTGATGGAAAACGAGTAGGTGGAGGTGTACAGCTTCCCGAAGTTCCGCATATAGTTAATACTTCCCCCCACGTTATTCTGGGTCACGGTGCTGATATTGGAGCTCCGCACGTTACTGGCGTTGAAGCCATTGGTCATGTAGTTCATGTTGGAGGAAAAGCTCCTGTCGGTTCTCAGGCTCCGGGGCGAATGCGACCACACCACGTTGAACTGGTTATTGGACGGGTTATATTCCTTGCCCCGCAGACCGTACTGGTTACTCTGCACGTTCCGGTTAAACTGCAATGAAAACATGCCGTTATACTTATATTTTTTGGCGTAATCCACCTGCTCCTTCACCCCGAAACTCAGGTTGGAATAGACCTGGAACGTGACCGTATTGCTGAGATTTTCGTTAAAGGCATGGTAATACCCGAAATCATTGAAATAAAAGCCGCGGCCGTCGTTCCGCTGCTCGCCGTAACTTCCCATCACAAAACCTGACGTACCGATCTCCTGCTTGGGCTGGACCGGGAAAAAGCCGAACAGGAAGCCGATAGGCAGCGGAATATCATGCACCACAATGTTAAAAGGCCCTGAAATGGCCGATTTCTTATTGATGAACATGATCTTTTTAGCCGAAATATGGAAATGCGGTTCGGCCAGGTTACAGGTAGTGTACTTGGCAAATCCCAGGTGCAGGTTATCGTACTGGTCCTTTTTCACCACCTTGCCGTGGATATAGCCTTCGCCCTGCTCGGTGGCTACCGAATAAATCTTGGCCCGCTTGCTTTTAAAATTGTACCGGATGGTGTCCATGTGGTAGGTTTCCGTACCGTCTTCAAAGACCGGTTTCCCCCGTACTCCCTTACCGGTACTGTCCTTTTCATCCGGTACCCCGTGGGCAAAAATCTCATTATTCCCCCAGTTCAGCAGGATATAATCTGCCTCCAGTTTAGTGGGCAAATACTCTACTTTGGCATTGGTATACAGGTGGTAGAGCTTCTTTTTGACATTAAAAATAACGGAATCTTTGGCATAACGCTTTACCGTGGTGGTCAGACCGCTTTCCTTGCTGATCAGGGAATCCGCCAGCTGCAGCTTCACGGTATCCTTAGGTGCGGTGCGGGCGGACGGCATACGGGCCGGTGTGGTTCGCGTGGGCGTAGGGCGCGTAGGCGTACCTCCCGCTGCCTGTCTTCTGACCTGAGCGGAAAGTCCGAAACTCGCTAGAATACACAGGATAAGTATCAGGTTCTTTGCTCTCAATCCGGTAGCGTAAATATGATAAACGCTGCTTTTCAAATAATAAGCAGCATTTTTTAGTTTATTATGTAAAATTTTTATATTTGTGAGTGCAAAAATATAAAAAACTATATCTTTAACGCTAGATTAAAAGATAGATTAACGATGTTTTCCTATAAAATTTTTTACGCGTCAGTCCTGACGGTGCTTTTCTATTTGGGTCTGTCTTCTTTTACACCCGTAAATCCGGGTGGTTACGTCATTAATACCATTGTACTGGATGCCGGTCACGGGGGCAAAGACCCGGGTGCCGGAAACGGGCGGGAAAAAAAGTTTGCGTTGGATATCACCTTGAAGGTGGGCCAGAAGATCAAAGAGAATTTCCCGGACGTGAGGGTGATCTATACCCGCGATAAAGATGTCTTTGTACCGCTTCATGAACGGGCGGCCATCGCTAACCGTAACAAGGCCGACCTCTTCATTTCTATCCATTGCAATGCGAACACCAAGTCGCATGTCAAAGGCACCGAAACCTACGTCATGGGGCTTCACAAGACCCAGGATAACCTGGACCTGGCCAAAAAAGAAAACAATGTGATCCTGCTGGAGGAAGACTACAAAAAAACGTATAAAGGCTTTAACCCGGAGTCACCCCTGGCCCACATCATGCTGGCTAACTACCAGCACGCCTTCATGACCCAGAGCACTAATTTTGCCGCCAAAGTGGAGAAACACTTCTCTAATGTAGGCGGAATACGCAGCCGGGGCGTTAAACAGGCCGGGTTCCTGGTGATCTGGGAAACCACCATGCCCAGCGTGCTGATTGAAACCGGCTACCTTTCCAATGCGGAAGACTCCCGTGTGCTGGCCACCGAAAAAGGAAGAGAGGAGATTGCAGATGCTATTTTTAAGGCTTTTGAGGAGTATAAAAAATAATATTTCGTACATTTGCGCCTGCACATAATTGCCGGACAAAATGAAAATTTCAAAAGAGGTTAAGGTAGGAGTATTGGGAATTATCGGCTTGGTCCTCCTGTATTACGGCTTTAACTTTCTCAAAGGATCGGATATTTTTTCTTCTACCAAAGACTATCACCTGACCTTTAAAGATGTGATGGGACTGGAAGTTTCTAACACTGTCACCTATAACGGCGTGGTGGTGGGACGGGTTTCTTCCGTAGCGCCCGACTACGAAAATGACCGGGTGAACGTCGTGGTTTCCCTGAAAAAAGAGGTTAAAATTACCGACAAATCAGATATATTGCTGGCTGACGCCGGACTGGTAGGGGGAAAGACACTCATCCTGAGGATCCTGCCGGGAAACCCGCTTCCGCCTGGTTCCCAGGTGAAGACCGGCGTACAGACCGGGCTGCTGGGTTCCGTGACCGAAATGCTGGATCCCACCCTGGAAAAGGTGGATTCCCTCCTTTCCACCCTTAACGTGGTGGCCACAGAATTCCAGGACTCAGGCAATGCCCTGAAAACCCTCCTGGCCAGCGCTACCCAGTCTACAGCCGGCCTGAACGCCATCATGGCCTCCAATTCCAAAAACCTCAATACCATTACGGGCAATGCCGCCGTACTGACGGCCGACCTGAACCGCGTGGTAAAAGACCTGGATACCCAGCTGAAGCCCATCCTGGCTAACGCCACCAAATTCACGGACTCGCTCAGTTCCATGCAGATCGCTGCTACCATGGATAAGCTGGACGCTACCGTGGCCAGTTTCCAGTCTATTATGAGCGAGATCAATTCAGGAAAAGGTACCATCGGGAAGCTGACCTCCAATGATTCCCTTTATATGAACCTGAATAACACGGCCGAATCCCTGAACAAGCTGATGGTAGACCTGAAGGCCAATCCGAAACGTTACGTTCACTTCTCGCTCTTTGGCCGGAAAGATAAAACCAAGCCGGAAGAGCCGAAGAAAGAAGAAGAAGAATAATCCCTTCAAGCCCTTGAAAAAGACCTGGAATATTCAGGTCTTTTTCTGTTTATGCACCTTATCTTTACCGTTCAACCAAACTCAGATATTCCTTATGAAGAAGCTTGCCCTGGCCATTTGCCTCCTTCCGGTAGTGCTTTACGCCCAGAAACAGCCCATCAGCTCTGACCTGCTCATCCCGGGCAAAACTCCCGAAAACTTTACACAGCCCCTGCCCCGGATCTTAAAATGGGTGGACAAAGACAAGGTTATCGCGAATATGATGCCTGCTCCCGGCAAAGCGGCCCAGAATGTGATGCTAAACCTGAAAACCGGGCAACCGGAAGACTTCAGCAGCGAGCTCCTCACTCGCACCATCCAGCCCCGGCTGAAAGTGATGACTAAAAGCGGGGACCTCTTCCTGGTTTCAGACCAGGGCGAGAACCGCATCACCCAGGATCCGGGCAAGGAGGAGAAAAACCCCACCTTCTCGCCGGATAGCAGCTATATTGCCTATACCAAAGACAATGACCTCTATACCTACAGCCTCAAAACTCAAAAAGAGACCCGGCTTACCACAGACGGTACCAAAACCATCCTGAACGGCTTTGCCACCTGGGTGTACTGGGAGGAGATCTTCGGCCGTGGCACCGCTTTCCGGGCTTTCTGGTGGAGTCCCGACAGCCAGACCCTGGCCTTTATGCGGTTTGACGAGACCCAGACCCCCATGTTTCCCATTTACAGCAGCGAAGGGCAGTACGGCCACCTGGAAGAAACCCGCTACCCGAAAGCCGGCGGGGCTAATCCCACCGCCCGTATAGGCTTTACCCGGCCCGATGCCGCGGGCATTACCTGGGCGGATTTCAATGAAAAAGACGAACAATACTTCGGCTGGCCCAAATGGAGCGGCGGCGGGCTGATGGTGCAGTGGATCAACCGCGGAAATGACCACCTTAAAATCTTTAACGTATCGCCGAAAACCGGCTCCAAAACCCTGGTCTATGAAGAAACCCAAAAAGAATGGATCTCCATTGACGAAGCCGATGACCGCCTGACCCTGCTGGATAACGGC
This sequence comes from Leadbetterella sp., assembly GCA_019638185.1. Lineage (GTDB taxonomy): Bacteria > Bacteroidota > Bacteroidia > Cytophagales > Spirosomataceae > Leadbetterella. Next base: position 61,787 of record JAHBUH010000016.1, read on the forward strand.
ACGGAAATGGTTATCATCTCTGACAAGACCGGGTGGAAGCAGCTTTACCTCCACACCGTAGACGGAAAGCTGAAAAACAGGATCACCGACGGCAAATACACTGTTACCCGCGTACTGGGGATAGACCAGAAAGAACGCGTGGTGTACTTTCATGCCCGGGGAATAGAAAACTCGGCCCGTTTTGATCTTTACCGGGTAGGCCTGGACGGCAAAAATATGAAGCGCCTGAGCTTCGGTGACTTTAACCACCGCCAGGTGAACGCCTCGCCTGACCTCCGATACTTTGCCCTCACCTACTCTAACCTGACCACCCCTACGGCCGTCACCATCATTGACAATACCGGTAAGCGGGTGAAAGAGCTAGGCACTACCCAAGGTCCGGAAATGGATAAATATGCGCTGAACCTGCCTGAAATAGTACGGGTAAAAAGTGACGACGGCAAGTTTGACCTCCCCATGAGCATCATCTACCCCGAAAAAATGGAAGCCGGTAAAAAATACCCGCTCATGATCAGCATCTACGGCGGACCGGACGCAGGCACGGTCTATGACCAGTGGGCGTGGTCACCCCGCAGCCAGTGGCTGGCCCGCGAAGGCGTGATCCAGGTTTCCCTTGACCACCGCGCCAGCGGCCACTTCGGAAAAGAAGGCGTAGCCTGGATGCACCGTAACCTGAGTAAATACGAAATGCAGGACTACATCACCCTGGTGAAACACCTCATCAGCAGAGGCATCGTAGATGAAAAGAAAGTCTTCATCACCGGCTTCAGCTACGGCGGCTACATGACCAGCATAGCGCTCACCAAACACGCCGATGTATTTACCCACGGCATAGCCGGCGGCAGTGTAACCGACTGGAGCCTGTACGACAGCGCCTATACGGAACGCTTCATGGACACCCCTGCCGAAAACCCCGAAGGCTATAAAAACGGTAACGCCATGAACTTCGTGGATAAATACAAAGGCAAGCTGCTGATCGTTCATGGCACCATGGACGATAACGTGCACCTCCAAAACAGCATTCAGCTCATCGATGCCCTCCAGGAAAAGAAAAAAGACTTTGAAATGATGTTCTACCCCGGCGGACGCCACGGCTGGGGCGGCAATAAAGGCGTACACTACGCTAACCTCCAGACCCGGTTTATCTATAAATACCTGCTGGAGAAAGCAGTGCCGGAGGGGTTATTAAGGTAAGCTCCTTTGGGATCGGGTTATTTCTCACAGACCGTACAGATTTTCACAGATACAAAAAATTAAAAGATCTGTGTTTATCTGTGCCATCTGTGAGAACTTTTATTTGCGGGAAATCCTACCTCCCCTCCAGTATCATCTTCAGCGCCGCCTGCACTGACCACACCCGGTTACCCGCCTGCTGGATCACGGCTGAGTGCGGCCCGTCAATCACGGCATCGCTCACTTTCAGGCCTCTTCTTACGGGCAGGCAATGCATAAAATAGCCGCTGTCGGTTAGTGCCATCTTCTCCGGCGTAATGGCCCAGGATGCATCCTGCGTCAGCACCTGCCCGTACTGCTCGTATGAAGACCAGTTTTTGGCATAAATAAAATCGGCTCCGGCGAAGGCCTCATCCTGGTCATGCACCACCCGGGCGTTTTTCCGGATCTCCGGTGCCAGGTCATAACCTTCGGGATTAGCGATCACCAGGTCGTAATCGGTTTTCAGTACCCACTCCGCAAAAGAATTAGCCACGGCCTGGGGAAGCGGCTTGAAGTGAGGCACCCAGGTCAGCACCACCTTGGGTTTCTCTTTGGTTTTAAGTTCTTCTATAGTGATCAGGTCAGCCAGCGACTGGCATGGGTGGCGGGTAGCGGATTCCAGGTTCACCACCGGTACGCCGGCATATTTCCGGAAGCTTTCCAGCACCACTTCTTTATAATCTTCTTCGCGGTCAGTCAGCCCGGCAAAAGCCCTCACGCCCAGGATATCGCAATACTGCCCTAATACGGCCGCGGCCTCCCGGATATGTTCGGCCTTGCCCTGGTCCATGATCACCCCGTCTTCAAACTCCAGTTGCCAGGAATCCGACCCCACATTCATCACAATGACGTTCATTCCCAGGTTCAGCGCCGCCTTCTGGGTGGAAACCCGCGTACGTAAGCTGGAATTAAAAAAAACCAGCCCGATGGTCAGGTCCCTGCCCAGCGATTTATACTGCAGCGGATCCGCTTTCAGGCTCAGGCCCAGGTTAACCATCTCCGCCACACTGTCTACGTCCTCTAAATTTATGAAATGCTTCATCTATTGCTTGTTTAGGGCGCAAATTTCCCTTATTTATCCGACCTTTGCAAGCGGAAATAAAAACACGAGTGATGGCGATCGGCTTAGAAAACGTATCCGTAAAGAAAAACGACAACCTGGTTTTAAAAAATATCACTTTTCAGGATCCCGGAACGGGTAATTGGGCCATTACCGGCCCGAACGGCTCCGGGAAAAGCACCTTCCTGGACCTGCTGGCCGGGAAGATATTTCCTTCCGGCGGACAACTGACCAAAGACAAGACCCGGAAAATAGTCAGCGTGAGCCGCGATTACTCTTTCCACCGCATTGTGGGCAGCGCTTACCAGTACTATCAGCAGCGGTATAACGCTTATGACGCCGAAGTAGGCCCTACCCTGTACGAGGTGCTCCAGAACCAGGTGCTGCCCATCGGCACCGTAGACCCCGCTTCGGTAGACCTCCCGCCCCTGGCCCACTCCCCTGAAAAAGTGGCGGAAACCGCCGCCCGCTTCCGGGTAAGCCACCTGCTGGGCAGGAAGGTCACCTCCCTCTCTAACGGTGAAACCCGGCGCAGCCTCCTCACCTACTGGTTTCTCCAGGATCCGGATGTAATTCTCCTGGATAACCCTTTTTCGGGCCTGGATGTGCAGAGCCGGAGTGAGCTGAAAGAGGTCATTGAAAGCCTCTCAGACGTTCAGGTTTACCTGGTAGCCGATAAAAAAGATATCCCGTCTAACTTTCAGCAGGCCCTCCGCTTCTATAACGGCGAGCTGGTTTTTAGCGGTCCCGTGAAAAACCTGCCGGAAGAAACCCGCCCGGAAATAGCTGACCTGAAAGCTAAATTAAGCCATATCCGTGACCTGCATCCCGGAGCGCTCCCCGACTTTCATACGGCGTTAAAACTGGCCGGTATCCGGGTGAACTACGGCAGCAAGGAGGTTTTAACGGATATTCATTGGGAAGTACGTAAAGGCGAATGCTGGGCGGTGCTGGGCCCGAACGGCTCCGGGAAAAGCACGTTGATGAGCCTGCTGACGGCAGATAACCCCCAGGCTTACCGTAACGAGATCTACCTGTTCGACCGCCGGCGGGGTACCGGTGAGAGCATCTGGGACATTAAGAAACGGATAGGGTTTGTATCTCCCGAACTGCACCTGTTTTTTCATAAGCTCACCCCGGTCTGGAAAGTGGCCGGCTCGGGCTTTTTTGACACCATGGGGCTCTTCAGGAAGCTGAATGAAGAGCAGATGACCCTGGTGGATACCTACCTGCGGCTCTTCGGGATAGAACATCTCAAAGAAAAACGCCTGGATCAGCTGTCTTCCGGGCAGCAGCGGATGGTACTGCTGGTGCGGGCCCTGGTAAAAAACCCGCAGCTGCTGGTGCTGGACGAGCCCTGCCAGGGACTGGATCATAACCAGATGGTCTTTTTCCGCGAAACCCTGAACGAGATCGTCATATCGCAGCAAAAGACCCTGATTTATATTACGCACTACGCAGAGGAGATCCCCGGCTGCGTTAACCGCAAGCTCTACCTGGATGAAGGGCGGGTGGTTCGGGTGGAAGAGCCTTCCCCGCTGGGGTAAGGCCCGCCGCAGTACTCTCCGCCTAAAGCGTATGACTCTCGCCCTGTGCCGGAATCAGCACATTCCGGAAACCGGCCCGGTTTAATTTCTCCTTAAACGCCCTTTGGGTATCTATCTCCCCATGCACCAGGAACAGCTCTTTCACCCGGGTCGCATCCTGGCAGGAAAGGTAATCCAGCATCTCCTCGTAATCTGCATGGGCGGAGAAAGAATCCATGACTTCCACTTCTGCCCGCACGGTCTTCTCCTCCCCGAATATCCGGACGGTATGACTTCCGTTTTTAAGCTGGGCTCCCAAAGTGTTAGGCGAGCAATACCCCACAATCAGCACGGTATTCCGCCGGTCTTCCACGTTATTGGCAATATGATGCTTGATACGGCCGGCCTCCGCCATCCCCGATGCCGAAATGATAATGCAGGGCTCGGGCTTAAAATTAAGCTCCTTGGACTCCTCCACTTTGGTGATGTACTTCAGGTTCTTAAACCCGAAAGCATCCCCGTCTCTTTCAATATAATCCAGGATATCGCGGTTAAAATCCTCCCGGTGCCGGCTCATGATGCGGGTGGCATCTACGGCCAGCGGGCTATCCACATAGACCGGGATCCGCGGCAGCTGACCCGAGCTTTCCAGCCGGTCCAGCAGGTAAACCATCTCCTGGGTGCGGTCTACGGCAAACGCCGGGATGATCAGCTTGCCCCTCTTCTGCACACAGGTACGGAACACCACCTCCAGCAGGCGTGCCTGGGCATCAATGTCGGGCTCGTGCAGGCGGTCGCCGTAAGTAGATTCACAAATGATATAATCGGCCTGCGGAAACGGCGCCGGCGCATCCAGGATGCGGTCGTTTTTCCGGCCGATATCCGCCGTAAAAAACAGTTTTTTGGTATAATGCGGATCCTCAAAGCTCAGCAGGATGCCGGCGCTGCCCAGGATATGCCCCGCATTATAATACTCCACGCGCAGGTTCTCTTCCAGGTAAAAAGGGCTGTTCAGCTTTACCGGCACAAACAGCGCCAGCGCCGTGTACACGTCCTCTTCACTGTACAGGCTTTCCAGGAGCTCCTCGCCCCTGTTCTTCCGCCTTTTGTTGACCCGCTCCAGGTCGCGTTCCTGGATCCGGGCCGAGTCCAGCAGCATGATCTTGCACAGATCCAGCGTAGCGGCCGTACAGAAGATCTTCCCATTAAAGCCTTTATTCACCAGCCGCGGGATCAGCCCCGAATGATCAATATGCGCATGGGAAAGGAGCAGGTAATCCACCTCTGACGGCTCAAACCCAAACTGCAGATTCAGCTCAGACGTGTTAATCCCCTGGAACATGCCGCAGTCCAGCAGCACGTTTGTACCCCGGTCTGTGGTGATAAGGTGCTTGCTGCCGGTCACTCGCTGGGCAGCCCCGAAAAAGCGGATCTTCATAATTTAAAGGAGGCTTGAATGGGTGCAATTTGGGAAAAACCTGCACACAAACCAAACATAATTTACTCCAATTCTCCCAACTCCGCCTTCACAAAATCCATCAGCTCCGCGATATACCCCTCCGAAAAATCAAAGCGGATGCCTGCGGCGGCATAGATCTCCTTAATGCCCTGTGTATAACCGAGGGCCAGGGCGGCGGTATATTGCTGCAGGCCCCGGGCCGGATCTGACTTGTAATTTCGCCATACACTGATGGCGCCCAGTTGAGCCATACCGTATTCAATATAATAAAACGGTACCTCGTAAATATGGAGCTGGCGCTGCCAGCTGTAGCGCTTAAACCGCTCCAGCCCTGACCAGTCGGTTACGGTATCGGCAAATTCGTCAAAAATGGCGGTCCACTTTTCCGCCCGCTGTTCGGGAGTATGTGCCGGATTTTCATACAGCCAGTGCTGGAATTTATCAATGGTAGCGATCCACGGGAGTGCGCCCAGGATATCCCGCAGGTGCTCGCGTTTTGCCCTTTTGAGTTCTTCCGGGTCAGAAAAATAAGCATCCCAATGCTCCATGGAGATCAGCTCCATGCTCATGGAGGCCAGCTCGGCCACTTCCATGGGCGGATTGCGGTAGGCGTTCAGGCCCAGGTCACGCACCTGGAAAGAATGGATGGCATGGCCGCCTTCGTGCACCATGGTCACCATATCTCTTACGGTATCGGTGGCGTTCATAAAAATAAAGGGTACGCCGGTCTCTTCCAGGGGGTAGTTATATCCTCCGGGAGCCTTGCCTTTCCGGGATTCCACATCGAAATGCCCCATCCTGCGCATGGTGCGGATATATTCTGCAAACTGCGGATCAATGGCCGTAAAGCAAACCTCCGTCTTATCCAGCAGGTCAGCCCCGTCTTTAAACGGCTTCAGCGGCGCTTTCCCTTCTGTATCCGCCTTGGCATCCCAGGGGCGGTAGGTGTCATAGCCCAGCCGGGCCTTTCTTTCCCCCTCCAGCTGATCCACGATAGGCACCACCGTGGCGGCTATGGACCCGTGAAAATCAAAACAGTCCTGTGGCGTGTAATCAAACCGGCCCATGGCGGTAAACATATAATCGCGGAAATTCTGAAACCCGGCATTTTTAGCCACTTCATTCCGCAGTACCAGGAGCTCTGAAAAAATGCGGTCCAGCGGCTCCCTGTCGGCCAGCCGCCTTTCCGAAATGGCATACCAGGCTTTTTCCCGCAGCGCCCTGTCAGGGCTTTGCAGCAGTGTACCGGCTTGGGGCAGGGTCATCTCTTCTCCGTCCAGGGTTACGGTCATGGCACCGGTAAGCGACTGGTATTCGGCCTGCTTCAACTGGATGTCCGTAAACAGGGCGATGTTCTCTTCGCGGAATATCCGTACGGATTCCTTTATTCCCCGAAGCATGATGGCATAACCCGGTTCTTCTACCGGCCACTTTTCAGCATATTCCAGGGTCTTCTTGTTCAGTACATCCCCGTACGCGGCCAGGTGAGGCTGGATATTTTCCACAAAATCCTGGTAAGCTTTCTGCAGGGAAGCATCAGCCGTGTCACATGTCATCCGGATATAACGCCAGGCAAAATCCTCTGACACATACGACTCCAGCTCGCTCTTATCCTTTAACCACTTTAAAAACTCCGCCGGGCTGCTTACCTCCCGGTTTTGTATATTTTCAAAATATCCTTTCAGGGAATCCCAGTTATCTATCCGGTAATTTTCAGGAAGAAACTCTCTTTTCTTCAATGCTAAGTCGCTCATTCGTTTCGTTTCATAATAAAACGCAATTTAACAGGCCTGCTGAAAAAAAAGCGGGAAAAGATGAAACTTTTGAATTAATGTAATTGTATTTAATGTATATACATATAAATTTAAATAATCATAAATATGAGCACCTGGAAAATCGATCCTTCTCACTCCGAAGTACAGTTTAAAATTAAACACTTAATGATCAGCACCGTTACCGGTGAATTTACCGATTTCGATTCCACACTGGTATGTGCCGGTGAAGGAGATGACTTTAACGGCGGCCAGGTAAGCTTCTCAGCGAAGATTGCCTCCATAAACACCAAGAACGAGCAAAGGGACGGCCACCTGAAATCAGCCGATTTCTTTGATGCAGAAAAATACCCGGAACTTACTTTCCAGTCTACCTCCCTGGATCTCTCCGGCGGCGAAGTGGTGCTGAAAGGCGATCTGACCCTCAAAGGAACCACAAAACCCGTTACGCTGAAAGGGGATTTCGGTGGCGTGGTGACAGACGGTTACGGCCAGACCAAAGCCGGTTTTGAAGTAGAAGGTAAAATTAACCGCCAGGATTTCGGCCTCACCTGGAGTGCCGTTACCGAAGCCGGTGGCGTGGTGGTCAGCGATGAAGTGCGGCTGCTGCTGAATGTACAGTTCACGAAGCAATAAAAATAAGGTGGATTTTTTCCGGCGCAGCCTGGAAAAAATCCACCTCTCTTCTTTAATCCAGCATCAGGTAGGCCTTGATAAACTCATCCAGGTCGCCGTCCATCACCGACTGAATATCTGAGGTCTCGTGCCCGGTACGTGCATCTTTCACCAGCTTGTAAGGGTGAAAAACATAGTTCCGGATCTGTGAACCCCATTCTATTTTCTTCTTGGAGGCTTCAATATCCGCCCGGGCCGAGTTCCGCTTCTCCAGCTCTATCTGGTAAAGCCGTGACTTCAGCATGTTCATGGCGTGCTCCTTGTTAGCCAGCTGGCTACGCTCTATCTGGCACACGATCACGATCCCGCTGGGCTTGTGAGTCAGCTGAACTTTGGTTTCCACTTTGTTCACGTTCTGACCGCCGGCACCACCTGACCGCGAGGTCTGCCATTCAATATCCGCATCCCTGATCTCTACCTCAATGGTATCATCTACCAGCGGGTAAGCATATACCGACGCAAAGGAAGTATGGCGGCGGGCATTAGAGTCAAAGGGCGAGATACGCACCAGGCGGTGTACGCCGTTCTCCGATTTCAGGTAGCCGTAGGCCAGGGGGCCGTCTATCTGCATCGAAGCCGACTTGATCCCGGCGCCGTCACCGTCCAGCCAGTCGATCTGCGTCACCTTATAGCCGTGCTTCTGTGCCCACATGAGGTACATCCGGTACAGCATGCTGGCCCAGTCCTGGCTTTCGGTTCCGCCGGCGCCAGAGTTGATTTCAATAATGGCCGAGAACTGGTCTTCCTCTCCGGAGAGCATCTTTTTCAGTTCCAGCTCTTCAATAATGGCTACGGTTTTTTTCGCCTCGGCAGCGATCTCGGCTTCGTCAGCCTCACCGGCCTGGTAAAACTCGTGAAGGGTTTCCAGGTCACTGATAGAAGCCTCTGCCTCTTCGTACGCCTCTGTCCAGTTTTTGAGCGTCTGGATCTCTTTAACTACGCTTTGTGCATGATCCGAATCATTCCAGAATTCGGGTTGCGCCTGTTGATTTTCCAAATCTCCAAGCTTCTCTTTTCGGTTATCGTAGTCAAAGATACCTCCTCAGTGCCGTCACTCTGGCTCTCAAATCTTTCAACGCTTCTGTTGTCATGATTTCCTTTAAATGGTTAAAAATGAGTTTGAAAAAATAACCTCTCCGTGACCGGAGAGGTTATACTGAAAATAAAAAACATAATGCATCAGAACATGGTTCCCTGAACCTCCCGCGGACGTCCGCCCGGCGTGGTCACAAAAGCCTCAATAAATGAGCTGAAATCAGGGGAAATGGCCACGATGTCCTCCTCTTCAAAGAGTACGGCATAGTAGCGGCCTTTCAGGTTTTCTATCTTATAATTTTCTTCCAGGAGGATAATGCTGTCCATCAGGTCAAAAACCGAATCCCGCTCCTCTTCGGTAGCAAAGCCCTCCGAACGCAGGTACAGGGTAGCATCGGGATTATACACGCCGAAATAGTGCTTACCGTCCTGGGCCTGGAACTTCACATAACCGGTGATGCCGTAGGAATCCCAGATCCGGGGACGGTCCAGGTATTCATGCACTTCCAGGAAGTTCTGCAGGCCTTTCAGAATGGCCGGCTCGGCTGCCTTTTTCTTCTCCCGGGGAGCAGGCTTCTCCGCCTTTTCTTTAGCGGCAGTTTCCTTCTTCTTAGCCGGTTTTTCAGCTTTGGGGGCTGCATCAGCTGCTTTTTCTGCTGCCGGGGCCTTTTTCACAGGTTTCTCTGCCTTCACGACCTTCACAGCGGGTTTTTCCGCACCGGCCGTGAAACGGGCCAGCCCTTTTTCGGCCGCCGCTTTGGTTTTAAAATCACACGAACGCCCTACTTCCTTACTATTCGCTGCCTTTAAAATAATATAAAATTTTCCGCCCTCTTCTACCACAGCCAGCTTGTCCGCCGAGCCCAGATTTTTCTTCACGGAAGTGATCCCTTTACTCCTGGAAGCCGCATCGGCATAACCTTCGCTTCTTAAAAGAACCGCACCGGCATTTCCCTGGTAAGTAAAATAATATTTACCCTTATCCTGGAAAAGCGCAAACCCGTCATTTTTCGGATCTGCTTCGTGACCTTCATACGACTTGCAACTCAGGTAATCGTCATTTATTGCCATAAAAAAATAGTTGTTTTGACTGAAATATATTTTCAATGGGTGAAAAAGTTAACTAATTTACTATGAGTTATTTTCATATCCCTAAAATAATGACTGAAAAACAAATATATAGGGCTAAACTTCTATACTTTATTTGAAAAATCTAATTTGAAGGCAACTCATTGAAACAAAAGTATATATTGACGAAGCTGTCCTGAGATGCTTCGGGAATCCTGTGAAATCTTCGCCTTTTTGTTATTTTTAAATTCGCCGTCTTTATTGTATTTTGCCCGGGAATTGATTCGGACACCTGTAATTTTATACCAATGAGACATTTCCTCTTCCTTCTTATTTTCTCCCTTTCCGGCACTTTTGCCGCTGCCCAGGCCATCATCCCCATCCCCGTTCAGACGGAAGCGCGACCCGGGGTGTTTACCTTCGGAAAGACCGTGGATTTTGTGGTTCCCCAGAGTCAGCCTGAAATAAAAAAATACGCCGAAGAACTGAGCCGTTTTATCCGCCCTTCCTCCTACCCGGTGCTTACCCGGAAAGGAAAGAACCCGGCCGTGATTTTCCAGCTGGGCAAGGATGAAAAGCTGGGCCGGGAAGGTTATGTCCTGGAGGTGAAAGAAGCGGAGATCACCCTCACCGCCAATACCCCCGCCGGCATTTTTAACGGTATCCAATCGCTGCGCCAGCTGCTGCCTGCCGGCCTGGAAAACCGGCAGACGGCTTTCACGGGTGCCATCAGCGTACCCCGGTGCCGCATCACGGATTACCCCCGTTACGCCTGGCGCGGACTCATGCTGGATGTGAGCCGCCATTTCTTTACCGTAGAGGAAGTGAAAGATTTCATTGACCGGATGTCGCAATATAAATTCAATGTGCTGCACTGGCACCTGACCGACGACGAAGGCTGGCGGATCGAGATCAAATCCCTGCCCCGCCTGACCGAAGTGGGCGCCTGGCGGGTAGAGCGCCACGGGGCGTTTGGCGAGACCCGGCCTTACCCCAAAGAAGGAGAAAAGGCCACATACGGCGGTTTTTATACCCAGGATCAGATCCGTGACGTTATAAAGTTTGCGGCAGACCGGAACGTCACCATTGTACCGGAAATAGACCTCCCCGGGCACTCCATGGCCCTCCTGGCCGCCTACCCGGAGCTGTCTGTCAAAAAAGAGCCGAAGTTTGTGAACCCCGGCGCCAAATTTGCGGAATGGTACGGCGCTCATGAATTCAAAATGCTGATTGAAAACACCGTGAATCCGGCGGATGAGAAGGTATATGCTTTTGTAGACAAAATAATGACCGAAGTGGCCCAGCTCTTCCCCGGAGAATACATCCACATGGGTGGGGATGAATGCTACCATGGCTACTGGGCCGAAGACGCCGGCGTACAGGAATTTATGAAGAAAAATAACCTGAAAGATACCAAAGAGCTTCAGGCGTATTTTGTAAGAAGGGTCAATGAGATCATTGCTTCCAAAGGCAAAAAGATGATCGGCTGGGATGAGATCCTGGACGGCGGCGGGCTGCCTAAATCTACCGCGGTGATGAGCTGGAGAGGTATGGCCGGCGGCATAAAAGCGGCCAAAGAGGGCCATTACGTGGTGATGACCCCTACCACTTATGCGTACCTCGATTACACCCAGGGCGACAAATCCGTGGAAAATCCTATCTATGCCGACCTCAGCCTGGCCAAATCGTATGAGCTGGAAGCTACCCCGGAAGGCGTAGACCCCAAATACATCCTGGGCGGGCAGGGTAACCTGTGGACGGAGGTGATCCCTACGCTGCAGTTTGCCTATTACATGACCTACCCGCGCGCCCTGGCCCTGTCTGAGAAGCTGTGGTCGCCCCAAAACGCCAGCACCTTCCCTGACTTTGTTAATCGCCTGGAAAACGTATTCGGGCGGTTTGACCAGGCCGGTGTGAGTATCGCCAAAACCATCTACGAACCGGAAGTGGCCGTAAGCCGCAAAGATGACCGCTATTACCTGGAGCTGAAGACCGCCATCCCGGGCGCAGACGTCTATTACTCCCTGGATAACACCTATCCCGTAAAATTCTCTTCGAAATACTCCGGGCCCGTGGAAATACCGGAAGGGCGGCTGCGGCTGAGAACACAAACCTACAAAAACGGCGAAGCCCTGGGACGCGAGCTGCTGATCTCCCGGGACGAGCTCATCAAAAGGGCCAAATAATAAAACTTAAACGTGCATCTATGTCATCGCATCATGTAGTCAGGGAAAAACAGGAACCGGCGCTGATCATCGCTAACGGCGAGGCCTGCTCCATGGAACTTTTAGGGCAGCTGCTGGAATGGTCGCCTACGGTGATCGTGCTGGATGGCGCCCTGGACCGGGTGCTGCCTTTAGGAATAAAAATAGATGTGATCCTCGGGGACTTTGACCGCAAAGACCCCGAGGCCATCCGCCAGAGCCAGTACCCCGTAAAAGTGGTGCATACGCCTGACCAGCTTTATACCGACCTGGAAAAAGCCATCCAATACCTGATCGGGGAAGAATTTCCGGCCGCCAATATCATCTGGGCCACCGGCCGGCGGGCAGATCACACCCTGGTTAATTTTTCCATTCTGCCTAAGTATGCCGATAAGATCAGCCTGAAGATCATAGACGACTACTCTTGTATTTTTCCAATATTGCCCTTACCCCATAAATTCGTGAAATGGTACCGGAAAGACACCATCATTTCCCTTATGCCGCTGGGGATCACCACGGGCATTACTACCCGTAACCTGCTTTACCCGCTTACTGACGGCACCCTCCACCTGGGTTACCGGAACGGAAGCTCCAATACCGTGCTGGAAGACGGAGAGGTGCTTGTGGAATACTCGGAAGGGACGATGTTGATAATGGAATGTAACGATTAATAATTAATTGGTTAATTGTTGATAACTCTGTTAACAAATAGTGGATAACCTTTTCCGGCCAACGATTTATACACAAATTTATTATCCGGTGCAAACCGTCAGCCCTGTGGATAAATATTTTTCATAGGATTTTTTTTAGTTGCCCTTAGCTTGAAAATATTCTAATCGTCTGATAATTAACAGAGCATCTTTTTTTCTCATTTTATATATTTTTAATAATTATAAACAGCCCTTTTTCCGTCAACTTTTTTTTGTACTTTTTTTTAGATAGCTTTGAGATCGCATTGATTAAGACATTCATTTAAAATAACCAGATTATTACCTATTTTTCACCTCTATTGCTAAATACTCATGTTTGTAATTAAAAGAGATGGTCGAAGAGAATCCGTAAAATTCGACAAAGTCACCGCGCGAATTGAAAGACTGTGTTATGGGTTAGATCCCGTTTTTGTTCAGCCCGTGGAAGTGGCGATGAAAGTAGTATCCGGCATTTATGACGGTGTGACTACTTCAGAGCTGGATACCCTGGCGGCAGAAACGGCAGCCTCCATGACCACCAAGCACCCTGACTATGCCGTACTGGCAGCGAGGATAGCCATTTCCAACCTGCATAAAAATACGCTGAAGTCCTTCTCCGGTACAGTAAAGCTACTCTACCAGTATATTGACCCGAAAACAGGTGAAAATGCATCGCTGATCTCCAAGGAAACCTGGAAGGTCATCCAGGCCAATGCCGCTCTTCTGGATTCTTCCATCATTTATGACCGTGACTTCGGCTATGATTTCTTTGGCTATAAAACCCTGGAGAAATCCTACCTGATGAAGCTGAACGGTAAAATCGTGGAGAGGCCTCAGCACATGCTCATGCGTGTGGCGGTGGGTATTCACGGTGAAAACATTGAAAAGGCTATTGAAACCTACAATCTGCTTTCGGAAAAATGGTTTACGCATGCCACTCCTACCCTGTTCAATGCCGGTACGCCCAAGCCCCAGCTGTCTTCCTGCTTCCTGCTGACCATGAAAGATGACAGCATTGACGGCATTTACGATACGCTGAAGCAAACGGCCAAAATCTCGCAGTCGGCCGGAGGAATCGGGCTGGCCATCCATAATGTACGCGCCACCGGAAGCTATATCAAAGGCACAAACGGCACTTCGAACGGCATTATCCCCATGCTGCGTGTCTTTAATGATACCGCCCGTTATGTAGACCAGGGCGGCGGAAAACGCAAGGGTTCTTTTGCCATTTACCTGGAGCCCTGGCATGCTGATATCTTTGAATTCCTGAACATGAAGAAAAATCACGGGAAGGAAGAAGAGCGTGCCAGAGACCTTTTCTATGCGCTCTGGACCCCGGATCTGTTCATGAAACGGGTGGAAGCTAACGGGCAGTGGTCTTTATTCTGCCCGCACGAGTGCCCAGGGCTCTCCGAAAGCTACGGTGAAGATTTTGAAAGACTGTATGAAAAATACGAATCCGAAGGCCGGGCCCGCAAAACCGTGCAGGCCCAGGAGCTTTGGTTCCATATCCTGGAGTCACAGGTAGAAACCGGTACGCCGTATATTCTGTTCAAAGACTCGGCGAACAAGAAATCCAACCAGAAAAACCTGGGTACCATCAAGTCGTCTAACCTCTGTACCGAGATCATCGAGTACACCGCACCGGATGAAGTGGCGGTTTGTAACCTGGCGTCTATTGCCTTACCAAAGTTTGTAAGCACGGATAGCGCCCGCCCGGATTTTGACTTCAAAAAGCTGTACGAGATCACCAAGGTGGTGACCCGTAACCTGAACCGGATCATTGACATTAACTATTACCCGGTTCCGGAAGCGGAAAACAGCAATAAGCGCCACCGCCCTATCGGTATCGGTATCCAGGGACTGGCAGATGCCTTCATCATGATGCGCTATCCGTTTGACAGTGAAGAAGCGCAAAAGCTTAACCGCGATATCTTTGAGACCATCTATTTCGCCGCCATGGAAACTTCCATGGAGCTGGCCATAGAGGAAGGCCCCTACTCTACCTTTGAAGGTTCTCCGGTTTCACAGGGTATATTCCAGTTTGATATGTGGGATGTAACGCCGGATTCCGGCCTCTGGAACTGGGATGAACTGCGGGAAAAAGTAATTAAAAACGGGGTAAGAAACTCGCTGCTGCTGGCACCGATGCCTACAGCCTCCACCAGCCAGATCCTGGGCAATAACGAGTGTTTTGAGCCGTATACGTCCAATATCTACAGCCGCCGGGTACTGTCGGGTGAGTTTGTGGTGGTGAATAAGCACCTGCTGCGTGACCTGGTGAAGATCGGTCTCTGGAATGACACCATGAAAAACAAGCTGATCGCCGCTAACGGCTCGGTTCAGGCCATAGCTGAGATCCCGGCCCAGCTGAAGGAGCTGTACAAGACCGCCTGGGAGATCAAGCAGAAGACCATCATCGATATGTCAGCTGACCGCGGCGCCTACATCTGTCAGAGCCAGTCGCTGAACATCTTCATGACCGATCCGAACTTTGCGAAGCTCACCTCCATGCATTTCTACTCGTGGAAAGCGGGCCTGAAGACCGGTATGTATTACCTCCGTACCAAGGCCGCGGCTGACGCCGTGAAGTTTACGGTAGACCGTCAGGCCATTGCCGAAACCACGCCTGTAACGCAGAATATACAGGAAAAACCGCTGGACTACGAGGCTTACGCCAAAGAGCATACCGAAAAGAATAAAGAAGCCGCTGCCGGCTTCCAGCTCAGTGAAGAGGAGCAGAAATATGCGGCCATGCAGTGCTCGCTGGATAACCCGGAAGGGTGCGAGATGTGCGGTTCATAAATGAATTTTATTTTGTAAAAAAGACCATCCCGCGGGATGGTCTTTTTTATTTTGTTAATAAATTAGCTCACCATTAACCCCTTGTACCCATGATCCGGAGAAATTTTCTGGGAGTCCTTACCGGCAGCAGCCTCAGCCTGCATCCCGGCCTGAAGCTTCTTTCCGATGAATACCTGAGTGAGATTGCCCGGCTTCCTGCCGGTGTACACCCCGCGGTGCTGGCCACCGATGAGGATTACTGGGCGCAGGTAGGGCAGGCTTACACCACCTCTCCCCAGATCATTAACCTGAATAACGGGGGCGTGAGCCCTTCGCCCCAGATAGTCCAGGACGCCGTGGAAAGGTATAACCGGTATGCCAATGAGGCCCCCACTTACTACATGTGGCGCATCATGGACCAGGGCCGGGAGCCCCTGCGGGAGAACCTCGCCACTTATGCCGGCTGCTCCGCAGAGGAAATCGCCATTAACCGTAACGCCACCGAGGCCCTGGATACCATAATCATGGGCCTGCCGCTGGAAAAGGGCGATGAGGTGGTTATGACCCGCTACGACTACCCCAATATGCTGCATGCCTGGCGCCAGAGAGAACTCCGTGACGGGATAAAGATCCGGTACGCGGCCCTGGAGCTGCCCGTTGAAAACGAAGAGCAGATCGTACAGAGCTTCACGGCCCAGATGACCTCCCGCACGCGGGTGGTGCACATCACCCATATCATTAACTGGAACGGCCAGATCCTGCCGGTACGGAAAATAGCTGAGGAAGCCCATAAAAGAGGCGCTGAGGTGGTCATTGATGCGGCCCACTCCTTTGCCCACCTGGATTATAAAATACCCGACCTGGGCGGCGATTACCTGGGCACCAGCCTCCACAAATGGCTGTCAGCCCCCATAGGCAGCGGCATGCTGTGGATAAAACGGGAGAAGATCAGCAAAATCTTCCCGCTGATCCCTAACGACAGCCCACGCTCAGAAAATATCCGTAAATTCGAAAACCTCGGCACCCGGTCTTTCCCCATAGAGCAGGCCATCGGCGTGGCCCTGAAGTTCCAGGAGGCCATCGGTAACCAGCGGAAAGAAGCCCGTCTCCGCTACCTGAAAAACTACTGGGCCGAAGAGGCGGCAAAGCTCCCCAAAATTAAGCTGAATACCTCCCTGGATCACCGCTATTCCTGCGCCCTGGCCCACGTGGGCGTGGAGGGCAAAGAAGCTTCCGAAATAGAAAGCTTCCTGTTCTCCAAGTACAAGATACACACCTCCCCCATCAAATGGGAAGCGCTGAACGGCGTCAGGATCACACCCCATGTATACACTACACTAAAAGACCTGGACCGGCTGAAGGAGGCGCTTTACCAGTTGGGGCGGGGGTGAATCCCGCTTATAAAAAATCTCCCGCATCGGATCACTTCAATGCGGGAGACAATTATTTCAATAACAACTATGCTTATTCCTCTGTAGGCTTAATCATTTCCAGTACCTCTGCTGAGATCCCGGTCATGGAGAATCCGCCGTCGTGGAAAAGATTCTGCATGGTCACTTTACGGGTGAGGTCAGAGAAGAGGGTAACCACGTAATCGGCGCAGTCATCGGCGGTGGCATTGCCCAGCGGGGCCATTTTTTCGGCAAATTCAAAGAAGTTACCGAATCCGCCGATTCCGCCGCCGGCACGGGTTTTGGTGGGCGATTGCGAAACCGTGTTCACCCTTACATTCTTTAATTTACCATAACGGTAGCCGTAACTGCGGGCAATAGACTCCAGCATGGCTTTGGCATCTGCCATATCGCTGTAGAAAGAGAAAGTACGCTGCGCGGCCATATACGTCAGGGCCACTATGGAACCCCACTCGTTAATGGCGTCCTGCTTCTCCGCTACCTGCATAAACTTATGAAAAGACATGGCGGAGATATCCACGCTCTGCTTATACCACTCATAATTCAGATCGCCGTATTCCTTGCCTTTCCTTACGTTTGGTGACATCCCGATAGAATGCAGCACAAAGTCCAGCTTGCCGCCCAGTATCTCTACCGACTGGCTAAACAGGTTTTCAATGTCCTCCACGCTGGTAGCATCAGCCGGGATGATCTGCGCATTGCACTCTTCCGCCAGCTTATTGATCTCACCCATCCTCATGGCTATCGGGGCATTGGTCAGTGTAAATATGGCGCCTTCATCTTTAGCCCGCTGAGCTATCTTCCAGGCAATTGAATTCTCATCTATCGCCCCGGAAATTATTCCTCTTTTCCCTTTAAGTAGTCCGTAACCCATAGTAATAATGTTATTCGTGATACGCAAAAGTATTATTTTTTTCGATAAGAACCTTACACAGGAGAAGGCATTCAGAATCTTTTCGAAAAAAGGCTTTGCCTGAACCCACTTTTGCCTTAGTTTTGAAACCCGTTTTTTGCAAAACTCCATGATCGTTTCACCTACAGAACCTTTTAAACTTGTTTTCAGCCTGTACCAGCACGAGTTCCTGGGCTATCTCCTGGAACCCTTTGTGGTAAAGCTTACCCAGAAAGGAGAATTTTCCTTTCAGTCGCAGAATATCTCCGGAACTAACGTAAAAGATTTTAAAGCCGGGCTCACCCGTGACCAGATCCGGCTGGTGGAGCTCACCTCAAAAATCCAGCAGGATGCCCTGTTCCGGAAATTTAATACCGGCAAAAAGCAGAAAAGAGACGATTTCTTCAAAAAGGTCTTTGACAGTGAAAAGGGAGATCCCGCCCTCCGGGAAGCCATCATGGCCTACATTGAGAATTATAAAAAAGAGATTTACCGCAATATCCGGGGAGAGAATTTCTTCATCATGGGAAGTGACGGTATCCCTACCTGGAAAGAGACGAAGATCGTGGAAGAACCCGCCAAAGTTTACTTCCATTTTAACCGGGAGGAAGAAAAAACCATTTACTACCCCATCATTAAGTGCAACGGCGAGAAAGTCAAATTCCAGTTCCAGAATGGCCTGATCATTAACGATATGCCCGCTGCCCTCCTGATCGATAACCGGGTGTACCTCTTTGAAGATCATGTAGACGGCAGAAAGCTGCGGCCTTTTCTCCAGAAATCGAACATTGAGATCCCCCGGAAGATTGAAGATACCTACTACCGGAAGTTTATTGTGCCGCTGATTGCTAACTTTAACGTGTATGCCCAGGGGTTTGAGATCTCTTACGAAAAAGAAGAATTTACCACCCGGCTGCTCATCACTGAAGTGAAGGCGGCGGGCCAGAACGGCCTGTTCAGTGCGGGTACGGAAGAGGCCTCTGCTACCGAAGTGATCCTGGAGCTGGTTTTTACTTACGGCGATCACGATTTTAAGTTTGACAACTTCAGCGATCCCGCTTACGTGTATCCCGAAAAAACGGCCGATTCCTGGAAATTTCATAAGATCAAAAAGAACCTGCCGGCTGAAAAAGCCGTGATCGCCTTCCTGAAAAATGAAGGCCTGGACCTCCGGAACGGGCGCGCCGTACTGCCCAAAAATTATGCGATCAGCTGGCTCAGCGAGCACCTGGAAAAGCTGGAGGCCTATCCCGTTTCCGTACAGCAAAACGCCGGTAACTCGGCCACCTACTTCCTGGGCTATACCCACGTGGATATGAAAGTGGTGGAAAAGAACGACTGGTTTGATATTGAAGCGGAAGTGATCTTCGGGGAGTTCCGTATCCCTTTCAAAAAATTCAGGTACTATATCCTGAACAATATCCGGGAGTTTCCCTTGCCTGACGGCCGCATGGCCAGTATCCCGGATGCCTGGTTCAACAAATTCTCGGAACTGTTTGAAAACATGGAAGAGGAACCGCGGCTGAGAAAGCATTTTGTGGGGCTGGTTAACCTGATGGCCCAGGACGGGATCATCAGCACGCAGATCAACCGGAAGCTTTCAGCCCTTTCTGATTTCGAAGAGATCCGTGATATCAGCCTGCCGGAGAACTTTGAAGGGGAACTACGCCCCTACCAGAAAGCGGGCTATAACTGGCTCCACTTCCTGAAAGAGTATGGGCTGGGCGGCTGCCTGGCGGATGACATGGGCCTGGGGAAGACCGTTACCACCCTGGCCTTCCTGCAAAAAATCCGGGAAGAAAAACCCGATGCACCCAGCCTGCTGGTGCTGCCTACCTCGCTTATTTACAACTGGCAGAAGGAAGCGGCCCGGTTTACGCCGGACCTGCGGGTAATGGTGCACTACGGCAGCCAGCGGAGCAAAGACACCGGGGCGTTTCTCTTCTATGACCTGATCATTTCTTCCTACGGGGTGCTCCGCTCGGATATTGATTTTATCCGTAATTTCCGTTTTAACTATGCCATCCTGGATGAGTCCCAATCCATCAAAAACGCCACTTCCGCTAATTTTAAGGCGGTAATGGACCTGAATACCCGGAACCGCCTCATCCTGACCGGTACGCCCCTTGAAAACAGCACCCTGGACCTCTGGAGCCAGATGAGCTTCATTAATCCCGGCCTGCTGGGGAGCCTGTCAGCCTTCAAAAAGAAATACCATAACCCCATTGAAAAGGAGAAAGACGAAACCCGGCTGAAAGTGCTTTCTTCCAAGATCAAACCCTTTATGCTCCGGCGCAATAAACGGCAGGTAGCCAAAGACCTCCCCGAAAAAATAGAGTCGGTGGTTTACTGCCAGATGACCGAAGAGCAGGAAAAACTGTACGATGAAACCAAATCTTACGTAAGAAACCAGATCATGGGCATGCAGGAAAGCGGCACGCTGAGCAAATCCAGCATCCTGGTGCTGCAGGGGCTTTCCAAACTCCGGCAGCTGGCTAATCACCCTTCTATGGTCACCACCGGCTATCACGGCGAATCCGGTAAAGGGAATGACGTAATGCAGCGGATCCGGGAAGTAGTACAGGACGGATCAAAAACACTGGTTTTCAGCCAGTTTGTTAAGCACCTGGAGTTTGTAGCTGAAACCCTCCGGGCAGAGGGCATCCCTTTCCTGTACCTCGACGGCTCCACTAAAAACCGGATGGCGCTGGTAGACCGCTTCCAGCAGCCGGATACTGAGCAGGTTTTCCTGATATCGCTGAAAGCCGGCGGCGTGGGGCTAAACCTTACCGCGGCCGAGAACGTCTTCATCCTGGATCCGTGGTGGAACCCGGCCATTGAGGCACAGGCCGTAGACCGGGCCCACCGCATAGGGCAGACCAAAACGGTTTTCAGCTATAAATTTATCTCCCAGAATACCATTGAAGAGAAGATCGTGGAGCTTCAGAATACTAAAAAGCAGCTCTTTGACGAGCTCATTATTGAAGAAGAAAGCTTCTTTAAATCCCTGACCACAGAAGATATACTGAGCCTGATAGAATAAAAAAACCGGGGGATGCCCCCCGGTTACGGTATAAATCATTTTTAAAGAAAATCAGGAAGATACTTCTTCCGTCTGGAAGATATCATCGGCCGCCTGGTGAAACGCCTTTTTCAGGCCTTCATAAGCGCCGGTAATAATACTGATGGGGATAATAATAGGAGCAAATACTATCCACTGACAGGTCATAAACAGATTGATTTTTTTCATGATTGGTAAAGGGTAGTTTCCAGGATATTAACCCTGATGATTGATTAAATTTAAGTGAAGTTAAGAAGAAGTATTAATAAATCCAATAGCACCAGATAGATTTTATTATATTTTTTAACTGCAAAGTACCAATCTTAACACCAAAAGGGAAAATCTGTCGATAAATTTTCCCGTTCTGTCGCATAAAAAAGGCCGGACCCTTGCGGACCCGGCCTTTTTCAGTTTGAAAAACCTCAGAACTTCCAGCGTACAAAAGCCTCCATGGCCTCATACTCGGCCAGTCCCAGCTTATTGTACAATTCCGCCGTGCCGCGGTTCCGGTCTTCCGCCCGCTGCCAGAACTCCCGGGCATCGGTACCCTGGAACACCACACCGTCTTTCTGCGACTGGTGTTTGAAGATTCCCAGGCGCTTCTGCATCACCTGGTCAGGGCTCATTGGCACAGCCATCTCGATCTCATGGATTTCCCACTCAGCCCAGGCTCCGCGATACAGCCACACCCAGCAGTCTTTCATAAAGTTTTTATGCTTGATCTGGTGAACCGCCTCAAAGATGGCGTCCAGGCAAACCTTATGCGTTCCGTGCGGGTCAGCCAGGTCACCGGCAGCATAGATCTGGTGAGGTTTTACCTCCTCGATCAGGTTTTTAACGATATTGATATCTTCCTTGCCCAATGGTGCCTTCTGCACCGTACCGGTTTCATAGAATGGCATGTTCAGGAAGTGGGCGTGCGCGGTAGGGATACCTACAAAACGGCAGGTAGCCTTAGCCTCACCCCGCCGGATAATGCCTTTCACGTGCCGTACGGCTTCGGAATCCACCTCGCTTCCTTTCTTATTTTTAATAGACAGTTTTGCGTCTTCAAAAATCTTCTCCGCCTTCTCGTTATTGATACCGAAGTTCCGGTTATAATCCACCACAAAGTCAATGAACCGCAGGGCTTCATCATCCGATACCGCAATGTTACCGGAAGTCTGATACGCCACGTGCACTTCATGGCCCTGGTCTACCAGGCGCTGGAAGGTACCACCCATAGAGATGATGTCATCATCCGGATGCGGGCTGAAGATAATCACGCGCTTCTTCTCCGGCAGCGCCCGTTCGGGACGGTTGGTATCATCGGCGTTCGGTTTGCCACCCGGCCAGCCGGTGATGGAATGCTGCAGGTTATTAAATACATCGATATTGATATCATACGCCTGTCCGTAACCGGCCAGAAGCTCAGAAAGCCCGTTATCGTTATAATCTTTATTAGTCAGTTTCAGGATAGGTTTACCCAGTTCCAGTGCCAGGCTGCATACCGCTTTCTTGGTCATCTGGTTATCCCATTCCACATCTTCCACCAGCCATGGGGTCTTGATCCGCTTAAGCTCTGTGGCAGCGGCCGTGTCTACCACAAACAGGGCATTGCTGTGGGTTTGCAGGTAAGAAGCCGGGTTTTGCTCGGTTACCGTACCTTCCACCGCCTGGGCTATCACCCCGGCTTTGCGCTCACCCCAGGCCAGCAGTACTACCCGCTTAGCCTGCAGGATTTTGGAAACACCCATCGTAATGGCCTTCTTCGGAACTTTCGTCAGGTCACCACCGAAATCCCCCGTAGCCGCCGCGCGGGTGGAATGATCCAGCATCATCAGGCGGGTTTTGGAGTTAATCAGCGAGCCCGGTTCGTTAAAACCGATATGGCCGTTCCCCCCGATCCCCAGCAACTGGAAATCCAGGCCGCCCAGGGCATCGATCTTAGCCTCGTAGCTGGTACAAAACTCCCCGATGGCGCTTTGAGGCAATGTACCCAAAGGAATAAAATAATTCTCTTTCGGGATATCCACATGGTCAAACAGCTGTTCCCGCATAAAGCGCCAGTAGCTCTGGATGGCATCCGGCTCTATGGGTGAATACTCATCCAGGTTAAATGAGATCACATTCTTAAAGCTCAGGCCTTCTTCCCTGTGCATACGCACAAGTTCCGCATACACGGTCTTCGGCGAAGACCCCGTGGCCAGGCCCAGGATGCATTTTTTACCTTCACTTTGCTTCTTTCGGATAAGATCCGCAATCTCCTGCGCTACGGATTTGGAAGCTTCTTTCGGGTCCGCAAAAATGCGGGTTGGAATTTTTTCGTACGCAATCGGTTCTTTAACGGTTGAATCACCCATGGTGCTAA
This sequence comes from Leadbetterella sp., assembly GCA_019638185.1. Classification (GTDB taxonomy): domain Bacteria; phylum Bacteroidota; class Bacteroidia; order Cytophagales; family Spirosomataceae; genus Leadbetterella. The sequence goes on from JAHBUH010000016.1 coordinate 84,989, forward strand.
AATATATTTAATGTTAGGCCTATGACAAGCTGTTTACTTTGTTCTGCTAAAATTAGAGTACTTTTTTTTTAAAAAAAAGATTAATTTAGTCAAAACCGACTAATAAAGAGTAGTTTACAAGAACCGAAAGAGTTATCGGTAACGATTTAGTAATGGTGCTTACTACACTTGCTTTCATTCAATTACCTTGTAAATCATTACTGCAAATTTATAAAAATAAAGGTAAAGCAGTGAAACTTTACCTTTATTTTTCGTCTTGTTCGTCCATTCTTTTTATAAGTGCGTCCCGAAGACTATCAAGGAATTTTGTTCTGTTCATCTTTCTTGCTTTTAATTCTAAATACGAATGATAGAAATCTCCCAAATTAACATTAAACATATTTTCAAAGGTCTTAGCTATAATTTTAATATCTGCATTTCCATTGTCGATTGAACCCTGCGACTGTAGTGAATAAATCAACTCAATCAATGATGTCTTACTGCCCGTCCAATTCAAAGGTGGGTTCTCAAATATCTTTCTCTGATTGTTATTATTTAACTGGTCTTCGAGATAAACCTGAATTAAATCATTGGCAATAATCTTTGCGACTTTGTAATCATGTGAGGTTGTAAAATTGTGGTCAGCTTCAAAGTAGTACGTGTCTAAACTCAACTTAATATCGTGCTTGCCACGTAAAAAGAATTTATGGTCGAGGTGGGTACTATTTGTTCTGTAATACTTATAAAATTCTAAATTGGCATCGAAAAACCGCTTGATTTTAGAAAGCTCAACATTCAGATATTTTTTGATTGTCTTATCTCCTCCACGTGGTCTTTTTGTTTCTATTTTATAAATCGAATTAAAGTAGATGAGCTTGGAAACTAATTGTGGTTTTAGTTGTTTAAAGAACATAATTTCATCTTCTTCATTTTTAAAACCAGTTTTCTTAATGTATTTCTTTATCTCTTCGAGTTTCTGCAATACCAGTATAATTGCATTTTCATACGATATTAATGAATTATTCGGCTCATAGGTCAAATCATTTATTCTATTGTCCAATTCGTTTATCATAGTATGGCAATAATTTATCATTGAAAGCGGATTTTTTTGAATATGAAAACAATTAAAAAATATTAATGAGGCAGCAATTGCAGGTTTCCCTACAATAAATCGCCTCATTTTAAATGTGTTGAATGGGGGTATAATAAAGCCCTATCCTTTAATAGAAACTGGATAGGGCTAAGGAATTAAACCGCTAATGGTTCTGCTTTAAAGCCTTTTTTCTTAACGATTGCAATTATTTCATCTTCTGTAATTCCGTCTGCTTTTACGGTTAGAATTTTGTCATTGTTGGCTGTATCAACATTCCATTCGCAGATACCGTCCGCATTGTCAAAATCCGCTTTTACTTTTGATACGCAACCGCCACAATTAAGATTGGTCTTGAACTGAAATTCTTTATTTTCCATATTTTTTAAACTTTATTTAATATTGTTTTGAACTGCCACAAAATTCTACATATTCCCAAACTCTTCTATTGTGATATTTCTTGTTTGATTTGTGACATTTACTGTTTTCCTGTTGCAGACTATTAATGTTTGTGGGCGTGGTGGCTGTGGTCTTCTCCCGATTTTTCACCCTCTGATACGGTAATCGTGAAATCCGCAGTATGTACCACGTTGTCTATTTTGAACTGTACCCACATTCTGTAAAGCCCTGTTTTTTTGATAAGCGTTTCGGCATAGATTGGGAAATTCTCTTTTGACACAGGGTGAATATGTAGAAAATCCTTATCGGCTTTGCTTATCATTACGATATGAGCAGTCGCTCCGAGATAAATCTGCATATCCTTTTCCGCTAATTTCTTGCCGTCCTTTTCAACCGAAAATTGCAAGCCTTGATTTCTGTTTGTTTTGAAATCCTCACCATTAAGCAGCGTTACCGTAAAACCATCTACGGTTGAAACCAACTTTGTGTTTAACTCGGTGGTTTGGTCTGCTGCCGTACCTTTTACTTCAATGGTTTGCTTATTGACCTCTCCATCGGCTCCGTTTGGTTTGTAATCGGTAAATAACAGGTATTTACCTGCTGCCGGGAATGTTTCTGAAACCTTATATGAACCGTCTGCCTGTTCCTCGGGGTGGATATGGTCAAACCAGGTCAATTCCTCACTCACCACCAAAAGGTGCATTTTCATTTCGTGTACTTCTTCCAACGGTATATTTTTCCCGTGCTCTTTAATGGCAATGGATAAGTTTGTCGGTTTACCTGCTTCCACATTTTGCGGGTCGGCAGCCACTTTTACTTCATACTGGCTTTTCTGTTTATTAACAGGTGTCAAAGTCATACCACATTTAGGGCATTTATCGCCTTTATTTCCTTTTACTTCCGGGTGCATCGGACAAGCGTATGCGCTGTCGTGATTTGGGTGCTGATGTGCATTCATATCCTCTGATTTTTTATTATTACTTTCTGAATTGTTACAGGCAGATAATACTGCCAGTGAAACAACCGTGCTTAGCAATATGGTTTTTAAATTATTCATCTATTAATCTCTTATTACAATACAAATTTCCGCATTAAATGGGTTGTAGCTATTGTGATTTTTCTTTTTTCATTTACGATTTTTACTGTTTGCCAACGACGTTCTTTTGGCTCATTACAATCCTGATAACCACTATCAGTGTGATGATTAACATCGGTATCATTACAATGTTTACACCGTTCCAACCCCAATAATTGAACAGGCTGCCCGCAAAGAAGCTCGCAATACTGATTACTGCAAAAACCGTGAAATCGTGGAAAGCCTGCGTTTTTTCTTTCTCTTCAGGTCTGTACACTTTGGTCAGCAATGATGAACCGCCGATAAACAGGAAGTTCCAACCTAAGCCCACTACAAATAAAGCGGAAACGAAATGTGCAAAGCCTGTTCCCATCAGGGCAATGATGATGTACAGGAACAAAATTGCCAAGCCGGAAATAATGATACGGTAAACGCCGAATTTCTGAATGAGCATACCTGTAAAGAATGAGGGCAGGAACATACCCAATACGTGCCATTGTATCACTGTTGCTGAACTGTCTGAGGAATGTCCTACACTGTGCATTGCTATCGGCGTAACAGTCATAGACATTCCCATTACTGCAAATGCGGTGGCTGATGCCAGTATTGCAAGGATAGTATCTTTATTCTTAATGATCTCTTTTATGGGGCGACCTTTTGTTACCACCTCGTTGGTTTGTATAGCCGATGCTTTTTGCAATTTTAAAAAGGAAACAACGCCCAAAGCCACCACACTTAACAGGATAATCGAAAAGTAGGAATAAGCATAAGGAACCGCCCCTAAATGCTGTGTAAATCTCGCTAAGTTGGGTCCGGCGAAAGCCGCAACAACGCCGCCTGCAATAACGAAAGAAATTGCCTTGCTTTTCGCATTGTCGGGAACGGCATCAGCCGCAGCAAAACGGTAGTATTGGGAAAAGCCCTGGTATGCACCAATGAGCATATTACCTACTGAAAACAGCCAAAAGGAATTTTGGACAATACCGTACCACGAAACCAAACCCGATAAAACACCTATCAGCGTACCAATCATAAAGGCATTACGCTGACCTAATTTTTTAATAATGAGGGATGCGGGTATCATCATACCTGCCGTACCAACGGTAATCATTGCCAAAGGCAGCGTTGCCAGATTTTTATCCGGAGCCATTTGTAAGCCTACCACACCCGAAAGCGTAATGACCAATATAGATGCAGTCTGGAACAACGCCTGTGAGGTAAACAGGAGATACACGTTGTTCCATTTTATTTTTGCTGTCATAATCTTAAAATTTATGATACAAAATTGCCAATTTGCTTTCGTCTGCCTATTGTGATATTTCTTGTTTGATTTGTGAGGTTTACTGATTTACCACTACTGAACTTGCCTGCTTCGCATCTTGCATCGCCTTTCCCAAAAACCTATTTTTTCATCAGGTTTGTTTTCATAAGTACAATAGCCAAGACAGACAAGACAAGCGTAAGCACTCCACCTATCATAAAATCTTTGTTGGGGAATTGAGTGCCTAAGAACCCGGCAACAGGATAAGCTATTGCCCACCATAAATGCGAAAAAGCAAAGTGGGAACCGTAAACCTTACCCTGGTCGTTCGGCTCTATATTTTCGCCAATAAGGGTTTCAGATGGCATATCGGCAAGGGTTTGTCCTATACCTGCCAAAATCCATAGGAACATCAATCCGGTATAGGGAACAAAGTTTGCAAAGCTGATGGCAATACCGATAAGGAATGCCCCGCTTATCAGCGATATGCTCCGTGTTTTGGTTTTATCCAAACTACCTAAGAGAAAAGCGGTAATAGCCGCACCTACTCCAAACACCGACATTATCCAACCGTAATGCTTGTCGTCCAGTTGCAAAGAGGTTTTTACCAAACCAACGGTATTAACCAACACCATTGCCCCGGCGACAGCGGAGATAAATTCAATGCTCAATGAAAACCGCAAAATCTTATTACCGAATAGCAGGCGTACACCTTTAATGACTTCTTTCCAAGTATTCCCTGTTTGTGCGTTATCTGCATTCACTCCCTTTTGTAGTGCATTAAACGGGATGGTCAATATCAGTAATATGGCAATGAACAGCGTTGCCCCGTTTACAAAGAAAATCTGTTTGGCTCCCAACCATACAGCTACAATTCCTGCCAAAGCAGGACCAAATACACTTAGCAACTGAAAGGTTGCCATCGACAAGCCGTTCGCTTCCCTGTATCGCTCTTTTTCGACTATCTGCGGGATGATAGCACGATATGTTGGTGTAAAGAATGCCGCAAATACATTCAGCGAAAATATCAACCCGTATAGCTGCCATTCTGCGGTTACAAAAGGCAGCAAACTTACAATAGCCATTCTTGCCAGTTGAGTAATTAGCAATATATTCTTCCGTTTGAATTTTTCTGATACCACTCCTGCAAAGGGGGAAAAGATAATATAAGCGGTTACCCGTAATGTAAGTGCCGATGCCAATATAGCTGCGGCATTACCGGGGCTTATCTCGTAGGTAAGTAAAGCTAAGCCAAGCCACGTAAAGGCATCCCCGAAGAGGCTTGCAATTTGAGCAAAATAAAGCCTTGCGAAAGTGGAGTTCCGCAATGCTTTAAATGGCTCTATGATTGTTTCTATTATTGACATATTCTTTATTTTATATTTCTATACATATTCTCTATAAATAACCAATATGATATTATTGGGCTTGTCCTTTGGATATATCCAAGTGTGAAAGAACAAATGCTAATATGAGCAATGCAATAAACAGTATTATTCCAAGAGCAATCAAACCATACTTCATTTTCTTAGATAGGGGTTTGTTATTTGTACCTCCATTCTTTTCTTGTTTTATTTCTTCCAGATTTCATACCACCGATTACAGTTGTCTTATTCTTCCTCTTCGGCGTTTTTAATAGCTGAAAGAATGGTATAAGCGTTTTTGATAACTACTGTAAGCTCTGCTGCATTAACCGTTGATGGTAATTCAATAGCTGTGTAGCCTGCCTGCTCAACTCCTTTTGAAACTGGAATTAATTGGAATGTATGGCTGTTTTTTGCTTGATTGGTCTGGATAATAATATAGTCCGTTCCCTCTAATTGTACAAGAGCATCTGTTGGAACGGCATTCTGCTGCTCCGCTCCGGTTTCAAGTAATGCCTTTACATACATACCTGGAAGCAAGCCGGGTTCTTGTTTAAAATGACAGTGTACGGGTATCATTTTGTTGTTGTCCGTAGCCTGCCCAACAAGATATACTTTAGCTGTTCTTTCATACTTGTTTTCATTCGATAATGAGAACTTAACTGATTGCCCCGGTCGAATTTTACCTAAATCTTTTTCAAAGGCATTCAATGCAAGATGCAGGTCGCTTGTGCCCGTAATCTCAAAAAGCACATCAGTGGCGGCAACGTATTTCCCAATATTCACATTGCTTACTTTAATATATCCGGCTATTGGAGCATAAAGATTTGCTGTTCTCGAAATACTATTGCTTTTCTTCAAAGCTGAACTGCTAATCCCTATAAGAGCCATCTGTTGTTCTAATCCTGAAATTTTAGCTTTCATTACTTTCAGGTCGGAACTGACCTGCTGAAAAGTTTTAGTAGCGTTGACATCTTCCGCTCTTAACTGTTGCTGTCTTTTATATTCCTCTTCCAAATATTCAAGCCGACCGATGCTCTCCAAATACTGTTGTTGGATAGAAATAAATTCAGGATTTTCCAGTGTGGCTAATAGCTGCCCTTTTTTTACTTGTTGCCCTGGCAATAAGCCAGACGTTTTGATGTATCCGCCCAAAGGTGCTGATACAGAAGCAACACTTCCCGGTTCAGCATCTATAATACCTGTCATCTTTATTACACTACTTAGGTTACGACTTTCGATTGCCCCTGTTTGAATGTCGGATAACTTAAATTGGTCGTCTGTAAACGTAATGGTTTTGACACCGTTTGCTGCGGTGTCGGTAGTTGTCTGTTCGGGAACTTCTTTACTTTCCGTATTACCGTCTTTTTTGTCTTTACAAGAAGATACTGTTATCAATGCAAAGAGCAGTAGCGGTAAATATTTTAATGATAATTTTGTCATTGCTTTAAAAATTTTGATTATTTGTTTCCTAAAATCGCTTCTATTGAAATTACTATCTGGTTATAGTTGTACAGGTTATCCAAATATTCCGAATGGATATTGCTTGATAGGGTGAGGTTCTGCAAATACTGGGTATAAGATATGTCACCACTCCTGAAACTCTTATCGGAATTTTTAATAATCAAATCTGCCTGTGGCAAAGCCTCTTCCTGATAATAAGTAAGCGACTTCTGGAATTTGATATATTCCTGGACAAGCTCTTTTAACCTGCCATTCAGGTTCGTGGTGGCAAGTTCCACCTCTGCCTGCGCCTTTTGTTTACTGATTTTGGAAGCGTTAACTCTTGACCTATACCCTCCGGGAAATAAAGGAATAGCTACCCCAATTTGAAAAAAGTTAAACCTGTCTTTACCAGTATAAGTGCGGTCAATCCCATTTATGGTTTGTAATCCTTTATAGGTTTGACTGCTATATCCGAGAATAATATCGGGCAACATCTTGCTTCTCTCCAAAGCCGTAGTCTGACGGTTGACCGCAATTTCCTGTTGTAGATAGCTTAATAATGGATTGACCGCAGGCGAAACAATTTGTTGTGGCAGCAACAACTCTCTTGCGACCAGTAATGTATCTGCAATGGCAATATCGTCCGTTGTATTTAAAAGTGTCTGAAGAAGCTGTTTAGCTATTTTTATATCTCCATTAGTCTTTTCAAGTTCGTTTTGTATCTGCTTTGACTGAACTGATGAAGTGATGTTTTCTAAACTGGTTGCTTCTCCTGTTTTATACCTTGTATTGCTTGCCTTGCTTAATTTCACATATATGCTGTCGAGTTCCAACAAAAGTGTTCTTCGTTCCAATGCGTATTGGTACTGAACATAAGCCAGTTTTACGTTCCGCACAAGGTCATTTTCTGTCACAGCTTTATATGCTTGGCTACTCCTAATTTTCTCTTGTGCCAGTTTTGAGTTGTTACTGTACACGGTTGGGAAATCTATTCTTTGCCCAACATTGAGCAGATTATCCGTTATCGTAGGATTGCTGACTACGCCCTGCGTGTAAGAAAATTCTGTTTTAGGTATGGTAACACTTCCCTTTTTGAGTGCTTGTTGTAAGTTGATGTCGTAATTGGCAATTTTAACCTGTGCATTATTCTTTAAGGCTTCATCAATGGATTGCTGCAAAGTAAGTATCCTGGTAGGTTGACCGTCTATATTTTGGGCGTTAACCAATGACGGAAGTAGAAACAAGCCTAAAATCAATATAGCGGCAGGCAGATTTTTAATTTTTCTTTTCTTTGATGGTTGGGTAAAATAGATATAAAGTACAGGTAATAGGACCAAAGTTAAAGCCGTAGCAGTAATCAATCCTCCTATAACGACCGTTGCCAGGGGGCGTTGTACTTCCGCACCGGATGAAGATGATAAAGCCATTGGCAGGAAGCCTAAGGAGGCTACCGTTGCAGTCATCAATACAGGTCTTAGTCTTACTCGTGTACCGATACGCACCCGTTCATAAATATCCGTGATACCCTCTTTCTCCAATCGGTTGAACTCTGCAATTAATACAATACCATTCAATACAGCAACTCCAAAAAGTGCGATAAATCCAACTCCGGCAGATATACTAAAAGGCATATCCCGGATAAGTAATGCGAATACTCCCCCGATAGCCGACAAAGGGATGGCACTGAATATTAACAATCCCTGTTTTAAGGAATGGAACGTGAAATATAAAAGCACCAAGATAAGTAGTAGTGCTACGGGTAACGCTACTGCAAGTCGGGCATTGGCTTCTTCGAGGTTTTTGAACTGCCCGCCATAGGTGACATAATAACCCGCAGGCATTTTCACTTTGGCAGCGATAACATCTTGAATATCGCTAACGATACTTTTAACGTCACGGTTACGGACATTAAAGCCTACGGTAATCCGTCTTTTAGCATTATCCCGTTGTATCTGCACAGGACCTGGCTTATAGCTGATTTCAGCAACCTCGCTCAAAGGAATTTGTTGCCCCTCGGGGGTGCTCACAAACAAGTTCTGTACATCTGTTATATCTACTCGGGATGCGCTGTCGAGCCTTACAACCAAGTCAAACCGACGTTCACCCTCATAGACCTGACCTGCAACTTCGCCTGCAAACCCTGCTGCGATAGCACTGTTCACATCCTCTATGTTCATTCCGTACTGACCGATTTTGTCCCGGTTAAATTGGATATTGATTTGTGGCAAGCCAGTTATTTCTTCCACATACAAGTCTTCAACGCCATCAATAGACTTAATTTTCCTACCAACATCAGACGCTAAATCTGATAGTATATCCAAATCCTCACCATAAATTTTTAATACAACATCCTGCTTTGCTCCGGTAAGGAGTTCATTAAATCGCATTTGGATAGGCTGTTGAAAGCTGAATGTAGCATTTGGAATAACAGATAGTGATTGCTGCATCTTTTCAATTAGTTCTTCCCTTGTTTCTGCGCTTGTCCATTCTTTTTTTGGCTTCAATACCACTACCATATCACCCGCTTCAATAGGCATCGGGTCGGTAGGAATTTCACCCGAACCGATTTTGTTAACCACTTGTTTTACCTCGGGGTAGTTCTTCAATAAAATAGTTTGTGCCTTTTGGGAAACGTCAATCATTTGGTTTATTGAACTTCCAACGGGAACCCTTGTTTCCACGGCAAAATCGCCCTCGTCTAACTGTGGTATAAATTCTCCGCCCATTTTATTGAATGTGATAAGCGTGATGATGAATAATACCACTGCTACTGTTACCACCATAAGTTTACGTTTCATCGCACCATTGATAATAGGGGAATACACTTTCTGTATAGCGTTCATCATCCTATCAGAGAAATTATCCTTATGCGATGTCTTCTTGCTCAATACCAAAGCCGACATCATCGGCACATAAGTAAAAGAAAGGATAAATGCTCCTAAAATTGCGAACGATACCGTCTGCGCCATAGGAGTAAACATTTTTCCCTCAACGCCTACCAGTGCCAACAATGGGAGATAAACAATGAGGATAATGATTTCACCAAAAGCGGCGGCTGTACGAATTTTTCGAGAACTTTCATATACTTCTTCGTCCATTTGGTCTTGTGTAAGTTTTTCCACTCCGCCATATCGTGCCTTACTTCCTGTAATGCGGTGCATTACAGCTTCAACTATGATAACTGTACCATCAACAATAATCCCAAAGTCAATTGCACCGAGGCTCATCAGGTTACCGGAAACACCAAACAGGTTCATCATACAGATAGCAAACAGCATTGCAAGAGGAATAACCGATGCCACAACAAGCCCGCCACGAAGATTTCCAAGAAATAAAATAAGTACAAAAACTACAATCAAAGCCCCCTCGATAAGATTGGTAGAAACTGTTGAAATGGCTCCGTCCACTAATTTTTTACGGTCAAGGAAAGGTTCAATTTCAACCCCCTCTGGAAGACCTTTCTGTATTTCTTCAATTTTCTCCTTTACGTTAGAAATAACTTCGGATGAATTGGCTCCTTTCAGCATCATTACTATACCCGTAACCGTTTCACCTTGTCCGTTTCTGGTGGCTGCACCGTAGCGTGGACCATTTCCAAAACCTACCTCGGCAACATCACGGATAAACACAGGCGCACCGTCCTCTTTTTTAACAACGATATTTTTAATTTCTTCTACGTTCTTTACTAAACCCTCACTGCGTATAAAATAGGCGTTCGGACCTTTGTCAATATAAGCTCCACCTGTATTCTGATTGTTTTTTTCGAGTGCGGTGAATATATCGGATATGGTAATATCTTGACTTGCCAGTTTGTCAGGGTCAACCGCAATTTGATATTGCTTTACAAAACCACCAAAACCACTCACCTCGGCAACACCCGGTGTCCCCAGTAATTGACGTTTAATAATCCAGTCCTGAATGGTTCTCAATTCGGTGGCATCGTACTTATCCTCATAACCTTTTTTTGGATGGATTACATACTGAAAGATTTCGCCCAAACCTGTTGTGACAGGAGCCATTTCAGGGGTTCCAACCCCCTCTGGAATATTCTTCGACGCTATTGTCAGACGTTCCTGTACCTGTTGTCTGCCCCAGTAAATATCTACGTTTTCATTGAATACGATGGTGACAATAGATAGACCGAAACGTGAAAAGGAACGCATATCCTTAATTCCCGGGATACTGACCATAGTCTGCTCCACGGGAAAGGTTACCAGTTGCTCCACTTCCTGTGCTGCCAGTGTAGGCGACACAGTGATGACCATAACCTGATTATCTGTGATGTCAGGTGTGGCATCTATGGGAAGTTTGGTAAGTGAATATGTACCCCAGCATATCAATGCCAGGGTAAATAAACCTATTACCAACTTATTCTTAATTGAAAAATGAATGATTTTATTTAACATATCATGATGGTATTATAATTTTATTGTTTAAGGCGATACTGTCCTTTCAATTTTATCTTGACAGTTATATCCTCATTGGAATTATTCTTAAAATACCACCCTTGTGGTCCCTCGAATGGAGCAATAAAAGAGCCGACCATATTATTGGAGTAGGCAATGGTGTAGCTTTCAAAATAATTGCTGTTTCCCTTAACCTCACCATGAAAATCAAAATACAGTTCTCCTTTGTCTGTAATCCACTCATACCGGAAACTTCCATACTTTAGCATCTCCACTTTGTACTCCAAGCCCTTTCCTGCGGGTATTACCACTGTGACTTCATCGGTACGTTCCGCAAGTTGTGTGACAGGAGCGGGGTTGTCCGCCGCAGCAGGTTTGGCTACATCCGGTCCTGAACCAACGTTTTCCAGTTGTAACACTTTATGTGGTTGTGAAGTGGAAGTAGTGGCACTTTCCCCTACATATAATTTACTAAATCCTGTTGCCTTTCCAATTCCCAAAGGGTCTATCCCATACTCTGCCGGGAGTACGGCACTTACCAAGAGTACCGCTCCAACAATCAAAGCAATTACCACCTGCTTGACTATGGATTTTTTATCTAATATTTGATGTGCTATTTCTGCCATTTTTATTTTTTTTAAGAGTTAAAATAACCGACTAACTGATAGCCGAACAATAGAAAACCTGCTGCCATTAGCAGGGTATTCGTTAGGGTTGAAAACTTCAAGAAACTTGGGGACCGCCTCCAGTTGGAAATGATAAAAAGCACAAGTGCTAAGGCTATAAACTGACCTATTTCCACGCCGATATTGAAGCCAATGAGGTTTGTCAGAAGCCCTGTCCTGTCAAAACTCAATTCCTGTAATTTACTGGCTAATCCAAAACCATGAAAAAGACCGAAAATTAGAACGGCTGCTTTAGTGTTGGGCTGATAGCCCAAAAAACGTTGGAAACCTCCCAAATTATCAAAGCCTTTATATACAATGGACAATGCAATGATTGCATCAATCAGATAAGCGTTGATTGCCATATCTGCCAACACTCCCAATAACAGGGTTACACTGTGTCCAATGGTGAAGAAACTTACATAAAGCAATACTTCCTTTGGTCTGTACAGGAAAAAGATGACACCTACAAGAAACAGTAGATGGTCATAACCTGTAAGCATGTGCTTTGCCCCAATATAAAGAAACGGTACAAAGGCTACTCCTGAATTACCACTCAAGAATGTCTGGGTATCCTCATCAACTCCGTGGGCATACGCCGAGCCTGCTATCAATAATAATAAGGTTATTGACAGGACTATTTTTATATATCTCATTTAATAAAGTGAATTTAATCGGTACATACTTCTATAAACTGCTTACAGGAGTAAGCGCAGGTGTATTATAGCGATGGAACGCTATGATAAATCTGTTAGAAGAATGTACCGGAGATTAATTAATGCTTGTGCCCGTGAGCTTTGTCAATACTGTCCTGATTTACCGTAGGTGTATGATTACCTGCGGGGTCGTGGGAATGTCCATGAGCCTTATCAATACTATCCTGATTAACCACTGGGGCGGTTGAAGATTGTTCTGAATTGGAATTGTTATCAGAGGAAGACTTTTCGTTGTTATTGCAAGCTAAAAGTGTAAGGGCAGCAAAAGCCGCTATAAAGAATGATTTTCTCATCGTTTTAAAAATTTGATTGTAATAAAGAATTAATCTGCCCTAAAGATGGGGCATAAGTCAAATCCTAACTTTCGGAGATTGAAAGTTATGCAACGATGAAAGCGGGCGGACCACGTAAGGAATGTGCGCCGTAATGCGGAGATTGATACCTAACCTTACTGTCAGGTGGAAATGTATGTTTTTGGAAACTTACAATATACGCAAAAGGCATTTTGAAATCGCAGGGCAAAGCGTTGATTGCCTGCAAAGCCTGTTTGCTAACTATTATTTTTGAAGCATCAGACTGGGTAAATGTTACCTGTTCGCCTGAGTGGATTAATCCTGAAAATGCGAGCTGTAACGAACTTTCTTCGGGATGCTGCTTTTTGGCATCTTTGCCGTGGTGGTGGTTGTGTTGCTGACTGGCTAAGTCTGCGTGATGATGATGCGGTACTAAACCGTGTCCAAGTATAACTACCTGGGCAATAAGTAAAAATAATATGGTCAACTTTTTACGCAACATCGCTACAAAAGTATAAATTAATATCCATATAACACTTCTGAAGTGCCAAAAAAAGTCTTTCATTTAGTCTTGAAAATGCAAAAAGGTCATAGCATAACCGCTACAACCTTTGTCTATTCTATTTGAGAATTCATTTAGTAATTGAGCGAAAGCCCTACACCAAACCCCATATCACTATCATAGTGGGTACGGATACCAATATTTTTAGTAAAGATATATTTAAGTTCTGCCATATACTCATAGTCAGTATTGACCATAAAACCACCTCTTAATCTCTTAGAAATAGGGATATCCTCGCGCATCAATGATAATCGAACAATGCCATCGTGATATACTTCTGCCTGAAAATTAACGAGCATTGGTAATGTATACATTACCCCTAAACTAACGGCCCTACGAGTATCTTTTTCATTCTTTTGTCCAAATAAATTTGTTTCGTGTTCATCTTTTCCCATTTTACGATATCGCCAATCAAAGCCTATAAAAGGCATCAACCATTGCATTTTGCCAATGTAACGACCTAAATGAGTTTCTACTTCATATCCATGCATATCGTTATATCCTAAACGCCATTCCGTACCCAATGACCATCTAGCATTTTGAAACATTGCTTCACCATCATTGCCATTAGTTGCAAAATCATTCTGGGCCATAAAATGGGGCATATTGCTTTCCCTTTGTAATGCTTTGTAGGATTTAGCTTTATCCGGCAAGTACGGGTTTTGATAATCGCCTACGGCAAACACCCTGTTCATACCCGACATCATATGATACAATATATGACAATGAAAGAACCAATCGCCCTCTTCGTTTGCTGCAAACTCGATGGTGTCTGTTTCCATCGGCATAATGTCGATGATGTTTTTCATCGGTGCATTTTCACCTTTCCCATTCAGCACCCGGAAATCAAATCCGTGCAAGTGCATCGGATGGCGCATCATTGAGTTGTTATAAATTGTTATACGCAATATTTCGCCTTTCTTAACAGGTATCTTATCAGTTTCAGACAAAATCTTGTTATCCATACTCCAAACATAACGGTTCATATTTCCGGTAAGGGTAAATTTGATGTCTTTTACCGGAGCATCTTTTGGCAGTGTTGTGTTATATGGAGATTTGAGCATGGCATAGTTCAGCGTAACAATATCTCCCAAAGCGTTTGCATTGTAACGATTGGGGTCATTGTCCATATTCATACCGTGCTGACTATGGTCTTGCTTTTTCTTTGCCTCACCTGTAATTTCGGGGTACATAACTACATTCATATCCATTTGGTTCAGGCTCATCTTCATTCCCATATCGTCCAAGTCGCCGTTCATTTTCATCATGTCATTCATCATCTTCATACCCTCGAAGTATTTAAGCGTTGGAAGTGGTGAGATAAGCTGTTTGATACCATTGCCAATGAAATAGCTTGCTGATTGAGTTCTGTCTTCGGTAGTGGCAAGGAACTCATAGGATAGTCCATCATCTGGAATAGTAACCACTATGTCATAGGTTTCCGATACGGCTATAATTAGCCTGTCCACTTCAACGGGTTCTACATCATTACCGTCACTTGCCACTACGGTCATTTTACCGCCTGCATACCGAAGCCAAAAGTAAGATGATGCACCACCGTTGGATATACGCAACCTTACTTTATCGCCTGCCTTTAAGGTCTTACCCTCAACCGATTTCAGGTCGGTAGTATGGTTTCCGTTTATGAGGATTTTATCATAATACACATCACTCACGTCCATTGCCAGCATCCGTTTCCATTCGTTGGTAACTTTGGTTTTAAATTTTCCCTCACGTATAGCCTCTGCATAAGATTGTGTCGCATTCTTTTTAATGGCAGCCCAATCATTTGCATTGTGCAGCATCCGGTTGATGTTATTGGGATTAAGATTTGTCCATTCACTTAAAATGATAGGCACAGTCGGCAAATCATCAATTCCCTTTCTAAAGGTTTTATCATCGTCCCGCTTTTTCATTATGAAACTACCGTACATTCCGATTTGTTCCTGTAACCCTGAATGGGAATGATACCAGTGTGTACCATGTTGAATAATTGGGAAACGATAGGTATAGGTAGTGCCAGGTTCAATCGGCTGTTGCGTT
>JAHBUH010000017.1 GCA_019638185.1 Leadbetterella sp.
TTTGTGTACTGATATCAGGTGATGACTGATAAGAGCTCAGTCGTTTTTTTGATGATATATTATCAAAATCTATTTCAGTATTTAATTGTTGAGTACCATCAGCATTAGTAAATGTTAGTTCGGCTTTACTATTAGTAGACCATTTAAAGATAAACTTTGATCCATCTTCAGCTATTATTCTTGTCAGGTTTGAGGTCTCATCAAAATACATTCGGGTGGCCTCCGGGCTCTCGGCAGAGGACCTGTAGCTAATAATGTCGATCGTTTTCGGAATTCCATTATTATCGCGTATTCCAAAATATTCAACAACCTCACCGCTTTCCATATCAGCTCTTAAGATCAAAGGATCTTTGGGGTTGGTCATAAAAGTGAAAGGAGTGAAAGGTTTTTCCGGATCGTTATTTTTTTTACATTGATTAAAACTAACTCCTAACCCAACACCCAGACTTGCCAGACCTAGGTTTTGTAAAAAATTTCGGCGATTATAATGTATATCCATGACGATTAGGGTTAATATAGATTTGATAGTTTGAGCACAAATAGAAAGCCTAAGCTGTAAATAGTGATTTTTTTCATGAGTTGAATTAGTTTTGAATCTGTTGGTTTGGTTTATTTCAGGGGCCTTAGGTCGTTTACAGGCGATATGCACAAAAGTAAGTGGCGAAAAAAAACCTTGCAACACCCGCTTAATCCAGCTTAGCAAAGGTCACCTGCAAGTAGGAATTTGCTTGATAATACATAACAAGGGCATTTTTCAGATACCGTTAACTGATAGAGATGAAAGGTTAAATGAGCGATCACCTTCGGGGGTATTTTTAAAATTTTACGTAGAAAAAAATGCCGGAATGCTTAACAAATAGTAGAAAATATTTTCCGAAATGGAGGAAGTGTTTTACAGGATGGAAAGGACCTATGTAGGATAGGTGACTATTGAAAAAAATAATACCGGTTAATCCGGAATCTTTAGTAATTTAGAACCCGATTACTGCTGACTTTGAGCCATGAGAATCCTATGCCTGCTGCTGTTTCTGCCCGTGCTTCTGTCTGCTCAAACCCGACCCAAAAGCGAAGCTGAGCGGAGAGCATGGGCCAGTTATGTGTACAAGGAGGCCATTGAGAATAATGACTCCCTGAAACTGGCGGAGGCCTATTACCTGTTTGGGAAACTGGAGACAATTACCACCGGAAATTACCTGAGAACCCGGGTCTGGTTTCTGAAGTCGCTATCCATCCTGGAAAAATTGGGACCCGGTTATGAGCTGGCCCGCCTGCACCTCTGGCTGGGGCATTTGGAGCAGGAGCGGGGGAACAATGACCAGGCATTGATGTACTATCGCAAGGCATTAAAGGCCGGTGAAGACTCCGGAAGTGATCGGGCGTTAATCAACGCCTGGGCTTATCTCGGTAATTTTTACGCCGGTTATGAAGAGTTTTCCCCGGGTAAGGGCAATTCCTGGTTTAACCCGGATAGCGCCGGTTTATATTACGATAAAGCAGAGCAGCTTGCAGTTAAAACCAGGGATAAGGAGGGACTTGTAGAAATTGCGGCCGCTAAGGAAAAACTGAGTATGCAGAGGGGAAAGGGGATTGACCATGCCCGTATGAACCGGGTGGTGTTAAATGTAACCGGTCAGGGCAATATGGTGGAATTACGGGCTCTCCTGAGGTTGGCGGAAAGTTTTATAGAGAAAAAAGACTTTGCCCAGGCGCATTTACGCCTGGATAAAGCAAAAAAGATATACGAAGAGCATCATTCCTATGACCGGGATGCAGACCGCCTGGTGACTTCTGCCTTTATTTCTTTCCATGAAAAGCAGGGGGAATGGAAAGAAGCCTATGAGCTGCAAAAGCAGCAGTTGGAAAGAGAGCGAAGACGCGGTCTTTACACCGACCAGGCTCGGGATGTGAGTGAGCTGAGAGAACTGTACAACGCGGAGCAAATGGAAATCGTGCTTCAAGGCCAGGAGCAGGAGCTAAAGTTGTTTGGGGAGAATATGCGCCTCCAGCACCGTTCACTGGCATTTCTGACCCTGCTTTTGGCGGTAACGGGGGTGTCTGCGGTATTGTTTTATAAGCTGTACCGCAGAAACAGGAGCATCAGCCGGCAAAACGCCATGCTGGTAAAAGAACAGAGCCACCGGTTCCGGAATAATCTCCAGGTGGTTTCCGACCTGCTTACCATGCAGTCCAGCCGGATAGATGCGGATGCTGCCCACCTGGCCATGCAGGAGAGCCACCTGAGGTTAGAGGCGATATCTTTGTTACATAGTAAATTATACCTGAAAGACAAGTTGAATTCCGTGCGCCTGGATCGTTTTCTCAGGGGAATTACAGACGGTGTTCTAAGGGCCTTTGCCCATGATCATGTAGAAGTCAGTTATTCCGTTAAGCCGGTGGAGATCACACCGGATGAGGCGCTGTCTCTTGGCCTGATCATGAATGAACTGACCACTAATGCCTGTAAATATGCGTTTATGCATCATCCTGCTCCCCGGTATGAGGTTTTTGCGGATATAACAGGCAATGAGCTTACCCTGAGGGTCAGTGATAACGGGCCTGCCCGTGGAAACACGGGGTCAGGTACTTCTTTCGGAACCAAGATAATAGCCCTGCAGGTCAGCCAGCTGAACGGTGAGTATCACTTTTTTGAAAGCAATGGCCGGACCTTTGAAATGAAATATAAACGTTCTAAACCGGCAATGAATGGCCCTCATCTATGAAACGATCATTGAGAATCCTGGTGGTGGAAGACCAGGTGTTTACGTCAGAAAGTATAAAAGAAACCCTTCAAAGTGACGGCCACGAGGTGGTGGCTATAGCCCGCACCTATAACGAAGCCCTGGTAGCCGCCGTGAAGTTTAAGCCGGAGGTGATTATTATGGATATTGAGCTGCAAAGTCCGGCAGAAGACGGGATCCGGACGGCGGCAGATATCCGGAACGTCTTGCAGGCGCCGGTTATTTTCCTGACCGGGAAAGAAGACACCGAAAGTTTCAAAAGGGCCGCGGAGGTCAGGCCGGAAGGCTATCTGCTGAAGCCTTTTAAACCCCGTGACCTGCTAAACCAGGTAGATCTGGCCTATAGCCGTTTTAGCCGGAATGAGCCTGCTCCGGACGACGTTTTCGTCTGGGATAACGGCAGCCATATCCGGGTCAGAAGGAATGACGTGATCTTTATGGAGGCCAAAAGGGTCTTTACCGCCATTTACAGAATCCATGAACCTGACCCCCTGATGGTGACCATGAACCTGGGGCATATCAGCCGGCATTTTCCGGAGCCTTATTTTTTCAGGTTGTCAAAATCACTCCTGATTAATCTCAACTTTCTGCAGAAAGTAAAAGACAATGAGTTGTTTTTTGAAGGGATCAAAAAGGCGTTAAGCATCTCGGATAGCAAGAAGGCTGAATTAAAAAAGCAGTTGACCATCATCCGTTCCCCCCGAACCGGTAAAACGGACGATTAAGCTTCCGGCAATTCCCCCTTTTTTCTGAAACACACCCTGGGAAAAGTGCCGGATAATGTTCAGGCCTGCCGGTATGCCTATGACGTGCACAAGGCCATCTCGCACCCGGGCTTTGGTATTCCATTATCCGTCATAGCTCCAAGCTTCTCAAATCTTATACTTTACTCCGCCCGTGATCCAGCGCGGCGGCTGGGCCACGAAGCCGTACTCGAAATACTTCTCGTTCAGTAGGTTATTTACGTCCAGGGTGAAGGTCAGCTGCTTCAGGCGGTAGGCGGCGCGCACATCCACCAGGCTGAAGGAACCGTAATTTACCGGCGGGGTGCTGTCGTCCCAGGAGTACTGGCCGGCCCGGTTTTTAAAGGTGTACCAGCCGCTGAGTGAAAGGTTCTTCAGGGGCTCAAAGAATAACCCGGCGGATAGCTTTTGCTTCAGGTAATTCAGGGTGTAAAACGACTGGAAACCTTCTTCTTTGCGGTCGGTGGTGATCCAGGAGAAGTTAAAGGACAGTTGCTTCAGCTTCAGCTTATTGGCCGGGAGCCCCAGGGTGTGGGCCGTTTCAAAGCCATAGCGGTTAATGTCGTTAATGTTCTCCATCAGTGGTACGGGTATGCCGGGGCGTTTGAGCTTATCAATGGCATCTTCGGTGGCAGTGTAGAAAACCGAGTAGCTGCCGGAATAAAGGCTTTTCCCGGTCTTAAAGCCTACTTCGTGCGTCCAGGCTTTTTCCGGCTTGAGGTCGGGATCGCCGGTGACAGTGGTGTTATTCAGGTACAGTTCCGTGAAGGTGGGAAAGCGCAGGGAGCGGTTAACCGAATAGTAGAGGCGGGAATCATGGCCCACGCTGTAGCCCAGGTCCAGGCCGGGGAAGAGGGAAAACCCGAACTGGGAGTTAATGTTAGCTAATGTACCGGCACTCAGGATGAAGCGGTTCCAGCGGGCGCTGTGTTCGGCAAAGAGGCTGTAATTGTCCCGTGATTTGCCCCGGGTGTAATAAAGTTCGGGCCATCCGCCGATGGCTTCCCGCTGATCCAGCTCTTCACCGAGGCGGTTAGATCGTACGGTTTCATTGCGGTATTCGGCCCCGAAGGCGCTGTTTCCCCAGGCATTCCGGAGGCGGAATTTCCATTCCAGGTCCAGCACGCCGGTTTTGTGGAGGTTAAGGGAGCTCAGCTTATTTGTGTTGCGGTAATTATCAAAGTCGTACATATCGTGGTGGATGCGGTAGTTAGCCAGGAGGGTGCCCGACAGCCGGGCTGAAAACGCATGTTTCCAGGCGGCGCTGAGCAGCTGGGACGCCACCTCTTCGTACTGGTTGTAGAATTTGGGGTGGTAGAAATTAGTGGCCCCGAAGTCGTTATTCATCCGGCCGTAACCCACCTGCAGGCTGCCTTTCCCGTAGTTTTTTTCGGCCCGAAGGGAAAGGGCGTTTTTCCGGTATTGGGTGGAAGGCAGGTAGCCGTCGCTGCCGCCCAGCTCGGCTCCGCCGGTGATGGAAAAGCGGTTTTTGACCCAGGCACCGCCGGCGTAGGTGTTCCAGGTGCCGTATTCTCCGCCGGATAGCTGCAGTTCCAGTTCTGATGCGGCCGGCTGGCGGGTGATGATGTTGATCACGCCGGAAAAGGCGCTGGGGCCAAACACCCGGGAGGCTCCGCCCTGCAGCACTTCTATTTTCTCAATCATGGAAAAGGGGACGGGGATGTTCAGGGCGTGGTGGCCGGTTTGGGGGTCGTTAACTTTTACGCCGTCTACCAGGATGAGAGTCTGGTCATAATGCCCGCCACGGATGCTGATATCGGCCTGTACACCGAAGGCCGAGCGGGAGCGTACATCTATGTTCATGGCGTATTGCAGCACACCGTCCAGGGTTTTAACCGGGGAGGCCTCCAGGGTCTTGCGGTCAATTACCGTGATGTTCCGGGGGGTGTTTTTAATCTCATTCCGGATGATGCCGGCGGTGACGGTAACGCTTTCTAACCGGATGGTGTCACGCTGGGCATGGGCGTTAAAACAGATAAAAGAAAAGAATATATATTTTAATATTTTCATTATTGTAGTAATATACTTATGTATTATTATATATTTAATTAAATGTATAAATAATTAAATAGTTAAATTTCTATGTAAAATCAATTGAAGCCCCCGGACTCTTCGTACCTCATTTTTGTACTCTATGTGCTCTTTGTGTTCTATGCGCTCTATGTGAATTATTTTTTACACAAAGTACACCAGATTAAAAGCACAAAGCTCATAAAGCAGCACATAGAAGAGTGCCAGAGTAGCTGACCGGGTTCCGGTTTGGAGTTTAATAAGCGCTGTCTTCGTCCACAGGCTTTTTGGAGAGTACTTTGAAATCTACTTTCCCGGAGGAGTTTCGCGGGATATCTTCGGTGAAAACGATGCTGTTCGGCAGCTTTTCACTGGATATGTTTTTGAGGAGAAAGTCACGCAGTTCATTCGTACTGACAGACCGGGTGCGGACCAGCAGGAGGGTCAGGTGGCCGGTGTTCCGGGCATCGGGAAGGAGAACGGCATCGCCGATGGCCGGGTGCAGCCGGGCAGCGTTCTCAATTTCTTCGGCAAAAATGTTCAGTCCGCGCCGGTTAAACATTCTTCCCTCCCGTCCCAGGAGGCAAAGGTAGCCTTCGGCATCGATAAAGCCCATGTCGGAAACGGTGGGTGTATGCCGGTATTCGGGGGAGATGTAAGGGCTTTCCACCCAGATCTTTTCTTCCCGGATCCGGATGCTTACACCAGGGAAGGGCCGGCCTACCGAAGTGGGTTTTTCCACGATCTCCCGGTTCTGGATGTAGCTGATATGGCCCAGCTCGGCCGCGCCGTAGTATTCGGTAAGGCATGCCACGGGGAAGATCCGGAGCAGTTTTTCTGCCAGGGCCCGGTCCAGCTTTTCACCGGCGCTGACCGCTGAAGTAACGCCGGGAAAGGTGGTGTTATCCGGCAGCAGTCGGTAGTGCGAGGGCACCAGGAAAAGGCTGCTGATGGCTTCCGACCGGATGAGGTTCCCCCAGTTTTTCGCTTCTTTCAGCGGTGTAAGCACTACGGTAGCCCCCAGCCAGAGGGCATGGATAACGGTGTTCAGGTTAGCGGAGTAACCCAGGGCATCTACCACCATGACCCTGTCAGCAGCGTGCATGCCGAACACCTCCGACTGGGCGGGGAAGGCACTGAACCACGACTGGTAGTCTTTCCAGATGAGCTTCGGGTTTCCGCCGGTTCCTGAGCTCAGAACCCCCAGGAAGTAGTGGCCGGGGGCCGGATGGTAAGGAGCTGTGGGGGCGCTACTCCCCTCCGGCACAAAATCCAGAAGCCTTAAATTATATTTTTCCGCATAAGCCAGCTTCAGCTCCGAAGAAACGTTTTTCCCGCAGAAAACTCCCTTTTGCCCGGTATACATGAGGGCCAGGAAGCTGACCAGGTTTTCGGCTTCTGAAGGGTGGCAAAGGAGGTAATCCGCCGGGTGCTGCCGCAGCCATTCCGCCCGGCTTTGGATCAGTTCATACAGGTGCCCATAGCTGATCTCCCGGCCCGGATATTTCAGCGCGGTTTTGGAGGGGTCGGTATGCAGGAAACGTTCAAAAAACATTTTCAATGATCATGGCGGTGGCCAGTCCGCCGGCGGCCGGCAGCACCACCAGTCCGCGCCGGGCGTTTTTTCCTTTTAACGCTGCCACCAGGTGGATCAGGTTAATGGTTCCGCTGGCGCCGAAAGGATGCCCGTAGGCCAGGTTTCCGCCCAGCACATTGATCCTTTCAGGAGGGATGCTGAATTCCTTTGCAAAAATAGCAGGGAGGAGAGAGAAAGACTCATTCACTTCAAAAATATCGATATCATCTGCGGTAAAGCCGCCTTTTTTCAGGACTCCGGCTGTAGCGGGCAGTACCGCCTCCGGGGCGAAACGGGGATCCCAGCCCGTGGTATACGTGGTAATGACCCGGGCCAGGGCGTTTTCCGGGCTGCTGCCCAGCAGGACCGCCGCGGCGCCGTCGTTATAATGGGCCGATACGGTACGGTCTATAAGCTGGCCGGTGCTGAGGGCGGTAAAATCCGTGCCGGGCCTGACCGACTGATCCCGGTGCTCCGGAGCCAGCCGGTAAATAAAGCCACTGAGCAGAGCCTGTATTTCCGGGTCGGCCGCTTTTCGGTGGGATTCGCGGGTCCAGTGGAGCATCTCCGCCTTGGAAACCGCATGCTTCCGGGCGGTATTTTCAGCGGCTTCGAGTAGAGTTATGGGTTCACCGGGCGCAAAGACCGCCTTGGTGTAATACGGCTCTTTCTTCCGTGGGTCTCCGTCCCGGTAGGCCTTTAAGGGCGCCATGCTGCGGCTTTCCATTCCTCCGGCCACCACCCTTTCAGCATTTCCTGAACGGATAAGGGCGCAGGCCAGTTCTACCGCCCGCAGCCCGCCGGAACACTGGGAGTCTATCGTGGTCACCGGGATCTCTTCGGGATAACCCGCCAGCAGGGAAGCGTAGCGGCCCATATTTCCGCCTGTACCGAAGGCATTGGCCAGCAGAAGCTCATCCGGCAGCGTTCCCGTGCGGGCCCGAATTTCCTGCAGCAGGGCGGCCATAAGCGCTTCAGGGATCGTGTCTTTGTAGATCCCGCCGGCTTTCCCGACAGGTAAACGGAGGGCCTGGTGAATGTACATGATCAGGGTCTTAGCTTGGGTATCTTATCCAGGTAGGCAAACGCCTCTTTAAAGCGCTTTTTCTCCCGGAGCAGGGTTTCGCAAAACGCCCGGTTACGGATCTCAAACAGCTCCCGCTGCCCGGCATCGGTAAAGCTGTTCCGCTTCAGGAAGTAGGTGACCTTCTTGCCCAGGTAATTGAACCACCAGTTTTTCCGCAGGGCGGTCATGAGGGATCTCCGGCCGGTGCTTTCCAGGTAATGCAGCTGGTACACCAGCACAAACACGTCGGCGGCTCCGAAGCCGTAGGTCATATTTTTCAGTCGCTCCCACGAGATCCGGTTGGCGGCGGTAAAATGCCGGAAATGCAGCTCATTGGAATAGTAGATCTTATAACCCAGCAGGCGGGTGATAAAGCACATTTCACTGTCGGCGCCGCTGCTTTGGCGATTGCCCACCCGCCCTTCCAGGAAAGGTTTCCAGTTCAGGGAGTAGAGATGATCATAGACCTCTTTCCGCACACTCAGGCCGGCACCGGGTACAAGGGCATGTTCGGTGATATCGGCGAAATCGCCTTCGTAGAGCTGGCCAATGGCAAAGGCGTGCTCGTTTTCTTTGAACCAGGGCGGCGGCGGGGTCTCAAAGGCGCCTTGCCCGGCACAGCCGATCAGCCCGATCTCTGGGTCCCGGTAATAATTGAAAATCTTTTTTATCCAGTCGGGCGCTACCCGGTTATCGTCGTCTACTACGCTGAGGATATTATAGCGGGCGGCTTTGATGCCGGCTTTCCGGGCATTCGCCTCGCCCATGCGGGTTTCAGTGATAATGCGCAGCGGCACCACGGGGTTTTCGCTCCAAACGCTTTCCGCTACTTCGGCGGTGTGGTCAGTAGAGTTATTATTGACCAGCACTACCTCCCAGGGAATCCCGTCAAAATCCTGCTGGGCCTGGAGGTGGCGCAGCGTTTCGGGGAGTACCTTTTCACTGTTATAACACGCTATGATGACTGAAATGCCGTTCACTTGAAAATTTGGAATAGACGGTGATAAAATCGGACCTCAGCGGGGAGCCCCGGCGGAACTGCGCCTTTGGGTAGCTTCCGGGCCCATCGCAGGGCGGTTTCCCGGCGGGTAAGGAAAGAAACCGGGTAATGGTCATAAATGTAACGGATGATCCGGAATCCCTCGGTAAATAGCAGTCCTTCCCGTTCGGATTTAAAGGACACGTTACCGTCATGCCTCCGGAAAAAATTGAGGCGCTTATCCAGTCGCACTACCTGCGTACCGGCCGCCACCTGCACCCAGAACAGCCAGTCACCGGTGTAGCGAAACGTGCGCAACGCCCCGAAATCCACTTTCTCCGTCAGGTTCTTCCGGAATACGGCGGAGCTGGCGTTATAGATCAGCGGCCCTTGCAGAAATTCATCCTGCAGGAGCTGTGCACCGCTCCACCGGCGGTTACCCGTCTCATGGTCAGGCCGGTGGATTTCCAAACTTTTTTCATCGATCCATACGGAAGAGGTGAAAACCACCCCTGTATTTTTATCGTTTTCCAGCACGCTGAGGGCCTCTGAAAGGAAGGTGGGCGAGGCGATGTCATCACTCTCCGCTATCCAGATGTATTTCCCCTGTGCCAGGCGCAGCCCTTTTTCCCACTGGATAAACGTAGAACCGGAATTGGTATCGTTTTCCAGGAGGTGAGTGATGCGTTTATCGGAAGCGTATTTTTGGAATACGGTCAGGCTGTTATCGGAAGAATGATCGTCCAGGATGATCACCTCAAAGTCCCGGAAATCCTGCCCCAGCACACTCTCCAGTCTTTCCGGCAGGTAGGCGGCGTGATTATAATTGGGCAATATGACAGAGACTTTCGGCATATCAGTTGTGACCCCTATACCGTCCTAAAACGCGTTTCGTAGCCTCCAGGAAGGCTCTTTTCCATTTCCGGTCGGGTTCCAGGTGGTTTCCTTCGGCCCATTCGTTCCAGGCATTGATGAATACAAAATTCTCTTCGGGGGAGTACACCTCGCTTTGGGCGCAGACGTCTTCCAGCCAGTCTTCGTACAGCTCCGGGGTGGCATCGTGCATGATGAAGGCATCGTTTTTCCGCCGGGGGCTGTTGTCCCAGCCGGGTACAATGGCCCGGAAGTGCTTTTGTTTCAGCCGGGGCTTATTTTTCATGCGCCTGACCACCTCTGCATAGTCTATTTTGCGGTAGGTCTGACCCAGGGAGAGCTTATTTTTCAACCGGTCCAGGAAGCCCGGCACCACTTTCAGGTGGGTCCAGTCGGGCTGCCAGTCGATCACCACATCCAGCCCCGTCTCCGCCGCGTTCACCTCAAATTCAGAGGAAGTAAGAATGCCGCCCAGGTACAGGTCTTCAAAGCCGTTTTCACGGGCCACTTCCCGCCAGATGGCCACGGCCTTCTTCAGGTCGGGAATGATGTGGGTGTTATAAAACAGGAAAAAGGGTTTGTTCCCGATCCGGATGTAACGTTTATCCTTAAAAACATGGGTGCAGAGGTACTGCGCGTGCTCCCGGTGATCAGCTTCTGAGTAATGCTGCTCTATCAGCACTTCCTTGTCCAGGCCGTCCCACCGCCGCGACCAGTTTTCATTGGCCCAGGCCAGCATAAATGGGAAATCGGGCCGGTCTGACGCCAGGATCTCGTCCACGGGGCGCTCCATCAGCCTTTTGCCGTTAAACCAGTAGTGATAATAGCAGAAACCGGACAGGCCGTATTCCCGGGCCAGGTGGGCCTGGTCTTCCAGCGACTGCAGCAGGCGAAGGTCATAAAAACCCAGGTCGGCCGGCAGGTGAGGCTGGTAATGATCTTTGAAACGCGGAGGGGCTTTAACCGTATTGGTCCATTCCGTAAAGCCCTTGCCCCACCACGCATCGTTTTCGGGAAAGGGGTGGAACTGGGGCAATACCACGGCTAAAGCTCTGAGTGTTTTATCGGTCTGCACTGCGCTGATTTTCTGAATTGAAGCTGCGAATTTAGTATAAAAACACCGGAATACGGTCAATTATTTTATAAGGGAGCAATGTTCTCCGGGCAAAAATTCATAATTTTGATTTGACAAATCATTTGCACAATGGCCAAAGCCGCCGAACCCAAGGAAACACCCTTAAACAAACAGTATAACCAGATCAAGGCCAAATACCCGGGCGCCATGCTGCTTTTCCGGGTAGGGGATTTCTATGAGACCTTCGGCGAAGACGCCATCAAAGCCTCCAAAATACTGGGTATTGTACTGACCCGCCGCAATAACGGCGGATCAAACGACGAGTTGGCGGGATTTCCGCACCATTCCCTGGATACTTACCTGCCTAAGCTGGTGCGGGCCGGGCAGCGGGTGGCCATCTGTGACCAGCTGGAAGACCCGAAATCCGTCAAGGGCATTGTGAAACGCGGCGTGACCGAGCTGGTGACCCCCGGCGTTTCCTTTAACGATAACGTGCTGGATGTACGCCAGAACAATTACCTGGCCTCGGTGCATTTTGCCGGCGATGACCTGCTGGGCGTGGCCTTCCTGGACATCAGCACCGGTGAATTTTTTACCACCGAAGGCACCACGGCCTACGTGGATAAGCTGATCCAGGGTTTTGTACCGGCGGAGATTCTGTATTGCAAAAAACATAAGAAGCGGTTTGAACAGATTTTCGGCGAGAAGTACAATACCTATACGTTTGACGAATGGATCTATGCCTACGATTTTTCCTACGAACTGCTGATCCAGCATTTCAAGACCAATAACCTGAAGGGTTTCGGGGTGGAAAACCTGCGGGAAGGCATCACGGCCGCCGGGGTGATCCTGCAATACCTGAACGATACCGAACACCGGGAAATGAATCACATCAGCCGCCTGAACCGGCTGGATAAGGATAATTACGTGTGGCTGGACCGCTTCACCATCCGGAACCTGGAACTGCTGTTTGCCCAGTACGAAGGCGGCGTTCCGCTGATTGAAGTGCTGGACCAGACCATCACGCCCATGGGCGCCCGCCTGCTGCGGAAATGGATGGTGCTGCCTCTGAAAAATAAGGCGCAGATCGAGGAAAGGCTGGATACGGTGGAGTTTTTCCGGGGCGATGATGCCGTGATGCAGTCGCTGATCCAGATTCTGAAGCCCATCGGTGACCTGGAGCGACTGGTATCTAAAGTGGCAGTACGGCGGATCAATCCCCGCGAGATGGTGCAACTGAAGCGGGCACTGGCCCAGATAGGCCCCCTGAAGCAGCTGCTGAGTGAAAGCCCGAATAAGGCGCTGGAAAAATATACGGCTCAGCTGAATGACTGCGCCTTCCTGATCGACAAGATCACCACGGAGCTACGCGAGGATGCACCCACCCAGGTAAACCAGGGAAACATGATCCGGACAGGAGTGGATGCCGCGCTGGACGAGCTCCATAAGATAGCCTTTTCCGGGAAGGATTACCTGCTGGATATCCAGACCCGGGAGGCGGAACGCACGGCCATCCCTTCGCTGAAAATTGCTTACAATAAAGTCTTTGGATATTACCTGGAAGTATCTAACGCCCATAAGGACAAGGTGCCTCAGGAGTGGATCCGGAAGCAGACGCTGGTAAATGCCGAGCGCTATATCACCGAAGAACTGAAGGTATACGAGGAGAAGATCCTGACGGCCGAAAGCAAGATCAACGAGATCGAATTCCGGATCTTCAATGACCTGGTGGTGACGGCAGGGGAGTTTGTGGCGGCCATCCAGGAAAACGCCCGGGTGATCTCCGCACTGGACGCCCTGCTATCCTTTGCGCGGGTAGCGAAGAAAAACGGGTACTGCCGGCCGGTGATCTCCGAAAGCCGCGTGCTGAACATCAAAGCAGGCCGGCACCCGGTGATCGAGCAGCAGTTGCCCCCCGGCGAATCCTATGTGCCGAACGACCTCTACCTGGATGACGACACCCAGCAGATCATCATCATCACAGGCCCGAACATGGCGGGTAAGTCGGCCCTGCTACGCCAGACCGCGCTGATCGTGCTGATGGCCCAGACGGGCTGTTTTGTGCCGGCGGCATCGGCCGAAGTAGGCCTGGTCGATAAGATCTTTACCCGGGTAGGGGCTAACGATAACCTTTCCCGGGGCGAAAGTACGTTTATGGTGGAAATGACCGAAACGGCTTCTATCCTGAATAACCTGGGTGACAGCAGCCTGGTGATCATGGACGAGATAGGCCGGGGAACCAGCACCTATGACGGCGTGAGCATCGCCTGGAGCATTGCCGAATACCTGCATAATAACCCGAAACTAAAGCCCAGAACGCTTTTTGCCACCCATTATCACGAGCTGAATAACCTCAGCAATGACCTGCAGCGCATCAAGAACTTCAATGTATCCGTAAAGGAACTGAACGGCAAGGTGGTGTTCCTCCGGAAGCTGAAGGAAGGCGGCAGCGAGCACAGCTTCGGGATCCACGTGGCCCAGCTGGCCGGCATGCCCCAAAGTGTGGTCTTACGCGCTAACGAGATCCTGCAGGCCCTGGAAAAGAGCGAAGCCAAGGAAAAGAACAAACAAAAGCTGAGCGATGTTCCGAAAAACAACTACCAGCTCAACTTCTTTGACCCGGTAGACCCCGTAGGCGAAGAGGTCAAAGAAAGCATCCGCGGGCTGGATCTGAATACGCTCTCGCCCATAGAAGCGCTGCTGAAGCTGAATGAGCTGCAGAATAAGTTGAAAGGGTGAGGTTACTCCCCCTCTTCTAATTCAAACAGGTCTTCCACCGATTTTTCCGGTATTTTAGATAGCCTTAATGCCAATACTGTGGAAGGAACGTATTTAGCTGCTTCCAGCGCATTAATGGTTTGCCGGCTTACATCCGCCAGGTTAGTTAACTTTTCCTGGGAGTAGCCCTTTATCACGCGGTGTAACCGGATATTATTCTTCATGGGCGCGGTTTAATTGGAAAAGCTGGTAGTTGAATATAGCGATATACATCAGCAATAACAAGTGCCCGAATAAGAAAGCAAAAGCAATAAAAGATGCACCAAAGACAAAAATCGTCATTAAAATGCCTAAGCTTAGTGTGAGAATCACGGCCCATGACCAACTATACAGACGTAAGGAATTGATCATTTCGTCTTCTTTTCGGCTTCGTGAGAAAGCAATCAGACCCAACCCTAAAAGTAATGAAAGCAACAGGAGAGTTAAAAAGATGTCTACTTTCATCAATTTCAGAAATCCCTTTTCGGAAAGAGGGGTGTCGTTGATAACTACAAAAATATTATTATAAATATCTAATTTTTCTTATTTCTCATCGAGCCGGTCGTACTCCGTCTCCTCGAAATCCTGAAAATCCATATCTTCAGGATGCACTGCGTAATCTTCCATGGGCTTATTTATTTTGGTTTAACTCCTCAAAGTTGATTTTTTAATCTTTCATCTCCTAAGAAAGGAAGTTAAGGAATTATAAAATCTTTCCCGGCAATGCGTATTTTTACAGGAATAACCTGTAATCATCATCTCATGAACCGTCTTTTACTCAGCCTGTTTCTTTTCAGTTTTTTGACCAGTCGCGGACAGCTATATGACCTGCGTACCGGGCACCTGACCACACCCCTCGGTATAGACAGCCCGCAGCCCCGGCTTTCCTGGAAGCAAAAGGATGAGCGGCAGGGCGCCGGTCAGAAGGCTTACCAGGTGTGGCTGGGGAAAGACTCCCTGGCCGTAGCCACCGGGAAGGCCGGCTCTACCGGGAAAATGAACGCTTCGGATAACCTCATTACCTATACCGGGGAGAACCTGCAGCCCTACACCCGGTATTTCTGGAAGGTGGCCGTATGGGATAATCACGGCGGCAAGGTAGCTTCAGCGGTCACCTCTTTTGAAACCGGGCTGATGCAGGTAAGTAACTGGAAAGGGGAGTGGATCAGTGACGGCACGGATATCCGCCTGAAGCCCGCGCCGTATTTCCGGCATAGCTTTGAGACTGGGAAAAAGATCCGGTCGGCCCGGGCCTATGTGGCCGCAGGAGGGCTTTTTGAGCTGTACATCAATGGCACAAAGATCGGCGATCACGTGCTGGATCCTAACTATACGCGTTTTGACCGGCGTATCCTGTACGTTACCCATGATGTGACCCCGGAGCTGAAGGCCGGCAGGAACGCCATTGGTATTTTACTCGGAAACGGCTGGTATAACCACCAGTCTACGGCGGTATGGTATTTTGACCGGGCGCCCTGGCGGAACCGCCCCGCGTTTTGTATGGACCTGAGGATCACCTACGAAGACGGGTCTGTGGAAACCATTTCTTCGGGCCGGTCCTGGAAAACGGCGCTCAGCCCGGTGATCTTTAACAGCATTTATACCGCCGAGCATTACGATGCCCGCCGGGAGATCAGCGGCTGGAACCGCCCGGATTTTGACGACAGCCGGTGGAAAAACTCCACGCTGCGGTCGGCGCCTTCGCAGAACATCGTGGCCCAGGCTATGAAGCCCGTGCGCGCCGTGGAAGAAATCCCGGTGAAAAGCCTGAATAAGATCAGCGATACGGTCTGTGTTTTTGACCTGGGGCGGAACATTTCGGGGGTGAGCCGCATTACTTTGTCGGGCCCGGAAGGTACGGTGATCCGGCTGAAGCATGCGGAGCGGCTATATGAAAACGGCCGGCCGGATATGTCGAACATCGATGCCCACTACCGCCCCACGGATGATACTGACCCCTTCCAGACCGATATATTTATCCTGAAAGGGGAGGGCACCGAGAGTTTTATGCCCCGTTTTAACTACAAAGGATTTCAATACGTGGAAGTGACCGCCAGCCGGCCGGTACAGTTGAACAGCGCCAGCCTGAAAGGATACTTCATCCACTCCGATGTGGAACCCACGGGCCGGATCACCTCTTCTGATGAAACCCTGAACCGCATCTGGTGGGCTACCAATAACTCCTACCTGTCTAACCTGGTGGGTTATCCTACCGACTGCCCCCAGCGGGAAAAGAACGGCTGGACCGGTGACGCGCACATCGCCAGCGAGACCGGCCTGTATAATTTTGACGGCATCACCGTTTATGAAAAATGGCTGGCCGATCACCGTGATGAGCAGCAACCTAACGGTGTTCTGCCCTCCATCATTCCTACCGGCGGCTGGGGGTATGAGTGGGGTAACGGCCCCGACTGGACCAGCACCATTGCCATCATTCCCTGGAACCTCTACCTGTTTTACGGCGATAAAAAGCCCCTGCAGGATAACTATGAGAACATCAGGCGCTATGTGGATCATATTGCCGAACTATACCCGTCCGGCCTGACCAGCTGGGGGCTGGGTGACTGGATACCCGTAAAATCCAAAGCCCCGGTAGAGCTGACGTCCACCGCCTATTACTACACCGATACCCGCATCCTGGCGCAGGCCGCTAAACTGCTGGGCCGGGATGCCGATCACCGGAAGTACAGCGCACTGGCCGAAAAAATCCGGGAGGCGTTCAATGAAAAATATCTGCACCGCGAAGCCGGCCTTTATGGCAGCGGCCTGCAGACCGAGCTGGCCGTACCCCTCTTCTGGGGCCTGGTGCCGGAGGAACTACGTCAAAAAGTAGCCGATAACCTGGCACAGCGGGAAAAGGCTGACGGTATGCAGATAGACGTGGGCCTGCTGGGCACCAAAGCCCTGCTTCAGGCCCTCAGCGATAACGGCCATGAGGACGCGGCCTACGCCCTGGCCAGCCGGAAAACCTTCCCTTCCTGGGGCTGGTGGATCGCTAACGGCGCCACCACCCTGTATGAAAACTGGCCCATTGACGCCAAGTCTGATATCTCCATGAACCACATCATGTTTGGTGAAATAGGCGCCTGGCTGTTCAAGGCCCCCGGTGGCATAAAACCGGATCCCGCCCGCCCCGGCTTTCGTAACGTGATCCTGGAACCCCGTTTCATGACAGGCCTGGACAGCTTCAGCGCAGAGCATGACGGCCCCTATGGAACTATCCGCTCCGCGTGGGAGAAAAATGCACAGGGAATTACCTGGCGGGTGACTGTCCCGGCTAACGCTACGGCCACGGTGCGGCTGCCGCAGATCAATGACCGGAAGTGGTATAAAGACGGAGTGGAAGTAAAAGGGAACGAAATTCAGATTCCTTCCGGAATGTATGTATTTAAGAATAACTGACTAATTGGTGGGGCAGGTTGCTGCACCCATTCAGTTTGCATCAGGTAATTTGTTATAAACAGAGGACCACGCATAAAAAAAGCCCGGATGACCGGGCTTTTTTTTATGCTTCTTTTTCCAGTGGGGTTTCACCCGGCCGGGAGTCGTCAGAAACCACTTCCGGATCCTTTTTATCCAGGAACTCCTGGTAAACGGTAGGCCGGTCAAACGGTCTTTCGCCGATGATCTCTACCAGGTCATGCTGGTAAATGATCTCTCTTTCCAGCAGGGCATTGGCCAGCAGATCCAGTTGATGACGTTTTTCCATCAGCAGGTCTTTGGTGGTAGAGTAGGCCAGGTCGATCAGTTTTTTCACTTCTTCATCGATTAGCTTCGCCGTACTTTCCGAATAAGGCTTGGAGAAAGAATATTCGTTCTGTCCTTTGGAATCGTAGTAGGAAATGTGCCCCAGCTTATCGTTCATCCCATAGATGGTAACCATGCTGTAGGCCATTTTGGTGATCTTTTCCAGGTCGCTCAGCGCGCCGGTAGAGATCTTGCCGAACACCACTTCTTCTGCGGCGCGGCCCCCCAGTGCCATACACATTTCATCAAACAGCTGCTCGGTACGGTAGAGGTACTGCTCTTTGGGCAGGTATTGGGCATAGCCCAGGGCGGCAATACCGCGCGGTACTATACTCACCTTTACCAGGGGATTGGCGTGCTCCAGGAACCAGCCTGCAATGGCGTGCCCGGCTTCGTGGTAAGCCACGATCTCCTTCTCTTCCGGTGATATCAGTTTATTGCGTTTTTCCAGTCCGCCGATCTCGCGGTCAATGGCATCCTGGAAATCCTTCATTTCCACCTGCTGCTTCCCTCTCCGGGCAGCCAGCAGGGCGGCTTCATTACATACGTTGGCGATTTCCGCACCCGCAAAACCCGGGGTCTGGGCGGCCAGCTTCTTGGCGTCTACCTCGGCAGCGGCTTTCACCGGCTTCAGGTGCACCTTGAAGATGGCTTCACGGCCATTGATATCCGGCACGTCTACCGAGATCTGGCGGTCAAACCGGCCCGGTCTCAGCAGGGCGGCATCCAGTACATCGGGGCGGTTAGTGGCGGCCAGGATGATGATGCCGGTGTCGGAACCGAAACCGTCCATTTCCACCAGCAGCGAGTTCAGCGTGTTCTCCCGCTCATCATTTCCACCCGGCATGGCGCCTTTTCCACGGCTCCGGCCTACGGCATCGATCTCGTCAATAAAGATGATACAGGGGGCTTTTTCTTTGGCCTGCTTGAAGAGGTCGCGCACACGGGCCGCGCCCACGCCCACAAACATCTCCACAAAATCAGATCCGGAAAGCGAGAAAAACGGAACGCTGGCTTCCCCTGCCACGGCCTTGGCCATCAGGGTTTTACCGGTACCCGGAGGGCCTACCAGCAGGGCACCTTTTGGTATTTTACCGCCCAGTTCGGTGTATTTGCCCGGCTTTTTCAGGAATTCCACGATCTCCGTCAGCTCCTCTTTGGCCTCGTCCAGGCCGGCCACATCCGCAAAAGTGATCTTCACGCGGTTATCGGCATCAAACAGGGCCGCTTTAGACTTACCGATATTGAAGATGGCACCGCCAGGGCCGCCGCCTGACATCCGGCTCATCAGGAAATACATCAGGCCGAAAAGGAAGAGCCATGGGAACAGGGACAGGAAGATCTGCATGTAATCACTCCTTTCCACAGATTCAGGGTAGAGCTTGCTTTTATACTCTTCGGGCAGCTTACTTTCTTTCAGGAAGCTGTTAAAGCTGTTCATGAAGGAATCATCCGAAACCACGTTCATCTCCAGGTGCGGGCCTTTGGAAAACTTGGCATTGCCCAGTTTATTCCGGTAGGCCGGATTGCTCAGTCCCTGTTGGTTAAGGGATATTTCCACCAGTTTCTTGCCTTTTACAATGGCCAGCGACTCTACCTCCTGGTTCTGTACCATTTCCTCGAAGGTCTTGTACGGAACGGTCGGAAGCGCACTCTTGGAATTAAAGAAAAGCAGGCCCATGATGGCGAGGATCAGCGTAGCCACCATCCAGCCCTGCATACCGCCGGGAGGATTGGGACTGATCTTCTTCCGGGGGGATTGACTTTTATTATTATCTTCAGACATAATTTATTCGTTATAAAATTTTAAAACTTTTTTAAGAGAGCGGTACTTTTGACGGTACCAGCGTGTCGCCGTAATACGAAAAGATGGCATCACCCCACAGGCTTTCCAGGTCATAAAACTCCCGGCGGTCTCTTCTGAAAACGTGAACCACCACATTTACATAATCCAGGAGAATCCACTCTTTATTGGAAAAACCCTCTTTGTGCCACGGAAGTTCTTGGGAAGCTTTGTACACCTCTTCATCTACAGAGTCAGCAATGGCCCCGATCTGAGTATCCGAGCCACCGGAACAGATGATAAAAAAGTCGGTGATGGCGCCCGGTACTTTCCTTAAATCCAGCTTAACGATATCAAACCCCTTCTTCTCCTGTATTCCGTTTATTACCAGATCGCATAAGGCCTCACTTGAAAACTTTTTCTTCATTCAAAAATCTTAATTGTTAATTTTGTGAGCCGGGAAACCAGCTCCCCTTTACTCAAAACGCTAAATTAATTTATTTTGCTCAAACTTCAGCCCAAAAGTTTATTTGTCGGTCAAAAACAGATTTATCTGCCACATTGTCACTCTACTAATGACGTAGCTTCCGGATTGGGCCGGGATGATACCTTTACTGACGGTACGGTGGTCATCACCGACTACCAGAGCCGGGGGCGCGGGCAGCGGGGCACCAGCTGGGAAGGGGAGCCAGGTAAAAACCTGATGATGAGTATTTTACTGGATACATCTTTCCTGGAAGCCTCCCGGCAGTTTGACCTGAGTATCTGTGCGGCGCTGGGCGTATGGTCTGCCCTGCGGTCAGTAGGTTTAAGTCATGCCTGCATCAAATGGCCTAACGATCTCTACGCCGCAGACCGCAAAGTGGGAGGGATCCTGATTGAAAATACCCTGCGGAACGCCCGCCTGCAGACCTCCGTAGTGGGCGTGGGCATCAATATCCACCAGGATACCTTCGGAAACCCGCGGGCCTCTTCCCTGGCCCTGGAAGGCTGCACCGTAAACCGGGATACGCTGGCGGAAGCCGTATGCGCTCATTTTGAACATTTTTACCTGGAACTCCGCGAAGGCCGGGACCAGCGGGAGGCCTACCTGACCGTTTTATTCGGCCTGGAAGAGGAGAGGGAGTATGTTTTTCAGGATCAGCGGTTTACAGGCACTATCCGCGGCGTTTCATCGGCCGGTCAGCTTATCGTGGAATCGAAACTTTCTAAAAAAAATTTTGATATTAAAGAAATATCCTTCTGTTTTTAGAGAAAAACAGCCTGAATAACGGCTGGAACGTTATTTTTGTGAAATATTGGCAAACCGCAACAGTTAAGCAGTGAAATTTGAAAAGATGATGTCAAACGTGGAAAAGCACAGGCTTTTGGAGCGTAGTGACAACAAAGGTTGGAAAAAGTGGGGCCCCTACCTGTCTGAACGGCAATGGGGGACTGTCAGGGAAGATTACAGTCAGAACGGCGACGCATGGAATTACATCAGCCATGACCTTTCGCGCTCCAAGGCGTACCGCTGGGGCGAAGACGGCATCGGGGGGATTTCCGATAACAAGCAGCACATCTGCCTGGCGTTTGCGTTCTGGAATCACAAAGACCCCATCCTGAAGGAGCGGCTCTTTGGCCTGACCAATAACGAGGCTAACCATGGCGAGGACGTGAAGGAGCTGTATTACTACCTGGACAGCACCCCCACCCACTCTTACATGAAGATGCTGTATAAGTACCCCCAGACCGCTTTTCCTTACGATATCCTGAAGTCTGAAAACCGGAAACGGGGGCGCAAGGAAGACGAGTTTGAGCTGGTGGATACGGGTGTCTTTGATAAAAATGAGTACTTCGACATCTTCATTGAATATGCCAAAGCGGAAAAAGACGATATCTGTGTTAAGATCACGGCCCATAACCGCAGTTCCAAAAGCGCCCCGCTAACCCTGCTGCCTACACTCTGGTTCCGGAATACCTGGTCCTGGGGCTACAAGGAATTTGAGAAAAAACCCATCCTGACCGGTATCTCTAACAGCCA
This sequence comes from Leadbetterella sp., assembly GCA_019638185.1. GTDB lineage: Bacteria > Bacteroidota > Bacteroidia > Cytophagales > Spirosomataceae > Leadbetterella. The sequence goes on from JAHBUH010000017.1 coordinate 21,392, forward strand.
GGTAGAGGTCTATCACCAGTATTTTAACCGGATGAAACTGTACTGCAAGGATGCCGACGAGTTCCTCTTTACAGAAAATAATTCCAATAACAAACGGATTTACGGTACTCCCAATGAAACGCCCTATGTCAAAGATTCTATTCACGAATATATTATCAAGGACAAAAAAGAGGCGGTTAACCCCAACAAAATAGGGACTAAGGTATCTGCCCGCTACAAGAGAACGGTGAAGGCGGGCGAGTCTACCACCATCTGCCTGCGGTTTACCACCAAAACCACGCTTCATAACCCCTTTGAGGATTTTGACGAGATTTTTGAAGCCCGTAAGCGGGATACCGAAGATTTTTACGGGATTCTGCAGGAGGATGTCCGGGATGAAGAACTGAAGACCATTCAGCGCCAGGCTTTTGCCGGTATGCTGTGGACCAAGCAGTTCTACTATTATAACATTAACCAGTGGCTGAAAGGGGATCCCAAGATGCCGTTTGACTTCAAAGGCCGCGATTACGAGCGGAATGCCGGCTGGCAGCATGCCTACATGGCCAATATCCTCTCTATGCCGGATAAATGGGAATACCCCTGGTTTGCGGCCTGGGACCTGGCCTTTCATACCGTTACCCTGGCCAAGGTGGACCCCGATTTTGCCAAACGTCAGCTGGCGGTGGTGCTCCGGGAGTATTACATGCACCCTAACGGGCAGATTCCGGCTTACGAATGGAATTTCTCGGATGTAAACCCGCCCGTACATGCCTGGGCCACCCTGAAGGTATATGAGCACGATAAGCTCATGAATGGCGGTAAGGGCGATATCGTGTTCCTGGAGCGGGTATTTCATAAATTGCTCCTGAATTTCACCTGGTGGGTAAACCAGAAAGATAATGACGGCAATAATATTTTCGGCGGGGGATTCCTGGGGCTGGATAACATCGGGGTATTTGACCGGAACGCACAGATCCCCGGCGTAAAACTGCAGCAGGCCGATGCCACCGGCTGGATGGCCATCTACACCCTGAACATGCTGCGGATAGCCATGGAAATAGCCATGGAAAGACCCGCTTACCAGGATATGGCTTCCAAGTTTTTCGAGCACTTCCTGCACATAGCCGCCGCCATTAACACGCCCATGGATAAGTCCGGGCTGGGCCTGTGGGACGAAGATGACCAGTTTTACTACGATAAGATTTTCTCTAACAATAACCAGACGCTCTTCCTGAAGATTCGCTCCCTGGTGGGGCTGATCCCACTGTGTGCCGTGGAGGTTATCGATGACGCCATGCTGGATAAGCTGCCGGACTTCAAGCGGCGCCTCGACTGGATCCTGGCGAACCGCCCCGACCTGGCCTCCCTGATTTCGCGCTGGTATGAACCCGGGAAAGGGGAAACCCACCTGCTCTCACTGCTGCGCGGCCACCGGATGAAAATGGTGTTCAAGCGGCTCTTTGACGAAACCGAATTCCTGTCGGATTACGGCATACGCTCCCTGTCTAAATATCACCTGGATCACCCGTACCACTTCAATCTCCACGGTGAGCGACTGACCGTAGCCTATACGCCCGGCGAGTCTGACCTGTCTATCATGGGGGGGAACTCCAACTGGCGCGGGCCCATCTGGTTCCCGCTGAACTACCTGATCATTGACTCCCTGCACAAATACTCCGAATATTACGGGGAGCATTACGAGGTGGAATACCCTACTGACTCCGGCGAGATCGTGACCCTGAAAGACGCGGCTTTCCAGATCTCGGAGCGGCTGATCGGGATATTTAAGCGCAAAGACGGCGAAAGACCCTTCACCGGCGGAACGAAGCTTTTTGACGGCGATGAGAATTTTTCAGGCGTGTACCTGTTCAACGAATATTTTCACGGCGATAACGGCAAAGGCCTGGGCGCCAATCACCAGACCGGCTGGACCGGTCTGGTAGCTGACCTGATCGAAGAGGTCTCCCAGCGGAAAAAAGGGAAGTAGCCGGGGGCATAGTGCCTGTTCTCTGAAGAAATAATCATCATTCCTGTGGCCCGGCACTGGTCGGGCCACAGGAGCAGATTTTTAATGCACCTTAGCCGGCTTCATGGCCGCATACCGGATATTCGCCACCCGGGTTTTCTTCTCCGTCTTCAACTGAATATGGGAATACGGCTGGTTAGGGAAGCAGAGAGCGGTCATGACCGTCAGGCCACCATCGGCAAAAACCTCCACCGAGGCCCGGTCGGCAATGATCCGGAGATCGATTTTCGACTGGGCGGAAACCCTTGGCCCCCACTGTCTTTTGGCAAAACCAGCCTCAAAATCCTTTTTCCCGGCGGCGGAGCGGTCTATAAAGTAGCGGCCGGACGGCTTATCGTAGCCGATCACCAGCACCTCGTTCAGGGAATTGCTGAGCGCTACACTGAAACTTTCATTCGGAAGTCCCTTAAACTCCAGGTCGAACAGCCCTTTCGTGGCGGTTTCAAACGTACCGGCATTTTTCACATTCCGGGGTGCTTCCCACAGGGTTTCCACTTCTTTGGCAGGCGTGGAGGTCAGGTAAAATGTCCCGTTAACCTGCTGCAGGCCCATTTCCCGCGGCAGGGTCATGGCGCTGCGGAAATCCACGGTAGGCACGTCCTGGGCATACTGCCAGTTGCTCATCCAGCCCATCAGCAGGGTACGTTTCCCCTTATGGAAGAAGGTCACGCCCGCGTAGTTATCCGTGCCGTAATCCATCCAGCGCTCCTGCGTATCCAGGGGCCTGAAGGTGCTTCCGTCAAAATCCCCTACAAAATATTGCGTAGCAGACCCGCCGTTAGGCCCGCCCGGGTTAATGCTGACCAGTAAGACCCAGTACGTTTTTCCGTTCAGCTCAAACGGCATCAGATCGGGGCATTCCCAGACCCCGCCGTGCGCTCCGAAATCATGGCCCAGGTCACTTTCCCGGGTCCAGTCTTTTAAATTGGCCGAAGAATAAAACGTGATGCGGTCTTTGGTGGCCAGGGCCATCACCCATTTGTTTTTCGGCGCATACCAGCTTACCTTGGGGTCCCTGAAATCCACTATTCCGGGATTTTTAATGACCGGGTTCCCCTCGTATTTGGTCCAGGTACGGCCGTTATCCAGGCTGTAGGCAATGCCCTGGGTCTGGTAGTCGGTGCGTTTGGCTTTTTCGCCCTCCGCGCTGTGGTTCGTATAAATGGCCACTACGGGCGTCTTGCCGTCTTTGCCGAAACCGCTGGTATTGTTATAGTCCACCACCGCGCTTCCTGAAAATATATAGCCCAGCTTATCGGGAAACAGGGCAATGGGCTGCTCGGTCCAGTGGATCATATCCGGGCTGGTGGCGTGCCCCCAGTGCATGGGGCCCCATTTGGTTTTATCCGGGTAATGCTGGAAGAAGAGGTGGTAGACCCCTTCCTGGTAAAACATGCCGTTAGGGTCATTCATCCAGCCTTTTTTCGGAGAAAAGTGAAAGGCCGGCCGGTAGGGTTCCTGGGCCAGGGCCACATTGCCTGCCAAAAGCAGGAGGCTGAAAAGGGAGATATATCGGTTCATAAAACGAGTTAAGGTTTAGTTCATCGCCGTACGAAGATAGCAAAAATGCGCTACCGTTTGCACAAAATATTTTCCGTGCCATACGGGGTACCTGCCGCCTGTGCAGGCATCCACCTGGCTGCCCGCCCCAAGCTTTCCGGAAATGATTAATTGGAATCTCGGATTTTGGCGGTAATTTTGCCCCCAGAACTTTGCAGTGATGATTCAAATTACAAGAAGAGAGACATTTAATGCGGCTCACAGGCTCTTTAACCCGCGGTGGTCAGAAGAGAAGAATTTTGAGGTTTTCGGGCCCTGTTCCCGGGTGCACGGGCATAACTGGGAGCTCTTCGTAACGGTAGAAGGAGAGGTGAGTGAAGATACCGGTTTTGTGATAGACCTGAAAGCCCTGAGCAGAACCATGCGGGAGGAGGTCATCTCCAAAGTAGATCACACCTACCTGAATGAAGATGTGGAGTTCCTGAAGGGGAAGCTCCCCACTACTGAGAATTTTGCCATAGCCGTCTGGAAAATATTGCAGCCCGTGCTGAAAAGCCGGTACGGGGTAGATCTTTACCGGGTAAAACTCACCGAAACCGCCAACCATTTCGTAGAGTATTTTGGCAGGTAACCCATGAAATATTTTATCGTAGCCGGAGAAAGATCAGGAGACCTGCACGCAGGTAACCTGGCCGCTGCCATGCGTGAGCTGGATCCCGCGGTCAGCCTGTGCGGCTGGGGCGGTGACCGGATGAAGGACGCCGGCGTGGAGATCCGGCAGCGCTATGAGGAGCTGGCTTTCATGGGGTTCTGGGAAGTGCTGAAAAACCTGGGCAAGATTCGCGGATTTATGAAGCGGGTGCAGGAGCATATTGAAGAATTTCAGCCCGATGCCCTTATCCTGGTCGATTACGCCGGCTTTAACCTCCGCCTGGCCAAATGGGCCAAAGCCCGGAGGATACGGGTCATTTACTACATTGCGCCCAAGGCCTGGGCCTGGAATAAGAGCCGGGTGCATCAGCTGAGGGAGTACACCGACCTCACCCTGGTGATCTTCCCCTTTGAAGTGGACTTTTTTAAAAAATACGGGGTGAATGTAAAATACGTGGGAAACCCGCTTTTTGATGAGATCCGGCGTTTCCGCAGAGATTATACCTTCCATGCTGACCGTAACCGGCCCGTGGTGGCCCTGCTGCCCGGCAGCCGCGAGCAGGAGATTGAAGCCATGATGGAGACCATGGCCCGGCTCACCTTTGACATGCCGGAATACATCTGGATAGTGGCCGGGGTTTCCACTTTTGAACCCGGGTTCTACCATAGATACGAAGGTAACTACCGGCTGGCCTATAACCGTACCTATGATGTGCTGGCCCTGGCTGACGCCGCCGTGGTCACTTCGGGTACCGCCACCCTGGAAACCGCCCTTTTTAAAGTACCGCAGGTAGTGGTATACAAAACCAGCGGGCTCACCTACGCCATAGCCCGGCTCCTGGTGAAGATCCGGTTTATTTCCCTGGTAAACCTGGTGGCCGATAAAGAGGTGGTCAAAGAGCTTATCCAGGGAGAATATACGGCGGAAAACACCAAAAAGGAGTTGAAAAGACTCCTCACCGATAATAAATACAGAGAAAAGCAGTTAAATGAGTATAAAATCCTGACGGAAAAGTTGGGGAATAGTGAAGCCTCGAAAACGGCCGCACAGACTATTTCAGATTTTTTAAAACAGTCCTGAGCAGTACGCTTTCAGGCTGAAAACATTTAATTCCAATGAAAAAAATTCTTTTTTTAGGTTTATTGACTTTTGCAGCTCTTTCATGTGATAAGAAAGACCCCGAAGCGGAAGGTACCCCCATGGAAAGGCTGGCCGGCGTAGAAGCTAAAAAATGGAAGCTTACCAAGGCGGTGGCCTGGTCGGGATCCCTTTCGCTGGACCTGATCGCTAACAGCGCGAATAAATGCCTGGGCGATAACGAGCTTACTTTAAGGAGCAATAACAGCTATATCCTGGAAGATACGGGGGTGAAATGTTCCACAGTAGACCGGATAGAAGATCAGTGGATCTTTACGGAAAGCCCGCTTCAGATCCAGCTGGCCGAGATATCGCTTATGGACAGAACCTTTAAAAATGTGGTGCTGGATATCTCCGAACTAAAGAACAGCAGTTTCTCGGGAACGGTCAATAACGTGCCTGAAAATAGCCTGAAAGTAAATAAGATAGACCTGACCTTTACCCTGGTAAAATAAGTTTTTTCATTCTCCGAAACATATTTAGGGGTTTGCGTGTTAGGTTATAGTAATGGTGTGCGTTTATGAGTAAAGATACAGATATACTGGAGGAAATCACCTCCTCAGAATATAAATACGGATTTTATACAGACATCGAGGCCGATGAAGCTCCTCCGGGTCTGAGTGAAGACATTGTGCGGTTTATTTCGGCCAAAAAAAATGAGCCGGAATGGATGCTGGAATGGCGGCTGAAAGCCTACCGGGAGTGGTTAAAAATGACCGAACCTGCCTGGGCCAATGTAACCTATACCAAGCCTGATTTCCAGGCCATCAAGTACTATTCAGCGCCTAAGCAGCAGAAAAAACTGAACAGCCTGGATGAGGTAGACCCCGAGCTCAGGAAGACCTTCGAAAAGCTGGGGATCTCCCTCAGCGAGCAGAAACGGATTTCCGGTGTGGCGGTAGATGCGGTGATCGACTCCGTATCGGTAGCCACCACTTTCCGTGCCGAGCTGATGGAGAAAGGCATTATTTTTTGCTCTATCTCCGAAGCCATCCAGGAGCATCCTGACCTCGTGAAAAAATACCTGGGATCCGTGGTTCCCGTGAAAGATAACTTTTATGCGGCCCTGAACTCGGCAGTTTTCTCGGACGGTTCTTTCTGCTATATCCCTAAGGGGGTACGGTGCCCCATGGAGCTTTCCACCTATTTCCGGATCAATGCGGCCGGCACAGGGCAGTTTGAACGTACCCTGATCATTGCTGATGAGGGCGCTTACGTCAGCTACCTGGAAGGCTGTACCGCCCCCAGCCGGGATGAAAACCAGCTGCATGCTGCAGTGGTGGAGATTTTCACCCACGAAAATGCGGAAGTGAAATATTCTACGGTACAAAACTGGTACCCGGGTGATAAAGACGGGAAAGGTGGCGTATTTAACTTTGTGACCAAGAGAGGCTTATGCTTCGGAAATAAATCCAAGATCTCCTGGACCCAGGTGGAAACCGGCTCAGCCGTGACCTGGAAATACCCTTCGGTGATCCTGAGAGGCGATCACTCCATCGGTGAATTTTACTCGGTGGCCGTGACCAATAACTTCCAGCAGGCTGATACCGGTACCAAAATGATCCATATCGGTAAAAATACCCGTAGCCGGATCGTTTCCAAGGGGATTTCCGCCGGAAGAAGCCAGAACTCCTACCGGGGGCTGGTAGAGATCTCGAAACGGGCCGATAACGCCCGGAACTTCTCCCAGTGTGACTCCATGCTGCTGGGCGACCGCTGCGGAGCGCATACCTTCCCGTACATTGAGTGTAATAATCCTACGGCCAATGTGGAGCATGAGGCCACTACCTCTAAAATCGGGGAAGACCAGCTCTTCTACTGTAACCAGCGCGGGATAGATACGGAAACGGCCGTGGCCCTGATCATTAACGGCTACGCCAAAGAAGTGCTGAACCAGCTGCCCATGGAATTTGCCGTGGAAGCTCAGAAGCTACTGGCGGTATCACTGGAAGGATCGGTGGGTTAAGAAAAAGATAAATTTAAAAGAGAGGTCTGCTTTCAGTAGACCTTTTTTTATGTGAAAACTACTATGGCGAAGGCGAAAACTTCTTTCCTGGTTTTATTAAGACAACTGCTCCTGAAAGGGGCATTCTATTTCTTCGCCCTGTCTGTTGGCGGAGTGATCCTGTTTAAATTCCTGCCCATTCCCTTCACCATGACCATGATAGACCGGAAAGTGAAATCCATCATGCGGGGTGAGGACTCCGAGATTCACTACAGCTGGCGGTCGTATAACCGGGTTTCCCGCGAAATGCACCTGGCGGCCGTGGCGGCAGAAGACCAGAACTTCCCTAATCACTGGGGTTTTGATTTTAAAGCCCTGGGGAAAGCCTATACCAATAACCAGAAGGGCAAAAAGGTCAGGGGTGCCAGTACCATCAGCCAGCAGGTGGCTAAAAACGTCTTTTTATGGCAGGGGCGGAGCTACCTCAGGAAAGCGCTGGAATTCTATTTTACAGGGCTCATAGAGCTCATCTGGGGCAAGCAACGCATCCTGGAAGTCTACGTGAACGTGGCGGAAATGGGGAAAAACACCTTCGGTGCGGAGGCGGCCGCCCGGCGGATTTTTAAAAAGCCGGCCCAAAACCTCACACGGGCCGAGGCCGCCCGGCTGGCGGCCGTACTGCCCAGTCCTAACAAGTGGTCAGCGGCTAAGCCCGGGCCTTACGTAACACGCCGAACGGCCGTTATTCAGAAATACATGCGGGCATTGGGGGGCGTGAAATATATTGCAGATCTGAGGAGGTTTTGAAGGGTGCGGGCTACATAGCATTTGTTTTGAGTTTACTGCTGGGCGGTTACGCCCATGCCCAGGAACGGCAGATCCGGGTGCTGGTGCGGGATTCCACTACCGGCCAGCCTATGCCCGGCGTGGTGATCTGGGCCGATAAAGCCCTGGGCCAGACAGACCGTGCAGGCTCCTTCCTGGCCCGGATAAGCGTTCAGACCCCGGAACTCAGGATCACTTCGGTGGGCTATAACACCCGTATCTACGCGCTGAAACAGTTAGGCGATACCCTAGACGTGCAGTTGCAGCCGGGTTTTACCCACCTCCAGGAAGTGAAAATCACGAAGAAAAAATACCGCAACAAAGGCAATCCCGCCGTGCAGCTTATCCGGCAGGTGATTGAGAATAAACCGCTTAACCGTAACCTCGTTTACGGGTATTACAAGGAGCACGAGAAGGTACGCATAGGGCTGGTGAATAGCCGCGAGAGGCTGCTGAAGCACCCGGTGGTCCGCCTGTTTCCGGCCCTGCAGCAGAATTTTGATTCCGTACGGGTGGAAGGCCGGGTCTTCCTGCCCCTGTATGTGCAGGAGCTGCTGAATGAGTACGCTACGGAAGGGAAAAAAAGCGTATCCGGAGACTCATCCATTCAGACGGCGTCCGGGAGGCCGGCCCCCGGAAACCCGGCGTCCGGAAGCCCGGCACCCGGAAGCCCGGCGCCCGGTCACTTAAAAAAGAAAGTGCTGGAAGAAAGGACGGTCTCGCTGGATGAAAATCTTTTCGACCGGGAGGGCATCAAAATGTACATTGCCCACGCCTACCAGCCTTTTGACATCTATGACAATAACATGATGGTGATCACGAACCAGTTTGTCAGCCCCATTTCAGACCTTGCACCGGCATTTTACATGTATGACATCACGGATACCGTTAAAATTAACGGGAGCCGCCTGGTGAAGCTGCTTTTTACGCCGCGTAATTCCACTGACTTTCTGTTCTGGGGTGACATGAAGGTAGACCTGGATACCTACGCGGTCACGGAGATTAACCTGCGCATCGGTAAGGGAATTAACCTGAACTGGGCCCGGAACCTGGAGATCACCCAGCACTTCAGCCGTAACCCCGAGGGGCGCTATAGCCTTTCCGTAAGTAATGTGGCCATGGAATTTTCCATCCTGGCCAAAAGCCGGGAATCCGTGCTGACGGAGCGGCTGGTGACCTACTACGACTACCGGCGTGAGCCACCCGCAGAGCCGGAGACGGCCCCGGCAGCGCCCGTCCGAAAAGGGGCTTCGGAACCCATAGGCGCCCCGTCGGAATATGATGAGAAGATCTATTCCATGCTGGACAGCCTGAAAGATACCCGCCGGTTTAAAACGCTTACCGGGCTGATCGGGCTGGCCGCTTACGGGTATTTCAATACCGGCCCGTACGTTGAAACCGGGCCGGTGTCCACTTTTGTGGGCCGTAACCAGTTGGAAGGCTTCCGGCTCCGGCTGGGCGGACGTACCCTGCCCGCTTTCAGTAACCGCATCTTCCTGGAGGGTTTCGGCGCTTACGGCTTTGATGATCAGCGATGGAAGTATAATGCGGCCGTCACCTGGTCTTTTACCGGTAAAAATAAGTATGTCTTCCCCATGAAAAATATCACGGCCGCGTACCGGAGTGATATTGAAATCCCCGGGAATAACCTGCGCTATACCTTTGATCACAGTTTCCTGCTGAGTATCCCCCGGGGCGAGGTGAATAAATGGGTGTACTATAAGCGCTTTACCCTGAGGTATGTACAGGAATTTGAGAACCGGCTTTCTTACCGCCTGGGCCTGGAGCACACCGTACAGAACCCGGCCGGCACTCTTTTCTACCGGCGGGAAGGAACAGACAGCTATATCCGGGACTTCACTACCGCTGAGATCAAAGGGGAATTTCGCTATGCGCCAAAAGAGCGGTTTTACCAGGGGAAGACCGACCGCTCCAGCCTGACCAGCCAATACCCCGTATTTACCCTGCGGGGCAGCTGGGGTTTCAGCGGGCTTTATGGCAGCACCTGGGATTACCGGAAGCTCAGCCTGAACATTGATAAACGTTTCCTGCTCTCGCCCCTGGGTTACCTGGAGGCGAACTTCGAGGCCGGCGGCACCTTCGGTAAAAACCTCCCGTTTCCCCTGCTGGACATCATGCGGGCTAACCAGAGCTACACCTTCCAGCAGTGGTCCTATAACATGATGAACTTCATGGAATTTGTGGCCGACCGCTTTACTTCCCTGAAGCTGGAGCACAATTTTAACGGTGCCCTACTGAATAAAATCCCCCTTATTTCCCGCCTGAAATTCCGGGAATATGCCACTTTTAAAATTCTTTACGGCAGCCTTCAGGCCCAGAACCGGCCCGGTCATAACGTATTTGTCTTCCCCCTGGATGCACAGGGTAACCCGGCCATGTTTGCCCTGGGCAGGAAGCCCTACATGGAAGGGAGCCTCGGCGTAGGGAATATCCTGAAGCTGTTCCGGGTAGATGTGGTGAAGCGCTTTACCTACCGGGATCATCCGGGTATATCCGGCCTGGGAATCCGCGTGCGGGCGGACATGGATTTTTAAGCCCGGCCGATCCCCATCATCTTCGGTATAAAAAAGGAGATCACCCCCAGTAGCGCTGTCATCCCGCCCAGCAGAATGAACGTCAGGTTAATGCCCAGGTCGTCCGCGAATATCCCGATGCCCAGCAGGCCCAGGATGGAAGGAAACAGCGATAGGCTCCCGAACATGGCAAAGACCCGCCCCAGCACTTCCGGTTCTATTTTTTCCTGGATGATGGTATTGAAAGTGGCGTAATAAATGGAAGAAGCCATGCCGCCGATCCCGGTCAAGACCACAAAAATCACAAACTGCGAGGAAGACAGCAGCCCGGACACCGCCAGGGCCAGCCCCAGGGCCATGTAGGTGAAATTCACCAGGGCCACCTTGTTCATCTTCGTGTTTGAAATGCCCAGGGCGCTCCCGCCGATCAGCATGCCCACGCCCCACACCACTTCTATCACGCTCATCTCGAACTTTCCCCCTTCAAAATGCCGCAGGGTCATCAGCGGGAAAAGAATGGCAATAGGCATGATGAAAAACGTGACCAGGATAGAGAACAGGAAAAGCAGGCCCATCCCGGATTTGGAAACCACCGCCCGCACCCCTTCCCGGATCTGGACGAACACACTTTCTGCTGCCTTCGCCGTTTTTTCAGGGTCCGGGATATGGATAAAGAAAAGCGATGAAATGGCCACTGCAGCCCCGAAAACATCAAACAGCAGCACGTGCTCAATGTCCAGGTAGGTAATGGCCAGCGCCCCCAGCGCCGGGCCGCCTATGGTGGAAACCGACTGGATGGTCTGGTTAATGCCCGAGATTCGCAGCAGCTGGTCTTCCGGCGCCAGCAGGGGGATAGACGCCTGCATGGCGGGCATGTGAAAAGCCGATCCCGCTGACCGCAGCGCCAGCAGCACATAGATCAGGAACACCTGGGGCTCCCCAAAATAAAACAGCAGGGATATGGCCAGCGTACACAGGGCTATAAACCCGTCAGCCAGCATCATGGTCAGCTTCCGGTTCCACTGGTCTACATACACCCCCGAAAAAAGGCCCAGGATAGCCTGGGGCAGAAACCCGGCAATGGCCGAGTTAGCCAGGATCACCGCCGAATCATATTCGATACTCAGCCACAGCATAACGGCAAAGTTCACTAAACTGCTGGTGATGATAGATATAAACTGGCCTGTCCACAGTATGGCAAAAGTGCGTTTCCAATTTTGCATGAAAAATATATTTTGTTCCGCGATGTATCATCCGGAAAGTGAATAAATAGAGGAAGTTCACGGGGTCCGTGAAAGGAGAGGGGAGTTAAACCCTGTCTCTGTAAGCGAGGAAATGGAATTGAATTTTCATCAAACGGGCTTTTGATGCTACAAAGGTAAGAAAAAATATCTCAATAATAGGAAGCCCTTCTCCCCCGTTTTTTACATTTGCCGTATAATCAGAAAAAACAATATGTATTTCGAGGGACAGGTATATGAAGGGGCCGTCAGCTTGCAGCGGGGAGAATATGAAAACTGCAGGTTTATAAACTGTGACCTGTCAGAAGGTGATTTCACCGGGTTTAAATTTATTGATTGTGCCTTTGAAGCGTGTAATCTCAGCATGGTAAAGCTGGCCGGCACCGCTTTCCAGGAGGTAACGTTTAAAGACTGTAAAATGCTGGGCCTCCGCTTTGACACCGCCAGCGGTTTCGGGCTCTCGGTTTCCTTTGAAAACTGCCGGCTGGATCACTCTTCTTTTTTCCGGCAGAAGCTCCGTAAGACCCGGTTCAGGGACTGCGATATGGAAGGGGCGGACTTCGGCGAGGCGGATCTCGCGGAAGCCATTTTTGAAAACACCCGGCTGGTGCTGGCCATTTTTGATAATACCATCCTGGAAAAAGCCGATTTCCGGACGGCTTTGGGCTTTTCAATAGACCCGGAGCGGAATAAGCTGAAGAAAGCGAAATTCGCCCAGTCGGGCCTGGCCGGCCTGCTGGATAAATTCCAGATCCAGGTAGATAAGAGCCTGTAAGCGGGTCATAAGCACATGAATCTGAGCCGTGTGCTACTAATGCACAAAATTTTTCTGATTCTACCGAAAGAACTCTTAAATTTGTCGCGGATTTAAACAAACCTCCAGGAATTTTATGAACAATTACGCAGACAGCCGTATTTTTGAACTGATCGGGAAAGAACATGAAAGACAGCTGCACGGCATTGAGCTGATCGCCTCCGAGAACTTTGTTTCCGAGCAGGTGATGGCTGCCGCAGGCAGTGTTTTGACCAATAAATATGCGGAAGGGCTTCCCGGAAAGCGCTATTACGGCGGTTGTGAAATAGTAGATGAAGTGGAACAGCTGGCCATTGACCGCCTGAAGGAATTGTTTAACCTGACCTGGGCTAACGTGCAGCCGCACTCCGGCGCACAGGCTAATACGGCCGTTTTCCTGGCCTGCCTGAAGCCGGGCGATAAGATTCTGGGCTTTAACCTCTCGCACGGCGGGCACCTGACCCACGGTTCCCCCGTAAACATCTCCGGAAAATATTTCCAGCCCTTCTTTTACGGGGTGGAAGAAGCTACCGGCCTGATTGACTGGGATAAAGTAGAGCAGACAGCCCTGGCCGAAAAGCCTAAGATGATCATCTGCGGGGCTTCGGCGTACTCGCGCGACTGGGATTATGCCCGGCTTCGGAACATAGCCGACCAGGTAGGGGCTATCCTGCTGGCCGACATCAGCCACCCGGCCGGACTGATCGCGAAAGGCCTGCTGGCCGATCCGTTTGACCATTGCCATATCGTGACCACCACCACCCACAAGACCCTGCGCGGTACCCGTGGCGGCGTGATCATGATGCGGAATGATTTTGAGAACCCGTTTGGCATTACTACCGCCAAAGGAAAAGTAAGAACCGTGTCTTCCCTGCTGGACTCTGCCGTATTTCCCGGCATACAGGGCGGCCCGCTGGAGCACATTATTGCGGCTAAGGCGGTGGCGTTTGGGGAAGCCCTGACCGACAGCTACACTACCTATGTGCAGCAGGTGCAGAAGAATGCCAAAGTGATGGCCGATGCATTTGTGGAAAAAGGTTATAAAGTGATCAGCGGCGGTACGGATAACCACCTGGCGCTGATAGACCTGCGTCCGAAAGGCCTGAATGGCAAGCTGGCTGAAAATGCCCTGATCAAGGCAGATATTACCGTGAATAAAAACATGGTGCCGTTTGATGATGCGCCGGCCATGACCACCTCGGGTATCCGGGTAGGAGCGGCCGCCATGACCACCCGCGGACTGGAAGAGAAAGATTTTGTGCGGATCGTGGAGCTCGTAGACCGGGTGCTGATGAATCACGATAACGAGAAAGTGCTGAACACTACCCGCACTGAAGTGAACGAATGGATGAAGTGGTTCCCGCTTTTTAAATAATTAACGAAGGCCCCTGCGGCCTTCTCCCTTTTTTAGCAGAAGATTATGCCTTTAGACCAAGCCCACGTAGAAGAAGAGTTTGACGGAGAGAAAGAAATGACCTTCCTGGAGCACCTGGAAGAGCTCAGGTGGCACCTGATCCGGTCCATAGCGGCGATATTTATATTTATGATAGTGGCCTGGTTTATCAAAGAGTGGGTGTACGGTACTATCATCATGGGGCCGTCAAAGATAGACTTCTGGACCTATCGGAAAATGTGTGAAATAGGCCGGCTTTTACATATTGACAGCCTTTGTTTGCAGGAGTTGAAATTTGATGTGCAAAACAGGGAAATTTCCGGCCAGTTTATGCTGGCTATCACCTCTTCTGCCATTATCGGTCTGCTGATTGCGTTTCCCTATGTTATTTGGGAGATATGGTCGTTTATAAAACCCGGCTTACGGCCGGCAGAAAGAAGAGCCGCCCGGGGAGCCGTATTTATCATTTCCCTTTTGTTTTTCTCCGGAGTGCTTTTCGGGTACTACGTGGTGACTCCTTTTGCCGTTCACTTTATGGTAAACTTCCAGCTGGATCCGACCATCGTGAACCAGTATGACATAAAGAACTATCTCTCCATCCTGACCACCCTTACCCTGGCCTGCGGACTCATGTTCCAGCTGCCCGTGGTGATCATGGTGCTGACTAAAATAGGCATTGTTACCCCCGATTTCTTAAAGGAATATCGCCGGCATGCTTTTGTGGTGATCCTGATCGTGGCCGCGGTGATTACGCCTTCGCCGGATATGATCAGCCAAATTTTAGTGGCCATTCCGCTTTATTTTCTGTTTGAAGTAAGTATCTTAGTGTCCAATAGGATTTACAAGGATAATCTCAAACAGCTGGAAGATGAACACATTTAAAAAAATAGCCCCTCCACGGAGCCTGGCAGGTACGCTGGTTTCTATTGTTATCCTGGTATACATTGCCTACATCCTGCAGGATGTGATCGTGCCGTTTGTGGTGGCTGCCCTCTTTTCCTTCCTCCTGTACCCGGTATGCAACTACCTGGAAATGAAGGGTGTTCCGCGGGTAATATCCATCATTGTAGGCATTATTCTCATCACGGCCGTAGTGGCGGGCCTGGTCTATGTGGTTTATACGCAGGTGATAGGCCTGGATGACCTCTTTCCACAGGTGGAAACCCGGTTTAACCAGTGGGTGGGTGACCTGGCGGGTTTCCTGGGAAATTTCGGGATCAATAAAGAGCAGCTCATTACCGAAGGCCAGAAGCACATTTCCGAAGCCGTGAAGAGCGGGTCTAAATTCCTGGGGGCCACCATAGGCGGTACCTCTAACTTCCTGATGAGCATGGCCCTTCTGCCGCTTTATATTTTCCTGATGCTGATGTACCGTGATTTCCTGAAGACGTTCGTCTTTAAGTGGCTGAAAGATACCAGTAAGCACAAGATCGTGGCTACCATGAATAAAGTGAAAACCGTGGTGCGGGGCTATATCCTGGGCCTGATGCTGGTGATCCTGATCATCGGTACACTGAACTCCGCCGCCCTGTACTTCATCGGTATTGAACACGCCCTCTTCTTCGGGTTCTTTGCGGCTTTCCTGGCTATTCTGCCCTACATCGGAGTGGCTATCGGCTCGGCGCTGCCTATCCTGGTGGCCCTGATCACCAAAGACTCCTACCTGGCGGCCCTGGCGGTGGCGGCGTCTTTTGCCGTGGTGCAATTCCTGGAAGGTAATTTTATCACGCCTTATGTGGTAGGAAACCAGGTGAGCATCAATGCCCTGGTGGCCATCACGGCCTTACTGCTCTTCGGCAAGCTCTGGGGCATAGGCGGCATGATCCTGGCCCTGCCGGTAACGGCTATCCTGAAAGTGATCTTTGACGCCAGTCCGAGGCTGGAAGCCTGGGGATTCCTGCTCGGTGATGCCGAGAATGAAGATGTAAAGCACGTTAAAAAGAACTTTAAATTCCGCGATTTTTACGACACCGTCACGAAGAAAATCTGACCAGCTGGTTCACCAGTACCTCGAAATCATTGGGGTAAGGCGCCGTAATGTGCAGCAGGTTTTCATCCAGGTCCCGGAAGTGGATGGAATGCGCATGCAGAGCCACCCGCTTAATCAGGGGTAGTTCTTCCGTTTCCTCCTTTAAATTGAACTTCCGTTTGATCTGGGAAAGAAAGATGTAATCCCCGTTATACGTAGGATCACACACTATGGGCGCATTCAGGCACTGAAGGTGAACCCGGATCTGGTGCATGCGGCCGGTAATGGGAATACAGCGGACCAGGGTATGCCGGGAGAATTTCTGCAGGGTGAAGAAAACGGTTTCGGCCAGTTTCCCACGCTGCCGGTCTATCCGCACCGCCGTGCCGTCTTTCACGATGGCAATGGGCAGAAACACCGATACGCTGTCAAAATCATGCACGCCGTTTACCACCGCATGGTACTCTTTCTGCACTTCGCGGTGTTCAAACTGCATAGACAGGTGGCGGTAGGCCTCAGAATTTTTAGCCAGCACCAGGGCGCCGGAAGTTTCCTTGTCCAGGCGGTGGCAGAGCTGGATATCTTCATAATGCTCCCGGGCCAGCCTCAGGATGCTCAGGCTGCGGTCTGCCGTGCGCTCATCCAGGGAGGGCACAAAGGGCGGCTTATTGATCACCACGTAATTCTCATTCTCAAAAATGATGAGGTCCTGGAAATCAAGATTCCGGGGTGCTTTTTTAAATCGGGTTAAATCCAAATCGGTAAACGTTTGGGCAAAGTTACGAAGAAAAATCTTCTGCCGCCTGGGGCAGGGTAAAACTAAACGTGGTACCGTGATCCGGTTTGGAGGTCACGTCTATGCTGGTGTTATGGGCATTCAGGATGTGCTTTACAATGGCCAGGCCCAGGCCGGTACCACCCACCGCCCGGGATCGGCTTTTATCTACCCGGTAAAAGCGCTCAAAAATCCGCGGCAGGTGTTCCGGGGCTATACCTATGCCGTTATCGCTGACCCGAATCCGCACTTTCCGGCTCTCCAGGCTGAGCTCTACGGTTACTTTCCCTTCATTTTTGCCGTAAATGATGCCGTTCGTGATCAGGTTGGTAAGCACCTGGCTGATCCGTGTGCGGTCTGCCCTGACCTTCATGCTTTTGATGGCTTTGGGCTTCAGGACCAGGGCAATGTGTCGCTTGCCGGCCTTGTCTTCCAGTTGATCAAAAATGTCACGGATCACCTCCACGATATTCACTTTTTCGATCTGCATCCGGATATCGCCTGATTCCACCTGGGTCAGGATCAGGATGTCTTTCACCAGCATTTCCAGGCCATCCAGGGAGCGGGCCGCCTTGTGAAGGAACTTATGGGAAACCTCCGGGTCTTCAATGGCGCCGTCCAGCAGGGTATGGATAAAGCCCTGGGCCGCAAAAATGGGGGTTTTCAGGTCATGCGAGACATCCGCAATAAACTCCCGCCGGAATGTTTCCATGCGCCGGAGGGTGTCTATTTCCTCTTCCTTTTTCGATACATAATTGGAGATCTCGCGATTCAGCTTTTTCAGGGGGTTAACGCTTTTGATCAGGGATTTCCGCGGTATGTCAAAATCCTTGATCTTCAGTTTGCGCAGGGAAAGATAGATGCTGTTTACCTCCTGGAAAACCAGCAGGTCAATGATATAATAGATCAGGAGGAAAGAAGAAATGAAGGCGCTGATCCCCACCACAAAAAGCATGGGCTGCGATACATCCGGTACAAAGTTCAGGAAGGCCACCGTAATGAAGGTGATCAGTACGGCTATCAGGAAGGAGATCCACCGGGGAGAGAGCAGCATACATTCTGAACGTTAGAGCCTGTACCCAAAGTTCCGCATTATTCGGCAGTAAACATATAGCCTACGCCCTTTAATGTGCCGATGTACCTTTCCCCGATCTTTTCCCGTACCTTCCGGATGTGCACGTCAATGGTGCGTTCCACCACGAAAATGTCGGTTCCCCAGATCTTCTGAAGCAGTGACTCCCGGCTCTGTACCTTATTAGGGTGGGAGGCCAGGTAGTAAAGGATCTCAAATTCTTTCCTGGGCAGGATCTTCACGCTGCCGTCTTCTTTGGTTACCGAATAATTCTCCTTGTTAATGGTCAGCCCGCCGATCTCCAGGATCTGGCTGTCGGTGTTTTTCCCGGTTTCCTTCCGGAAATACGCCTGGATGCGGCTGAGGAGTGCCCTGGGTTTGATGGGCTTGGTGATGTAATCATCGGCGCCGGCTTCAAAAGCCGCCACTTCGGAATATTCCTCCGCCCGGGCGGTAAGATAGATCAGGTGGGTGTTTTTCAGCTCATTCTTGATGACCTTGCCCGCCTGTATGCCGTCCATCACCGGCATCATGATATCAATCAGGATGATATCCGGCTGAAACTGGCGGGCCACTTCCAGCCCTCTCAGCCCGTTTTCCGCCGATCTGACCTCATAATTTTCTTTTTCCAGATTATAGATGAGAAGTTCCCGGATATCTTCATCATCATCAATGACCAGGATTTTACCGTTCATACGTATTGGGACGTTTCCGCTGCAAAATTAGGAAGTTTAATGTTAAGACAGTATTAAATTTCAGGGAGGAAGGGGTATTTCACTTTATCCGGAACATTCCCCGCTGCTCATTCGTAAACAGAAGTTGATCTGTCCCCTCAAACATAATGGCTTCCGTTTGCTTCCGGGCTATTTTGATGCAGGCGTGGGGGGAACGGAAGCCGATCTGTTCACCGGGGATATTGAACAGGAAGATCTTGCCGTAGGAGATGAGGGCAAATTGCTTTTTGTCGGGGCGGAGGGCGGCGCCGGTGATCTGGGCTTTCAGCAGTACTTCGTCGCGCGCGCTTACTTCATAGTCTCCGGGGCGATCAGGGAGTACGTACATCCGGCACGTTTTGGCGCCTTTTTCCCAGCTTTTGGTGAAAAGGTAGAGGGAGTCATTGGCCCAGAAGAAGGCTTCGCAGTCAAATTCCCTTTTTTCTCCGCCGGCAAAAGTCTGGCCTGCGTAGCGGAAAGTGATCTTTTGGGTGATATCGGGGAAAGCCTGGCCGGCTGTACTCCCCGCGCTGGAAGCATCGGGAGCTGAAGCATCCCCCGAACCCCTCTTCGTGTATTTATAAATGGTCAGGTCTTTCCGGGTATTGCTGTTATTGCCGAAGTCGCCGATGTACACATTTCCGGCGTCATCGGTGGTGATTTCCTCCCAGTCGCGGTTTACGGCGCCGGGAACCGGGTGGGTGTTCACCAGTTTCCCTTCCCGGGTGATCTCGTAAATTTCCGCTTTGCCGCCGGAATCGTTCAGGGCCAGCAGGTGGTCTGACCAGGGCGAGGGGCATATCCCGGAACACTCGTCCAGTGTGCGGTCCAGTGTTCCGGCGCGCTCTACCTTCATCTTTTGCTTTTCCAGGCCGGCGTGGCCGGCTTCATAATGACAGGTGACCAGCGCTACCTTGGCGGCAAAGAAGAACATCAGCGCTTTTTCCAGCATCAGACCGTTCTTAGTTTTTCTATTTCCCGCACCACATCCAGGATGCCCTTCAGCGGGATTTTGATCCAGGAAGGCCGGTTCCTAATCTCGAAGCCCAGCTCATGAATGGCCTTTTCCAGGAGGTGAAACTGCAGCAGGTAGTTTACCTCGCCGTTATTCTTCAGCAGGGTATGATGCGGCCCGAAATACGTCAGGTACTCCTCCAGGAAGGTGTCCCGCATGAGCTTATACCAGCGGTCGGAAGCCCGAAGCAGGTCTTTTTCCGGGATCATCTGGGTCTGCTCACTGTTATACAGCTTGGCCGATACCGCGTAGTGATACGACCGGATCATGGAAGCCACGTCTTTCAGCGGGCTGTGCTTGGTGATGCGGCTGCTGATGGGCGAGTTCGGTTCGCCCTCAAAGTCGATCACATGAATGCCGTTTGCATTCACCAGGATCTGCCGCAGGTGAAAATCACCGTGAATGCGTATCCGGAGCGAGTTAAACACCCGGGTAAGGATCTGGTCTATAAAATTCAGGATCTTGTCTTTGGCTTCCATGAACTGCCAGGCCAGCGACTGCGTCTGCTCGTCCAGGTTCATGTAGATTTCAATCAGCGAGTCGTACTGCTTATCCAGGTCATCTTCCAGCCTGCGGTGCACCTCGGTGCGGTAAGAGCGGTTAATCTGCTCGGGCCGGAAGGCTTCTTCGGAATTAAGATCAAACAGGGCATCGTGCATGATGGCCGTGCGTTTTCCCAGCTGGGCCACTTTCACAAAAACCTGCTCCCTCACCTGGAAATTGCCGTCTACGAGGCCGGTAATGAAGTCGTTCAGGTAATCACCCGTCAGCGACCAGTTGTCTTTAGATTCGGCAATGTACTCCGTCATCACCCCAAACGTATACAGCGGGTTGCCGTCTTCGGTCAGGTTAATACTGCCGCAATATTTGGGATAGCTTTTAAACTTCTCGGTCCGGGAGAAGAACCGCAGCGACTGGATCTCGGGGTTAATGCCCTGGTAGAGGTTCCGGTAGAGCTTAAAGAAATATTTCTGGTTATAAACAAAGGCCGTATTATTGCTGTCGATCTCGATAAAGCTGCTCTCCAGGTCGGATTCCTCCTCCAGCCCTTTGCCTCTCTCAAACTCCAGTACCCGGTCATTCTTCTGGGGGGTGCTGGCCGAGCTCAGCAGGTTTCTGAAAATGGCCAGGCGAAACGCCGGGTCATATACGGCTTCTACCAGGAAACCTTCCTTTTCATCCAGTGTGGCCCGCGAGATAAACGCTCCTTCCGGTATATCCGTGACTTCTTCTCCCACAAATGACACCGGGAAAAGATACGATTCCGTTTCCCCTGTGGAATACCGGATCTGGAGGTAGGTGAAGAAAAATTCTGCCTCCTCAGACTTCATCCGTACGGCACCGGTGATCTTGATCCGCCAGTTCCTGCGGTTTCTCCCCGCAAACCAGCTGCACTTCTCCAGGTAATTCGGGAGAAGGTTATCTTCAAGTACCGTGTGAACGTATTTGTCTTTTTCAAATCCTTCCCAATCCAGCAATAAAACAAAAGGTGACATGCTTACAATTCTTTTTTTGAGTTTTAAAAATAGGGGGTAATTCTTAAATAAACCTCCAAAAGTATATATTTTTTATATCCGGCAGGCGAAATGCTCAGTCGGCTCCGATCACGGTTTTGGAATAAAACCGGCGGTTCTGACCGGTTCCGAACACATCTGCCGCAAAAACGTAGTAACCGGGAGGCAGCCGGCGGCCACTGTCGTCGGTACCGTCCCACGCTATTTTTCCGCGGGTTCCCAGCAGGTGGTTCCGGGCCAGGATCTTCACAGGGCGCCCGTGCCGGTCCAGCACGGTGATGGCGGCGTAGAGCTCCCCGCCACTCAGCTGATAGGTCAGCCAGGTAACCTCCCTGTCCGGGTGAAACACCAGGGGCTCCGCTGAAAAATAAGATCCGGTGAGGTAATTCTCCCCGCGGGAATTGGGCCCGCCGGGAGTGGCAAAACCTCCATCGGAAGAAGCAGAGGCCCACTCCTCACGCCCCGGCTGAAAGGAGACCCGCTCCAGGGAAACGCCTTTGGGATTCCGGATCAGGGCCGCATGCATTTTCTCAGAATAGGTGAAGCGGTCGGCCACCGTGCTGTCAGGTTTCAGAAGCAGCACCGTACCGGCGTCATTATTATAGGCCGGCAGGGCGGGCACTTCCAGGATATTCCCCGAAAGCGGGTAATGCGCCCTGAGAAAAGCCGGGTCAGGGCTGAAAGCCAGGTAACCATTCCCGGGAAGTACGGTCTGCATAGTGGAAATAACCGTGTGGCCGGTGATGGCACCGGCGGCGTTCAGCCGGGCCAGTTGCCAGTTTTTCAGGTTAAAGCGCCGGGGCGTGGTATTATAAATCTCCACGAAATCTTCCCCGCCCGGCAGGGGATTAAACAGGATCTCCGACAGCCGGATGTCTCCGGGAAGCGGCTCAGGCAGGCTTTCAAAAACCACAGTGGTATCCGGTGCCGCATTTCCCGAGCAGTCTTCCGCGCCGTAGATCTTCAGCTCCAGGCTACCCTGCGGGCTCCGGTCCAGGGTAAGGGCCACCGCCTCGTGGCTGTCGTCAGGGAAAGCGGCGCCGGTCAGGGAAGTATTGCCGCTGAGCACCTCAAAGCTGCCCGTACTTTCGGCAAAAGCAGGGCTCAGCACTTCATCAAAAACCAGCATTACCCGGTTTTCCTGCAGGTCGGTACGGAGCAGCCGGGGCGGAGAGAGGTCGGGATGAGCCCGTGCAGCCGCATTGGGTCTGCCGGGAGTGCCGCCGGCAGGGGCCGGTGACGACTGCCAGTTAGCCCGCCCGCGGCAGGGCCAGGCCGTATCTATCATTTCCAGGCTGTAGCCTTCTGAACGGCCTGCCGTGTACCAAAGAGAAGAATAGGCTACGGTATGGGTCTCCTTTCCACCCGGGCCCGAGAGCTTTAAGGTGGTGCCGGTGTTATTCAGCGAGAGGTTAGACAGGCCGATGACCTTCCCCAGGGTGCTGAACTCCGGAACGTAGGCATTCCGGCAGACAATCACATACTGGCCGGGTTCCATGACTCCCGCCGGAAACGGGGTTTTCACCATACCGTAGGTCAGGCTGTACCCGGAAAGGGAAACCGGCCCGGCAGAGCGGTTAAAGATTTCGAGGTACTCTCTTTCGGGCAGTCCGTGAGAGGGAGTAGGATCGGCAAAAATTTCAGTGATGATGACCGCCTGCGCGTACAGGAAACGACTGGTAATGAACAGGCATAAAAAAAGGTATAACTTCATGTGCGGACCGGTTTTGATCCACTAAGTTATACCTTTTTTTTGAAAAACTACTCTTCAGGAGAGGCTTTCCATACTTCGGCTTTCAGGTTTGTGGCCGGTTCTGCCGGGGTGTCAGCCGGTTTCGGAGCCTTTACGGCACGGGGCTGGGCTTTTTTGGGGGAGCGGGCGGCCGTTTTTCCCGACTGCGGTTTCGCTTCTTTCGGAGGAGCCGATGCCACTACCGGTTTAGATTCCGGTTTCGCTTTCTTTTCGGGCTTGGCTTTCTTTTCCGGCTTTTTTTTTGCCTTTTCCTGCTTTTTCTCCGCTTTGGCGGCTTCTTTTTCTTTTTTCTTCGCGTCTTTCTTTAAGAGCTTCCGAAGGTCATCCGCCAGCGCAGCGATCTTTTTACGGATTGATTTTTTTTCAACCAGGCCGCCAATTTCCGCTACAGCGCCCAGGCCTTTGCTTATTTCAGCCTTAAGTTGTTTTGTTTTCTCTTTCATACCGGTAGGAATGTTATCCTGCAAAGGATTATTTTTTTTGCGGAATTTCCAAAAAATCCGTGTTAAGTTTTCAGACACTTCTTTAATGGCGTTTTTCACCGGAACCGGGGTCGCTGTTAATTTTTACCTTCACTGCGCGGTGTCTTGCAGAAGGTTTCCTAATTTTGCGAAAAAATTACGTTTGGGTTGAAGCCATCTTTTTTTCTCCTGATATTTAGCCTGATCTGGACCGGGGCGCAGGCCAATGTGCCGGTGCGGTATGAAAATTACCGGCCGGTTCAGGACCTCACGCACCAATGGCTGATGTATGATCACGAAGAAAAAGTGTATGTACCTTACCGGTATGATGCCGATAAGGAATTCCAGATCTTCACCCTCTCCCTGGACCTGTTACGCTACCCGCATGCCTTCCTGCTGGTCAGAACCCCGCTTAAAGGAGGGAATATCTTCATGGACCGGGCCCTGGTGCGGGAGTCGAAAAAGCAGGAGTGGCTGGTGTACAGCCTGGACAGCCTGCGGCGGGAACATCGCAAAGACCAGGTGTATTTCAGTTTTTTTGCGGCTTCGTCTCCTTCAGACGTAATAGCTTATATAGGTTATCCTTCCGGTAATGCGGCGGGCTCATCCGTGCGGGAGGAAAGTTCGGTGCGGGATGTGGTCCGGCTGACGCCCCGGTCGGTCTCCCGTTTTAACAGCGGTGTGGCCATAGCCTTTCTGCTCAGCCTGGTGGTGATGAGCTTTGTTTCCAGTAACTATTTCCGGGTTTACGCTAAATATTACTCCCTGCGTGACGTGCTTTCCTCCCGCGTGAAAGAAGATCTTTTCATGATCGGAAAGCCGCTGGACCGCCCCAGCCTGCTCTTTGTGATCCTGCTGAGCGTGGTGCTGGGCTTCCTGATCCTCATGCTGCAGTTTGGCGGGCTCCCCATCACGGAAGGCAGCTTCTTTTTCCAGTCGGGAAACACCTTTGCCGTGCATGCCGTAAACTTTCTGAAGCTTTGCCTGCTGGTATTTATCGTGTATGTGGTGAAGTTTTTTTACCTGAATATTATGGGTAAGCTGTTTAACCTGGGGAAGGTCACCGACCTGCATTATTTCAAGGTGATCCAGTGCAGCCTGTTCTTTTATTCAGGGGTTCTGCTGGTCGTGCTGATCATGTACAATACCTATATTTCGTTTCCGGAAGACATTGAAAACTACCTGTTTGTGCTGCTGCTGGTTTTCTATTTATGGAGAGGTCTGCTAATATATTTTACGATAAACCGGGAGAGTAATGTGAAGTTTTTGTACTTGTTTTCGTATCTTTGCATCGCAGAAGCACTTCCTATCATTTTAGGTATGAGAATTTTTTTCTAAAAGTGCTAAGAAATTTCAGGTATTTGTTTTGAGCGAGATGACAGAAAATGACGAACGTTTGAGGAAGGTAGAAAGTATCTTAATCACTCTTGATAATCCGGGCGAAAAATCTCTTACTTATTCTGACCTGATTGACCGCTATAAGATCAAAGTGGACTTCAGGAACTTTATAGACGTCAGGAAAGTAGATCACAGGGAATTCAGAAAACAGAAAATCGATATTTTAGCGCATACCGCTATCATATTTACCAGCCGGCACGCCATAGATCACTTCTTCAGAATATGCGAAGAGCTGCGGGTGGAAATTCCGATCGATATGAAGTACCTGTGTATTACGGAGCAAACCGCTAATTACCTCCAGAAATACATCACCATCCGGAAACGGAAGATATTTTCAGGCAATAAGACCGCCGCAGACCTGGAGCCGTTTATTCTAAAAAACAAGAACGAGAAATTCCTGTTTCCCTGCTCCAATATCCGGAACAATGCCATCCCTGACCTGATGCGTAAGCACGGCATACCGCTTACGGAGGCTATTATCTACGAGACCGTTCCGGCAGACCTTTCGGATCTTACCGAAGTCTTTTACGATATTATCTGTTTCTTCAGTCCTTCGGGAGTGCACTCACTGATGCATAATTTCCCTCACTGGGAACAGAAAAATACCCGCCTGGCGGCTTTCGGCCCTACCACGGCCAAGGCCATCCGTGACCTCGGGCTCATCCTGGATATTGAAGCCCCCCTGCCCAATGCACCGTCTATGGTGGGGGCCTTGGAGCTTTACATTAAAAAAGCCAATAACATCGCGTAAATTTTCAATAAGACTCATAATATTGTGGGTCTTATTGTGTTTATTTGTATATAGCTTTAAAATCTACCGTATGGCCAGAAAGTATTTACTTGCTTTACTTTTTTCCTTTTCCGGGTTAATAAGCTTTGGCCAGAACTTACCGCAGTTCACGCATTACGTCTTTAACCAGTTTTACCTTAATCCCGGTGCCGCGGGCCAGTTTAACCGCGTGCAGATCCAGTCTACCGTGAGGTCACAGTACCTGGGTTATACGGCCACCGAATTCAGCGGCGGAGGTAACCTTTCCACGGCCTTTGCCCTGGATATGCCCATAGCCAAACTGAAGGGCGGGGCAGGGATGTATTTCGCCAACCAGAATATCGGTAAGGCCCAGAGCATGACCGAAATGGTGCTTAGTTACTCCTATCATAAACGCCTGGGCAGTAACGTGGTGGGCTTTGGTGTGGGGGCCGGCTTTAATAACCTGACCCTCCGGGGAGATGAGTTCATTCCGCGTGACCCGGATGACCCCCAGGTTCCCTCCAGCCGCATCACCAGCATGGTTCCGCGCCTGAACGCCGGGATCTACCTGGTGAATCCCAGCTACCAGGTGGGGCTGTCTGCTAAAAACCTGCTGGAACCGGCCTACAGCGTAGGTACGGGCAGCGCCGCTTTTAAAGAGAAAAGAGAATATTTCCTGACCGGGAAATACGATTTCGCGGTTTCCTACACGCTGGATGTAAGCCCCATGCTGATGGTCCGGTATGACCTGGTCAGCTCTTCGGTAGAGGCCGGTGTTATGGTGACCTATAACCAGAAACTCTGGATAGGCGGAAACTACCGGAACCAGGATGCCGGATCCGTACTGCTGGGCACTAACCTCCTGGATAATAAGCTTAAGCTGGGCTATGCCCTGGACATCGTTACCACGGGGGCAGATGCCAAGGCAGGTACCTCCCATGAAGTATTTCTGCGGTATGTCCTCACCCCGGTAAAAATGGGCAGAAAGTCGGTAGTGAAAACTCCGCGCTACAGTTTGTAATAAAAAGATACGACCTAATTTATGAAACTCGGATAGTTTTTCGGATTTTTGCGAAACCTAAAAAAACAGAATTGGCATGGTTTATGAACTGGTAGTAGAAAAGCATTCGTTTTTTATTATGGCCATTGACAATATAATATTAGGAATTAACGTTCTGACAAAGTAAAAAATAGAAGATTAAAAATTCTTGCTTTCAAAAAATGAATAAACGCATTTCAAAAAAGATCTTAACTGTTGCAGTTATTTTATCCTCCGCGTTCTTATTTCAAAGTTGTGGCAAAACCGGGATTAAGATTTTCGGCAAGGGAGACAAAAAAGGGGGTGGGAGTGTTGAAGATCCGCTTGCAGGAATTAAAGACGGCCAGCTGGTAGCTAAAGCCCGTAAGGGGAATAAGCAGGTGGCGCCGGAGGGAATGGTGCTGATTCCTTCAGGGTCTTTTATGATGGGTCAGGCCGATGAAGACGTGATGTCTACCCGGGTAGCCCTCAATAAACGGGTATCCATTCCGGCCTTCTACATGGATGACACCGAAATCTCTAACCAGGAATACCGGATGTTTGTTAACTCTATTATGGCAGATTCCCTGGAAGTGCTGGGTGAAGAGTTTATCATGACCCGGCTTTACCCGGATACCACCGTATGGAAAAAAGACTTTACCTACCATAATGGTGACCAGCTGACAGAAAATTATTACGGTAACCCGGCTTTTGATAACTACCCCGTGGTGGGTGTAAGCTGGGATGCTGCCCAGTACTTCTGCCGGTGGCGGTCAGATCTTTACAATAACTACCGGGCGGAAAATAACGAGTTCCGTTCTCCCCGCTTCCGTCTGCCTTCCGAGGCCGAATGGGAATGGGCAGCCCGGGGCGGCAGCGAAGGCGCCAAATACCCGTGGGGTAACCCTTACGTAGCGAACGCCAAAGGCTGCTACCTGGCTAACTTCAAGCCTAACCGGGGTAACTACCAGAAAGACGGCTTCCAGTACACGGCACCGGTGAATATGTATGAAAAAAATGCTTTCGGTTTATATAACATGGCCGGGAACGTGGCAGAATGGACACAGGATGCCTACTCCGAATCGTACATGCCCATCACCTGGGACTTAAATCCTAACTACGACAACGCCGATGAGCCCCGGAAAGTGATCAAAGGCGGATCATGGAAAGATGTGGCCCATTACCTGGAATCAGGAACCACCACGTACGAATACAGGACAGCCACCAAATCTTATATCGGGTTCCGCTGTGTGATGGACCGGATGGGATCTGTACCGGGCAGAGAATAATTACAAAACACGTTTATTAAAAAATCATTATAAAATATGGCAGCAAATAATGGTCCCAGCGTTTTTTGGGACAGATTCATTCCTTTTGTTTACAGTGCCGGTGCGGCAGTGGTAATTGTAGGGGCTATGGGAAAGATCATGCACTACGACTGGGCTTCCTGGATGCTTCCGGTAGGTCTTAGCGTGGAGGCCGTTATCTTCCTGATCTATGCCGCCCAGTCATTGCTCCGGCCCGTAACCGAATACCAATGGGAAAAAGTATATCCCGAGCTGGCAGAAAACTATAAAGGAGAAGTACGGTCGTATGCCGCTCAGCCGCAATCTGCCGGCCTGGGACTGACCGCCAAAATGGACGATATGCTGGCCAATGCCAACATTACCCCCGATATTTTCGATAACCTGAAGGCCAGCTTTAAAAACCTGAGCGCATCCGTGTCCAGCCTGGGCGAGATCAGCAGCTCCGGGGTGGCTACCAGCGAATTTAACGGGAAGATCCGGGAAGCCTCCGCTAAAATCGGCGATATGAACGCTTCCCTGGGCAATGTGGTGAACTCTATGGTAAGCCTGGGTGACGCCACCCGTGACGCACAGGAATACCGCTCACAGTTCCATAAGATCTCCCAGAATATGAGTGCATTAAACGCAGTGTATGAAATAGAGCTCCAGGATACAAACCGTCACCTGAAAGCCATGAACTCTTTCTACGGTAACTTCTCGAACGTCCTGAGTGATATGTCAGATGTTTCCAGAGACAGCCAGCAGTTCAAGACTGAGCTGAATAAACTGACCACTAACCTGGCCTCGCTGAATAACGTGTACGGCAGTATGCTTTCAGCCATGAAAGGAACCGTTTAATATTTCTTACCACCCCAAAAGAACTAAAATATGGCAGGAGTTAAGGAAAGTCCACGGCAGAAGATGATCAACATGATGTATCTTGTGTTGACGGCTATGCTTGCCTTACAGATCAGTAATGCTATTCTGGAGAAATTTTTACTTTTGGATAATTCCTTAGATCAGGCGAATAAAGCGGCTGATACAAGTAACAAAAGAACTTTGGATGCAATGAACGAAGCCGTGGATAAATCCGGGAATAAGCCGGAATACCGGGCTTTGTATAACAATGCTGTAGAGGTAAGAAAGAAGACCAGTGAGATCATCACCTATATAGAAGGTTTAAAAGAAACCATCCGGAACGAAGCCGGCGGCGGAATTGATCCCGAAACGAACCAGATCAAAAACCTGGCGGAAGAAGAAAAAGTGGCTAATATCTTTGTGAAAAACAAGAAAGGGTATGAGCTGAAGCAAAAGCTGGATGAGTACGTGGCCTATATTCAGAAACACGCACCCGGCCTTAAGTTCCATCCCCTGGCCCTGGATGCCAAAGATGACCCGGCCATGGCTAACGCGGATCCCATGACCAAAAGGAAGGATTTTGCCGAGCTGCTCTTTGCACAGACACCCGTTCCGGCGGCCCTGGCGGGCCTCAGCCAGAAGGAGTCAGTGATCCGGAGATACGAAGCCGAAGTGCTGGATCACCTGGCACAGCAGGTGGGCGCCAAAGAAATTAAATTTGATAAGCTGTTTGCCGTAGTGATCCCGGATTCCCGGACCGTAGTGGCCGGGCAGACCTACCGGGCGGAAATCGCGATCGGAGCCTATTCCAGCTCTATCTCGCCCAGCATCAGCATTAACGGTGCAGCCGTACCGGTGAAAGACGGTAAGGGTCTTTATGAGCTGAGAGCCAGTGGTGGAAACTTTGATAATAACGGTCAGCTGAAGCGTACTTATACCGCTACGCTCTCTTACCCGAAGCCTGACGGTACCCGCGAAGTAGTGACCAAAGACGAAGAATATACGGTACTGAGACCATCCGTGCAGATCGCCACTTCTTCCATGCCTGCCTTGTACTTTAAATGTGCTAACCGCCTGCAGACCACCAGCCCGGGGCTGGGGGCACAGTATAGCCCTACTTTCTCCGGCTCAGGTGCGGAGTTTATCCCGGGTGGAAGCGGTAAAGTGACTGTAGTGCCGAATTCCAATAAGGTGAGCCTGGAAGTGAAAAACGACGGGATTCTGCTTCAGACCTTCCCGTTCAATGTACGCCTGGTGCCTAAGCCTACCATTAAGGTGATGGTAAACGGTTCTGCAGCTTCCGTGGATAACCTCAGGAAGGGTTTCCCGGCCTCGCAGGTGAGAAACCTGACCATTGTGGCAGAGGCTGATCAGAGCTTTAAAGATACTAACCCGGAAGATGCGGCTTACCGCGTAAATGGTTTTACAGTAGTGCTGGCGGGAGGATCCCGCTCAAAAGGCAAGATGGATAGCCAGGGAAATTCTGTTAATGTGTCCGGACTGGCGGGTGAGGCTTCATCCGGAGACCGTTACGTGATCACCATAAATTCAGTGCAAAGAAAAAATTTCCAGGGTAACGTGGAAAATGTGAACATAGGTGACGGCGTTTTTACCATACCGCTTAATTAATACAAGAGTCATAAGCAATTAGACAAGGAGTAAAAAGCGAATGGCGGTTCGCCGCACGGCTAAAGGCTGACCGCTGAAACTTAATAAATATGAAAAGAATAGCGATTTATCTGGTATGTGCTTTCATGGGTCTGCAGACAGACCTTCTGGCACAGGAGCGCTCTGACAACGGGGTAAACCCTCTTTCTTTACGACCGATCAATACGCTTAACCAGGCGAAAAAATATACGCTGTGGAGAAGGATAGATCTGAAAGAAAAAGCAAACCTGCCCTTCTTCTCCAAAGGAAGTGAGATCACCAAACACATCATTGACGGTGTACGTGCCGGTGTGCTGGAACCTTTTAGCAATGATTCACTGAGCACCAAGATCACCCTGGAGGAGTTTACCAGGCGCCTTCACCGCGATTTTGAAGGCGGTGGACTATCGCAGGATGAAATTGATGCCGGTTTTGGTAGCGCAGCTAAAGAAGATGATGGCTGGGGCGATGGCGGAAGCACGGATACCACCGCTAAAAAAATATCCAGCTCACAGGATGGCTGGGGCGATTCCCAGGTGACCAGCCTGGCCACCGGCTACGAGCTGCTGCCCAGCGAACTGTACGTACTGGAAATAAAAGAAGACTGGATTTTTGACTCTCAGCGTTCACGGGCTTATTTTGACGTGCTGGTGGTGACCATCAAGATCCCAGCCGAGCTTTCGCCGGAGGGAATTGAAAAAGATTTGGCCTCCTTTAAATACAAAGAGCTGGAGTCTTATTTCCGCCTGAACCCGAACTGCCTGTGGTTTAACGAAGAAAACACCGCAAAACACATGAATTATGCGGATGCCATAGAGCAGCGGTTCTTCAGCGGGCGGATCGTACGGACGTCTGATCCGCGTAACCGTTACCTGGACCAGATTTACAAAAATCCGCGTGAGGCCCTGTTAAAGTCGCAGGAGTGGGAATACAGGATTATGGAAGAGGAGAGTAACCTGTGGGAATATTAATTTCTGACATCAAATATTGACAGAGCCGGCTGAATTGGTCGGCTCTTTTGTTTTTAATAGCGGCGAAAGGCCGTATTTTTGTAGAATAAAATGAGGTTTAATGGAGTTTGATGTGGTGATCGGTCTGGAAGTACACTGCCAGCTAAATACCAGGAGCAAGATATTTGCCAGGGATCATAACAGTTTCGGGGCGGAAGCCAATACGAATATCGGGGTGCTGACCCTGGCCCACCCGGGTGTGCTTCCGCGTACTAACCGGGAGGTGGTAGACAGTGCCGTAAAACTGGGCCTGGCTTTTGGGAGTGAGATCAACCGCTTCAATTATTTCGACAGGAAAAATTATTTTTACCCCGATCTGCCCAAAGGCTACCAGGTAACCCAGGACAGCCGGCCGGTGTGTGTGGGCGGTAGCGTGCGTTTTGTGCTGAAAGAAGGCCGCTCGTATGTAGATCATGAGGTGAAGGTGCATCATATTCACATGGAAGAAGATGCGGGGAAATCCATTCACGCCGCTGACGGCACCCTGCTGGACTATAACCGGGCCGGGGCACCGCTGCTGGAGATCGTGTCTTACCCCTGCATTACATCACCGGAAGAGGCGGCGGGCTACCTGGCGGAGATCCGGCGGATAGTGCGCTTCCTGGGCATCAGTGACGGTAACATGGAAGAAGGATCACTCCGCGCTGACCTGAACGTATCCCTGAAGCCCAAAGGCAGCGAAATCCTGGGTACCAAGGTGGAGATCAAGAACATGAACTCCATCCGGTTTTTACAGCGTGCGGCCGAATACGAGATCCGGCGGCAGGCGGAACTGCTGCAGGCCGGCGGGCAGGTGCTCCAGGAAACCCGTACCTTTATCCCGGAAACCGGGGAAACGGAAGGTATGCGGGTGAAGGAAACCGCTAACGACTACCGGTATTTCCCGGAACCTGACCTGGCCCCCATCCATATCCCGGAAGAAAAGTTAGCGGAAATAAAGCTCCCGGAACTGCCGTATGCGCTTTTTCATACCTTTGTTTCAGAGTATGGCCTGCCCGAGGATAACGCCTACGTGATCTCGGAAGAAAAGGAGCTGAGTGATTATTTCCGGGAGACAGTAAGCCTGACGCCGCATTACAAGGCGGTTTCCAACTGGATGGTTTCCTATATGCGGGGCGATATGAATGAGCGGGGCCTGGGCATCCATGAATACCCTGTCCGGCCGGCCCAGCTGGCTGAACTGGTGAACGCCATTGAAGAAGGAAAATTCAGCCATACCGCCGGCCAAAAGTTAATGGCCCTGTTAACGGAGACACCGCGGGCTAACCTGATGGCTCTGGCCGAGTCAAACGGACTGGTGCTGACCCAGGATACGTCCAGCATCAGCGCGTGGGCAGATGAAGTGCTCACACGCAATAAAACCAAGGTGGAAGAGTTTAAGAAGGGAAAGAAAGGGCTTCTGGGCCTGTTTGTGGGAGAAGTAATGAAGCTCTCCGGCGGTTCGGCAGACCCGCGGGAAGTAAATAAGGTGTTAATGGAAAAACTTCAATAAGATGAGAACATTGATTTTCGGTTTACTGATTTCATTAAACGGTATGGCCCAGAGCCTGCCCGTGGAAATTAATATGACCCTGCTGAATAAGGAGGTGAAAGGGAAGGTATACCTGGAGCAGCTGAATGACCGGGGCTTTGGTGAAAAAATAGACAGCGTTAAGATAGAAGGTGCGTCTTTTGTGTTCCGGGCCACTATTCCTGAACCCGGAATTTACCAGCTGAACATCGCCAATGACCAGCAGATCGGGCTGCTGCTGGACGGGGGCGAAAAGCTGAACATCAAAGCAGAGGGCATCACGCCGGAAGATAAGGCCCCGGAGGCTTCAGTGGAGGGATCCTCCCCTATGACCACCTACAGTGAGCTGCTGAATGCGCATTTCGGCTTTATGGGCAAGGTAAAAGATATTGATACCAAATTCAAATCATCCGCTAATGAGGCCACCCGGCTGAAGCTGAGAGAACAGTACCTGGACCTGCTGAAAGAACATAATACAACCATCCTGGACAAGGTAAAATCACTGGGAACCACTTCTGCGGGCATCCTGGCCACGAATAATTTCCTGAATAATGAGGTGTCCGGAGAGTATTTCGATGAACTGGCCCAAAAGCTGCAGCAGGAGGGGAAGAAATCCCGCCTGGCGCTGCTGTTCATTCAGCGCGTGAACAAGGAGAAGATAGGCCAACCCGGCGTGGAGGCCCCTGATTTTGAGCTGAAAAACCTGAAAGGAGAAGTGGTGAAGTTGTCGGATCTGAAGGGGAAGACGGTGATCCTGGATTTCTGGGCTACCTGGTGCGGTCCCTGCCTCATGTCTTTTCCCGGTATGAAAATGGCCATGGAAAAATATGCCGGCCGCCAGGATGTGGTCTTTGTTTATATCAATACCTTTGAGCGGGTGCCCCCGGAAACCACGAAAAGCCATGTGGACACCTTCGTGAACCGGCGGGGACTGGAGTACCTGAACACCGTTCTGGATGAAGCGCACCAGGTGGCATTTTTATACGGTGTGGAGTCTATTCCCACTAAATTTATTATTGATAAGGAAGGAAAATTCCTGCACATGAGCCGGGGTTTTGCCGGCTCGGATGAGGCGGTGGTGAATGAGATCAGCGAGTGGCTGGATAAATAAGGGACCTGAACTAATTTTATATATGAAAATCGCAATCGTAGGCTGCGGAAATATGGGAATGGCCTTTGCGCGTTCCTTTGTGCAGTATGACCTGGTCAAAAAAGAAGACCTCCTGCTGATCGAAAAGAGCAGGGAACGGTCTGAAATGCTCCGTTCCCAGAAGGAGGGAGTGGTGGTGGATACCATAAACCACTCGGTCGGGGAATATGACCTGGTGATCCTTTCCGTGAAACCCCAGGACTTCCTGTCGGTTACGGCGGAACTCCGCGGTTTTCTCCAGCCTGACCAGGTGGTACTTTCCATCATGGCGGGTATCCCCATGGCCCGGATACAGGCAGAGCTGGCCCACCGGCAGGTGGTGCGGGCCATGCCCAATACCCCGGCTATGCTGGGCCAGGGCATCACCGGCTACTATGCCGCTGAAGGCATCAGCTTTCAGAAGTTGCAACGTATAGATAACCTGATCAACGCCACCGGCCGCTCGGTTTACCTGGAAAACGAGGAGCTGATCGATGCCGTTACGGCGCTGAGCGGAAGCGGCCCGGCTTATTTTTACTACCTGGTAAAGCACATGGTGGAAGCCGGGGTGAAGATGGGCTTTGACGAAGGGCTGGCCCGCTTACTGGTGAAGCAGACCATGCTGGGGTCTTATCACCTCATCAATAATGCCGAGCAAAGCCTGGATGAGCTCATTGCCGCGGTGGCTTCCAAAGGCGGAACCACGGAAGCGGCGCTGAAGACTTTCGGGGAAAAGAACCTGGGCCCGTCACTGATAGAGGGCATCCTGAAGGCGGAAGAGCGGGCTAAGGAGCTGTCAAAATAGGAGACTAAAATTCTGTTTTTTGGAATAAAATGCCTTTCGGGTAGAAAAAAAATCTACCGGGAGGCATTTCTTTTAGTGGATGTGGGTAACTTTACGCTTTTGAAAGACATTGGCACCCATGGATATTGATCCGGTAGATCTCAGGATACTCAAGATATTAAAGAAAGACGGTATGATGACCAACCGCCAGATTGCGTATGAGCTGAATCTGACCACTACACCCGTGCATGAGCGGATCAAGCGCCTGCGCCGTGACGGCCTCATCCGGAATTATACCATAGAGCTGGACCTGAAAAAGCTGAATAAAAACCTGATGGTGTTTGTGAAAGTATCCCTCAAAGAGCACAGCCAGGAATACCTCAAACGTTTTGAAGAAGACGTACAGGGGATCCCGGAGATCGTGGAGTGCTTCTGCATATCGGGGGAATCTGACTTTCTCCTGAAGGTGATCGTCAGTGACATGGAAGAATATAAACACTTTATCCTCAATAAGCTGGCTGCCCTACCCAATATCGGTGAGGCCCAGTCGAACTTCGTCATCACCGAAGCCAAGATGTCATCCGTTCTGGGCGAGTAACTCAGCCTTCAAAATTATTGGGATCAAAATACCTGTGCTTTACAGCAAAAAGTACCAGTCCCACGCGGGAATTGGTGCCTACTTTGGTAAAGAGGGAGTCGCGGTAGCCGTCTACCGTGCGGTGGCTCAGGGCCATTTTTTCGGCAATTTCCTTATAGGTCAGGTCCATACACACGTATTTGAGGAACTCCTCCTCCCGGGCGGTGATGTTGTAAGGGTTGATCAGCTGGGCGGCCTGCGGATTATGGATGTTGGAATAGAGTTTTTCCGTAGCCCAGCCCGGGAAATAGATTTTTTCCCGCAGCAGGATCTGGAGGGCGATCTCCAGGTCGCGCGGGTGGATGTTTTTGTGCATGAAGCCTCGGGCGCCGTTATTGATCATCCGGAAAAGCGACTGCTCGTCGTCCTGCATAGACAGGGCCATGACCAGGATGTTAGGGTAGTTCCGGGTAAGCCACCGGGCCGTCTCAAAGCCATCCATTACGGGCATGGAAATGTCCAGGAGGATGATATCAGGCCTGTTTCTGGAATATTTGAATTTATCGATCAGCTCTGCGCCGTTTCCTACATCATACAGGACCTCAAAATCATTGAAGTCGTTTACGATAGAACCGATAGCGGTAGCGATCAGTTTGTGATCATCAACAATAACAACTTTAGTCTTCATTCAGCTAAAACTCATGCATAGTGCATGTTTTCCGCTGCGAACATACAATAAAATTTTACAAAAATATTAATATGGTACGGAAAAAGTAAGTTCGGTTCCCTCGCCTTTGCGGGAGTGGATTTCAGCGCGGCCTTTCATTTCGAGGACCCGTTTTTTCATATTGGATATCCCTACACCGGGGCCGGTATTTTTCTGAATGTCAAAGCCCACGCCATCGTCTGAACATTTCACCCGCAGCTGGCTGTCGGTAAAATCCAGGTTAATCCGGATCTGCGAACACCGGGCGTGTTTCACGCTGTTCTGGAGAAATTCCTGGATGATACGGTGGATGTTGTGTTTGGCTTCCTCCCGGAGGTCAAATTCGCCTTCCTGTTCCACCACCACCCGGATGCCGTTCATGTTCTGGATGCGGTTTGTTTCCAGCAGGATAAGGTCCTGGAGACGGGTCTGGTACCTTTCGGGGTTTACCAGGGTGCGGGAGAGCTGGCGCAGCTCAGTTAGTGATTCATCGATCAGCTCACTGATTTCGCCGAGGTTGCTATATGAATTCTTCACGGAGGAAACCCCGTTCTTTTTAAGATAAATAGAAGCAAGGGTGAGCTTCTGGCCCACGCTGTCATGGATCTCCTTACCTATTTTTTTCATGGTTTCCTTCTGCGCGTCAACCTCTATCTGAAGTTTTGCCTTTTCGTATTCCATTTTGATTTGTGTTAATTCCTTTTCGTAGAGTACCTTGCGTTTTCTGAACTGGGAGACAAAGTAGACCATCCCGATAATAAACACAAAGAGGATCAGGTTGATCAGGATAATAAAAGTGACTATTTCTCTCTCACCGCCCATACAAAACTGATCAGAAAACAGGTGTACATGATAAAGTTGAAAATAAGTATCACGTTAAAATAAATAGTAAATACTTTGGGGTAGTTCACTACCATGTAGTTAAATATCCCGAAGAGCGGCAAAGCGCCCAGCCAGAAGACTAACAGCCCCAGCGTGACCCAAAACATTCTTTCCCGGTAGAAAAACAATATCCTGTCGTTTTTACTTAACTGGTAAAAATAGCGCAAAATATGGGCCAACATCAGCAGGTTAGCTACCATATAGGAAAAGCTGTTGAAATAATAGCCTTCCAGGTCAATCAGCGTAAAGCATTCCACAATCACAGACAGGATGAATACCACCGTGCCCGTATAGTAAAACCGGTTACTGTTCACTATCCCCTTATTGATCAGCCAGAAGTAATAGATCACCTGGAAAGGGATCACAAAAAGCTGGTAATAAAAGAAACTTAACTGGGGATATTTACCCAAAAGATACCGGTTTATTAACAGCCCGCTTCCATCCAGGATCCCCACCACTATGATGAACCAGGGAAAAGTGGTCCAGTAAGTTTTGGGTTGCTTCCTGGTGGTCAGCAACCCAAAAACTCCTACAAAAAGAACATAGATGAAGAAATAACTTCTCAGAAATACTACCACTTCTTTTTAGTTAGTATAAGGCGGCGGTATCATGTTAGCGAAGTCCGGGATGGGTGAATCTTCCTCGTAGTCGATCAGTTTGAAAGTCGACAGGTCATTTTTATAATGCTCTGTAAGCGACTTGATCTTCTTAGACCGGCCCGTGGAGATCTCCAGGTAATTTTTCTTCGGGTTAAACTCGAAAGTCTTGCCGTTCTGCCGGATGGTAGGCACAAAGAAGATGGTGGTCCGGCCGGCTTTATTCGCTTCCCCGCCCAGCTTTTCCAGTTGCGGGAATTGCCGCAGCAGGTCGGAGGTAGGGTATTGTCCGAAGTGAATATTTACACCCAGGTCTTCCGATTTAACATTCTGTCCGGAAGCTTTGGCGTAATATTCAATGTACCACACCAGGTTCTTTAAATCATCCAGGCTATAATACAGGTACTCCGTATCTTCAATGTTTAAAGATTTTTTGATAGCGGGAAGATGATTAGCCATATAATTCTTTTTCAGGATCATGGCCTGGGGAATAGACATGGATTTAAAGCTTTCGTAGTTCGAATAATCTAGCACTACCTGGGTGCCTTTCAGCTGGGCTGAGTTACCGTTGGCCTCATCCGGTTTGTCGGGTTGGGCGCAACCTTTCATGACTAACATTCCAAGAACGCCAAGGGTGACGAGGTTGGAAAAAATAAGAACTTTTTTCATGGGCTTACAAGATTTAAAAAATGAGAATACAAACTGTGTGCAAGTTACACAGTTTTTTGAGCTCTATCTATATTCGATACAATACCTCGGGGGTTGAAATTTATTAACCAGCTTATTATGAGCTTTTTGAAAAATAAAAAAGGGTGTTTTAACGGTATAAGTACCGTGTAAACACCTGGTCAGGGGGAGGGTGTTTTAACGGGGGCAGAAATTTCTCAGGCCGGCTGTTTGGGGCGCCTCCGGAAGAGCTTTTTCAGGATCCAGAAGGCAAAAAGCAGCGTAAGTATCCCCATGATCACGGGTAGCCAGACGGCCAGCAGGGAAACCAGTGATGAAAGTACGTTTTCAAAGGTACTGAAAATGCTGTTCCCGGTACCTGCTGTAAATTTAGAAGAGCCTAAGCGCAGCAGGGAGGTGCCGGCCTGCACGGTTCCGGCCACGCCGCCGCCGGCCACCAGGGCCAGGCCCCATTGGATCACCGGGTCATGAATAGCCAGGAACTGGGAGGTCAGCAGGGTGCCGGCCAGTACCGATGCCGGCATGGCCAGGGTATCCAGCAGGTTATCAATAAAAGGAATATAATAGGCGCCGATTTCGGCTATCGTGGCGGCCACCAACAGCACCGTGGCGGAATCCGAGGCCATCCAGGCGAAATTATCGGCCAGGTCTACCCAGCCCGTTTTGGCAGCCAGGTTAGAAATAAGCAGGGGAATGAAAATCCGGAACCCCGATCCGGCACTGAGCGCTACACCCAAAAGCAGTCCGGGGATCCAGCTTTCCATCTTTACAGGATATTAGAAGTTTGTTCCTTGATTTTTTCCAGCTCGTCTTTCATCTGCACCACCAGGCGCTGGATCTCGGCATCGTTTGCTTTGGAGCCGATGGTATTGATCTCCCGGCCGATCTCCTGGGCAATGAAATTTAACTTTTTGCCGTTGGAGTTTCCGTCCAGTTCCTTCACAAAATACTCCAGGTGGGCTCTTAAGCGTACCTTTTCTTCCGAAATATCAAATTTCTCAATGTAATAAATGAGCTCCTGCTCAAAACGGTTCTTATCGAAATTCTCGGAATTCACGAAATCGCCGATGGCCTTCGTGATCTTTTCGCGGGTATTGATGATCCGGCCGGCATCCTGGGCGTTTACCTTTTCCAGCAGCCCGCTGATGATCTCAATGTATTCGGTAAATTTAATTTTTGTGCCCTGACCCTCCCGGATCCGGAATTCTTTGCACCGGGCTATACCGGCTTTGATCACGTCCAGTACCTCGTTCCAGGCTTCCTCAGCCTCTTCGGCGTCCTGGATGCCGTTATTAAAGGCATTGGGCATCATGGTGGCCATGCGGAGCACCTCGGTAGGGGAGGCCTCAAACTGCAGCTCGGCCGCCGTTTGCATCAGGTCACGGAAATAGGCCTTCACCAGGGGGCGGTTCACTAGCGTGGAGATCATGGCGTCTTCCCGGGGGATCAGGTTCAGGGTAATATCAATCTTCCCCCTTTCCAGCTCCTTCTGCAGGAGATTACGGATGTCGATCTCCCGCGAAGAAAGACTCTTGGGAATCCGGCAATAGATATCGGTGAACTTCGAATTCAGGGTTTTGATCTCAACGGATATGGTCTGCTTGCCGGTTTCTTTTTGTACAGAACCGAAGCCGGTCATGGATTGCAACATAAAAAGTTAATATAGTTTTGCGTAAAACTAACGATAAAAAAACTTGCTGCCGCCTCACAAGGCAAAAATGTGTAATTTTGCAGCCTAACAGAATTTTGCATGAATATAGAAAATATACTGGCGGAAGAAGTAAAGGCGGCGGTGAGCAGCCTGTTCGGTACGGAAGAGAATGTGATTTTGCAACCCACCCGCCGGGAATTTGAAGGAAATTATACCTATGTTTTTTTTGGACTGGTAAAAAGCCTGAAACGTGCTCCGGCGGAGATCGGCGCGGCGCTGGGGGACTACCTGGTCAGTCGCTCCACCCTGGTCAGCGGCTATAACGTGGTGCAGGGCTTCCTGAACCTGAAGCTGGCTGACCGCGTGTGGCTGGACGTATTCCGGGCACTGAAGGCCGGCCCTCAGCCCGCTGCAAAGAACCGGAAAGTGCTGGTGGAATATTCTTCCCCCAATACCAATAAACCCCTCCACCTGGGTCACCTGAGGAATAATTTCCTGGGCTACTCTGTGTCGGAGATCCTGAAAGCGGCCGGTTATGACGTGACCCGGGCCTGCCTGGTGAACGATCGCGGTATCCACATCTGCAAGTCGATGGTGGCCTACCGCCATTTTGGTAACGGCGAAACGCCCGGATCATCCGGCCTGAAAGGTGACCACCTGGTGGGAAAATACTACGTGGAATTTGACAAAGCCTATAAAACCCAGATCCATGAGCTTATGGCCGGGGGAATGGCCGAAGAGGAAGCTAAAAAAGCAGCCCCGTTTATGGTGGAAGCCCAGGAAATGCTGGTGCAGTGGGAGCAAAATGACCCCGCGGTGATTCAGCTATGGCAGAAACTGAACGGCTGGGTGTACGAAGGCTTTAACGCTACCTATAAGAAGATAGGGGTGGACTTTGACAAAACCTATTACGAGTCAGATACCTACCTGCTGGGCAAGGATATCGTGGAAGAAGGCCTGCAAAAGGGTGTATTTTATAAGAAGGATGATAACAGCGTATGGATAGACCTCACAGACAAGGGGCTGGATCATAAGCTGGTGCTGCGCGGTGACGGCACTTCGGTGTATATCACCCAGGACCTGGGCACCACAGATCTGAAGTTCCGGGATTTTCATTGTGATAAGTCGATCTGGGTGGTGGGCAATGAGCAGGATTACCATTTCAAAGTGCTCTTTGCCATCCTGGAAAAGCTGGGCCGGAGCTATGCCGCCGGCTGCTATCATTTATCGTACGGCATGGTAGACCTGCCGTCGGGTAAAATGAAGTCACGCGAGGGCACCGTGGTAGACGCAGATGAACTGGTGGAAGAGATGATAGCCACCTCCAAAGCCATCACGGAAGAGAAAGGCAAGACCGAAGGGTTTTCCGATGAGCAGCTGGAAGCGCTCTACCGCATGGTGGCCCTGGGCGCCCTGAAATATTACCTGCTGAAAGTAGAGCCTAAGAAGCGTATGCTGTTTAACCCGGCGGAGTCCATTGACTTCCAGGGAAATACGGGTCCGTTTATCCAGTATACCCACGCCCGTATTCGCTCTATCCTGCGGAAATCAGGCTTCGGCAGCTTCCCGGTTCCGGCAGAAATGGAGGTGCTGAACCCCGAAGAAGTGGACCTGATCTTCCTGCTGAAAGATTACGACAAAGTGGTGGAAGCGGCCGCCGCCGAGTATTCACCGGCGCTGATAGCGAACTATGTCTATGACCTGGCCAAGACCTTTAACAGTTTCTACACCCAGCATTCGGTGCTGAATGAAGCCTCCGAAACCCTCCGCTTCTTCCGTCTCTCGCTGATCGAAGAGGTATCTGACGTTATCCGGAAAGGCATGGGCCTCCTGGGCATCGAAGTCCCGGAAAAAATGTAATTTTACCAGGCCCCGGCCGTAACCCCGTAGGGCCTGTACCTCCATGACCGCTGGAGTTTACTCTGCTGATCAGGGCAGCACCCCGCATCACCCGGTGGGTGGTACCTGGCGATACTCCACGGCTGCCCATGGCCCCCTCACTATGAGCTAGTAAAAGAACATATAAGACACCACGATAGCCGTTACTACCCCCATAAAATCCGCCATCAGTCCCGCCCACAGCGTATACCGGGTGTTCTTAATGCTGACGCTGCCGAAATACAGGGCCAGGATATACAGGATGGTGTCAGAACAGGCCTGGAACACACAGGAGAGCCTACCCACAAACGAGTCCACGCCATATTCCTTCATGGCTTCGATCATCATGGCCCGGGAGCCGCTCCCGCTCAGCGGGTGCATCAGGGCGGTGGGAAGGGCATGGGTAAACTCGGTATTCAGCCCGGTAAAGCTGAAGAGCCATTTGAAGAGGTCTACGATATAATCCAGCGTACCCGAGGCCCGGAAAACGCTGATGGCCACCAGCATCCCCACCAGGTAGGGCATGACTTTTACGGAGGTTTCAAAACCGGCCTTGGCGCCTTCCACGAACTTGGAGAAGACATCTACTTTTTTATAGAAGGCGGCACCCACAAAACCCGCCACAAACAGGAAGAGGATCAGGTTACTGATGATGCCCGAAGTGGTCTCGATTTCTTCTTTACTGAGCCGCGAAAAATACCAGAGCACCAGCCCGATAAAGCCGGTAAGCCCCACCAGCCAGGAAAACAGCACACGGTCAAAGAAATTAATGCGCTGCTTTATGCCCACAAATAGCAGGCCCGTAAGCGTGGCCATGTATACGGAAATCAGGGCCGGGATAAAGATATCGGAAGGGTCAGCGGCATGGTAAATGGCCCGCTGCGCCATAATGGAGATGGGGATCAGTACCGGCCCGGCGCTGTGCAGCACCATAAACATGATCTGGGCATTGCTGGCGGTATCGGGTTTGGTATTCAGCTCCTGGAGGCTTTGCATGGCTTTCAGGCCAAAAGGCGTGGCGGCATTGTCCAGTCCCAGCATATTGGCAGAAAAGTTCATGATCATCTGTCCGTTAGCGGGGTGATCTTTAGGTACTTCCGGGAACAGCCGGCTGAAAAAGGGGGAGATGACCTTAGCCAGCACCCGGATCACCCCGGCCTCTTCGCCCAGCTTCAGGATGCCCATGAAGAAGGTCATCACGCCGGCCAGGGGCAGCGCAATATTCATCACTGCGCTCTCGGCGGAAGAAAACATGCCGTCAATGATCTGCTTGAAAATCAGCGTATCTCCAAAAAAGATCCACTTCACCAGTGCTACCACCAGCGCCACCAGGAAAAAACCTACCCAAATGTAATTTAAGGCCATCGAAAAATAAATTTTCGTAAATATATAAACAGAAAGACATCCTATCTGCTATTTTTAAACTTTCATTTTTCAGCTTTTAATGACCCCAGCCCTCCGCTACATACTTTTCTGTGCTGCCCTGGTGGTGGTGTCCTGCAGAGAGGAAAAGCGGTTTGATCTGCCCCGTTCGCTCACCCTTGAGGAGGTGAATGCGTATTTCCCCTGGAGTGAACCCCTCGTCATCAGCCCGTATGAGGCGGCCATGCAGGAGCAGGGGCTGCTGGACCTCCAGGCGCTGGATGAAGAGATACGGGTGGAGCTGAAGTACAGCTCGGCCGATAATTTTTTAGGGGAAGATCTCTACGGCACCCTGGAGCTGGCCTACCTGCAGCCGGAACCGGCCCGGGCGCTGACCCATGCTAACCGCCTGCTGCGAAAAGATAACCCTTCCCTGCGCCTCCTGGTCTATGATGCTGCCCGGCCGCTAAGCGTGCAGCATCTCATGTGGAACCGCCTGGACAGCCTTTCGGAAAAAGAGCGCAAAAAATACGTGGCTGACCCGGAAGAAGCTTCCATTCATAATTACGGCTGTGCCGTAGACCTGACCATCCTGGACCTGGAAACGGGCCGCCCCCTGGATATGGGTACGCCATTTGATTACTTCGGCGAGCTGGCTTACCCCCGCCTGGAGCGCCGGATGCTGAATGAAGGGCGGCTGGGCCTGAGGCAGTTAAATAACCGTATCCTCCTGCGGACCATCATGCATGACGCCGGCTTCACGCCCATCACCACCGAGTGGTGGCATTTTAATTTCTGTTCCCGCAAAACCGCGGAATTAAAATACAGGATCATTGAATAAACCCCTCCCATAATTCCGTTATTAAGTCACAAACTTAAAGGCGATTATTGAGAAATTTCAAGTATATACTATATTTGCGGACTGAAAAAATCCAGGGGTGTTAGACAGCATAGAGAAAATACGGAAAGAAGCAGATGAATTTTTAAAGTCGGCAGGAGGAACTGCCGAACAATTCCGCCTCACTTACCTGAGTAAAAAAGGGATACTGAGCGGACTTTTTGAAGACTTTAAAAAAGTGAGTGCAGAGCAGAAAAGAGCAGTAGGACAGCAGCTTAACGTGCTGAAAACCGCCCTGGAAGAGATTCATGCGTACCTGCAGCAGGACAGCGCCGCCGATACCGGAAAAGCACCTTCAGAAGACCTTACCCTGCCCGTTATCCCTGACAGCCAGGGCAGCCTGCACCCGCTGAGCATCGTGCGGCGGCGGATCGTGGAGATCTTCTCCCGCATGGGCTTTAACGCCGAAGACGGCCCCGAAGTAGAATACGACTGGTATAATTTTTCGGCCCTTAATTTTGCAGAAAACCACCCTGCACGCGAGATGCAGGATACGTTCTTTGTAGAGAAAGCGGATGAAACCCGCGATGACCTCCTGCTGAGAACCCATACTTCTAACGTACAGATCCGGCTCATGGACCGGAAAAAGCCGCCGCTGCGCTCCATTATGGTAGGCCGGGTGTACCGGAACGAAGCCATTTCGGCGCGGGCGCATTGCCAGTTCCACCAGGTAGAAGGCCTCTACGTGGATAAAAATGTTTCCTTCAAAGACCTGAAAGATACGCTGCTGCACTTTTCCAGGGAGATGTTCGGTAAAGACACG
This sequence comes from Leadbetterella sp., assembly GCA_019638185.1. Taxonomy (GTDB): domain Bacteria; phylum Bacteroidota; class Bacteroidia; order Cytophagales; family Spirosomataceae; genus Leadbetterella. Next base: position 66,080 of record JAHBUH010000017.1, read on the forward strand.
CAGATCAGGCTGCGCCCTTCTTATTTTCCTTTTACCGAACCCAGTGCCGAGATAGACGTGACCTGCTTTATCTGTGGCGGCACGGGCTGTAACATCTGTAAGCACTCGGGCTGGGTGGAGATCGCGGGATCAGGTATGGTGGATCCTAACGTACTTTCTAACTGCGGCATTGACCCGGAAGAATACACCGGCTTTGCTTTTGGAATGGGAATTGAACGTATTACCATGCTGAAATACGGCATCAATGACCTGAGATTATTTTTTGAAAATGACCAGAGATTTTTAAAACAGTTTACAGGGATATAATCACGGAACTTCATGACTTATAAGAGAGTTTTATCCATTATCTTTTTTGTAGGAATGCACACGTTAGCCGCGGGACAGATCACCATCGGGTTTCCTGTGCAGCGAATCGTTTTTCAGCGGAATAACGCTAACCTGGGCTACGTGAATGTATATGGAAACGTGGCGCAGGACTGTGACCGGGTGGAGGCGCGCCTGGTGGCCCGGAACTCCGGGCAGGGTGTAACTACTTCCTGGGTGGTTATTGATTCAAAAGTAGATGGCCAGGCGTATTCCGGCAAGATCCAGAGTGCCGGCGGCTGGTATAACCTGGAAGTCCGGGGGATCAAAAACGAGATCGTGCTATTTACCACTTCCCTGGAGCGGGTGGGGATAGGCGAGGTATTCCTGATAGCCGGGCAGTCTAACGCCCAGGGCTACGGCAGGTCACCTAATGCCCGCGGGGCCAATGATGACCGGGTGAATGCCTATGCGCCTAACTATTTTAATGCGTATAACACGGACCAATATAATAACTTACCCGGCTATCTGGATGATCTTTCCTTCCGGAAAGTGGAAGTTAACCAGAGTATAGGCCCTACGGGTTATACGCCTTACTGTTACGGTGAACTGGGCGATATGCTGGTGAACCGGCTGAATGTACCGGTACTTTTCTTTAATACGGGATTTACCGGAACCTCCAGTACGAACTGGGTGCAGTCGGCCCGGAACATTCCCACGTATAATGAAACGTATGGTGACCTTCTACAAAACGGCGGGCCTTACCGCGCGTTCCAGGTCACCCTGCAAAGCATGAATGCCCTCACAGGCTTCCGGACGGTTTTATGGCACCAGGGGGAATACGACCGTTTTACGAATGGGAATAACGGCCTTTCTGCACAGGAATACGCTTTTAATCTCGATTTCCTGATAAAGCAATCCCGCAACGATATCGGGGCACAGATTCCCTGGATGGTGGCACGGGCTTCGTATTATTATGATTTGCGCTGGGCGGCATTACGGGGTGTGGATCAGCGGGTTATTGACGGTCAGAATATGGTCATCGGGAGTACTCCGAACGTATGGGCCGGGCCCTCCACAGATCAGATACAGGTTCCCCGTTATGACGGCGGGCACTTTCAGAATGTGACGGGAAGTATGGGGCTGACCCAGCTGGCTACGGCCTGGAATAACGCATTGAATGATTCTTTTTTCTCATCGGCTAACCCGGTTTTGCCGAAAGATATCCTGAAGATCAATCATTACTGCCAGGGCACAAACAATGTGCGGCTTACCTTAAATAATTTTTACAACGAATACTACTGGAATAACGGCCACCGGGGCAATGACATCACGGCGGGGTCAGGCCAGTACCAGGTGACCGTGCGCGATGCCACCGGGAATATTTACCGTTCCAACAGCGTCAGGATTGACGACGTATACATCCGTACCGTACCTACCGTAACCACGCCTGGCGGCCTGGTGGGCTGCGAGGGAAACACCCTGCCCCTGGTGGTGCCGCAGTCGAAATACAATGTACTGTGGAATAACTCAGTGACGGGAAATACCCTCAATGTGAACAGCCCGGGTACCTACTCCGCCCAGTACCGGTCAGAGCAGAACTGTTATTCCAACAGCAGCCAGGGCTATAACATCAGCTTTAAAGCGCGACCGTCCAAACCCCAGCTGACCTTCCTGAACGGCGGCGGGTACAAGTGTGACGGCGAGACCGTGACCGTAGCCGTTACCAATGTGCAGGGGGCCGAGATCCTGTGGAGCACCGGCGCTACTTCTAACCAGGTTACGCTCACTAATAACGCCCAGGCTTATGTAACGGCCACGCTGTCCAGCCTGCCCAATAACGCCTGCCCCAGCCCGGTTTCCGATCAGATGGCTTACCGGTTCTACGATAAGCCGGGCAAGCCTACGGTGAATTATAACGGACCTTTTTACCTTCAGGCCACGTCGCCGGATCCGAATGTGAGCTTCGACTGGACCGTGGGCGGTACCCGTATTGACGGTGAAACCACCGGCATCCTGCACCTTAAGCAGGCAGGAGACTACCGGGTAAAAGGTATCCATAACTATACCACCCCCACGGGTGCGCTGGCCTGTGTGTCTGCCGTATCGGATGCATTCCCGGTGGCTGAAAATGAGAACCTGTCCGGCTTCAGTATTTATCCTAACCCGGTATCTACCGGCGTGATCCGGATCACTTCTAACGGGGAGCGGCAAAACGTGGTGATTAACATTGTGGACCAGCTGGGCCGGGTAGTGTATACCACCACCCTGGATAAGATCTCCTATCCGCGCACCCTGGACCTGACTTCCCGGAATTTTGAAGGGAAGTACTTTGTGCAGCTGAAATACGAGGCTCAGTCCAAAACGTTCCCGATTGTCTTTGTGAAATAATCCCAGAGAAAGATCCCGGCAGAAACGCTCACATTAAATGAATGTTTGGTGCCGAACTGCGGGATCTCGATCACCGCATCGGCGTGGCGCAGGAGCGTATCATTCACGCCGAATACCTCGTTTCCCAGGATCAATGCGTAGCGCACGTCTGCTTCCGGGCGGAAACGGGTCAGGGAAACGCTGCCCTCGGCCTGCTCCAGGGCCAGGATCCGGTAGCTTTCCGCCTTTAGGGCCAGCACCAGGCTCTCCGCATTTTCATGGTACTGCCAGTCTACAGACTCCGTGGCGCCCAGGGCGGTCTTCTCAATCTCCCGGTGGGGAGGGCGCGAGGTAATGCCGCACAGGTGAATTTTCTCTATCCGGAAAGCGTCTGCCGTACGGAAAACAGAGCCCACATTAGCCATGCTGCGGATATCATCCAGGATCAGGCTGAGCGGTAATTTCTGCTTTTCTTTAAACTCCTGAACCGAGATCCGGTTCAGCTCTTCCATGGCTAATTTTTTCATTGTTCAAATGCACTATCCGGGTTAAACTTTTATTTTGTTTTAAAGGTTTTATAGTTAAAACAAATTAACACACAAAGGTCGCAAACTTTTGGCAGGAATAAAGCGGAAACCAGCCGGATTGCGGGTAACTTTGTGGTAATTAATCAGCAATATGAAACTCGACAGGATAGAAGAGGCCATTGAAGATATCCGAAACGGCCGGATCATTATAGTAGTGGATGATGAGGACAGGGAAAATGAAGGTGACTTTATCTGTGCGGCTGAAAAAATAACGCCGGAGATGGTTAACTTTATGATCCGTGAAGGGCGGGGGCTCATGTGCGCCCCGCTGACCGCAGAGCGCTGCCGCGAGCTGGAACTGGCCCCTATGGTACACCGGAATACCGCTGAATACGAAACGGCCTTTACAGTGTCTGTAGACCTCCTGGGAAACGGCTGTACCACCGGTATCTCGGCTTCTGACCGGGCCAAGACCCTCCAGGCCCTGGTGAATAAAAATACCCTTCCTACTGACCTGGGCCGGCCGGGGCATATCTTCCCGCTGATGGCGAGGGCCGGCGGCGTGCTTCGCCGGGCCGGGCATACCGAGGCGGCCGTGGATTTTGCACGGCTGGCCGGGCTGGAGCCCGCCGGTGTGCTGATCGAGATCCTGAATGAAGACGGCACCATGGCCCGCCTGCCCGAATGCCGGGTAATGGCTGACCGCCTGGGGCTGAGGCTGGTGTCTATCAAAGACCTCATCGCCTACCGGCTCCGGAATGAGAGCCTGATCACCCGGGAGATCGGCGTGGAAATGCCTACGGAATGGGGAAACTTTGAGATGATCGCCTTCCGCCAGAAAGACAATAACCAGCTTCACCTGGCCCTCGTCAAAGGCTCATGGGAAAAAGATGAGCCGGTGCTGGTGCGGGTGCACTCCTCCTGCGTGACCGGGGACATCTTCGGCTCCTGCCGCTGCGACTGCGGCCCTCAGCTGCACGCCGCCATGCAGATGGTGGAAAAAGAAGGCAAAGGGGTGATCGTATACATGAACCAGGAGGGCCGGGGAATAGGCCTGCTGAATAAACTCAAAGCCTATAAACTGCAGGAGCAGGGAAAAGACACCGTAGAGGCTAACCTGGAGCTGGGCTTCCAGGCCGATCAGCGCGATTACGGCGTAGGGGCGCAAATCCTCCGTAACCTGGGTATCACCCAGCTGAGGCTCATTTCCAATAACCCGAAAAAACGCGCAGGACTGGTCGGATACGGGCTGGAGATCGTGGAAAACGTGCCCATTGAGATTGCACCGAACCCCCACAATGAGTTTTATCTCTCTACCAAAAGGGATAAGCTGGGGCACACCATCATGTCATAAAAAAACACACAATCTGCAAAATGAGATTGTGTGTATGACTATACTTCATCAACAAACTAAAAAACAATGATATATAAAAATAGCATGAAATGACCTTCATGCTATTTTTGTGCTGTAGGAGGGGGAGTCGAACCGCCCACGATGCAGTTAGCCTTAGTGCAAATTTTGGTGGTCAACCCCAGTCGAGACTAAACCGTTCGGCTTACACTATGTTTATCCTGTGATCATCACCCCCGAGACAGGAGGGCACGGCTGCCAGTTTCGTCATCCTACAGTATCGTTTTCGTTAACCCGCCGTTCGAATTACAGTGCAAAGATAAGCGCTTTATTTGAATTTTTAAAAACTGTATCAAAAAAAAATTATAATTTAAGATTATGTATAGAATATATTTGTATTTGCAGAATATTATTTAATTTCGGGCATTGGTAAAAACTAATAACTAAATAACATGAAAGAAAATATTGATGAAACCGACTATAAGATATTGAGAATACTCCTGGACGATGCGAAATTGTCGTACCAGGAGATCGGTGAGAAGGTGAACCTGTCTCAGGGAGCCGTACATGCCCGGGTGAAAAAAATGGAGAATTCCGGGATTATTGTGGGAAGCAGCATAAAGATAGATGTAAAACGACTGGGCTGGGATATTTCAGCGTTTTTAGGTATATTTCTGGAAAAACCGGAGCTGTATGACCATGCTAAGAATGAACTCATGGAAATCCCTGAAGTGGTAAGCATTAACTATACTACCGGAAATTACAGTATGTTTGTAAAACTGGTTTGCCGCGATACCACCCATCTGCGCGATGTGCTGGCCGAGCGGATCCAGAAGCTGCCCGGCATTCAGCGTACAGAGACCATCATTTCCCTGGACGAGTCGCTAAACCGGTCGGCCCCCTTAATTTAACAGTTATGAGAATCTTTTTTTTGAGTTTACTGATCTGCTTTTCCGCATCGGCCCAGGAGTCGGCCCTGAAAATACTGCAGACCCCTCCTAAGGAAAAGCTGAACAAGACCATCCTGGATGTGGCCGGGCAGTTCCTGGGCAAGCCTTACGTACCGGCCACACTGGAAAAAATACCGGAGGCGCTGGTGGTGAACCTGGAGGAGTTTGACTGCTTCACCCTGGTAGAAAATGTACTGGCGCTGTCTTTGGCCAAGCATAACGCCGAAGCAGGCCTGGACGTGTACCGCGAGTACCTGCAGCTGCTGCGGTATCGTGACGGGGTGATTGACGGGTATCCCTCCCGCATGCATTATTTTACCGACTGGGCCCGGCAGGCCACGGATAACGGTATCCTGGTGAATATCACGGAAGAAGTGGGGGAGGTGCAGGAGAAGCCCATCGACTTCATGTCGGCTAACCGCCGGCTTTACCCCGCCCTGGCTACCGATGACAAAGCCCTGGCGGCGATCGTAAGCACGGAGAAAGCCCTGAATGAGCATCCTTTTTACTATGTCCCGAAAAGTAAATTCAGTGCGGTGGAAGACCAGATCGAAGACGGAGACATTATAGCCTTTACTTCGGTGGTGAAAGGACTGGATGTGAACCACGAAGGTTTTGCTATCCGGAAAGGCGGGAAGCTGTACCTGCTGCATGCCTCCCTGGACGAGAAAAAGGTGATTATTTCAAAAGAAACCCTGCAGCAGTACCTGGAGCGGATCAAGAAACACTCCGGGATCCTGATCTTCAGACCTACCCGATAAATGAATACGCGATATCACCGGATGAGCAGCGAGGTATTCGCGCTGAACCGTAAAAAATACCTGGACCAGATGCCTGACGGCTCCGTTTCGGTTTTTGCCGGTAATGACCCCCTGCCCGCTAATGCAGACGGCACCTACGGCTTCATTCAGAACAGCACTTTCTTTTACCTCAGCGGTATAGACCAGGAAGACGGCTACCTGGTACTGGTCAAGGGAGGGGGCGAGTGGCTTTTTATCCCGGAGACCTCCGAGCTGATCCGGATCTGGGACGGCGACAAGCTGGATAAAGAAGAAGCCCGTGCGGTATCCGGTATTGAGAATGTGCATTGGCTGGAAGATTTCTGGGAAATACTGGATAAGCAGGTAACGGGGAAACCCGAGGCCTGGCTCCACTGCGATACCACGCAGCTGAGTAAATTCAGATCATTCCGGTCCAAAGAAAAATGGCTGACGGATCAGTTCCGGGATAAGTACCCCCAGACCGAGGTGAGAAACCCGGAGAAGATCATTAACCAGCTGCGGCTTTTCAAGGCGGAAAGTGAGCAGACCGCCCTGAAAAAGGCCATAGATATCACGCATAAAGGCCTGCTGCGGGTCGCCCGCTTCACTGAGCCGGGGAAATATGAGTTTGAGATAGCGGCCGAGATCACGCACGAGTTTATGATTAACCGCTCCCGTTTTCATTCCTTTATGCCTATTGTGGCTTCGGGCGCTAACAGCTGCGTGCTGCATTATGTGGATAATAACCGGCGCTGCGAAGACGGGGAGCTGGTGCTGATCGACTTTGGCGCGGAATACGGAAATTACAAGGCCGATATGACCCGCACCCTGCCCGTGAACGGGAAGTTTAGCGGCCGGCAGGCAGAAGTGTACGCCTCGGTGCTACACGTGATGAAAAGCCTGAAAAAGCTGATGGTAAACGGTAATACCGTCATTAACCTGAAACAGGAAGCCCTGGACCTGACGGGAAAGGAACTGGTAAAACTGGGGCTGGTCAGCGCCTCTGAGCTGAAAAACAGCCCGGAGGTGATCACGAAATACCTGCCGCACGGGGTGTCGCATTCGCTGGGCATTGATGTGCATGACGTGGGTGACCGCAGCACGCTCTTTGCTCCGGGCATGGTGCTGACCCTGGAACCCGGCATTTATATCCGGGAAGAAGGCATAGGCATCCGCCTGGAAAATGACATCCTGATCACGGAATCAGGTAATACGGACCTGATGGCGCAGGTGCCGCTGGAGATGGAAGAGATAGAACAGATGATGAGTTAAAAACCTTACACGTATAAACATGAGTACTTCAAAAATCAACTACCTCGGCGGCCTGAGCACCGAGGCTACGCATTTAAAATCAGGAAAGACCATTGAAACCGATGCACCGGTAGACAATAACGGCAAAGGCGAAGCCTTTTCCCCCACGGACCTGGCGGCCACCTCTCTGGGCGCCTGCGCCATCACCGTGATGAGCATTGCGGCCGAAAAGGCCGGGCATGAGTTTCGCGGCAGCGAGGTCAGCATCACCAAGGTTATGAGTGCCGATGCACCCCGCCGGATCAGTAAAGTGGTGGCTGAATTTACCCTCCGGAGCGAGCCCACCCTTAGCGCCGAAGAAAAGGAAAGGTACGAGCGGGTAGGACGGAACTGCCCCGTGGCCCTGAGCCTGCACCCGGATATCGAGCAGGAAATGATCTTTAACTGGCAAAACTAATGCTCTGGCCGGAAGCCCTGCCTGCTTTTAAGAATTTTCTCAAGCTGGAAAGGGGCCTGGCGGAAAACTCGGTGGAGTCTTACCTCCGGGATATCGCCAAGCTGGCCTCTTTCCTGCAGGAGGGCGTGGCGCCGGAGGCGGTTTCGGAAGAAGATATTCACCGCTTCCTGGCCTTCCTGACCGATATAGGCATGTCTTCCACTTCCCAGGCCCGGATCCTCAGCGGGCTGAAGGCTTTTTTTGAGTTTCTGCGGATAGAGCGTCGCCGGGATACCGATCCCACTTACCTGATCGCCGCGCCACGGCTGACCCGGAAGCTGCCTGAGGTGCTGCAGGTATCGGAGATCGAAGACATGCTGGGCTGTATAGACCATTCCACGCCGGAAGGTACCCGGAACCGGGCCATCCTGGAGGTGATGTACAGTTCCGGCCTGCGGGTTTCGGAGCTCACCGAGCTGAAGATCACGCAGTGTCACTTTGAGGAAGGCTATCTGCTGGTGGTGGGCAAGGGCAGTAAAGCCCGGCTGGTGCCTGTAGGCAGCGCCGCCATTAAGTACTCGGAGATCTACCTGGAAGAGGTCCGGAAACGGATGGACGTGAAGAAGGGTTTTGAGGACCACCTCTTCCTGAACCGGCGGGGCGCGGCCCTGAGCCGGGTCATGGTTTTTTATGTGGTCAGGGACCTGGCTGAAAAAGCAGGTATTCAAAAGAGCATTTCACCCCACACCCTGCGGCACAGTTTTGCCACGCACCTGGTGGAGGGCGGTGCTGACCTCCGGGCCGTACAGGAAATGCTGGGGCATGAATCCATCACCACTACCGAGATTTATACGCACCTGGACCGGGCTTACCTACAGCAGACCCTGAAGGAATTTCACCCCCGGGCGTAGGTAGCTGCGAAATTTCATTGTAATTTTAGGCGTCAATTAACCTCATCATTATATGAAAATTACATTCTTTACCATACTTATCCTTCTCTCATTCGGGTTCAGTGTCCATGCCCAGCAGACGGCCTCAGACTATTTTGATTCAGGAGTCAGTAAAAGCCGGTCAGGCGATTACCTGGGTTCCATAGCGGCTTTCAGCTCGGCTATCTCCATGAATCCCGAGAATCCCCGGAGCTATTTTAACCGCGGGCTGGCTAAACAGGCCCTGAAAGATCACCGGGGCGCCATATCTGATTTTGATAAAGCCATCCAGCTGGCACCGAAAGACGCCCTGAGTTTTCACTACCGCGCCATCAGCCGGAGCAGCCAGGACGATAACCGCGGTGCCGTGCAGGATTTTAATACGTCTATTGAGCTGTCGCCCAATGACCCCCTGTCTTACCTGCAGCGCGGGGTGCTTTTTGCGAAGCTGAATGACCTCAGCCTGGCTATCCGTGATTTTAATAAGGTGATTGACCTGGGGCCCGGCACTACCGAAAAGTTCCAGGCATATTACTCCCGCGGGCTTTGCAAGGCCAAGCTGGGTGATTTCAAGGGGGCCATTACTGATTATTCTTCCGCCATTGAGACAAACGCCAAGCACCCACAGCCTTTCCTGGAAAGGGGCCGGAACGCCATCCGGGTGGAAGATTACGAGCGGGCCGTAGCTGACCTGACGGAGTCCCTGAAGATGGATGCCCAGAATGCCGATCCCTATTACCTGCGCGGGTTTGCGAAATCCCGCCTGAAAGACTATAACGGCGCCCGAACTGATTTTGACAATGCCCTGCGGATAGACCCGGCCCTGAAAGAAGCCTATTACGGCAGGGGTTTTGTCCTGGCCATGCTCTCTAACACCAAGGGGGCCGTGACGGATCTGGATCGTATCCTGGACTCCAAAACCTCTAATAAGGAACAGAAAACCCAGTATGTGACCATTCCCAAGAGCCAGCTGGACAGGCTGCGGGATGCGGTAGTCACCCGGGTGATCATTCCCGATCTTTCGGAAGACCTTTCAGAAGGCTATTTTGTGCGGGGCTATGCGCAGATGAAATCGGGCAGCATGAAAGAGGCTCTGACCGACCTGAATAAATCCATTGAGATCAATCCCATCTACCCTGAGGCGTATTTTGTGCGGGGGCTGGTGCGGTCTTCCATGGGGCTGCAGCCGGAGTCGGTGATCGACTTTGGAAATGCCATCAAGCTGAAGCCTGACTATGCCGAAGCATTTTATGTAAGGGGCCTGATCAAGACCTCTACCGGCGATACAAACGCCGGGTGTATAGACCTGAGCAGGGCAGGCGAGCTGGGCTATGCCAACGCCTACACCCTGATCAAGGATTACTGTAACTGATCAGTTTTCGTACCGCAGGTGTTTCACAGATTCACCTGAGTTAGCCAGCTCATCCAGGGCATCTATCCCGATCTGGAGATGTTTCTCCACGAAAGACGAAGTGATCTTTTTGTCGCTGGCTTCGGTTTTTACGCCCTCAGGGGTCATGGGGTTATCGGATACCAGCAGCAGCGCTCCGTGGGGAATGGAATTCATGAAGCCTACGATGAAGATGGTGGCTGTTTCCATGTCAATGCCCATGGCGCGGATCTCCAGCAGGTAATTTTTGAACTCCTCATCGTGCTCCCAGACGCGGCGGTTAGTAGTGTACACGGTGCCGGTCCAGTAGTCCATCTTGTGCTTAATGATCATTTCCGATACCGAGCGCTGAAGACGGAAAGAAGGCAGGGCCGGGATCTCCGGTTTGGCGTAGTCGTTACTGGTACCCTCACCGCGGATGGCGGCTATAGGCAGGATGAAGTCGCCCAGGGCGGTCTTTTTCAGCCCTCCGCATTTGCCCAGGAACAGCACCGCTTTAGGCTCTATGGCGGTCAGGAGGTCCATTACGGTAGCGGCCATGGGGCTGCCCATCCCGAAGTTAATGATGGTGATGTTCCCGGCGGATGCCGTCTGCATGGCGTTATTCTTTCCGCGGATCTCTACCTTGTATTTTTGGGCAAAAATCTCCACGTAATTGGAAAAGTTAGTCAGCAGGATATAGGGCCGAAATTCCTCTAAAGGGGTACCGGTGTAGCGGGGTAACCAGTTTTGTACGATCTGTTCTTTTGTCTGCATATATTTGTGTTATAATCTGAATATTGAAGAGTACAACCAAGATCTGAGTAAAATAGTTCAGTGAAAAGTCTTAAAACAAAAACCGAGGACGGTATCACCTACGTATATGATATCATCCGGAAGAAATACCTGGTGCTGACCCCGGAAGAAAAAGTGCGTCAGACCTTCCTGCATTTCCTGGTTTCAGAGCTGGGATTCCCGGCCAGCCTGATCCGTACGGAGCTGGGTACCCGTTACCATGCCCTGGCTAAAAGAACGGATATCCTGGTGTTTGATAAAACAGGACAGCCTTACATGCTGGTAGAATGTAAGGCTGCCGATGTAAAAATATCCGCTAAGGTCATTGAGCAGGCCAGCCGGTATAACCGGACACTGAAGGCCCCGTATTTATGCGTCACAAACGGCCGGAACACGTATTGCTTCCGGATTGATTTTGAAAGCGGGGATACTACGCAGCTGGAATCGTTGCCGAATCCGGGCCTTTAATAATTAACCATTGAAAAATTATCCCAAATCCAATTCCTTCCCGATTGCCGCCACTTTCTCCTTCAGGGATTCCAGGGTGGAATTAAATTCCGCTTTGCTTTTCAGCTTGCCTTTTACGCCGATATAGAACTTGATCTTGGGCTCGGTTCCTGATGGCCGGCAGGTGAATTTCGTGCCGTCTGCGGTAAAGAACTGCAGTACGTTAGAAGACTCGATGCCCAGCTTTCCGGAAGGGATATCAGTCACTTCACCGGTCTTCAGGTCGGTTCTTTTCAGAGCCTTGAAGTCGTCCATCCGGATTACGCGTGAGCCGCCGATGGTCTTGGGTGGAGTGCTTCTGAAATCAGCCATCATCTGCTGGATCTCTTCCGCACCGGTTTTTCCTTTCTTGGTCACGGAGATCAGGCCTTCGTAGTAGAAGCCGAACTGCTTATACATTTCAGCCAGGAAGTCAAAGAGGGAAATGCCTTTTTGTTTGGCAAAGGCCGTCAGCTCGGCTATCATGGCGCAGCTGGCTATGGCGTCTTTATCCCGCACTTTATCACCGATCAGGTAGCCGTAGCTCTCCTCGCCACCACCAATGAAGATTTCGCGGCCCTCGGTTTCCCGGATCACCTGGGCTATGTACTTGAAGCCGGTGAGTGTATTGTAGCACTTAACGCCGGCTTTTTCCGCCATGGCGTCTATGAGGTCAGTGGTCACAATGGTCTTGCAGACAAACTCCTTGCCCGTCAGCCGGCCGGCCTTTTTCCAGGCTTTCAGCAGGTAATAGATGATCAGACTGGCGGCCTGGTTACCGTTCAGCAGCTGCCATTCGCCTTCGGGGTTTTTGATGCCCATACCCACGCGGTCAGAGTCCGGGTCAGTAGCAATCACCAGGTCGGCATCAATCTCCCGTGCCAGGTCCAGGGCTTTGCTCATGGCCTCTTTTTCTTCGGGGTTCGGGTACACCACGGTAGGGAAGTTTCCGTCCGGCGTAGCCTGGGATTCCACCACGGTCACGTTCTCAAAGCCCAGCTGGGCCAGGGCCGGCGGCACCATGGTGATGCCGGTTCCGTGAATGGGGCTGTAGACGATCTTCAGGTCTTTCTGCTTCCGTACCATCCGCGGTGACACGGTGATGCTTTTTACCGCCTTCAGGTATTTTTTATCCAGGACCTCACCGATCATCTTGATCCGTTTCTTCACGCCCCTGAATTTGATGTCCTTCACGTTCGTGATGGCGTTTACTTCCGCCACGATGTTCTTATCGTGCGGGGCTACCACCTGTGAGCCGTCCGTCCAGTACACCTTGTAACCGTTATACTCGCGCGGGTTATGAGACGCGGTGATCACGATGCCCGACTGGCAGCCCAGTTCGCGCACGGTAAAAGACAACTGGGGCGTAGGCCGCAGTGCCTTGTAAAGGTAGACGGTGATGCCGTTAGCCGAAAGAATATCGGCAGCGATCTGTCCGAATTCAGGCGAGAAATTCCGGCTGTCGTAAGCAATGGCCACTTTGATCTCCTGGTCTGTAAATACCTTATTCAGATAATTGGCTAAACCCTGTGTAGCAGCTCCTACGGTGTATTTATTCATTCGGTTACTGCCTACACCCAATTCGCCTCGCATCCCTCCGGTACCAAACTCCAGGTTTTTGTAAAAGGAGTCTGTCAGCTGGGTAACATTCCCCGAATCAATGAGCGCATTGATCTTGTCTTTGGTTTCCTGGTCGTATTTACCTCTGAGCCAGGTTTTGATGTTCTTTTCCGTAGTAGAATCTAATCTAAGGTTTTTTAACATTTCACAGAATTTTTAGGAGTATAACTATTGGTTTCGGTTAGAGAAATAACCCATATTCCTGTAAATATAAAAGAAAGCCCGTGGTTTTAGCCACGGGCATTAAAAAAAAATCAAATACTTAAAACTTAGAAACGCAGCGAAGGCGTTCTTAATCAATGATCCTCCAGATGGGTGCGGTTATATCCGCCCGAAAATATGATAGCCATAATGAGGGTGCCCACGATAAACGTGAAGAGGTCACCGAACACAGCCAGTATAACAAGAATGAATATAAACAGGGTGAGCATGACCCATGCAGGCAGTTTTGACGAAATATTACTCATTGGATATCATTTTTTTACAAAAATAAACGTATTTTTAAATAAAACAAAAGAAAACATGCGCAGGTGTATACTCTTATTTTCTTTCCTGGTGGCGGTAATAGAGACCTATGCACAGGAGGAAGAATACTATAAGATACCTGAAAGCCGCAGGAAAAGCCATGAGGTGGAAAACCTGCCCCACCTGGAGTCGCGTTTCTCCAGCTTTTATGTGGGGCTGAGCGGCGGAATGCGCAAACCCTATAACGGCAGTACGGGCGACTTCAGCAGCTTTGGCGAGAATAAGTCTTCCATGAACGAGTGGGCCGAGCTGAACCTGGGCCTGAACATGAATAACCGTTTCTTTGTGGAAACCGGGGTGGCCCGCTTAAAAAACCGTTTTTCCACATATGTTTACGGTACCCGGTCTTACCCGGCCTTTGTGATGGGCGTGGATAACCGGCAGTGGTACATCCCGGTGGTGCTGAAAAAGCGGGTACTGAGCCTTAACCGGGTTACTAAAAACGCCTATATTAACCTGGGGCTGGGCGGCGGAGTGCTGGTAGCTACCCGCCCTGAACCGCCGCACCGGTTTACGATGGATGTGCAGAAAGCACTGCAAAGCCGCGATCTTGAATATTTTAATGTTACTTTATCGCAATCCCGGAGTCTTATGTATGGAGAGTTAAGTGTTGAGCTGAAAGGAAATATCACAGACCGGCTGGAGATCCTGGTTTTTTTCAAAGGAATCTTCCGGAGGCCTGAGTATATCTCTACCACCTTTGATATAGAATATGCAGGTGGCGGGCCATCCGTTCAGTATGGGGTTTTTGAGAAGGCCGGATCCCTGGTGTTTGGTTTACAGGGCCGCTTTAACTCCCGTAAATTTTACCGTTACACCAGCCGTATCTGATGTATTTTTTCTAACTTAGTATGCATTTTTCACCTTTAACTATTAAAAAATGAGCAAATTTGATGACAATGTTGAGCTCTACAAAGCTCAAAACGCTGAATTAGGCCTTGGCCTGAGTGAAGCCCTGATCGCCGGGGTAGCCAAAGCTTTGGGTCCCTCTATCTATAACGCCGACTCTTCCAAAGTGTCCGGCACAGACCAAAAGGAAAGAGATACCGTTAAAAACAATTTTCTGATCAAGAAGCTGGGCTTAAAAGACGGCCCGGAATTAGACGCTGCCATTTCGGAAGTTCTTGAAAAAATGGGAACCGGAAATAAGAGTAAGTACCGTGCCAACGTATATGCGCTACTGGCAAAGAAATTCGGTAAGGAGAGTATGTTTGTGTAAGAGCAGATGATATAAAAAAAGGTCCGGCGCAGCCGGACCTTTTTTTATATCACAAATCTGAAAAATCAAAATTATCCAGGAAACCGGTGTTGAAGATGCCCGACTGGAAGGTGGGGTTATCCATCATTTTCAGGTGGAATGGTATGGTGGTCTTCACGCCGTCAATAAAGAACTCCTGCAGGGCGCGTTTCATCCGCACGATCACTTCTTCGCGGCTGGGGGCAGAAACGATGAGCTTCGCTATCATGGAGTCGTAATTAGGCGGGATCACATAACCGGCATACACGTGTGAG
Source organism: Leadbetterella sp. (assembly GCA_019638185.1). Lineage (GTDB taxonomy): Bacteria > Bacteroidota > Bacteroidia > Cytophagales > Spirosomataceae > Leadbetterella. The sequence continues at coordinate 81,265 of JAHBUH010000017.1, forward strand.
TCTACCCGTACACCGTGGCCACCGGGGAGGTTAATCTGGCGGATCACACCGGGACTGGGCCGGAAGCCGTTTTTCGGGTCTTCCGCGTTGATACGGCACTCCATAGCAAACTGGGTAGGGTAGTAGTTCCTTCCGGAAACCTTTTCACCTGCGGCCACTTTGATCTGCTCTTTGATGAGGTCAAAACCGGTTACTTCTTCGGTGATGGGGTGTTCTACCTGGATACGGGTATTCATTTCCATGAAATAGAATTTCCCGTATTTGTCTACCAGGAATTCAATGGTTCCGGCACCTTCGTAACGGATGGCTTTGGCGCCGGCTACGGCCGCCTGGCCCATTTGCTCGCGCAGCTCGTCAGAAACGATAGGCGAAGGGGTCTCTTCAATCAGCTTCTGGTGTCTCCGCTGGATAGAGCAGTCACGCTCTGACAGGTGGGAAACGTTACCGTACTGATCACCCACGATCTGGATCTCGATATGGCGGGGCTCTTCGATGAATTTTTCCAGGTAAAGGCCGTCGTTTCCGAAGGCAGCGCCTGACTCCATCTTGGCATCATCCCAAAGCTTCTGAAATTCGGAAGGATTCCGGATGATCCGCATGCCGCGTCCGCCACCACCTGCAGTAGCTTTGATGATGACCGGATAGCCTATTTTTTCCGAGAGTTCGATGCCCTCTTCCACCGAAGAAAGCAGGCCGTCTGATCCGGGGATTACCGGTACACCGGCTTTTTTCATGGTATCTTTCGCGGTGGCCTTATCTCCCATCTGGTTGATCTGGTCGGCCGAGGCACCGATGAATTTTATTTTGTAAGCTTCACAGATCCGGGAGAACTCCGCATTTTCAGAAAGAAAGCCGTAGCCGGGATGGATGGCGTCGGCATTGGTGATCTCGGCGGCGGAGATGATGCTCTGCATGTTCAGGTAGGACTGCTTGCTGGGCGGCGGGCCTATGCATACCGCCTCATCCGCGAACCGTACGTGCAGGCTGTCTTTGTCGGCAGTAGAATATACAGCCACCGTCTTGATGCCCATTTCCTTACAGGTCCGGATGATCCGCAGGGCGATCTCCCCTCTGTTAGCTATAAGTATTTTTTTAAACATAAACTCAGACTTTAGAGGAAGTATACTTAAGCAGGTTCAACTAAAAACAGCGGCTGATCGTATTCTACCGGGGTAGCGTCATCTACCAGGATTTTAACGATTTTACCGGAGATCTCAGATTCGATCTCGTTAAACAGCTTCATGGCTTCCAGGATGCAGATGACTTTTCCGCTGCTGATCTCGTCGCCCACTTCTACGAAAGCCGGTTTGTCCGGTCCGCCTGAGCGGTAAAACGTACCTATCATGGGAGCTTTTATTTCCACCAGGTTACTGCCTAATGCGGCAGGGGCTTCGGCCTTAACTTCCGGCGCTTTAGGGGCTGCTACCTGCAGGGGTGCTGGCTCCGCATAAACCACCTGAGGGGCTGCCGCGATCACTTTGGGGGCTTCAGCGCCGCCTCTTCTGACCTGGATCTTCAGATCGGAAGTTTCAATTTTTACTTCACTGAGATCGGTCTTGGAAATAAACTCTATGAGCTTTTGAATTTCTTTGGTATCCATAACAGGTTTGGTTTCGAGTTTTATTTGGACAAATGTACTATTTTATTGTACGTTTCAAAAGTAATTATTTTTCCTTTACCCGGGAATCGTACTCATAGGTGGAAGTGTTCACCTTAATGAGCTCGTCGTTATCGATGAACAGCGGCACTTTAATGGTGGCACCGGTCTCTACGGTAGCCGGTTTGCCGGCGTTTGTGGCGGTATCGCCTTTGATGCCGGGCTCGGTATAAGTTACCCGAAGTTCCACGTAGGCAGGCATTTCCACGGACAGGGGCGTCTCGGTTTCCGCATGAATAAGGATATCTACGTTAGAGCCTTCTTTCATGAGGTCAGCCTGGGAAACCATGTGCTCTTCCAGGGAGATCTGCTCGAAAGTCTCGTTATCCATGAAATTGTAGCCCAGCTCGTCTTTGTAGAGGTACTGGAAAGTTCTTCTTTCGATCCGTGCGGTGGTTACTTTCTCACCGGCGGTGAAGGTATTTTCAAAGATCCGGCCTGTTTTGATGTTTTTGAGCTTGGTACGTACAAAAGCCCCGCCTTTTCCCGGCTTAACATGCTGAAATTCTACTATTGTAAAAAGGTCGTTATTCCAATCCAGGGCTAAACCGTTTCTGAAATCTGCTGTAGTTGCCATTTTTATTTTTCAATATTTAATCGTAATCCTACCGTAAAGGTGTCGTCATTTAAACGGGCATAACCCAGTTCTTTGCCGGCCTTTGATTTTGTAAAAGTGGATGAGATCCGGTTATACCCGGCTTTCAGCGAGAAAGAATCACTGAACGTATAGACCACGTAAATACCGCCGGTCAGGTTTTGTTTTTTGCCGAAGACATGACTGAATCCCTGGGTTCTCAGGGTTTCTTCTTCGCGCAGGGGCGTGTAGGCATCGCCGTAGCTTTTCTTACCGCTGAACGAGACCGCCTCCTGGAAAACGCCTATTCCTATCGCCTTGTAAAACAGCTCCAGGCCCAGCGGTACGGCAAATGTACTGTACCAGGGCTTTTTATCAAAGGAGAGCGTATCTAATTTTACACCTTCATTAGCCAGATAATGCCCGCTGGTCTTGCTATTTAACGAGAACCTCAGCCCGGTGGTGAACCGGAACGGCACGGGAGATGTTATCTGCAGGGATTCCCCCCAGAACAGCGAATACTGCTGGGTATTCCGGGAAACAGAAGTGGAAAGCTCCAGGTTATTGAATGTACGGACGTTTTGCGCCTGTATAGCGAAGCCGGCAAATGTTAGTAAAGTTGCTAATCCGAGTGTTCTCATGCTTGTGTTTTAAATGGCCCATCTTACGTACATTGCACCCCACGTGAAGCCACCGCCAAAAGCGGCTAACACCAGGTCATCCCCCTTTTTAAGTTGTTTTTCATAGTCAAATAGACACAGAGGTATGGTTCCTGCGGTTGTGTTTCCGTATTTCTGGATGTTTAACATAACTTTCTCCTCACCGATGCCCATGCGTTTGGCGGTGGCATCAATTATCCTTTTGTTGGCCTGGTGCGGAACCAGCCACTCCACATCATCCCCGGTCAGGTTATTCCGCTCCATGATGGCAGCGGCCGCATCGGCCATATTGGTTACTGCGAATTTAAACACCTGTGGGCCTTCCTGTTTGATGAAGTGCATCCGCTTATCCACGGTTTCGTGGGAAGCCGGGTAAACACTGCCGCCGCCTTTCATCATCAGGTAGTCTCCGCCGCTTCCGTCAGAATGCAGCATGAAGTCGATCACCCCGAGGTTTTCCGTGGTAGGCTCCAGTAAAACTGCGCCTGCACCGTCGCCGAAAAGAACACAGGTAGTACGGTCTTCGTAATCTATAATGGACGACATCTTGTCGGCTCCGATCACGATCACCTTCTTATAACGTCCGGATTCGATAAATTGTGCACCGGTGGTCAGTGCATAAATAAATCCGGAGCAGGCGGCCAGCAGGTCAAAGCTGCAGATGCTGGGAATTCCCAGGTTAGTGCAGACCAGGTTAGCCGTAGACGGGAACATATAATCCGGGGTAACGGTAGCACAGATGACCAGGTCAATGTCTTTAGGGGAGGTGCCGGTTTTTTCCAGCAATCCCCTTACCGCTTCCGTGGCCAGTACAGAGGTACCCTGTGATTCACCTTTCAGGATTCTTCTTTCTTTGATGCCGGTGCGGGTGGTGATCCACTCGTCATTAGTTTCCACCATTCTCTCCAGCTCGGCATTCGTCAGGACATAATCAGGAACATAACCGTGTACTCCTGTTATTGCAGCTCTTAAACTCATCAGATGAACCAGGTTTTAAGATTAACTCAGGCAAAAGCCTCTTTGATTTTTTCTACCACGTTGGATTCGATTTGTCTTTGTGCCAGCCGGATCATGTTTTTGATGGCCAGGGGGCTGGAAATACCGTGACCTACAATCACGTTTCCGTTAATCCCGATGATCGGGCTGCCACCTACCACTTCATAGTTCATGCGGTTAATAAGGTCATCGTTAATGCCTACAGAGGCCGCATGTTCGTAAAGGGATTCGCCCATCTTAAAGATGATATTGCCGGTAAAGCCGTCGGAAACGATCACGTCTGCCTTGGCATCAAAAATATCGCGGCCTTCAATGTTTCCAACAAAGTTAATTTTTTTGTTGTTCTTCAGCAACTGATACGTAGCCTGGGCCACCGTATTGCCTTTTTCTTCCTCCTCGCCAATGTTCAGCAGGCCTACCTTGGGGTTATCCAGGTTAAGGGTGTATTTGGCGTGAATGCTTCCCAGCTCGGCAAACTGGTTCAGCACCTCCGGCTTGCAGTCGGCATTAGCGCCGATATCCAGCATAATACCATAACGGCCGCCTTTAAAAGGCAGGTAGCCGGCTATGGGAGGGCGCTGAATGTTTCCTACGGTTTTAAGCGTGAACAGCGAGCCCACCATCATGGCGCCCGTATTCCCCGCACTGCAGAAAGCAGATACCGTACCTTCTTTTAAAAGTTTAAACCCAACCCCTATAGAGGAATTGGGTTTCTGACTGAAAGCTCTTGTAGGGTGCTCGCCCATTTCTATTACCTCCGCGGCCTCCACCATTTCTATGGAACCGGCACGGTAGGTCATGGTGCGGAGCTCACTTAACATAGCATCCTTTTTGCCGATTAAAACGATCTGATAGTCTTCTGGAAGTTCGGAAGTGGCCATTACGGCACCTTCTACCACTGCTTTAGGAGCATAGTCCCCTCCCATTGCATCTACTGCAATTTTTTTCATCGACAATTTTTTATTAAGGTATGCTAAAAATCTTATTGATAGTTTTCTACTACCAGCCTGCCTCTGTAGTACAGGTTTCCTTCACTTACGTGAGCCGTATGTCTGCGATGCACCTCACCGGTGGTAGCGTCTACGGATAATTGCTTTAAAGTAAGTGTATCATGCGTTCTACGCTTGTCTCTTCTGGTTTTGGATATCTTTCGCTTAGGATGTGCCATTGCTTTCTGATATTTGTTTTAAATTTATTAATGCTGCCCACCGTGGGTCTTGTATTTCTTCTTTCTCTTCCGTAAAGTTCGGGTCTTTGTACACCAGGGTGCCTTCTTCAGGGCCGTCTTCCGTACGGAAACGCGGATGAAGCTTTTTCATGGGTACCTGCAGCAGGATATAGTCAAACAGGAGATTGGCTATATTGATCTTGTGGGTTCCGAAAGGGATGACCTCCATCTCGTCACTCATTTCCGCTGCTGAGCCGCCAAACTTAAAAATGTGCATTTCCCGGGAGCTGAAGTCCTCTTCAAAAATATCCAGGCTCCTGTCACACTGCAGCCGGAGCCGCGAAGTGATCTCCAGGTTCAGCCGGATGAAGGTGGCATTTTTCTCTAAAAGCACATGGGCTTTAAAGCTGCCTCCTTCTACAATATCCTGTTCAAACTCCTGAAAGAAACTGTCATTCCCCTCAAAATCATATTCATGGTTCTTGTCTTCCAGCCCATGAATAAGAATATCATATTTAGATAGCTCCCTTTTCACACATTTTACAGAAAGGATGCAAATTTACTTCCTTTTTTTTACATGAAAAAGTTTTGAGCGGATAAAATGCGGCGGAGTAGGCTGAAAGCGGGTTATTTGCGGGAAGAGAAGCGGAGAAGCCGCGTGGTTCCGGCATTTCCGGTCAGCAGTTTTTTTCGGCGGATGATTATACTTAGGAATTTCTATTTTATATTGGCGGCGGATTCGAAAGACAGAAATGTGAGTATATGATAGTTTTTGACGTAGGTAATACCGATACAGTGGTGGGTTTCTTCAGGGGCGATGAGCTTTATCAGAAGTTCAGGATCAGGTCTTTGAAGAGTGAGAATTCTGTCTTTTTTGAGTACAGGATATTGAATTTTATGTTGGAAAACAACATCGAAAAGACCGCCCTGGAGGTAGCGGTGATCAGCAGTGTGGTGCCGAAACTCACTCCTTTTTTCGTGAATTTTTGTAAGAAATTCCTGACGCTGGATGCCCGGGTGGTGGAACCGGCCAGAAGCAGTTTATTGAAATTAAATATAGATGATCCCGAGCAGCTGGGTTCTGACCTCTTCCTGAATGCCCTGGCGGCGCACCGGATTTACGGGGGAGACTGCGTGGTGGCGGACTTCGGAACGGCGCTTACGTTTACCGTGGTGACCCAAGACGGGACCGTGGAAGGTGTAAACATTGTACCGGGTCTGAATACGGCCATCAAAGCGCTGTTCCTGGAGACTTCTCTGCTGCCCGAAGTGCCCCTGGAGCGGCCGGCCACTGCGGTGGGCAAGGACACCATCTCTTCCATACAGGCGGGCATCTACTTCGGTTATGAAAGCATGATCCGGGGGCTGATCAGCCGGATAAAGGAGGAACTGGCCGTACCGGTGAAGGTGATTGCCACGGGCGGGCTGTCTTCTGCCATCACGGAGCTGAAGGAGCTCTTTGACGATACAGACCCGGATCTTACCCTGAAAGGAATGTATTATTACGGGCAGTAACTACAGGTAATATTTCTTTAGCCGGATCAGGGCTTCCACCGGTTCCGTGACCAGGTACCGGATCTCGCGGTGCTCCTGTATTCTTTTGCGGATATAGGTGGCCGAGATGTCCAGGAGGGGAGCCTGTATAAAGGTGATGCCGGGATGATCGGAGAAATCATGAGGCGGGGTATCAGGCCGGGGGTACACATAGATAGGAAAGAACTCCAGGATCTTTTCGTAGTTCTTCCAGTTTTTGAACTGCACCAGGTTATCTTCACCCATGATAAGCACAAACTCATGTTCAGGATACTTATCAGATAACACGGTAAGCGTATCAATGGTATAGCTGGGCCGGGGCAGGCTGAATTCCACGTCAGAGGCCTGCAAGCGGTAGTTTTCCGCAATGGCGCGCTCCACCATAGTCAGCCGGTCAAACTCATGCAGCAGGGAATTATTCTTCTTAAACGGGTTCTGTGGCGACACCACAAACCACACCCGGTCTATGTCCGTATCGGTGGCCATGGTATCCGCAATGATCAGGTGGCCGATATGGATGGGGTTAAAGGAACCGAAAAAGAGGCCGATTTTCATTTTACACCCGCAGCGGTTTTTGATCAATCCTCAGCCGCCCTTCCGCAAAAGTCGTATAAAGCGTCTCGGCCTTGTCCAGTGATTCCTCCAGGTTATCGTTCAGTAAGACCACGTCAAAGCGGTCCTGGAATGACATTTCAAATTTCACCTTGTACAGGCGCTTGGAGAGGCTTTCTTCCGTTTCCGTGCCGCGGCTCCGGAGGCGGACCTCCAGTTCTTCCAGGGAAGGGACCTTCACAAAGATGGCCAGCGCGTTTTCACCGAAATATTCCTTCAGCTTCAGCCCGCCTTTTACATCCACGTCAAAAATGACGTTTTTGCCGGCGTCCCACAGTCGTTCCACCTCGCTTTTCAGGGTGCCGTAATAGCCGCCCGGGTACACCTCTTCCCACTCTACAAAGGCATTCTCTTTGATCTTTGCCTGGAATTCCTCAATGGAAAGGAAGTAGTAGTCTTTGCCGTGCACCTCGTTCCGGCCACGCTTATCACGTGTGCAGGCCGATATGGAAAAGCCCAGATTTTCATGCACAGAGAGCAAATGCCTGACTAAAGTGGTTTTTCCTGAGCCCGAAGGAGCGCAGAAAATAATAGCTTTTCCGTTCATAGTGTATATAATTATAAAGAACCACCGGTGGGGTGGTTCTTTATGTAGTTACTTCCTGTTTAAACCGTAAATATCTCCTGTATAACTTTGATGTTAATGACCAGACCCAGGGCTACCAGTACTCCGATTCCGATTTTAAGCCTTACTTCGTTCACAATTTTCTCCGGGCAGCATTTGCGTTCCACTCTGTTTTTGAGGCAGTCTCTGATGATCTTTTCCAGTTCATCGGTGGTTTCGGGCAGCTCGTCGCTTGCTTCCAAGCGGGCTTTAAGTTCTTCAATCGTCTGGGAGCCGTTTAACACCGACTGCACCATCTTCTCTACGCACTTGTCGTGCTCATTCGCCTGATTCATATGCGAGCTAGAAGCCATTTCCAAAAAAGTTTATTATCATCTCAATTCCTTATATCCCATGGACTTTGCATAAGAACGTAATTTCTCCTTCAATAAGTTCCGTGCCCGGTGTAATCTTGACCGCACGGTACCGATGGGAATATCCAGGATTTTGGCCATTTCCTCGTAGGTAAAACCTTCGATATCGCAGAGGATGATGACGGTCCGGAAATCTACGGGCAGGCTGTTCAGTGCAGTGGCCACTTCATCCCCGATCAGGTCCTGAACGGCCTCAATACGCAGATCCGTAGTACTTTCCACCTCGGCGTCCTCGTTGGAATTGTAAACGGTCTCTACTTCCTGGTAATCTATTTTAGACGGCTCCTTGCTCTTTTTCCGGTAGTCGTTAATAAAGCTGTTTTTAAGGATTCTAAATAACCAGGCCTTGGCGTTAGTCCCCTGCTGGAAGGAATTAATAAAGCGGAACGCCTTCATGTAAGTGTCCTGGAGCAGGTCATTGGCATCGTCTTCGTCGTTTGTCAGACGATAGGCAAAGTTATACATGGAGTCTATCTGAGGCATAAACTCTTGGTTAAATATCCGATGCTTCTCCTCATCGGTATATCTCGGTTTGCTCACTTCTATTTCTTCTTCCTCCATGTGATTTTATGGTTTGTGCAAAATTACCTTATTTTTTTGATCCTATTTGTTTAGTTTAGGATAAAATTGAACTTTTCAGGGGTGAATGGAGAATTTGGGTATGTATCTTTGCATAAACTTTTTTATTTTGTTTGGTGAGAGATTATTTATCGCAGTTAAATGAGCCGCAGCGTGAGGCGGTTACACACACACAGGGCCCCCTGATGATCATTGCCGGAGCCGGTTCCGGGAAGACGCGGGTACTGACCTACCGGATCGCCTACCTGATAGACCAGGGCGTGGATCCCTTTAATATCCTGGCCCTGACGTTTACCAATAAGGCCGCGGAGGAAATGCGCCACCGGATCGAGCGGATCATCGGGCCGGAAGCCCGTAACCTCTGGATGGGTACGTTTCACTCGGTTTTTGCCAAAATATTGCGGATCGACGGCTTTAAGCTGGGCTATACATCGAATTTCACGATTTACGATACGGACGACAGCAAATCACTGCTGCGCTCCATCATCAAGGAGATGCAGCTGGACGATAAGACCTACAAGGCTAATTACGTGCTGAACCGCATCTCCGGGGCCAAGAATAACCTGATCTCCTGGCAGATGTATAACGATAATCCCATTTTCCAGGCCGAAGATACTGCCGCCCAGATGCCGGAGCTGGGGCGTATTTACCGCACCTATGCTATGCGCTGCTTCTCGGCCAATGCCATGGATTTTGACGACCTTCTGTTTAATACGAACGTACTTTTCCGGGATCACCTGGATGTGCTGAATAAGTACCAGCACAAGTTCCGGCACGTGATGGTAGACGAGTTCCAGGATACGAACATCAGCCAGTACCTGATCACGCGCAAGCTGGCCGCTGTAACCCAGAACATCTGCGTGGTGGGCGATGACGCCCAGAGTATTTATGCCTTCCGGGGGGCTAACATCCAGAATATCCTGAATTTCCGTAAGGACTATCCCGATCTGCGGGTAGTAAAGCTGGAGCAGAATTACCGCTCCACGAAGAATATTGTGAATGCGGCGAATTCCCTGATATCGAGGAATAAAGGCCAGCTGGAGAAAAATATTTTTTCCGATAACGAGGAAGGGGCGAAGATCGAGGTGATCCGGGCCATGTCGGATAATGAAGAGGGGCGGATCATATCGCACGAGATCTTTGAGGGCAAGCTGACCGGGCTGAAAAACAGTGATTTCGCTATTCTTTACCGGACTAACGCGCAGTCAAGGGCCTTTGAAGAGGCCCTCCGGAAGATCAATATCCCGTACCGCATCATCGGCGGGCTTTCTTTCTACCAGCGCAAGGAGATCAAAGACATTCTGGCTTACCTGCGTTATACCGCTAACCAGAAAGACGAAGAGGCTTTCAAGCGCATCATTAACCAGCCCAAAAGGGGGATCGGCGATACCACGGTGGCGAAGATCGTGGTGACGGCCTCTGACCAGGGCGTGAGCGTATGGGATGTGGTTAGTCGTATCCGGAATTTTTTTGAGGGCCGTGCGGCCAATGCCATTGAGGGTTTTGCCGACCTGATCCGCAGCTATATCCTGATGCTGGAAGAGGGCAAAGACGCGCACGCCATAGCCATGCACGTGGCCAAAACCAGCGGCCTGCTGCACGAGCTGTACATGGATAAGACGGTGGAGGGCGTGGCCCGGCATGAGAACGTGCAGGAATTGCTGAACTCCATCCGGAGTTTTGTGGATAACGATGAGAACGAGGATAAATCACTGGGGGCTTTCCTCCAGACGGTTTCCCTGCTGACCACGGCTGATGAGGAAGATGACGGTGATAACGACAAGGTGACGATGATGACCATCCACGGGGCCAAAGGGCTGGAATTCCGCCATGTTTTTGTGGTGGGGCTGGAAGAAAACCTCTTCCCTTCGCAGATGATGCTGAAAAGCCGCGACGACCTCGAAGAGGAGCGGCGTCTGTTTTATGTGGCCATCACCCGGGCGGAAAAGCAGCTGACGCTCAGCTATGCCCAGCAGCGCTACACCTGGGGCAAAATGACGTTTTGCGAGCCCAGCCGCTTCCTGGAGGAAATAGATAGTAAGTACCTTCGCCTGGGCGACAAGGGCATTCCCCAGGGTTTTGAAACGGCCGGCCGGAACCCGGTGAGCCCGCAGCGGCCGGCCATAGTGGGTGAGCCCGTGAAGCGGCCCTCACCGGCCAGTAACCTGAAGCCGGTGCAGGCGGCGAAGCCCGTGGAAACCCACGTACCCAGCCCTGATTTTGTGCCCTCCGATACCAAAGACCTGAAGGCCGGCGACCAGGTGGAGCACCCGAAATTTGGTTTCGGGGAAGTGAAGAAGATAGAAAAGATGGGCGCTACGGCTAAGGCGGTGATCTTTTTTCACAATGAAGGCGAGAAAACGCTGCTCCTGAGCTTTGCCAAACTCAGGATACTCTAGGTTCTGTTTGCAGTTTTGAGGACTGAATTGTAGGTTTGTCAGTTAAAATAGGGATAATGATGAAGAAATTTCTTGTACTATTAGGTATAATTTTCTGCGGCATGAACGGTTTTGCCCAGAATATCCGCGTGGCCACGTATAATATCCGCATGGGCCGGGCTAATGACGGGGTGAATAACTGGGTGAACCGGAAAGATAAGGTAAATGAGCTGATCCAATACCATGATTTTGATATCATGGGTACCCAGGAAGGGTTTAAAGACCAGCTGGATGACATCCTCCGGCTGAAAGACTATGCCTATACGGGTGGGGGGCGTGACGACGGTAAGGATGCAGGCGAGCATTCGGCTATATTTTACAAAAAGAGCCGGTTTAAACTCCTGAAATCCGGTAATTTCTGGTACCGGGAAACACCCGATACGCCCGGCAAAGGCTGGGATGCCACCTGCTGTAACCGCATCTGCTCCTGGGCCAGGTTCCGGGACAATACCACGAAGAAGGAGTTCTTTGTGTTCAACTCCCACTTTGACCATCAGGGCGTGGAAGCCCGGAAGAACTCGGGTATCCTGCTGGTGAATAAAATGAAGGAGATAGCCGGGAAGCTGCCCGTGATCAGCATGGGGGATTTTAATTCCACCCCGGAAACAGAGCAGATCCGCCACCTGAGTAACCATTACAATGACGCCTTCAGTGCTTCCGTGCAGAAGCCTTACGGGCCGGTGGGCACGTTTAATGCCTTTAAATATGACGCTCCGCTGAATGACCGTATCGATTACATCTTTGTGTCAGATAACATCACAGTGCTTAAATACGGGGCGCTGACAGACAGCTATCATCAGAAATTCCCGTCGGATCACCTGCCGGTGGTGGCTGATGTGGTGGTGAGATAGCTGAAATTTTATACAGATGAAAAAATATTTCTTTGGCCTCCTGGCATTTATTTATGCGGCCCTGTCCCTGTATGACCTGCTTCGCGGTAACGCGGATGGCGTGATCAGCGGGATCTATTTCCACCGCCTGTTTATCAGGATTTTCGTGGTGACGGGCGTATTAGCGTTATTGTCTTTTTTCACCAAAAGCAAGACGGAATGGGTGAAGACGCTATCCATGAATGTGCTGATTTTCGGGGGGCTGGCCCTGGTTCTGGAATTCGTGGCCTATATCTATGGTGGTGTGCTGAAAAAGTCGGAGCTGCTGCCCAGCCATATCTTATGGTACGATAACCCGAAATATAAGCCTTTTGTCACGGAAGACCGTCGTTTCTGGGGAGATATTGACCCGGTCATAGGCCGGTGGCGGCCCGCTAACAAGACTTTTACGGAGATCAGCTGCGACGACAGCTCCCGGGTAACGTACCGGACCAACCGCTTCGGCGCCCGGGACCAGGAATGGGCCGAGGATGATTCTCCGAAAATTGCTTTCCTGGGTGATTCTTTCACGGAAGGGATGCTGATCAGCGAGGAAAGCCGGCTGAGTGAACTCCTGGAACAGGCCTCGGGTATTACCCACATGAACCTGGGTGTGCTGGGGGCTAATCCGCTGGCCTATTACCTGGCTTACCATAAAATCATTCAGCCCCGCTTCCGGCATAACGGCATTATAGTGGGGATCTACCAGGGAAATGATTTTGACTCTTTCGGCTTCCCGGCTAACGGGGCCTTTGAGAACCAGCCTATTTACCGCGCTTACTGGGATACAGACAGTACGAAAAACGCCATAAAATACTCGCTGGCCCGCTCCAATGACTCTTACGAGTCGTTTTACGTGCAGGATCACCCGGATCACCTCCGGGCCGTACGTGATTCGGTTTTCCGGGCCCAGCCCTGGGGAAGAAAGGCCCGGATAGAGCTGGAGACGAACTCCTACCTGCTGAACCTGATCTATACCCTCGGGAAGAAGATGGCGGTGAAGAAAAAAGAAAACCATTTCATCGGCCTGTACGAGAATCCGGAATGGGGCTCTGCCCAGACGTACGACTTCCTGAAAAGCCTGGATGCCCTGACCCGGGAGACGGGTGACCTGCCGGTGCTGTTTGTGATCATCCCGGATCTGCATGACGTGAAAAGCTTTAAAGAGTCCGGGCGGGAGAACCGGTTTACGCCGTACGTGACCCGGCGCTATGGTTCAGACCGGGTGAAGGTGGTGGATCTTCTGCCGGCTTTTGTCCAGTCCAAAAGCGCCCCTGAAAACTGGTATATCCCCTGTGATGGCCACTGGAATGTAGCCGGAAACCGCTTTGCGTTTGAATACCTGGTGCAGCAGCCGGAGTACAAGGCCTTTATGGAAAAAGTAAACGCGCGTCCGTAACGCCGGTTACGGGGTGCGGTTTTCGGGAGAATTATAAATCTCTTCCAGTATACGGCGACCGACCACCGGCTTGTAGTGCGACATCTCGTAGTAATTCGTGATGTCGTTTGTATACTTATTCTTACCGGTATAATTGTAAATATTCTTCTTCCCGAAATAGATGCCCAGGATATCCAGGTCAATGGGGTGGTATTCCCGCTGGTCAAACGCCGGCCCGATAATGATCTTGTAATTGGTTTTGTGCACCTTAAACAGGGAATCTATGGTCTTCAGATCCGCCAGGTGGTGCTTTTTGATCTGCCGGTCCAGCATAGCCGGATGGGCTGCCCGCTCATGAAACTCCGGGTTACTGTAGTACTTCACCGAGTCTTTCCGGATATTTTCAATATTCTCCGGGAAAAGGTAATCGTTCAGCGGGGTGGTGTAATAATATTTGAACCTGAAAAACTCGTCCATGTAAAACGGCCGGTAGGTATTAAAGAGCTTCAGATCCAGGTAGGAAACAAAATACTTCTTCTTGAAATAGGCCTTGAAAAAGCGGGTATGATAAGACAGGAGGCCTTCGTCTGTCCAGCGGTAATCTTTATGGTGAACTATGGATTCCGACTCATCGTACTGCTCTGAAAACGTATCGGAGTCCACGATGATCAGGGCGTTTTTAATCTTTGAACCGGTTTTGTCTATAAATTCCAGCTTACCCCGCATCCCGGAGATATTATCATTAAACGCGTCAAAATGAAAGGGGGCGGGTTCACCGATCAGCTTGCCCCAGTCCAGGGTATGGAAGGCGCTGGCCCGCGAACTTCCCAGGATAAAGGAATTAAACTGATGCTCATCCTTGTAATTAAGGTAGGTCTCGGTGCTCAGCCGGTTCCGGTTATAGGTTTTCAGGTAATTACTTCCGTAATGTTTGTAATTTCTTAAAACATGGAAAGGATCAAAGACAAAATAGCTCAGTGCCAGCAGGATAAACGGGCTGCCGAACAGGAGGACTTTGGGGATGAATTTAAAGAATTTCTTATACATGTTTTAAAACTGAAAATAGATAAACTGCATGGCACCGAAATAACCGAAAACCAGGATAAAAAAGGTAAAGAAATAGTAAATGCCCCAGCGCTGCCATTGGGGCCTGGCATCTACCCAGGTGCCCACATTCCCTTTTTCCTGCATTTTTTCAATGAAATACAGGATGATGAAGCCGGTAGCCAGCGTAAAAAGGGTCTGGGGTGTGATCAGGTCTATCACTTCTTTCAGGGAATGGCTGCTTTTCGAGAAAAGATGGCTGGCAAAATACCGGGCATCCTTAAAGTTTTCGGCCCGGAAGAATATCCAGGCAAAAACCGCCAGGGCCACGGTGATCCAGTTCTGAAGGAGGTCACCCAGGCGGCCCAGTGAAGTAAACACCGTTTTCTGCACGTTCCGGGTAATATGCCCGAAAATCTGGTAAATGCCGTGAAGGCCGCCCCAGATCACAAAATTCCAGCTGGCCCCGTGCCACAGCCCGCTGACCAGGAATACGATCAGGATATTCAGGTACCAGCGCGGAATGGCCACCCGGTTACCGCCCAGGGGGATATACAGGTAGTCGCGAAACCACGTGGAAAGTGAAATATGCCACCTTTTCCAGAATTCAGCAATGCTTTTAGCCAGGTAGGGCCTTTTAAAGTTAGTCATGAGCTTAAAGCCCATCACCCGGGCGGAGCCGATGGCGATATCGGAATACCCCGAAAAATCACAATAAATCTGGACGCTGTAAAACAGGATGGCTACGATCAGCGGAAGCCCCTGGTAATGGTGCACATCATCAAACACTACATCGGCGTAGGTAGCGAAATTATCAGCGATCACCATTTTTTTAAAAAAACCCCAGAGCATCAGGCGCAGGCCGGACACCACCCGGGCCTCATCAAAATCAAACTTCTCATAAAACTGGTGCAGGATATTCTGAGGCCTTTCAATAGGCCCGGCCACCAGCTGCGGGTAAAACATCACGTAAAGCGCATAAATCCCAAAATTCCGTTCCACTTTCTGGTGGCCGCGGTAGACCTCGATGGTGTAGCTCATGGCCTGGAAGGTGTGAAAGCTCAGACCAATGGGCAGGATGATGTCCCAGCGGGGTTCATACGTGGTGCCGTTCAGCCGGAAGGTGAGGCTGTTTACGTTATCAATCAGGAAGTAATAGTATTTAAACATGGCCAGCACTCCGATGTTCGCCACCAGGCTGACGGCCAGGGCCAGTTTTCGCTCCCGCCCCTGCGACTTGTCGATCCAGAATGCCGCGTAATAATCCACGATGATGGTGAAAAACAGGATGAGGATGTACTCCCACTTAAAGAAGGCGTAGAAGATGCAACTGGAGATCAGCAACAGTATCCATCGGAATCTGTAGGGGATTGTAAAATAGAGAAATGTTACAATCGGGAAGAACAGAAAAAATTCGAAAGAACTGAATACCATATTTACGCTAAGGTGAAAAGAACTCCACTTATTTTAAGAATGCAAAATAAGGATAGAAATCTTACAATTGAAAACAATTCACAACAGGTTGTAAATCCGGGATGGAAATTCCACCCGGATATAAACGAGATAAATGGCCTTCGGAAACCCTGCAGCCTGTTTTCATTATTTAAGAAACCGGATGGAAAACCGGTATCTGTAAGGTTTATTAGCGGCTACACGTATCGTGTTAAGCAAAATAACGACCTGGCTATAAACGGCCACCAGCAGCGCAACCGGATATACGGAAAAAAGAAGCAGAGGCAGCAGGTATAAGCTTATGCTCAACTGGTAGTTGATCACATCCATTCCCTGCCGGTTTACCTCAGGAACTTTGTCCTTTTTAGACATCCAGATAATGATGGGCGGCACAATAAGCACTAACAGCCCGCTAAGGTGTAACCATGAAACCCACCGGGAAGAGCTTTCGTCCGTCTCCGAAAAAACACCAAAATCAACCTCCAGAGCCTGGGCGATAGCCTGAAGCGTATAAGCACGCGGATCTACCTCACCATTTTCAATCCGCTGTATTGTCCTCACGCTGATCTCTGTTTTTTCCGAAAGCTCTTCCTGGGTCAGACCTTTCTTCAGCCTCAGGGTTTTTACTAATTTTCCGATCTCCATATCTTGTTCCAAATTACATAAATTTTATGTCGCAAAGTAAGGGCGGATCGGCTGGGCTGCACCACTACATTCACCTGACATTTACACGACATTACACCCGGGTTCAGGGAAAATGGCCTCAACGAATGCAATTTAGCAAAAAGAAGGCGGTCATTTGTAAAAAGGCATAACCGGTATTTATAAGCGGTTTTTATAATCCGCTTTTTGCAGCAAAAGCGCTGTGGAAACTACAGAGATAGCAGGCTTTTTTGTAAATTTGTGCATTAAACAAAGGTTAAAATTGAACAAGAAAGCAATATTGGCCATCCTGGATGGCTGGGGAATCCCGAAAGAAGGCGAAGAATGGCGGTCAGCCATTGAAAAAGCCGATGTACCCTATTTCCGGTACCTGATGAATGCCTACCCGCACAGCCTGCTGGAAGCCAGCGGCCGGGCCGTGGGTCTTCCGGCCGGGCAGATGGGTAATTCGGAGGTAGGACATACTAACCTGGGCGCGGGGCGCATTGTATACCAGGAACTGGAGAAGATCAATGTGGCCGTGGAAGAAGGTCTGCTGGCCCAAGAACCCGTGGTAACGGCTGCCATAGAATACGCTAAGACGCACGGTAAGGCCGTACACCTGATCGGGCTTTGCTCTGACGGGGGCGTGCACTCCCATATTTTTCACCTGAAAGGGTTGGTGGATATTTTTAACCAGGCCGGGGTGCAGGATACCTATATTCATGCTTTTATGGATGGCCGGGATACCGATCCCAAATCCGGGAAAGGCTTTATCCAGGATCTGCAGGCGCACCTGGAGGGGAAAAATGCCCGGATCGCCTCGCTGATAGGCCGGTATTATGCCATGGACCGTGATAAGCGCTGGGACCGGGTGAGCCTGGCCTACCAGGCTATGGTCAAAGGCCAGGGCGAAGTTTACGTGACCGCAGCCGGGATACCGGGGGCCCTGGAGGCATCCTACCAGGCTGACGTGACGGATGAGTTTGTGAAGCCGGTGGTAGTGGTGCAGGATAACGGTGAGCCGGTGGCTACTATCCAGGCGGGCGACGTGGTGCTGTGCTTTAATTTCCGGACCGACCGCGGCCGGGAGATCACTGAAGTACTGACCCAGCATGACTTCCCGGAATATAATATGACCACCCTGGACCTGTATTATATCACGATGACGAACTACGACGAGTCGTTCCGGAACGTAAAAGTGATCTATGAAAAGGATAACCTGACCAATACCCTGGGCGAGGTGCTGGCGAAAGCCGGTAAAACCCAGATCCGTACGGCCGAGA
>JAHBUH010000018.1 GCA_019638185.1 Leadbetterella sp.
GCGGTTAATATCCTTAACAACGGAGCAAATATTAAAACTGTTTCGAGCCTGCTGGGCCACTCCGGGCTGAAACATACAGAGAAATACACCCGGGCCGTGGATAGCCTTAAAAAAGAGGCGATTAACAGCCTGCCGGAACTAAAACTATAAAAGATATGAGGCAAGTATGTAAAGCAGAGAATTTGAAAAAAGATATCTCAGAAATCTGTGATGATTGTCCTATAGGGCCTAGAATATCGGCAAAGATTGAGAGTCAAATTATCGCAAAAGCGAGAGAACGTTATGATTTAATGCCGGAGACTTTAAATTCGTACATAGAAGATGAGTGTTCTAATGCGATGCAAAAAATGGAGGAACTTATTAATTATGACTTGCAAGGTTGTATTACAGAATATAGTAATTCTTCCCTAGTGTATATATGGAATAAGGAGCGAATAAAGGCTTTGAGGCGTTTTGAAAAGGAAGTAGAGCTGATAAATCCCAAGCAGATACCTCAGCTATTTCTGCCTAAAAAACTAGATACTGATAGGGCAAGGATATTATTTAACAAAGCTATACAACAAGGGCTTATAAAGGTGAATGGAGAATATTACGAATGGTTAATGGAGTCTAAAGCATTATTAGCATACTTCACCGAGATAATATATTGCAAGGATGCTGATGGTAAGGATAACTATAAGCGATATCCAGAAAAAGACTTAGACAATCTATTTAGGGAATCCAGATTAGGAAAGGCTCGCGGTCAAATAGCCAGTAACAAAAAGGGGGGGAAGCCCACAAATTTTCAAATCATAGACGACCTTGTCAATAATTAAGCGATCCTGAGGGTTGCTTTTTATTTAGTGTGTTATAGTAGCACCATATAACACTATTTATAGTTTCTTTTCCCCCCTACTTTTGCCAATGCTTTCACGATGAAAGTAGGGTGGTGCACAGCCCTTAGTTTTTAATTTAATCGAATTGGAAATGACTAAGGAGATAAAAGAGCAATTAGACCGGATAGAGAATAGTCTTGCGGGACAAAAAGAGGTAATGTCGTTTGAGGAAGCAGCGCAATACACGGGATTGAGTAAAAGTTATCTGTATAAACTCACAAGTGGAGCTAAAATACCTCACTACAAACCCGCTGGGAAACTATGCTATTTCAACCGCATCGAACTTGACCAATGGTTACAGCAAAATCGGATTAGTACACATGATGAGATTGTAAGCAGAGCTCAAACCTATTGCATGACACCTCAAGGCAAGAAAGGAGGTGCACGATGATACTTACCGATTACTATAAATTCGTGCGCTTGGAGGAGTTTGATGGACACCAAACTGAAAGATTTGATTGTGTTGCCTCTACAGAGGAGTATCCTAGCTTTGAGGTTTTGAGAAATAGAAAAACAGACAAATTGCATATCTATCTCATAAATACACCTTGTTGGTTTAAAATCAAAATTGATCAGAAATCAAGTAAAGCCATTATACATAATCGAAATATATCTGTTGTGTATATGCCTGATACAACCAAACCTTTTGGCTATGGTGATTTTGTTGGTACCCAGGATGCTTTACTATTTAACTTTAGTGAGGAGGGGCGCACATTGGAAGTATTTGTGGCTAGGGGGGAGAAGTCAATTAGTCATTGCCTTTACACCTTTATACTTGATGGAGAACTTAATGAGGAGATTGATGCACTCCGCCAACAGGCTAAATAGCTCTATTAAGATGTATTTAGTAACCGAATCGGTAACCGTGATGGTAGATACAATTAATATGAGGAGGAGAGGAGGTGTCTCTAAGACCGAGCGCAAAAGGTTGGAAGGACGTCTTAGAAATCGAAGCTCGCACTATTTTGAAAAGAGCGGGCAGGGGGTTGTAAAAGGCTTCTTGCCTAATCTCAATGGTCTTCCGGATACTGATTTAAAAGTTACTATATCGGAAAATAGTGTTAAAATAGGCGAAACAAGCCTATGCAAATGGTTTTTAGGCAATAACCTCTATACAATGACTGCAAGAGATTTAAAGCATGCGATTGAAGCGATTGGAGACTTGCTTCATTTACCTATGGATGGGTTCGAGGTGGCCCGTCTTGATGTGGGGCATAATCTGATAATGGAATACTCTGTTGCGGGTTACTTGAATCAACTTGGAGCTTTAGCCCGTCATGACAGACAACGAATGTCGGCAACCGGATTGTACTATAAAACCGCATTAAGAACCGTGGTGCTCTATGACAAGATAGAGGAGTGTCGGAAGAATCGTGGCGTTATTCCTACTGAATATGCGGGACATGATGTGTTGAGACTTGAGGTAAGGTTTTTGAATCGGGTGGCGGCACAATTGGGCTACAGAAGTATAACAGCGGAAATGCTTAAATGTACTGAACTGTATCGAAAGTTGCTGGACAAGTGGGCAGAATACTATTGGACTGTGGATAAGATTAATGATGTTATGATAGATTTTAGAGGGATAAAAACAAAGAGAGAGCTGTATCAGACAGGGGTGGCAAAACTCGTGGAGGAGGCAGGTGGTGAATTGGGGTTTTTAGACCAAATATCCGAGGCTCAAACTTTGGGAGACTTGACTAAGAAGCAGGCGCACGACCTTAGAGGTGCAGTCAAATTTTCATGCAGGGGTTCACTAACGACAAGGCCTAATAATCTGATAACGGAGCTTGAAGACAAAGTTAGAGATGCAGTTAAATTGCTTGGTGAATAAAACCGTTTTTAGCCCATTTCTGAGGTGTTTATTAGTACTATCAGCTTTATTCCTGAGAGTTGCTTAAAATCAAAATTTAGACAAATTAACTCTGGCTAAAAATATGAAAACTACATTAAAATAGATTGATTTATGGCTCAGAAGAAAGGACAAACCGGCAACCCTAATGGCAGACCCAAAGGGAGCCCAAACAAGATAACTATGGAATTGAGAGGGTGGGTCGCTCAATTGATAGACGACAACCGTGAGCAACTTGAGGCGGATTTGAAAATGCTCGACCCTAAAGATCGGTGGGCTGTTATTGAGAAGTTGATGCAGTACACTATTCCAAAAGTGCAGAGTACTGAAATGAAGATAGACCTCAACGACTTAACAGAGGCTCAATTAGATGAATTAATTAACCGAATGATGAATGGACAGGAAAGAGAAAGCACAGCTACTACAAAGGTTGAACTGTGGTAGCATTACATTAGAGGAGTTCCGTGAGGAGGTAAGTAAAGAATGGGCAAAGCCTCCGCCAGTTCTTGGTGGGCCGATAGTGGCAATGATACATCAAGCAAAGACAGAGCGGCCTGAGGCTTATGAGAAATTAAACAGGCTTGAGTTTGATGAGAGTAATAATGACCTTTTGATGGCTTGTGCAGATTGTCTGCAAACAAGACCAGCCGCCATGAAAGGTATTTCAAGGTGTTGTGAGTACAAAGACCCCGATGATCCAATATGCATTGAATGTGGAGCTATAAAGGTTGCGCCTATTCCGGAATTTCTATTTAAATAAGTTTACTTATATATGCACTACATAAAATAGCATTTAGTCCATGCCCTTTGTTTTAATGGTATGGACAGGAGGTTAGATTTTTTTGTATTATTATAAAGATAATAATATATGAAACCAACTTGAAAAAGTGTAATTAACTGAAAATAAGATAATTAATTAATAAACTCCTTGATCCCCCCTCAGTAAAGAAGAATATTGTATAGAATTAATATAGAGTTTTTGGATTATCAACTGGAAAACGGGGTAAACCTTATTCTCTCTAATTTTAAATGTTCTAATCTTTAGAGGGAAAATCAAAAGTAAAAAAATACAAGTGACCTCCCCCCCTCCAAATACTAAATCTTTGATGGAATATTGTAATTTTGTATCGGTATTTTTATAATATTGTGTATGAATATTATAAAAGGAAGATAATTTTCTCATATTTAGCGATTATAAAAATATAAATGGCAATTAGACTGAATTGGGAAAAGTTATTTTAAGCCAAAAGCGTATCTAGCTTTGGACAATGTAAGTCGAAAAAAGTAGAAGAATCACAATCTATATATCTTATCTGCGGTGTGCCATTTCCGATATTGTTTAATAAGAATTAACCTTTAAAACCAATGAGATTCAATTTTTTAATTTTTATAGTGATTTCTTCCCTTTTCTTTGGATGTGGTAATCAAAACAAAGCAAAAGAAACAGATAATGTTTTATCCGGAAATATTTTGACTGATGAAGCTAAACTTGACATGTTAAAAACAGAAGCGTCAAGATTACGAGGGGGAGGGTCAATTAAAAATGTAGAATTAAATGGTGGAAAAGCAACTATAATCTACGTTTCAAATTATAAAGAATATAAAGAAATAAACCCTCAATCTTCTTTGACGGAAGTTGAATTAAATGGATATTGGGAAACAGAAGATTCTATTCAAAAAGCATTAAATGATGGTTCTGTAAGGATAATGAGAAAACTTGACTTCATTAGCGAAGTGAATATTATATTACCTTTCAATGAAAACATCTATGAAATATCCGTCAACAGACTAGAATTGGAAAGATTTGTAGGAAAAGACTTCAAAACAATTGAGGAAAACTGGGATACATTATTTTCCAATCCATATGTCTATGACAAAAATGGAAGACAAGTATTCTTTGAAAAATTTGGAGCAAAAAAGTAATAAAGGTATTTTAATCAAGTCAGATTGTTTAGCTCTCTGAAATCAGGATAGGATACATTATAATAAAAAACTATGACAACAATTTTAGCATTTTTGAGCTTCGCGCTTTTCATCACATTAATTGTCGGACTCGTGAAACCGTCGTTGATTTTACGATGGACAAACAAACCGACCAGATTAAAAGTATTTGGTTATTGGGTTTTGGCAGCTTTCCTAATAGGAATAATTACAGTTGCAACGGAAAATGATCAAGAGAAAGCAAAATCTAGTATCGAAGCTGCAAAGAACTACATTGAAAAAGAAAACTATTCAAGCGCCATTTCAAAATTAGAAAATATTGACAAAGAAAATCCATTATATTCAGAAGCGCAGCTACTTCTTCAAAAAGTAGATAGTCTTAACAAAATAACAGAAGGAGAAAGGCAACTTGCAAAGGAAGTGGAAACGAAGAAAGTTGCAGAAGATAAAAAAAATAACCAGAAAGAACGACTTGAACGTGAAATTAAGTCAGTAAATGACGGAGTGGACTTTTCAACATATCGTGGTACAATTGACGCATTACAAATGGAGCTTGTTCTTTTTGGAACTTGGGCTAATATCATAAGTGAAGGAGAAAATTCGAATGACCCAGAAGTTCAGAAATTGACAAAACAACTTAAAGCGAAAGTTGTCAGTATGCAGATAAAAGAATTTCCGAAATTAAGAAAGGATTATTCTAATATTGTTGCAAAAAAGATGTGGGAGAATGATATAGAAGTTACTGTAGATGGAGCGAATAACAAATATATTAACTTTTCAGGTGGAATATTCGCTGCAAATAAGAATAAGCAGGATTTTCAAAATGAAGTCCACAAAGTTTTGGAAATGTTCAGATTTAATCAGTCAAGATATAGATGGTATAAGGGAGCTGATGAATATACTTATTGGACAATTTACGAAGGAAAGGATTCTGACTTGGTTGCATTTGACAAATAAAAAGAAAACGTGTGTCAAAATCGGTAGCTGTAGAGCAAAGCCCTCCATTAACTTGCTCGGTCAGGGATTTAAATAGACTTCTTGAACTGAGAAAATTGCATCCTATGAGACCGGGAATTACATTCTTTACAAGCATACAGTAGAGAGTGATAAACGGTATAGTACAGATTGGAGTGCCCAAAGAATTAGTATTAATAGCATGGGGAAGCCCTAGAAATATCAATAAATCTAGTACGGGATTAGAGCAATAGTGCTATAACAAGGATTGCTTATATTTTGATGGTAATATTCTAAAAGCATACAATTAATCAGATGTTTTGTTACAGAGTACACTTTTAGTACACCTTGATAAAATGGAAAACCCTGCTAATCAATTAAATAGCAGGGTTTTTTCGTACCCGGGGCCGGGATCGAACCGGCACGAGTTTAACCTCATTGGTGTTTGAGACCAACGCGTCTACCAATTCCGCCACCCGGGCGTCGCGTTTGGGAATGCAAAAGTAGAGGTTGTTATGTTACCTAACAAGTTTTTGGAGCGTTTTTTACTCGTACCTCAGTGACTCGATAGGGTCCATCTTGGATGCCTTGTAGGCCGGGTAGTAGCCGGAGATCAGGCCTACTACGATACATACAATAAGCCCCATAATGATCCAGTTCCAGGGGACGGTGAAGGAGCCTTCGCCATCAGACATCATATAAGAGACCACGTTTCCGGCGGAAATCCCGAGGACTACGCCGGCGATACCGCCCAGGGCGCAGATCACTACGGCTTCCATCAGGAACTGGAAGCGGATTTTGCCCGGGGTGGCGCCCAGGGCTTTGCGGATGCCGATCTCGCGGGTGCGCTCCGTGACGGATACCATCATGATGTTCATCAGGGCTATGGAGGCGCCCAGCAGGGTAATGAAGGAAATGCCGAAGCCGCCGATGCGCATGTAGCCGGTGACGGTGTTAAACTCGCCCAGCAGGGCGTCAGCCCGTTCTACCTCGAAGGAGTCCTTTTCATAGGGGCGGTCGCCGCGGACCAGCCGCATCACGGCGGTGCCCTCGGCCATCACCTCGTCCAGGTCGGTGGCATCGGGTACGGAGGTGGTGACGGTGTAGGCGAAAGAGCCCTTGGTGTCGTAATTGCGGCCTACCTCCAGGGGGATCAGCACCTGGCGGTCGTCGTTACCGCCCGTCATGCTGCCTTTCTTTTCCAGGACGCCTACTATGGTGAAGCGGTCGTTCAGGAAGAGGAGGTCCTGGCCCACAGCCTTTCCGCCGGGGAAGAATTTCTCTACGATCTCGAAGCCCACCACGGCCACTTTGCTGCCGTAGGAGCGGTCGGTTTCGGTGATGTTCCGGCCTTCCAGTATTTTGTAGCCCTTCAGGTTGATATAGTTTTCGTCTACCCCCACAATTGAGTTATTGGGGTTTGACTTCTCGTTCTGGTATTTGATGACTTCCGCACCGGAAACCGTGGTGAAGATGGTGATCACGGCGGATTCGGAGCGGGAGAACCGCTCCCGGTATTCCATGGCATCGCGGAAAGAGATGGGCTTCACCGGTTTTTCGGCCCGGCCGGCTACCCGCCTTGGAAAATTGTCACGGGAAGTCATGTCAAAGGAGTTAATGCCCATGCCTTCAAAACTCTTGTCTATGGCCCCCTGCATGCTCTCAATGGCCGTCAGGATCCCTACCAGGGCCATGATACCAAACGTGATGATGGCACTGGTTAAAATGGTTCTGAGGAGGTTAGAATTAATGGATCTCAGCCCTTCCAGGATGTTTTCTTTGATGTTCATAAATAAAATTCCCTTTAATGGAATTAACTTTGAGGACTGATCGCCGCAATATCCGGAGACCGTCACAGTTATTAATGCAAAGTTCAGAACGCCGATGGGAAATAGCAAGCACTTGAAACGAGCCATTTTGCCGCTTATCATATTTTTAGGCCTTTTCCGGGGGGCCTCAGCTAACCAGTTGATGATCCCCATGGATGAAACCCAGACCAATCACCTCAAGGCCTATGGTGTGGCTTTCTGGGTGCTGAAGAATTACGAGACGGAGATCGACTGGCTGTTGAATTACCGGGGTGGGAGCTTTTTAATGCCCATGACCCAGAATTTTGTCAATGAATGCGTGATCCGGGGCGTGAGCTACGAGATCATTTCAGAGGCCGATGCCGCTAATGTACTGGCCACAGTACGGAACCCGGATGCCAATATGGACGCCGTAAAGCTGCAGAAAGCGCCTAAAATAGCCGTTTATACGCCTAAAAGCGCTATGCCCTGGGATGATGCCGTGACCCTGGCCCTGACCTATGCCGAGATCTCCTTTGACAAAGTATATGACGATGAAGTGCTGGAAGGAAAACTGCCGGAATATGACTGGCTGCACCTGCACCACGAAGATTTTACCGGGCAGTTTGGTAAGTTTATTTTGCATGCCCAGAAGAAATGGTTCCAGGATCAGAAACGCGACCTGGAGGCGATAGCCCGTAAGCACGGTTTTGAGAAGGTGTCACAGCTGCGGGGAGCCGTAGCTAAAAAAATCTGGGAGTTTGTACAGGGAGGAGGCTATATGTTTGCCATGTGCAATGCCACGGATACCTTTGAAATCGCTATGGCCGCGCAGGGAGTGGATATTGTGGAGCGGATATACGACGGCGACGGCATGGATCCTAAAGCCGACGAGAAGCTGAATTTCGACGCGACTTTCGCTTTCAGGGATTTTAAACTGGTGAAAGATCCTTACGAAGTGGAGTTTTCCAGCATTGACCACCGTCAGGAGCAGCGGGGTGTGGTGGAAGGAAACGACTTTTTTACGCTTTTTGAGTTTTCGGCCAAGTATGACCCCGTGCCCACCATGCTTACCCAGAATCACCAGAGCGTGATCAAGGGCTTTATGGGCCAGACCACGGCTTTCCGTAAGCCTTTTATCAAGTCGGAAGTGCTGATCCTGGCCGAAAGCCGCGAGCTGGGCGAGGCCCGGTATATCCACGGTACGGCCGGCAAGGGCTTCTGGACCTATTACGGCGGCCATGACCCCGAAGATTACCAGCATTATGTGGATGAAGAGCCCACTGACCTGAACCTGCATCCCAATTCGGCCGGTTACCGGCTCATTTTAAATAATGTACTCTTCCCGGCTGCCAAGAAAAAGAAAATGAAAACATAAACTATCTTATAATGAACAAATTGTATTTCTTATTTTCACTACTTTTAACCCATGGATTCTTAAGTGCGCAGAGCTTTTCAAAAGATTCGGTATTGAAACAGTTCCAATATTATGAAACACACCTTGCTACAGACAGTGTGGATCTGAGCAAGAGGAAAATTACGAAAACCAAAGGGCTGTATAAAGTGGAAGACCGCTTCCCGGACGGGTCTTTGGCGGCCATTCTGCTTACTAACCAGGCTCCCACAGGCAGGCTTTACCCTTCCATCCTTTCGCTGAATGAATTTTATCCCAATGGAAAAGTCCGGACACGGGTAGAACGGGGGGCTGGCTCAAAGGATAAAACCGAAGTAGTACATTTTAATAACGGCAATGTGTACATGGAAAGCGAGTGGAAAGAGGGCAAATGGAACATTGTGAAAATGTATAGCCCGGAAGGAGAGGTTTTAGCGGAAAACGGGAACGGAACGGCCGTGCTACTTTCTGATTTTGAGGGGGAACGTACCCTGGAGACAGGGCCCCTGCTGAATGGTATGCCTGCCGGGAAGTGGGAGGGGTATTATGCCTCCGGCGACTTTTTCTTTGAAGAAAATAGCTCAGAACCGGGCCGGGTTTCGGGCACTTCTTATGACCGGCAGGGGAATAAATACGCCTACCAGGAGAATATGAAGGGCGTAACGTTTAAAGGCGGGGATAAAGAGCTTTTTCACTTTATTTCGCGCAATTTAGAGGTAAACCCCGGGAAGATGAGCCCGGGAAGGGTAGATCTCCGGTTTAAGGTAGACAAGGAAGGCCGGGTTTCGGAAGTGGAAAGTATGACTAAGGATAACCCGGGCCTGGTCAGTGCAGCTACCCGGATGGTAATGGCTACTAACGGAAAGTGGAACCCGGGCATGAAACGCGGGCAGCTCACTTCCATGTATTATACCCTGCCGGTGATTTACAGGTTACAATAACCCCAAGCCGGGACATCTGCTTCAAAATAATTAAGACCGGCGGGAGCGGTTGGCTTGAAATTTGAACAGGTAGTTCCCGTGAGCTTTCAATTATTCAGACGGATCTTTGTAGCTGCGGGGCTCCTTTCCGCAGGTGTAGTGTGTGCCCAGTCCGGTCGACCAGTGATCTATACGGCTGAGTTCGGTGGCCTCTATTCCCTCAATAACCGGGCGCCGTTCTGGATGCGGAGTAACCAGTTCGGGATATTGCCTGACTCCGGCAATACCTTTTTCTTCCGTCACAGCCTGTATACCAAAGAAGATACTTCCGCCCGGCGGTGGAAGCTGAGCGCCGGCCTGGAAATGGTGACCATGGTGGGAGAGGAGACCCGGCTTATGCTTCCGGAGGCTTTTATTTCGGTTCGGCGGGGTAAGGTTCAGCTACTGGCCGGCCGTAAGAAACAAATCCACGGGTTTACGGATACCACCCTCAGCAGCGGCTCTATCACCTGGTCTGGGAATGCGCTCCCCCTGCCTGAGATCCAGATCTCCCTCCCGGATTATATAACGTTTTTTAACGGATTTTTCGGGATCAAAGGGCATTACGCCCATGCGTGGTTTGGCGATCAGCCCTACGCAAAAAAATATTTCCTCCATCAGAAATCCTTATATGCCCGCTTGGGAAGCGGGCGGATCCGCCTTCACGGCGGCATCATGCATCACGTGCAGTGGGGCGGTGAGCCTAAATTCCAGGTTCCGGAAGAAGGCTGGCTGACCATTAACGACCGCTATGCCACCGGCTGGGGCGTTTACCGTGACGTGGTCTTTCCTTTTCATAACCCGCCGGCAGACTCGGCCCATGTGGCTTCCTTTGATTTTGAGAACCGTTACGGCAATCACCTGGGTCAGATCGATATCGGCGGGGAACTGAACACGGCGAATGCCCGCTGGCTGTTTTATAAGCAGCTGCCCTTTGAAACCGGGCAGACTTTCAGCAGCCTGGGAAACCTGGACGACGGCGTTTACGGGATATCGGTGGCTTCCAAACAGCCGGAAGGCTGGCTCCGGCGGGTGGTGGTGGAGTTTGTGCACACCACTAACCAGGGCATGTACCGCTCCGGACTGCTCCGGCTGCTGGGATTTAAAGGCCGGCATTACGGTCGGAACCAGAATTTTTACTTCAGCCATGCCCAGTACCCTGACGGGTGGTCCTACCGGCAGAAGTCGCTGGGTTCCCCTTTCCTGGTGCCTAATCCCGACATCCGCGATGAGAAGTCGATCTACGCCAGTAATTACTTTGCTAACAATAATAACATCAAAGCGGGCTACCTGGGCCTGATCACGCGGCTCTCGGCCGTGGAGATGGAAACCCGTATTTCCTTCAGTAAAAACTACGGTACAGGTGAAAATATTCTCCATGAAACCGCTGACCAGCTGTCTTTTGTCCATAAAATGACCCTGCCCATCCCGCAGCGGGGAGGCTTTATCCAGCTGAACGTAGGCATAGACCACGGCGACCTGATCAAAGACAATTACGGTATTATGCTTTCCTGGAAAAAAATATGGGAGTGAGTTTTTAAAAAACGGGCCATGTATAATCCACGTTTATGTACTATTTTTGCGGATTGATTACTTTTATCATCGCATTTTGTGAAGAACATACGGAACTTTTGTATTATAGCCCACATTGACCACGGCAAAAGCACGCTGGCCGACCGCCTCCTGGAATTTACCGGAACGGTGTCGGCCCGCGATATGCAGGCGCAGCTCCTGGACGACATGGACCTGGAGCGGGAGCGCGGCATTACCATCAAAAGCCACGCCATCCAGATGAATTATGAATTTCAGGGGGAGCAATACACGCTGAACCTGATTGATACCCCGGGCCACGTAGACTTCAGCTATGAGGTTTCACGCTCCATAGCCGCCTGTGAAGGCGCACTGCTGATTGTGGATGCCGCCCAGGGGATAGAAGCCCAGACCATCAGTAACCTCTTCCTGGCCCTGGAATATGACCTGGAGATCATCCCGGTGATCAATAAGATAGACCTGCCCGGCGCCATGATCGAAGAAGTGAAAGACCAGATCGTGGACCTGATCGGTATTGACCCGGAGAAGATCGTGCTGGCCAGTGCCAAGGAGGGGATCGGCATCACCGATATCCTGGAGGCCGTGGTAAACCGCGTGCCGGCACCGAAAGGGGATCCCTCTGCTGCATTTCAGGGACTGATCTTTGACTCGGTGTTTAACTCGTACCGGGGTATTGAGGTTATTTTCCGGGTAAAGAACGGCAGCATCCGGAAGGGCGACAAAGTGAAGTTTATTGCCACCGGCAAAGAATATATTGCAGACGAGATCGGCAGCCTGAAGCTGAAAAAGCAGCCGAAAGACGTGATCGAATGCGGGGATGTGGGTTACCTGATCTCCGGCATAAAGGTGGCCAAAGAAGTGAAAGTAGGGGATACCATTACCCATACCGACCGGCCTTCTACCGCCCCCATTAAAGGGTTTGAAGAAGTAAAACCCATGGTTTTTGCGGGGATTTACCCGGTGGAAACCACGGATTTTGAGGAGCTGCGCGACTCCATGGATAAGCTGCAGCTGAACGATGCCTCACTGGTATGGGAGCCGGAAACTTCGGCCGCCCTGGGCTTCGGGTTCCGCTGCGGGTTCCTGGGCATGCTGCACATGGAGATCATCCAGGAGCGACTGGAGCGGGAGTTTGACATGACGGTGATCACCACGGTGCCTTCCGTGAAGTTTATTGTGAACACCAAACGCAAGGAAACCCTGCACGTATCGGCACCCAGCGAGATGCCGGATCCTAACGTGATCGAGTCCATTGAAGAGCCTTTTATCAATGCCCAGATCATCACAGCCGCAGAATATGTAGGGCCCATTATGAAGCTTTGCATGGATAAGCGGGGCGTAGTGAAAAACCAGGTGTACCTGACGGCTACCCGGGTGGAGCTCACCTTTGATATGCCGCTTTCCGAGGTGGTTTTCGACTTTTTTGATAAACTGAAGTCCATTTCACGCGGATATGCGTCACTGGACTATACGCTGATCGGCTACCGGGAGTCTAACCTGGTGAAGCTGGATGTGCTGCTGAACGGCGATCCGGTGGATGCGCTTTCGGCCATTGTGCACCGCGATAAAGCCTACGACTGGGGCAAAAAGCTGTGTGAGAAACTGAAGGAGCTGCTGCCGCGCCAGCAGTTCGAGATTGCGATCCAGGCGGCTATCGGCGCCAAGGTGATCGCCCGGGAAACGGTAAAGGCCATCCGGAAAGACGTAACGGCCAAGTGTTACGGCGGTGACATCAGCCGGAAGCGGAAGCTCCTGGAAAAGCAGAAAAAAGGTAAAAAGCGCATGCGCCAGATCGGTTCCGTAGAGGTGCCCCAGGAAGCCTTCATGGCCGTTCTTAAGATCAACTAGCCCGGTTTATCCCATACCTCTATTACCCCCGGGCGCGGTCCGGGGAGAACGAGCCCCGTGCTCCTGATGCCCGGCTACCGCCCCGGATGCAGTCCCGGACCCCGAGCCCGGCCCTCCCGGAACAGTATCTCCGGTCCGTAAACCCGACAATCCCCGGCGCCCCCACCCCGCTCTGCCCCGGTGTGAGCCCCTGACAAAGGGGATACAGTTATTTTTTTGAAAATTCACTGCTAAAAATACGGTGTTCCCTGAATTGATTTGTATTTTTGAAACGCAGTAATAACATACAGAACAAATATAGAAATAACAGATATGGCAGAAGTAATTAGAATGCCCAAAATGAGTGATACCATGGAAGAAGGCGTGATTGCCGCATGGAACGTGAAAGTTGGGGATGTAGTGAAATCAGGTGATATTCTGGCCGAAGTAGAAACGGACAAGGCCACCATGGATATGGAATCCTACTACGATGGTACGGTATTGTACATTGGGGTAGAGAAAGGTCAGGCCGTACCCATAGACGCCGTGATCGCTGTGATCGGTAAACCCGGCGAAGACTACCAGTCACTCATCGGCAATGCCGCTCCTGCCAAAAAAGAAGAAACCACCGCGCCTGCCGCTGAAGCTCCTGCCAGCGCACCGGCTGAAACCATCGATACTTCTAATATCAAGGCCGCAGTGATCGAAATGCCGCTCCTGAGCGATACCATGACCGAGGGCGTGATCCATAAATGGCTGAAGAAAGTGGGCGATACCGTGAAATCGGGTGACCTGCTGGCAGAAGTGGAAACCGACAAGGCCACCATGGAGATCGAAGCTTACGAAGACGGTACCCTGCTGTATATAGGTGTCCAGGAAGGCCAGGCCGCCCCGGTGAACTCGGTGATAGCGGTGATCGGTGAGCCCGGTGCTGATTATGAAACCCTGATCAAAGCTAAATCCGGCGGCGCAGCTAAAAAAGAGGAGGCCCCGGCCGCCCCGGCTGCAGCACCTGCTAAAGAGGAGGCTCCGAAAGCCGCCCCTGCCCCGGCAGAGGAAGCTCCGGCGGTTGCGTCAACGGGCCGGATCCTGGCTTCACCACTGGCTAAGAGCCTCGCCAAAGAAAAAGGAATTGATATTGCTAAAGTGAAAGGAAGCGGCGAAGGTGGCCGGATCATCAAGGCGGATGTGGACAATTACGTTCCTTCAGCCGCACCGGCTGCAGCGAAAGGCGCCACTGCCCTTACGCCTTCCATCACCGGGCAGGAGAGCTTCGAGGAAATTCCGCTCACCCAGATGCGGAAGGCCATTGCCCGCAGCCTGGCGGACTCCCAAAGCACGGCTGTGGCCTTTAGTGTTAACATGGAGATCAACATGGATAACGCCATCAAGGCCCGCGGTGTGATGAATGACGCCTCACCGGTGAAAATATCATTTAACGACATGGTGCTGAAGGCCTGTGCCGTAGCGCTTAAAAAACATCCGAGTGTGAACTCTTCGTGGAGAGGGGATCACATCCGGCAAAATCACCACGTACACATCGGTATGGCCGTGGCCGTGGAAGCCGGGCTGGTAGTGCCGGTGATCCGTTTTGCGGATGCGCTTTCGCTGTCTACGCTGGCCGCCACTACCAAAGAGCTGGGTGGAAAAGCCAAGAACGGCAAGCTTCAGCCGGCCGACTGGGAAGGAAACACCTTCACGGTGAGTAACCTGGGGATGTTTGGGGTAGACTCCTTTAACTCCATCATCAATAACCCGAAAAACGAATCGTGTATCCTGTCAGTAGGGGGTATTAAAGAGACTGTAGCGGTGAAAAACGGGCAGTTTTACGCCACTAACATCATGAAAGTGACCCTTACCTGTGACCACCGCGTAGTAGACGGTGCGCTGGGAGCGGCCTTCCTGGTAACGCTCAGAGAGCTGCTGGAAGAGCCGTACAAACTATTGGTATAAATTTAGTCAGGGACTGTCTAACATGAGGGGCGTGAGCCTCGCTCACCGGGAAGCCGGTGACATGCACGACAGTCCCTTTTTAGTTATGGAAAAAATAAAATCAACAACTGTCCTCGGCGTGTTTCATAACGGTGAGCTGGCTCTGGGCGCTGACGGACAGGCCACTATGGGAAATACCGTGGCCAAGTCTAACGTGAAGAAGATCCGGAAGCTGGCCGGCGGCAAGGTAGTGGCCGGTTTTGCAGGCTCTACGGCGGATGCCTTCACCCTCATTGAGAAATTTGAAGAAAAGCTGAATACCTTTAACGGCAATCTCCGCCGGGCAGCCATAGAGCTGGTGAAAGAGTGGCGTACGGATCGTTACCTCAGTAAGCTGGAGGCCATGATGATCGTGGCCAATAAGGAAGAAATGCTGGTGATCTCAGGCAGCGGCGATGTACTGGAACCGGATAACCAGGTGGCGGCCATCGGCTCAGGCAGCATGTACGCGCAGTCTGCGGCATTGGCCCTGAAAAAACACGCGCCCCACCTGACAGCAGAAGAAATGGTGCGGGAAGGCCTGACCATTGCGGCCGATATCTGTATTTACACGAATCATAATTTTATCATTACTTCACCCGAAGCATGACCTACGTTAATGAAAATATCAGGATTCTCCGGAACCGGATGGGGCTGACCCAGGAAAAGTTCGCGGAACTGATAGGCATTAACCGGAAGGCCATCGGGGCGTATGAAGAAAAGCGGGCCACCCCGCCGCTGGATAAGCTTAACCGGATGGCTTCGCTGTTCGGGGTGAGCCTGGATCAGCTGACCCAGTACCGCTTTGCGGCCGATTCCCCGCTTTTTGAGGCGCCGGAAGAAATTCCCGTACAGGAAGAGCCTTTCCCTAAAAGCAGGATGACGGCGGATACGCCCCCGGTACAGCCCGAACCCGGCCCGCAGACAGAAAAGAAGCGTCCTTTCTCGCGTACGGGCTATGCGGCAGAACCGGTGCTGGAGCCGGTACAGGAAGATACCGTACCTTATGTCAGCCATAAGTATTTTGACAAATACCTGGTAGATACCGGCTTTGAAAGCCGTCTGGGTGAACTGCCTGCCCTCAGTTTCCCATTCCGGGAAGAGGGGAAAATGTACCGGGCCTTTGATATGCCGGCGGACAGTTACCTGCAGGATGGGATCATTATCGGGGAAAAGCTGAGCGGTTTACCGGATGGCGCCGGCCGGCTGCTGGTGGTGAGCTTAAAAAACGGGCTCCTGCTCAGAAGGCTGGAAAACACCCCTCAGGGCGATTTTATCGTGAAAAATGAAGGCGGAGAAGATTTTATCCTCCGGCCCTCTGACGTCCGGGAGATCTGGAAACCGGTGGGTTTCTTTTCCCGCACCTTACCGGCCGCTCAGCCTGATCTGGCGGGCCTGTCTGCTAAAGTTAATGCCTTGAAATCCCAGTTGGATTCGCTCTTATAGAGAGCGGATGATTCAAGTTCCGGCCGAACCCGGCTTTAGGATTATTCCCGCCGTCTCACATCCAGGCCTTCACTTTCTGCGGTTTATTCATATACGATTTTCCCAGCTCAAACCAGTATTCATCCCCGAAATTCAGGTAAATGCCGTCTGCGTTTTTAGGGCGGGTGGTGGCCAGTTCATAGAGGAGTTCACCACTGTACAGATCCCGGAGCAGGGCATTCAGCTGGCTCCATTTCAGGCTTTTGCGGACGCCTTCTTTCTCCACGATGAGCGTTTGGCGGGCAAAACTCCCCCGGATCACGGTGGTCTTTTTCCCGGCAGCGCTGATCTCCGTCAGGGTGATCTCCAGCGGCTTCTCCAGCCCGCTGTCTTCCAGGATGGCCTGCCGGATCTGCTCTGTGAAATCGGCCCACTGCCGCACATTTTTAGGGTAAAACTGGTCTTTCCCGGTATCCAGGTACCAGAGTTCTTCATTTTCTTCCAGTTCATCCTTATCGGTGCGTTCTGTTCGGGAAAGCAGCATTTTCAGGTTTTCCAGCCAGATCTGGGGCAGTTCTCCGTTTACCTTCACGTCATCGGAGAGGGTGAATCCTTCTTCCAGGATCTCCTCTTCGGTGAGGGTATCGCGGTCCAGGAATTCAATTTCCAGGTCATAAACCAGGGTTTTAGCGCCTTCTTTCAGGTCAAGCTGAAGCGCGTAAGCATAAGGGGCCGGCTGAAGGGAGGAGGTTTGGAATTTTATATTGATCATTTTTCAATGGTTTTGATCTTGTCGGTTTTACCGGTGGGAGTTTTGACAAACGCCCTCACCCGGATGATTTCTTTGGGAATATGGTAGCGCGGCAGATCCAGCCGGGACAGGTCCGGCTCCGGGCCCTCTCCTTCCAGTACCAGCACCAGGCGCTGGCCCAGGGTGGTGTCCGGCAGCCCGTAACAAAAGAAGTCGGGCAGGCCCGGGAAGGTTTGGGCTATGGCCCGTTCCACTTCTTCGGCCTGGATTTTTACGCCGCCTGAGTTGATGATATTGTCGCGCCGGCCTTTCAGGATAAACTTTTCCGGTGCCGTCATTTCCACCACATCATGGGTGATGATCCACTGCCCCAGAGTGGAAGGCGATTTTATTTTCAGGCAGCCGTGCTGGTCCGTGTCCAGGCTTACCCCGGGCAGGGCGGTGAAGAAAGTATCATCGGTACGGAGGTCTTTCAGGGCGATATGACTGATGGTTTCGGTCATTCCGTAGGTTTCAAAAACCGGCAGTTCCAGCTCCTGTATCTTCCGGCGGGTGTCTTCGGCCACGGGGCCGCCGCCGGCCAGTATAGCTTTGGCTGTACGGAGCAGGGCGGTAGGATCATCGTGGCGGAGAATATGCTGCAATTGCATCGGAACAAAAGAAAAGAAGTTCCGGCCGCGATTCCGCGCAAAGAGGGAAACCTGGTTTTCCAGGTCGGCAAAAGGGTTAACCGATGGAGCCACTGCCATCAGGTCAGCACCGGTTTCGGCGGCCCGGATCACCATCATTTTTCCGCCGATATAGTCGGTATTCAGGTTACACAGGAAGAAATCGCTGCTGCTGAGGTCAAAGGCATCCACGGTCAGCTTTACAGAGGCCAGGATGGCTTCCCTGCTTAAAGCAATGCATTTAGGCGGGCCGGTAGAGCCGGAGGTGGTCAATGTGATTTCCGGCAGGCCACCTTTCCAGGCATCGTAGAGGTCAATGACGGCGTCAAGGGCGCGATCGGTACGGATCACTTCACCTTCTTGGGAAATGTAAACCATAAGAAAGGCAAATTTAAGAGATTTTCCCCACAGTTCCCAGCGCATGGCGCTGCGGGGTGTTCTCCCGCTTCCCCCCGGCCTGATCTCATGAGCAACCGGCCGTATCCTCCTGAAAATATGACCAGGATCATAATCTTTCCGGATAAGTTTGCGTCCCTTTGTAGTCACAAGGAATTGTTACGAATATATTTGAATTATTCCGCCTTCTGTTTGAAGTATTCTTTTAATTTTGTGAAGGAAAATTTATTATAACTAACTTAATTTATATTGTACAAATGAAGAAGACCATAGCGCTAGCAGCAGTAGCTTCCATGTTTTTATTCACAGCATGTAGCAAATCAACCAAGTCCAGCGACACCGCTGCCACTGAGGAACATGCCCATGATGCGGCCGCTGAAGAAGCTACCGAAGCTCCGGCAGCAGAGACCGATAACGTGGCTTCAGCCGACAATACCGTACTGGAGATCACTATCAAAGGAGGTGACGATATGAAGTTTGACCAAACTACACTGAAAGCCACCGCCGGTCAGAAAATCAAATTAACATTGGTGCATTCCGGAAAGCTTCCTAAAGCTTCTATGGGCCACAATTTCATCCTGTTGAAAAACGGTGTGAATGAAGCGGATTTTGCGACCAAAGCTTTAGCGGCAAAAGACCATGACTACATTCCTGCCGGATCAGAAGGTGATATTATTGCGCATACCGGCCTGGTAGGTGGTGGAGAAAGCACTACTATTGAATTTACGGCTCCGGCCAGAGGCGCCTACACGTATATCTGTAGTTTCCCCGGCCACTCTGCCATGATGAAAGGAAAGCTGATGGTGAAGTAATGTGCATTGAGGTAATTTAAAAGTAAAGCGGGCGATATCTCCGGATACCGCCCGCTTTGTTTTTGTGCTCCTGTGCCGGCTTCTTACAGCTGCTCATTCAAAATCAAGGTGGCAATTGATCCACTCACCGTCCAGGCGGGCGTTGTATTTTTTATAAAATTCTATGGCGGGCGTATTCCAATCCAGAACCTGCCACATCATGCCGGTGCAGTCTTCTTCTTTAGCGATCTCCACGGTCCGGTCAAAGAGCAGCTTCCCGGCCCCCAGGCCCCGGGCCTTTTCCGTGACAATGATGTCTTCCAGGTACAGGCGCCGGCCTTTCCAGGTAGAATAGCGGTAGTAATACAGGGACATGCCGATCACCTCGCCTTCTTTTTCCGCCAGGATGCAGCCGAAAGCCGGGTGTTCACCAAATCCCTCCCGGAGCATGCGCTCTTCCGTGTTCGACACCTCATCCGGCGCCCGCTCAAACACCGCCAGTTCTCTTACCAGGCTCATGATAGCCGGGATGTCTTCTTTTTCTGCTTTTCGTAATGCTAGGGTCATATTAGCTCCGGATTATTTTACCACATAGATACATAGGACATATTATTACCTGCCTGCTTACCGGAACTGCAGATAGTGCTCCCACTTGTCCAGCACTGCCTGGAAATCCGCCGGCAGTTCCGAATCAAACTGCATCCACTCCCGGGTGACCGGGTGCACAAACCCCAGCGACTTCGCATGGAGGGCCTGGCGCGGTAGGATGCTGAAGCAGTTTTCCACAAACTGCTTGTACTTGGAGAAGATCTCGCCCCGCAGGATGCGGTCGCCCCCGTAGGCGGCATCGTTAAACAGCGGGTGGCCCAGGTATTTCATGTGGGCCCGGATCTGGTGGGTACGGCCGGTCTCCAGCTTGCATTTGATCAGGGAAACATAGCGCAGGCTTTTGATCACCTCGTAATGGGTGATGGCTTCCTTGCCGTGCTCGCCATCGGGGAAGACGTCTGATACGCGCCGGTCTTTGAATCCCCGGCCGATATGGGCGTTAATGGTGCCTTTCGGTTCTTTGGGCTCGCCCCAGATCAGGGCGTAATAGGTTCTCTCGGTGGTGTGATCTGCAAACTGCCGGGCCAGGAACTGGAGCGCAAACTCGTTTTTGGCGATCACCAGGAGGCCGGAAGTGCCTTTATCGATCCGGTGCACCAGCCCGGGCCGGATCTCGCCGTCGCGCGCGGAGGGCAGGTTCCCGAAATGGTAGACCAGTGCATTTACCAGTGTGCCGGAGTGGTTCCCGTGGCCGGGGTGCACCACCATTTCCTGGGCTTTATTTACCAGGAGCACGTCATTATCTTCATAAACGATATCCAGGGGCAGATCCTGGGGGATCACCTCCTTGGGGATTTTGCCTGATTTCACCAGGGAGAGGAGGATGTCGTCCAGGGGTTTGACCTTATAACTGGACTTCACCGAAGCGCCGTTCACCATCACCGACTCCGAGTCGATGGCGTTCTGGATCCGGTTCCTGGAGATGTTCTTCAGGTGATGTGAAAGATACTTGTCCAGCCGCATAAAAGATTGGCCGGGATCCACTTTGATCTGAAGATTTTCAATGAAGTCATCATCTTCCTCTTCAAAATCTGCCTTGGTTTCGTCGAATGTACTCATATTTGTGCAAATTTCGGTAAAGATGCTTGATTTTGAAAGTATAATTCAAATTCCTACTCCGCTGGAGAAACTGGAGGAGCCGCTGTTTGCAGAGATGGGGGTGGAAGTTTTTGTGAAGCGGGATGATCTGACCCATGCTTTTATTTCGGGCAATAAGTTCCGAAAGCTGAAATATAACCTCCTCGAGGCCGAAAAACAGGGGAAAAATGCGCTCCTGACCTTTGGCGGGGCCTACTCTAACCACCTGTCGGCTTTTGCTTTTGCCTGCCGGGCGTTTGGGTTCCGGGGGAAGGCTGTGGTGCGGGGGGAGGAGCTGAATGCGGGTAGCAGCCCCACGCTGGCCTTCTTGCAGGCCCAGGGGGTGGAAATGGAGTTTGTGAGCCGGGAGGCTTACCGTGATAAAGAAGGGATACTGGCGCGTTTAGCGGGGAGTTCCCCGGTGAAAGCCGCCCGGGATTTGAACCGGAAAGTGGAGGATTATCCTGCCTCTTCCGGGAGAATTCCTACGGAAAATGATGGGCTGTTGAACCTGGAAACCGGCATTTATCCGGCCGGGCCTGTGAAGATTCTACCCGGAAAAGAGCATCTTTCCGCCCCATTTGCACCGGGTTATTACCTCATCCCCGAAGGCGGCTCTAACGCACTGGCCGTACAGGGCGTGGCGGAGCTCATCCCGGAGATCGGGCCGTTTGACTACCTGGTCACGGCCTGCGGTACGGGCGGCACCCTGGCAGGGCTGATCAGTGGCGCTCCGGAGAGTGCCGGTATCATCGGGGTTTCCGTGCTGAAAAACGGCGATTTTCTTAAAAAGGAGGTGGCGGAGCTGCTGGGCCGGCCTTTCCCGGAAAATGCCACCCTGCTGACCGGCTATCATTTCGGGGGGTATGCCCGGCATAATGCGGAGCTGCTGGAGTTTATGAGGACGTTTGAATCCGCACACGGCATTCTCCTGGAGCAGGTCTATACGGCCAAAGCTTTTTATGCTTTCTATAACCTGCTGAAAGCCGGGTATTTCCGGCGCGGGGCCCGTATTGTGCTGCTGCATACCGGCGGACTGCAGGGGAGGCTCGGTGCAATCTAAATTTTAATAATTATAATCGTATAGAAAACACGGGAGGTATTGATAATCTTTCCTAATATTGCGCAAGATTATCACTTTAACCTCCGTATGAAACAAATCTATGTCCCCTTTTTCAGGACATTGCTGCCCCGGCTAGCGGTCCTGATCCCGTTTTTGTTCCTCATTACTTTTAATGCTGACGCCCAGAATGCCGTCACTATTAAAGGGAAAATCAGCGATGCTTCCGGTGGGATTCCCGGAGCTACCATCCGGATCCAGGGCACGGCACTGGCCACGGCCAGTGATGTTAACGGCAACTACAGCCTGGCCGCCTCCCTGAAGCCCGGCACGTATACCCTGATGGTTTCTGCCGTCAGTTATTCCGGTTTTTCCAAGGCCATTGAAGTGGGTAACCAGTCGGTGATCACTGTGGATGCCACCCTGAAAGACGATATCATGAACCTGGATGAGGTAGTGGTGACCGGCTCTACGGTAAAGGAATCACGCCGGCAGCTGGGTAATGCCATTTCCTCGGTAAAGGCGGATAAAATAGCCAATGCCGGTAGTTCTAACCTTTCCAGCTCCCTCCAGGGCAAGATTCCCGGAGCACAGATCACCCAAAACTCGGGCGATCCCGCCGGTGGTGTGACCATCCGGATGAGAGGGGTGAAGTCTATCCTGGGTAGCTCCGATCCCCTGTATGTAATAGACGGGGTGGTGGTGTCTAATGCCAGTACTAACGTGGCACAGACCGCCTTAAGCGAGCAGATCGGTACGGCGGCGTCTATCGGTACTAACCGGCTGGCGGATATTAACCCCATGGATATTGAGAGCATTAACGTGATCAGCGGCGGTGCTGCTGCGGCTCAATACGGTTCCAGGGCAGCTAACGGCGTGGTGATCATCACCACTAAAAAAGGAGCCAGCGGAGCGCCTAAAGTGAACTTTACCGCCAGCGTCAGCATGAACCAGCTGCGGAAGAAAGTGCCTATCAGCACCTATGGAAAACAGTTTGGTTTTGCCTCTCTGCGGCTGGCCCCCATCGGTGGGATCAGCGCAGCACAGATTGCAGCTAACCCGGGGGTAACTACCGTGGGCATTGTACGTGACGGGGTAACCACCCAGCTGGCTTCTAACCTGGTGGATGTTAACCGCTACGATTACCAGGACGAGATCTTCCGGACAGGCCTGGGCACGGAAAACGGCCTTTCGGTGAGCGGCGGAAATGACCGCACCTCGTATTTTGCTTCCTTTAACTACAGTAATAATGAAGGGATCATTAAGGGAACCGACTTTGAACGTTACGGACTGCGTACCCGGATAGACCAGAAGCTGGCTAACTGGGCCAAGTTTTCAGTGGGCATCAGCTATACCAATTCCAATGCCGGAGAAAAGGCGAACGGAAATGTGTTTTACAGCCCTATAAACTCCATAAACATTTCCAATAACATCTGGGATATCACGAAAAGAGACGCTGCCGGTGACCTGCTGGCGGTAGAGCCTACCCGGGTGAACCCGCTGAGTACCATTGAAGATATGACGTTTACCACCAAAGTAAACCGGACCATCAATGACTTCCAGCTTAACCTGACGCCGTTTAAAAACTTTTCTATCGACTGGTTATTTGGTATCGATGCCCTTTCACAGGTGGGTAGAGGGTATATTCGTCCTTACCCGTACCAGGCGGCTGCCGGGCTTCCGGCCGAGCGCTATCCTAACGGTTTCGCTTCTACCAGTAATAACGTGTCTATTTTCTACAATACCGACCTGAACGTAGGCTATTTTACGGATCTTACACCCGATCTTAAGCTAAACCTCCTGGCCGGTTTCAGCTACCAGTTCTCGAATACCGACTTCACCCGTGCCAGCGGGGAGAACCTCACGCCTTTCATCGAGTCGCTGGGCGGCGGAGGGACCATCCGGGCGGGGTACGGCCTGGACCGGTATAACCTGAGCGGGTATTTCGGACAGGCTACGTTTGGATTTAAAAACATAGCGTTCCTGACCGGGGCGGTGCGCAGGGACCGTTCGTCCAAGTTCTCGCCCGAAGAGGCTAACCAGATCTATCCCAAACTGTCCGGTAGCGTGGTGGTGTCTGACCTGCCCGGCTGGAAAGACGGCGGCATAGGAAATGCGCTGAGCACCCTGAAGCTCCGGGCTTCCTGGGGACACTCCGGGAACCTCACCGGTATAGGCACGTATGACCGCTTCTGGAAATTCCTGCCGGTGAACTTCCTGGGACTGAACACCCTGATGCCGGATGCCACCCTGGCTAACCCTTCCGTGAAACCGGAGAGGATGGTGGAAACCGAACTGGGTGCTGATTTTGCATTAGTAAAAGACCGGATTAACGGTACGTTTACCTATTATAACCAGTCGGTGCGTGACCTGGTGGTACCGGCCGTACGTGCGGCCACTACCGGGGGTACAGCCATCATCAATAACGTGGGTAACATGACGAACAAAGGCTTTGAGATCGGCCTGAACGCGGACATTGTGCGGAAGAAAGACCTGACCTGGAACCTCGGCATTATCTTTAACCGGAACCGCTCCAAAATTGAGAAACTGGGTACGGGAATCCTGGCCATTAATAACGTAGCCGGTGCGCCGGTGTACCTGATTGAGGGCGAGGCGCCGTCGCTGTTCTGGGGCGTGCCGTATGCCCGTGATGCCAACGGAAACCTGATCCTGAACGCCCAGGGCTTCCCGCAGCGGGAGAGGGGTGAGCAGAAAGGTGCCTACTACACGCCGCAGCGGAGTGCCGAAGGCCAGCCTACCGGCAGTAATGTAAACGGCATTATCGGTAATCCGAACCCCGACTGGACGGGCTCACTGACCAGTGATCTTCGGTACAAAAAACTTGGCTTTACCTTCCTGTTTGATGCCGTGCAGGGAGTAGATGTATTTAACGCCGACTTCCGGACCCGTCAGGGTGTGGGTATCGGTGAGGTAATGGAGCAGGAAATTAAAGGCGAAGTACCGAGAGGGTATATTTTTGCCAACTACCTGATCGAGGAATGGAGAGTGGATAAGGGTTCTTACGTGAAATTAAGAGAGGTGTCACTTTCGTATGACTTACCGGCACTGGGCCGGATTCATAACTGGCGCGTGTCGCTGATCGGAAGAAACCTGGTGTCGTTTGACAAATACCGCGGTTATGATCCGGAAACCAATGCCGGTGGAAACAGCGACCTGTTCCGGGGAACTGACTTTGGTAATGTTCCGATTCCTAAAACGTTCAGATTACAATTAAACGCATCTTTCTAAACAATCAATCATGAAAAAAGTAATTATATCAATATTAGGCCTGTTTGTTTTAAGCTCGTGTGAAGACACGTACTTAGACCCTAGCTCTGCCAGTGAGCAGCAGGTGGTGAATAGCCAGAGAGGGCTGATCGCCATGGTAAACGGCCTTCAGGCCAAGTATACGCTTACCCGCGCGGGTGCGGTGTATGCGGTGGTGACGGCGGATGGCCTCATTACGAAGTCACTCAGAGTACTCAATGCCGGAAATACCACCGAGGTGGAGCTGGAAGCGGGCGGTGGCGCCCTGCTGAATTCCAATGCCATGGTGAACTCGCTTTGGAATCAATGCCACCTGGTGAAATCCAATGCCGACCTGGTCATTAAAAATATTAACAATGCCCCGGATCCGGCCGTAAGGTCAGGCATCCTTTCCGCCGCCCATTTATACCGCGGGCTGGCTTTAGGTACCCTGGCTACGTTTTGGGAAAGTGCGCCTATCCAGGTGATGGTAAACGCGCCGTTTGTGAGCCGCCAGGAGGTACTGAAGGAGGCTATTAAGACCCTGGAAGCCGGTGCTGCCGCCTATGCGGCACAGGCGCCGTCTGCCGCCTTTACCACCCAGGTGAATTCCAGCGTGGATATCCTTAATTCTACGTATGCCCTGATAGCCCGGTATAACCTGATGCTGGGCAATAACGATGCGGCCCTGGCGGCAGCTGACCGGGTGAACCTGGCGGCAAAAAGCGGCTTCGGGTACAATGATAATGCGCAAAATCCGCTGTTTTTCAGTACATTCGGTAATACGAACGTGACGGATCTGCTGGCCAATTTCGGATTACCAAGCGGGCTGACCGCATCGGATGCGGATAAGCGTAAAGCCTTTTATTATAACACCACGGCCGGCCAGAACTCGGCCCGCGCCAGCTTCTTTACCTCAAACAGCGCGCCAATCCCGGTATACCTGCCCGGTGAGATCCTCCTGATCAAAGCCGAGGCCCAGGCACGGAAGGGTGCGGCGGCGGCGGCCATCACCG
Source organism: Leadbetterella sp. (assembly GCA_019638185.1). GTDB lineage: Bacteria > Bacteroidota > Bacteroidia > Cytophagales > Spirosomataceae > Leadbetterella. The sequence continues at coordinate 26,147 of JAHBUH010000018.1, forward strand.
AACTGAATAAGGTGCTGACCAAAACCACGGATTCCTGGGGAATAGGGGCTTCCGGAGCGGCTTACAGCGGTGCCCAAACCGCCGATGCCGTGCTGGCCGAGATCTTTAAACAGCGGCAGATAGAGCTGCTCTTCTCCGGCCAGCGCCTGGAAGACAGCCGCCGGTTTAACCGCCCGGCCACGGAAAGAACCCGGAACTGGTTCCCTTATCCGCTGTTTGAGAGAAATAATAACAGTGCCACGCCGGTAGACCCGGCCCGGTAAGGCCTGAAGGCTGCCCGGCAGAACGGATGTCCGGAAAGTACACGAAATGAAACGTCAGGAATGAAACCCGCGGGATAACCCCGGGCGGATTTCGAAAACCACGTGACATTTGGTGTATTTCCGGACATCTTCTTATAATTTAGCGGCTGAACTGACTGAACACGTATGTCAAAAAATAAGAAGCACCTCCGTAAGGCCTACACTTCGCCGGGCTCGCTCATTTATGTAGGCAAGGAAAGCCGGGAGAAGGTGGAGGTGAAATCCATCCGGTTTAACGAATCCGTGATAGAAGAACAAACGCTGCAGAAGCCCTTCCCGATGCCGGCCGCGGGCTCTTCTTTTGTCCACTGGGTGAACGTCAGCGGGCTGCACGATGTAAAGCTGATGGAAAACCTGGGCAAAGCCTTTCAGTTTCACCCCCTGCTGATGGAAGATGTGCTGAATACCTACTCCAAGGCCAGGATGGAGCACTTCGGCGACCGCCATATTTTTGTGATGCTGAAAATGCTTCGCTGGAATGCGCAGGCCCGGGAGACCGATGCCGAGCATGTGGCCCTGGTGCTGGGCGAAAACTACGTGGTAAGCTTCCAGGAAGCCGGCAGGTCTGATGTGTTCAGCCCGGTGGAAGAGCGCCTGAAGACCTCCGTAGGCAAGACCCGGCGGGGTAAATCGGATTACCTCTTCTATACCCTGTGCGATGTGATCGTGGATAGCTACTACCTGCTGCTGGAAGATTTCAGCGAAAAGCTGGAAGAAACGGAGCTGCGGGTGATTGAAAATCCCGGAGCGGTAGAACAGAAGACCCTGTATGCGCTTCGGCGTGAGCTGCTGACCATCCGGAAGGCCGTTTCACCCCTGCGGGAGATCTTTTCCACCCTTACCCGTGATGACTCCCCCCTGATCCATGAATCTACCGATATCTACTTCCGCGATATTTATGATCACGTGCTGCAGGTGCTGGAGATCATTGATTCTTACCGCGAGATGATAGAAAATATCCAGAATATTTACCTGAATAACCTGAGCCATAAAATGAATGCGGTGATGAAAACGCTGACCGTGTTTACGGCCATTTTTATGCCGCTGACGTTTATTGTGGGGATTTACGGGATGAATTTTGAGAACATGCCTGAACTGAGGCAGCCTAACGGCTACTTTTATACGCTGGGAGGCATGGCGCTGCTGGGCCTGGGGTTATGGATTTATTTCAAATGGAAGAAATATATGTAGATTTTTCTTATTTTTGCTTTATCAAATCCTTATAAACAATGAATACCACACTTACGCAGTATGTTTCGAGGTACATTAACCAGACCCATCGCTCTGTTTTTCTGACCGGCAAGGCCGGCACCGGGAAAACCACCCTGCTGAAAGAGATCCTGGCCCAAACGCACAAAAACGCGGTAGTAGTGGCCCCCACGGGCATTGCGGCGCTGAATGCCGGCGGTGTCACGGTTCATTCCATGTTCCAGTTGCCTTTCGGGGCCTTTGTACCGGACGATAACGTTAGCCCGCTGTTTGGCGATCAGCTGAAAGTAGAAACCCGGAGCTCACTGGTGCGGCATTTCCGGATGAACGGCACGCGGCAGTCGGTGATCCGGAATATGGAACTGCTGGTGATTGACGAGGTCAGTATGCTCCGGGCTGACCTCCTGGATGCCGTGGATTTTATGCTGCAGCGGATCCGGCGAAACCAGCAGCCCTTCGGTGGGGTGCAGGTGCTGTTTATCGGTGATCTCCTGCAGCTACCGCCCATCGTGAAGCCCGAAGAGTGGCAGATCCTCCGGAAATACTATAACTCGCCTTTCTTTTTTGATGCCCAGGTAATCCGTAACAGCCCGCCGGTACACGTGGAGCTGGAGAAGGTGCACCGCCAGCAGAACGAAGACTTCATCCGGATCCTGAATAACCTGCGGCATAACCGGATCAGTGCTGAGGATATCACGGCGCTGAACCGGCACCACCGGCCGGATTTTGATATCCGTAAGGCCGAAGGCTACATTACGCTGACCACCCATAATGCAGACGCCGACCAGCGGAATGCGGAGGCCCTGAACGACCTGGAAGGTCACGAAACGGTGTTCTCGCCGGAGGTGGTGGGCGATTTCCCGGAACGGATCTTCCCTATGGAGGCCGATCTCCACCTGAAAACCGGGGCGCAGGTGATGTTTATCAAAAATGACCTCTCGCCGGAAAAACGGTATTATAACGGGAAGATCGGGCATATCAAAAGCCTGGAAGAGGGACAGGTGGTCGTGGAGTTCCGGGAAGAGAAGAAAACGCTCCAGGTGGATAAGTACGAGTGGAAGAATATCCGGTACACGGTGAGCTCCATGACCAAGGCCATTGAAGAGGAAGTACTGGGTACTTATACGCAGTTTCCCCTGAAGCTGGCCTGGGCCATTACCGTACACAAGAGCCAGGGCCTGACCTTTGATAAGGCGGTGCTGGATGTTTCGCGGGCTTTTGCCCCGGGCCAGGCCTATGTGGCGCTCAGCCGGCTGCGCAGCCTGGAAGGGCTGGTGCTGCTAAAGCCTTTCCCGGCATCGGTGATCCCTTCGGATAACCACGTGAGGGAGTATTCCAAAACCCGTACGCCCGAGGAAGCCCTGCGCGATGAGCTGGATACCGAAACGGTCAAATACCTGTCTGATCGCCTGCGATCCAGTTTTGACCTGGAAGTAATGTGCCAGGAGTGGCGGAACCATAAATTTTCCTACGATTCCGAGCTACCTAATTCTCCCAAACGGCAGTTTCAGCCCTGGGCCGAAGAGCAGTTCCGGAAGATCCGCGAGATCCAGGAGCCTTCGCGGAAGTTTGGCCGGCTGCTCCTGAAAATCCTGTCGGAGGAGAAAACCGATATCGCCTACCTGGAAGAACGCTGCCATACGGCCTTCACTTACTTTTCCGAAGTGCTCTTTTCCGTGCATTACGAGCTGTTGAAAAAAATGGAAGAAGTGACCCGGCTGAAACGCATGAAGGCCCTTTTTGAGGAGCTGGTGGTGCTGGATGACGTGACTACGGCAGCCGTTTTGCGGCTCCTGCGCAGCCGGAGATGGCTGGAGGCGGTGATCAGCGGTAGCGAGATATCCCGGGAATTCCTGGAGTCGGATGAAGTGCGGAAATACAAGCAAAACCTGGTCAGCCGGGTGAAAGAGGAGGTGAGGTCCACGCAGTTTATCCCGGATGAGGAGGATACCGGCTACTATACGGCGCCGTCCAGGAAGAAAAAGACCCTGGCCCAGAAGAATACCACGGATGAAACCTTTGACGCCTGGAAGGTGCACGGCTCGGTGAGTGAAGTGGCCCGGGCCCGGAAGCTCACGGAATCTACCGTTTATGGCCACCTGCTGAAGCTGGTGATCCTGGGGCGGGTGAGCGCGGAAGATGTGCTGGGGGCGGAACGGAACCGGGAGATGTGCGCCGTGCTGCTGGATCACCCGGCAAAAACCAATACGGAGATCCGGGAGATCACCGGCTACAAATATTCTTTTGAGGAGCTGCGTATAGCGCGGGCAGGGCTGGAATAATACTTGACATGAGCGGGGGAAGGCCGTAAATTGCACACCTATGTATGCATCCCTGGTCAAACCGGATACTTTGGCACCGCGTGAGCTGGATCTTTTCCTCGAAAAAGGCTGGTTTCGCCTGGGGACAGGCCTGTTTACCACCAGCTTTCTGACCTTCGAGGATACCTTATTTGATACGTTCTGGTTAAGAGTAAACCTGTCTGAATTTCAACCTTCGCGCTCGCAGCGGGAGATCCTGAAAAAGATCTCCGGTTTACGGGTGACGGCCGGAAGGGCGGTCCTTACCGAAGAAAAGGAAGTGCTTTTTGGAAAATACAGGGAAAGCGTGAGCTTTCAGCCGGCCAAGAATCTGGCGGGGCTGCTGTCAGACCCCGGAGCCCTGTTTGATACGCAGGAGGTTTGTATCTATGACGGTGAGCGCCTGGTGGCCTGTGGTATTTTTGACCTGGGGGAAAGCAGCGCCGAGGGTATTGTGAGTTTTTTTGACCCTGATTACCGGCGACTCAGCCCGGGGAAAGCCCTGGTGTTGCATAAAATCATGTTTTGTAAGGAAAGGGGAGTGAAGTGGTTTTACCCGGGTTATGTGGTGCCGGGTTACCCGCGGTTTGATTATAAGCTGGATATTTCACGGGAAGATTCGGAATATTATGACATTACGATGAGTGAATGGCGCGATATCCGGGAGCTGGAAGTGAAAACGCAGCCTCTTTCCCGGATGGTGACCGCACTGATCCACCTGGAGGGCCTGCTGCATTCTTTCGGGTTTGAGCAGTTCCGGCTGATGAAATACCGTTTTTACGATATCATGCTGGACCCGGTCTATAAAGAATATAACCTGCTGACCTATCCTTATTTCATTCATTGTTTTGCCAATTCCAGCCTGGAAGAGGTGGTGATTGTGTTCGATACCTTCACTATGAGCTACAAGCTGCTGGTCTGCCATAAGATGTTCCAGATCTCTTTCCCGCCGGAAGGAGACGATTATTTTTCCACTTTCCTGCTGCGCGAGGCCAAAGTGGTTTTCCAAGAGAAAAACCCGTTTAATTTTATGTTTGGCCTGCATGAGATCCTGAAGCGGCGCACTCCGACCGATGTGATGCGGGAGCAGGAGAAATGAGGCCGCGAGCGAACTAAACCTATGACCGGCCATGTTAAAAATAAGGCAGGCGTTTCTGTTTAGGGCTTTAGAAATGATGGGATTCCGGGAACGCCGCCGCAGTTTGTGATTTTTTGAATATCTTGCAGAATGATTTCGGAATTCGGGTACATATTGCTGTTTATCCTGGGGGCTATTCTCCTGGTGATGGTGGTACTGGGTATCTCCCGGCTGCTGCGTCCTGACCGGCCGGGGGTGGAGAAAAATGCCGTGTACGAATCCGGCGAGCTGCCCCACGGCGATGCCCGGCTCTCTTTCAATATCCGTTTTTACATAGTGGCCATTATTTTTATCCTTTTTGACGTGGAGCTGGTGTTGCTTTTCCCCTGGTCTACCGTTTTCGGGGATGTGGCCCTGCTGGAAAGGGAAGGAACAGCCTGGCTGTGGTTTGCGGGCCTGGAAATGCTGATTTTTATAGGCGTACTGGCCCTGGGGTTAGTGTATGTATGGCGGAAAGGCCACCTGGACTGGGTGCTGCCGGAGAACAAAACGGAGGAGTTCCGGTCACCGGTGCCGCCCCGGTTATATGACGAGATCAATAAGAAATACGGTTAAATTAGCTGTGAGCTGTGAGCTGTGAGCCCTTAGCTGATAGCTGATAGCTCATGGCTCAAAGCTAATAAGATGACATTCGATAGTTTAGAGGTCCATCACCGGGAAAAAACCGGCGAAAGCGAGATCATCCTTACTAACCTGGATGAGCTGACTAACTGGGCGCGGGCTAATTCCCTGTGGCCCATGGGCTTTGGCCTGGCCTGCTGCGCCATTGAGATGATGGCTACTTTCGCTTCCAGTTATGACCTGGAGCGCTTCGGGATATTCCCCCGGAACTCGCCCCGGCAGTCGGATCTGATGATTGTGAGCGGTACGGTAACCTTTAAAATGGCTGACCGCGTGCGCCGCCTGTACGAGCAGATGGCCGAACCCCGCTATGTGATCTCCATGGGCAGCTGCTCTAACTGCGGCGGCCCTTACTGGGAGCACGGCTATCATGTGCTGAAAGGCGTGGATAAGGTGATCCCGGTAGATATCTACGTGCCCGGCTGCCCGCCCCGCCCGGAGGCGCTGATCGGCGGACTGATCAAGCTGCAGGAGAAAATAAAGGAGCAGCAGTTTAAGGAGGTAAGCGGGTAGAGGAGCGTTACAGGCAGCGGATGCCCGGTGTCCTCTCCCTAAATCGCTTTGGAAAATGTGCGCTCCGGGGAAGGCTTTTCCTTCAGGTATTCATCAAAGACGACACATACGTTCCGGATAAAGGCCCGGCCCATAGGGGTTACGCTGAGCCGGTCACCGGAAATTTCCAGGATACCGTCTTCCTCCAATTCCAGCAGCCGGCTACGTGTCAGGTCATCGGGCTCCTGCCCGGAGAGGTCAGCCGTGAACCGGCACATGATGTCCTGGATGAGCTTCCGCTGCGCCAGGTCCCGGGCCGACTGGATATGCCCTTTAACCACGGGCAGGGTAGCGGCTGATTCCAGGTAGGCGTCTACGTTCTTCTCGTTCTGGGCCATGGCGCCCCAGGCATCGCTGATGGCGGAGGCCCCCAGCCCGATCAGCAGCCGGGCCTGTGTGGTAGTGTACCCCATAAAATTCCGGTTCAGGCGGCCTTCGCGGTAAGCCATGAACATGGCGTCATCGGCCCGGGCAAAATGGTCCATTCCCACCTCGAAATACCCGTTTTGTTCAAAAATGCCCCGCGCCGTTTCATAGAGCCGGCGCTTCTCCCCGGGTGTGGGCAGGTTTTCTTCGCTGTAGCCGCGCTGCCCTATCCCTTTGATCCAGGGAACGTGCGCGTAAGAGTACAGCGAAAGCCGGTCAGGGGAGAGGGAAAGCGTCTTTTGAACCGTATCTCTAAACCCTTCCAGCGTCTGGAAAGGCAGCCCGAAGACCAGGTCGTGGCTGACCGAGGTATAGCCCAGCTCTTTGGCCCACCGGGTTACATTCTGCACATTTTCAAAAGGCTGTACCCGGTGAATGGCCTGCTGAACAGCCGGGTCATAGTCCTGCACGCCGAAGCTTACCCGCCGGAAACCCAGCTTCCGGAGGGTATGAAGGTGCGCGTAGGTGGTGTTATTCGGGTGCCCCTCAAAACTGAATTCATGCCGGGGAGACACCCGGGCCGTTTCCAGCAGGGAGGTGATGAGCTTTTCCAGGTTTTCCGGCGAGAAAAAGGTGGGCGTGCCGCCGCCCAGGTGGATCTCTTCTATTTCCGGAACGCCTTCAAAACACGCCAGGTACATTTTCCACTCGCTTATCACGGCATTGATGTATGGCTCTTCATAGGCATGATTCCGGGTGATTCTTTTATGACAGGCACAAAAGGTACAAAGGCTTTCGCAGTAGGGCAGATGGATATAAATGCTCAGCTTATTCTCTGACTGGAACGTTTTTTTGACATTCAGCAGCCATTTTTCCCGGGTAAAATGTTCTGTTTGCCAGAAAGGCATAGCCGGGTAGGAGGTGTACCGGGGAACGGATACATTGTATTTCTCAATGAGGTGATTCATAACTGCCGCTTTTGACGACAAAAATAACCGGATAACCCCGCCTGAAATATGACCCCGGTCAGGTAGTGAAGCTGACCCTTAACCGTTTTAATAAGCCGAATCTATCTTAAAGTCTTCTTTATGAATGACCTGATCGTTATTCCTTATTTTTAGTAAGGGTTTGTTGCCGTAAAAAGAAGCCCACATGGTAAATGTACTGGGAGGGCCCATGATGTAATCGCATTGAGCCAGGGTATAGAGGTCTTCAATAAAATGACCTAAGCCCCTATAGGCTGTCAGCGGACTAAAGTCAGCTAAATTTACAGCTTCATTGGAACAAATGATAAAGCCGACCTTTTTCCCCGGGAAAAGCCGGGCGGCCTGGAGGGCTTTGTCCCTGTAAACTTCTTGTTCAAAATAAAACTGGCCGCCCAGGAATTCTTTATAATCCCCTTTCCGGATATGAATTCCAACCAGGATTTCATGGTTCGTCCTGCAGTCGGAGATGAAATTATTTATGCGGTCAGTATATTTATGGGTAGGAGTGAAATAGGCTTTTAACTCTTTTTCATATTTATAAAAGTTTTCAAAATCGGTAAACCAGGCCCCTTCCTTTAAGAGAATGATGCCTTTGGAATTTACAGCATGGATGTCCTGTGGAGTATTCCCATCGCCCCGGATGAATCCGTTAAATAAAGAGAACAGCCCTCTGACCCAGGGATATTGGACCAGTTTCCTCAGAAATTTATCTATATAGGGCTTCCCGAAGGAAGTCCTGATTAAATGATGCTGCTCAGCCGGCCCCCGGAAATATTCCTGGTAATCTGTAAAAAACAAATTGACAAGACGGGAATCGTTTTCTAAAGAATTGGCTATAAATGTACTGAATTCAAACAGTTGGTTACTTAATTGCCCTGTTCTATCCGTAAATATGATCATATGGGTTAGTATTCGGTCATAATTTTTTCCACTTCTGCCACGGTCTTCGGAATGGGGTCTCCCAGTATTTTAAAACTGTCTGCGGTAATAGCTACGTTATCTTCTATCCGGATGCCGCCGAAATCCAGGTAGTCTTCCAGGCGGGTGTAATTTACGTATTGGGTAAAGATGCCTTCCGAGCGGTATTTTTGGATGAGCTCCGGGATAAAATAGCAGCCGGGTTCTACGGTGAGGACGTTCCCGGTTTCCAGCTCTTTGGCCAGGCGGAGCGATTTCAGGCCCAGCTGGGTGCTTCTTTCCAGGCCTTCGCGGTAGCCCACGTATTGTTCGCCCAGGTCCTCCATGTCGTGCACATCCAGGCCTATGGAATGACCCAGCCCATGGGGCATAAACAGCCCGCCTACGCCTTCCTGCACCAGGGTGTCCAGGTCGCCGCTGACCAGTCCCAGGGCGCTCAGCCCTTCCAGCAGGATGCGGTTAGCATCCAGGTGTACCTGGCGGTAGGCCACGCCCGGCCGGAGGGCGGCAATAGACGCCGTCTCCATTTTCAGCACGATCTCGTAAATTTCCTTTTGACGGGTGGTGAAGCGGCCTGAAACGGGGAAAGTGCGGGTGATGTCACCGGCATAACCCATCTCATTTTCGGCGCCGGAGTCGTTTAGCAGCAGCCGGCCGGCCTGCATTTCGTTACCGTGGTAATGATTATGGAGGGTCTGGCCGTTTACGGAAAAGATAACGGGGTAGGAGAGTTCGGCGTTATGGCTTTTGAGGGTTTTCAGGATCTCGGCCACCACCTCGTATTCTTTCCGGCCAGGCCGGGTGGCCCGCATGGCCGCCAGGTGCATATCCCGGGTGATATTTACGGCCTGAGCCATTTCTGCCAGTTCTTCCGGTGCTTTTACCGACCGCTGAGCCACTACCGCGCGAATAAGCGCCACGGATGGGGGAATTTGTATCCCCAGGGTTTCGCGGATATAGATCTGCCGGTCACCGCGATAAGGCGGCAGGTAGTGTACACCTGCTTTACGGAGGGTCTCCGGCAGCTTATCCAGCGGCAGGGTAAGGGAGATGCCTACCTTTTCTGCCAGGGAAGAAAGAGGCTCTACGGGCCCTTCCCAGATGATATCATCCAAGGTGAGCTCGTGGCCGAAAATGAGGTCCCGGTCACTGCCGGGGTCTATCAGCCCTACCAGCCCGGGCATATTGATTCCAAAATAGTATAGAAAGTTACTGTCCTGCCGGAAACGGTAGGTATTTGCCTTATAATTCATAGGCGCTTCGTTATTCCCGAAGATAAGGATCTGCCCGCCGGTTATTTGTTTTTTAAGTTGGTCGCGCCGGTTTTTATAGATTTCACCGCTAAAAAGTCTCATTGAATTTTTTTTTCAGCAAATTTATTAAAGAATACCTGTACGGCGGTGAAAATTGAGAATAAGTAATGAAATTTTCCGTTTATTTTGCGATAGAATTAAATGCCAAAAGAATATGAAAAATTACAGGATTGTATTGTTGGTGCTGCTGCTGGCTGCCGGGATGAAAGGCTATTCCCAAACGGATGAGCAGCTGATCACTAACACCCTGAACGATTTCCTGGAAGGAGGGACAAACGGGGAAGTGGAGCGTTTTAAAAATGCGTTTCTGCGGGATGCCGTTCAGAAGGCCATGGGAAATAACGGCGTGACCGGGATGACGGTGGAAAGCCTGGCCTCCAAGATCAAACCGAACCAGAAGATGGACAGAACCACCCGTGTGCTGTCTGTCAGCTATGCCAATAACGCCGCTACCGCCATCACGGAAACGGTGTATGCCACTAACAAGATCATTGATTTCCTGAACCTCTTAAAGGTGGGTAACGACTGGAAGATCGTAAGCCGGGTGTATTCCCGCGTGGACCTGAATGAGCAGGTAAGCAGCATGGGTGACGCTACGGTGGCCAAAACCCAACCGGCGGTAAAACCTAAGGCTGCCCCGGCGAAACCGGCTAAGAAAGTAGCGGATGACGGATGGTGAGTTTAATGGTTAATTATTAATGAGGGGGCGCTATACCTCCATTAACCATTAATTACTTAACTTTATTTCAGCAGATTCAGCAGATACTGACCGTAGCCTGACTTCACCAGAGGTTGGGCTATTTTTCTGAGCTGGTCGGCATCGATGAAGTGCATACGGTAGGCGATTTCCTCGATACAGCCGATCTTCAGGCCCTGTCTTTCTTCGATGACCTGTACAAACTGCCCCGCCTGCATGAGGGAGGCAAAGGTGCCGGTATCCAGCCAGGCGGTTCCCCGGTTCATGACGCCTACTTTCAGCTTGCCCTGCTCCAGGTACACCCGGTTTACATCCGTGATCTCCAGCTCTCCGCGGGGAGACGGCTGGATGTTTTTGGCGATCTCCACCACGGTGTTATCATAGAAATAGAGGCCGGGTACGGCGTAATTGCTTTTCGGATGCTCCGGCTTTTCTTCAATGCTGAGGGCATTAAAGTCTTTATCGAACTCCACCACGCCGTATCTTTCCGGGTCATGTACGGGGTAGGCAAAGACCGTTCCGCCGTCCGGGTCGGCGCAGGACTGCAGCAGCTTGCTCAGGCCGGCACCGTAAAAGATGTTATCACCCAGTACCAGGGCCACTTTATCCTTCCCGATAAACTCTTCACCGATGATAAAGGCCTGGGCCAGGCCATCAGGACTGGGCTGTTCGGCATATTCAAACCGGCAGCCTACCTGTGAGCCGTCGCCCAGCAGTTTCCTGAAGTGAGGCAGATCGTGAGGGGTAGAGATGATCAGGATCTCGCTGATGCCCGAAAGCATGAGTATAGACAGCGGATAGTAGATCATGGGTTTATCATAGACCGGCATCAGCTGTTTACTTACCGCCAGGGTGAGGGGATGAAGCCGTGTGCCGCTTCCGCCGGCCAGAATAATTCCTTTCATATTAAATTAGTTCACTGCTTATACATTGATTCATAATACTTCTGATACTCGCCACTGGTGATGTTTTCTATCCATTCCCAGTTGTCGAAATACCAGTCTACCGTCTGGGCCAGTCCTTCTTCAAAGGTCACGGAAGGGCTCCAGCCCAGCTCAGTCATGAGCTTGGTGGCGTCAATGGCGTAGCGGAGGTCATGCCCGGCCCGGTCGGTCACATACGTGATCAGTTGGGTGCTTTCGCCTTCAGGATTACCCAGTTTTTGATCCATCAGCCGGATAAGCAGGTGCACCAGGTCAATATTTTTCCATTCGTTATTCCCGCCGATGTTGTAGGTATCACCGTTATTTCCGTTATGGAAGATCACGTCAATGGCCCGGGCGTGGTCTTTCACAAACAGCCAGTCGCGCACGTTCTCACCTTTTCCATATACCGGAAGCGATTTTTTATTCCGGATGTTATTGATCATCAGCGGAATAAGTTTTTCAGGGAAGTGATTCGGGCCGTAGTTATTGGAACAGTTAGATACCACTATGGGCAGTCCATAGGTATTGTGGTAAGCGCGTACGAAGTGGTCGGAGCTGGCTTTGGAAGCCGAGTAGGGCGACCGCGGATCGTAAGGCGTGGTTTCCACGAAAAACTCTTCCGGATCATGAAGCTCGCCGTATACTTCATCCGTAGATACGTGATAGAAGCGTTTGCCCTCGTAATTCCCTTTCCAGGCATTTTTAGCGGCATTGAGCAGGTTACAGGTGCCTATCACGTTAGTCCGTACAAAGGCCATGGGGTCAGTGATGGAACGGTCCACGTGCGACTCGGCCGCCAGGTGGATCACGCCGTCCAGCGGATATTTCTCAAAAAGGCCGTTCACAAAGGCTTCATCCACGATATCGCCGTGCTCGAAGACGTAGTTCGGCTCATTTTCAATGTCTTTGAGGTTTTCCAGGTTACCGGCGTAAGTGAGCTTATCCAGGTTAATGATCTGATAGTCCGGGTAACGGGTGACAAAAAGCCTTACCACGTGTGAACCGATAAACCCGGCACCGCCGGTGATCAGGATGTGTTTTTTCATAAATTGCTTATTTTTTTCTGCCATCTCCACGCGTCTTCCATGCTTTCCTCCAGCGTTTTTTCCGCTCTCCAGTTCATTTCCGTGGCAGCTTTTTCTACATTTCCGTATATTTTGATGACGTCACCGGGCCTTCTCGGACCGATCTCGTAATTGAGCTTCAGGTTATTGACCCTCTCAAAAGTATCTATGATCTCCAGCACGGAATTTCCACGGCCCGTACCGATGTTAAATACATTGTAATAAGGTTCGGAAGTATGCTCCTGCAGCAGGTTCAGGGCAGAAACGTGGGCTTTGGCCAGGTCTACCACGTGAATGAAGTCACGTACATTGGAGCCGTCCGGCGTATCATAGTCGCTACCGAATACCGTCAGTTTTTCGCGGATACCGGCGGCGGTCTGGGTCACGTAAGGGATCAGGTTATTAGGCACGCCTATGGGCAGCTCGCCGATCTCCGCAGAAGGGTGGGCACCCACGGGGTTAAAGTAACGCAGGGAGATGATACCAAAGTCGAGGCCCGCCTTCACGGAGTCTTCCAGGATATCTTCTGCGATGGCCTTGGTGTTCCCGTAAGGGGATTCGGCTTTCTTTTTGGGTGTACTTTCCGTCACGGGAATCACATCCGCCTGGCCGTAAACGGTGCAGGAAGAACTGAATACCAGGTTTCTGACGTTATTGGCCCGCATGACATTCAGGATATTCAGCAGCGAGCCGATGTTATTCCGGTAATATTTGAGGGGCTCACTCACGGATTCACCCACCGCTTTAAAGGCAGCGAAATGAATGATGCCTTGAATGTTATGCTTCTGAACCACTTCGGTCATTTTAACATAATCATTACAATCTTCCTGGTAGAAAGGAACATCTGTACCCAGGATATTCTTCAAACCCTTCAATACAGAAGGACTGGAATTACTGAGATCATCTACAATGACAGGAGAATAGCCTGCCGCTATAAGTTCCACTACCGTATGTGATCCGATAAAGCCGGCCCCGCCCGTAACCAGTATATTCATTCGTATAATTTTTCTGCAAAGCTAAGAACTAAATAAATGTTTTAAAAATTTGTTTGGTTTTAAAAGGGTGTATGTTATTATTGACCTGTAAAACCAATAACTTTATGAATATCCGGGATTTCAAGGCAATGGTTTCTCTGCTGGACGATTCAGACGGGGAAGTAGTGGGTATGGTCCGGGATAAGATAAAAGGCCTGGGCCAGGAGGCTATCCCGCTGCTGGAGCAGGAATGGGATCATTACGAGGAAAACCCCGTGATCCAGAGTAAAATAGAGTTTCTTCTCCAGGATTTGCAGACAGACTCGCTGCTGCTGGACATGAAAGAGTGGACGGCCCACGGCGGTGAAGACCTGCTGCGCGGCCTCTGGCTGGTCTCCCGCCTGGCTTACCCGGAAAACCGGATTGAGAAGATGCGGGCGGAGATCAATAAGATTTATATGGATATCTGGGTGCTCACCCATAAAGATATGCACCCGGCGGATATGCTGAGCGTGATGAATAACGTGATTTTTGAGCGGATGGGTTTTGAACCGAATGTGAAAAGCTTTCATTCGCCCCAGAATTCCTTGTTTAACCAGGTGCTGGAGGCCAAGCGGGGGAATCCCGTTACGCTGAGCTGCCTGTATATCCTGCTGGCGCAAAAACTGGATATCCCGCTGTACGGCGTTAACCTGCCTAACCTCTTTGTGATGCTGTTTGATATCCCGGGCCATGCATTTTACGTGAATGCCTTTAATAAGGGCCAGGTATTTTACCGGAAGGATATTGATGACTACCTGAAGCACATGAACCTGGAACCCCGGAAGGAGTATTACCAGCCGTGCTCGCACATTGAGATCGTGATGCGGGTGCTGACTAACCTGGCGTTTGCCTACCAAAAATCCGGCGACCGTGAGCGCGAGGATCAGGTCAACCGGATTTTAAGTGTTATTCACAAGTCTTAGGGCTTCCAGGCGTTATTTTTGCTGTCTACGTCAGGCAAAATCCCCCTGGGATCCAGCCTTACGGATTCCAGCTCAGCTGTGGAAGGGAACTCAAAAGCCCAGGTATTTCCCTTTTGCCATACCTCTACGGGAAGTTTTACGATCACCGGGTCTTTCCCTTTTTCTTTTACCTCCACTTCGGCCGGCATAGGCATCTGGTTCAGGTTTTCTATTTCAATGATAGCACCGTTAGCCGCATTGTCTTTCACGTATTTCACGCTTTTTACAGCCTGATCCAGCTTGTAACCGTTAATAAACCAGCTTTTCCAGAACCAGCCCAGGTCTTCGCCCAGTACATTATCCATGGTGTTAAAGAAGTCGAACGGCGTAGGATGCTTATAGGCCCAGCGGCGGGTGTATTCGCGCAATGCCATTTTCATGCGTTCTTCTCCCACTATGGCGTCAGATAGCATGGTCAGTCCCATGGAAGGCTTGAAATAAGCCAGTACCCCCAGTTCCCGTTCCGGGATGGCATCCGGGGTGTTCATGATGGATTTGGATACCGACATATACCGCATCATGGCCGCTACCGAGCTTTTGGCGTAGTATTCTCCTTTGTTAAATTCCTTAACGGCCAGTGAGTTAATATAGGTGTTCAGCCCTTCGTCCATCCAGGCGTAGCGGCGCTCGTCCGTACCCACGATCATCGGGAACCAGATATGGCCGAACTCGTGGTCTGTGACGCCGAAAAGCCCGGATTGCCGGGACCTGGCGCTACAGAAAACGATACCCGGATACTCCATTCCGCCTACAATGCCCGCCACGTTAGTAGCGGCCGGGTAGGGGTATTCCATAAGCCAGCCGGAGTAAAACTCAATGCTGAATTTAGTGTATTCGGTAGAGCGGCCCCAGGCGGCGTTATCACCGATCTCCAGGGGGTAAACCGATTGGGCCAGTGCTTTTTTACCGGAAGGGAGATTAATGCGGGCCGCATCCCAGACGAAGGTCCTGGAGCTGGCCCAGGCCACATCGCGGGTATTCTGACAGCGGAATTTCCAGGTCAGGTTACCGTTTCCGGCCGGGCGTGCGGCGGGTTTTCCGGCCTCCTCCTTATTAATGACGTAAACGGTCTTGTCAGAGGCGGCGGCCTGTGTCAGCCGCTGGAGCTGAGCGGCTGTCAGTACGTCTTTCGGGTTAGTGAGCTCACCGGAGGCCACCACGATGTGATCCCGCGGAACGGTGATCTCAAAGGTGTAGTCGCCGTATTCCAGGTAAAATTCACCGGCACCCAGGTAAGGCATGGTGTTCCAGCCGCGGATGTCGTCATAGACACATACCCGCGGAAACCACTGCGCCAGCTGGAAGATGGTGCCTTCCTTAGCGGCGTAAAGCCCCATACGGTCTGCCCCGTTCTGGGGGATCAGGAAGTCAAAATTCATGGAAATAACCACCTTCTCGCCTGTTTTGAGCGGCTCGGTCAGGAATACCTGCAGGCGGGTATCATCTGTAAAGGAATCCGCCAGTACGGATTTACGGCCTTTGATCGTATTGCCTTTGGGAGCGGGCCCGGAGGTGGCTTTTTCGGCTTTGAGGCCTGAAATGGTATAACCGCCGTCAAAATCCTTTACGCCGTAGCGGCCCACATTCAGCGGGGTAACGCTGTTTCCGCGGGAGTTCTTTTTAAATTTATTCTGGTCGAGTTGCAGCCAGATGAAAGTGAGCTCGTCCGGCGAATTATTGGTATACGTAATGCTCACTTCGCCGGATACGCCCTTCTTTAGGGTGTCCAGGGTGGCTTTGATCTGGTAATCGGCCCGGTTCTGCCAGTATTCCGGTCCCGGCAGGCCCGAAGCGCTACGGTAGGGATTTCCGGGGAGGTAGTTAGTCAGCGGACTGAATACGTCAGATGAGCTGTATTTGGTTTCCTGGGCATAAAGCTGGCTCACCGCCAGGAGCAAAAACAAAATGAGTTTCTTCATATATTGAGTTAGTTTGAAATGACAAATTTACGAGTTTTTTTACTACCAGCTGTTAGATATTAGAAGTTAACCCGGGGTAGTCTGATAGCTAACTTCTAATGTCTAATTACCCGCTTCCCTTTAGGCTTTCGGGTGGGCCTTCTTAAACACCTCCTTGAGCTGGCTGATGGAATTATGGGTATAAATCTGGGTGGCGGAGAGGTTAGCGTGACCCAGCAGTTCTTTTATGGCGTTCAGATCGGCCCCATGGTTCAGCAGGTGGGTGGCAAAGGTATGCCGCAACACGTGCGGCGATTTTTTCTGCAGGGTGCTCACCTGCCGGATGTAGTGCTTCACTTTCCGCTGGACAAATACCGGGTAGAGCGGCTCCATTTTATCCGTGACCAGCAGATGTTCCTGGTGGCTGCCCTGTTCTTTTTTGAGCTCACGGTAGCGGCTGATGAGGCTGACCAGGTTTTCGTGCAGGGGAATGATGCGGTATTTGGCGCGTTTTCCCAGTACTTTTACCCGGTTATAGTCCACGTCCGCTTCCCGGATACCAATCAGCTCCGACAGCCGGATGCCGGTGCCGTAGAGCAGCTCCAGGATGAGCTTGTCGCGCACGCCGGTAAACCCCTCTTCATATTCAATGAGCTCAAAGAGGTTAGCCGTGCTTTTTTCTTCGAGGAAGGCCGGGAGTTTCTTCGGTGTTTTCAGGGATTTGAGCAGGTCGCTGGGGTCTTTACTGATCTTCTTTCTACGGACCAGGAATTTATAAAATGCTCGCAGGCTGGCTATTTTACGGTTAATGCTGGTGTTTTCCAGGCCGCTCTCCGAGAGGGATACCACCCATGAGCGGAGCTCGTCGGGCTGTGCAGATTCCAAAGGTTTTCCGGTTAGGAAATCCGAAAGCTGGAGCAGGTCAGTCTTGTAGCCCAGCACGGTATGCGGGCTCAGGCGCCGCTCATTCTGCAGGTAGGATAAAAAAAAATCGACCAATTTTGTCTCAGATGAATCTTTGACAAAATTAGTCGAAATATAAGCAGGATCAAAGACGATTAATCGTCAATGTGTCCATAGGTCTTTTGCTTGTAAGATGCTCTGAGAATCTCGAATCTACGGGATACTGATCCTTTTTCAAACGCCTGACGACGTCTCAGTTCTTTCAATACTTTCGTTTTCTCAAACTTCTTCTTGAAACGTTTCAGCGCTTTATCGATTGATTCGTTTTCCTTTACCTGTACATGTAGCATACTTTACACCTCCTTCATTTTTTCTTGGGAGTGCAAAGGTAGGGAGAGTTTTTTGTTTTTCAAAGGGAGGATGGGAATATAATGGTTAATGGTTAATGAGTGTGCGTACCTGAATTTAGTTCCGTGATGACTTTTGACTCTGTACTACTGATATTATTACATCTGAATTGTAGAAATGGCGGGTTTGGTAGAAAAATCGGAATTTCCGATTTTTCTCATAGAATTCTCTTCTTTAAGTTCTTGTTCTTTGTAAATGTTTATGACATATCTTTTTTTGTAAAGCCTACTGTGATTTTATTGCTATAATTGTTCTTAATCTACCTACGATTTGGTTAAATGAAATTGAAAATCCATTGAGCGACAAATAACTGATTATGTCATTAGTCAGTAGTCGTACTTTTTTGTATGTACTTACCTTTTGTTGCCAACCTGCATCTGTTTTTTCATAGAGTAAATCTGTTACAAAAACATAATCATCCTCGTAATCAAGAATACAGGTTAGAATTTTACTTTCATCGTTTTTGACAGGGATAAACCTGTCCGCTCCTGTTAGTGCAGTTGAGTAATCACGAAACGAAAAAATAACCTTCCCTTTGTCGATTAATGAGCCTGCTATGTCGGAAATAAAAGTTTCAATTTCCTGTTTGCTGTCCAAATGGCTTAATGTGTCGCCGCAGCAAACAACCAATTCCGGGTGTTCCGCAAAACTCTTAACTTTTCTTATGTCGTCATTAATTATGGTAATATCTGATTTCTTTGAGTTTGAATGGAGTTCAGATAAAAGTTGTTCATTAAAGTCTACTGCTATAACCTTAAATCCTTGTTCGGAAAGTGGAACACTTTGGATGCCATTTCCTGCACCTAAATCAATTGCAATTTTAGTAGTGTTCGGACTAATGGAATTATCATCAAGAAATTTTTTAAACTCGTTGGCTTTTGTACTAAAATCCCCTAACATCCAAGAGTAAAAATATCCGAGATGTTCATCATAATGCTCTTTTACTGTCATTGACTTGTTTATACTTTTTGTTTTCGTGTCCAGTAAACTATTTTTTGCATTATATAATTGAAGCGTCCCAGAAAATGAGGATATAATGTTATACTTATCCTCAATCCCCGCCCCATTAACCATCCATTATTAACCATGCCCTAGTAGCTTCCGCTGGCGCCGCCGCCGCCGAAGCTTCCGCCGCCAAAGCCACCGAAACCGCCGCCACGGCTGCCGCCTCCGCCGAAACCTCCTCCGAATCCGCCGCCGCCCCAGTGGCCGGATTGGCGTCCCCAGCCGGTATAGGTGGTGTATGGCCATCCGGAGTCGTTCAGGATGCTTCTTCCGCCGCCACCGTTGCCGCCGCCTTTATTGCGGGAGGCGATGATGATAAAAATGATCACCACCAGGAAGAACAGGAAGATGAGCCCTACGGGGAAATCCTCTTCGGCGGGATCGGCTTTGTACTCGCCTTTGGCGTAGTCTATGATGGCTGTGGTGGCCTCATCCAGGCCCTGGTAGTATTGGAGGGCTTTGAAATTAGGCGCTATGATGTTACTGATGATTCTTTTGGCGTAGATATCGGGGAGGGCGCCTTCCATGCCGTAGCCGGTCTGTATGGTCACTTTCCTGTCGCCGGGGGCCCACAGCAGTACGATGCCGTTATTTTTCCCTTCCTGGCCCACGCCCCATTTACGGCCCAGTTGCAGGGCATAGTCAGCTATGTCGTAGGGCCCGGTGGTCTTTACGATGACCACGGCTATCTGGGTGGAAGTGGAGTCGTTATAGGCTACGAGCTTGTTTTCCAGGGCGCTGATCTGGTCAGCGCTCAGAAGGCCTCCCACGAAATCGTTCACCAGCCGGGGCGGGTTAGGCTTTTCGGGGATGTCCTGGCCGAAAACGTTCAGGCTAAAAAATAACAGTATGAGGTGTCTGATCTTCATTATCCAAAGCTTATGTCGTTTGGAAGCTCATTTTCATTGGGTCCCACGATGGGGAAATGTTCCTGCAGCTTTTTGCCGGCTTCTTCTATGGCTTTCACGAAGCCGTTTTCAAAGTCGCCGATCCGGAAGTTTTCCTGCAGGATCTCCTGGGTGCTGTTCCAGAAATCCTGGCCTGCTTTTTCATTGATCCCGGTGTCTCCGATAATGGCAAATTTATGGTCTTCATAGGCCAGGTAGAGCAGCACGCCGTTTCTCAGGGCTGTTTTATCCAGCGAGAGGTAGCGGAATACTTCGGCTGCACGCTCCATGGGGTTAGGCGTAGGGCAGTGCTCTTCCACGTGCACCTTGATCTCCCCGGAGGTGAGTTCTTCCGCCTCATGGATGGCATGAACGATGTTTTTTTGCTGTATTTCGGATAGGATAAACATGATTTTATTTTTAACCATATAGGTACATAGATATATAAGTTTATGTTCCTATATATCTATGTATCTATGTGGTTATATCAGAATTTAAAATTCACATCCGGTGCGGTCTGGGCCGCATCAGTGGCTTTGAACAGCTCTTTTTGGGAGAACCCGAAGATGCCGGCCATAAGATTAGCGGGGAAGGTTCTTACCGCAAGGTTATAATCGGCGGTAGCTTCGTTAAAATCTTTACGGGCTACGGTGATGCGGTTTTCGGTGCCTTCCAGCTGGGCCTGCAGTTCCAGGAAGTTCTGGTTAGCCTTTAATTGGGGGTATTGCTCCACGGCTACCAGTAAACGGCTCAGTGAACCACTCAGCTGGCTTTGTGCCGCTTCAAATTTTGCCATGTTTTCAGGAGTAAGGTCGCTGGCATCCAGCTTGATCTGGGTAGCGGCGGCCCGGGCATTGATGACATCCGTGAGCGTGCTTTTTTCAAAGTCGGCCGCGCCCTGCACCGTTTTAACCAGGTTCCCGATCAGGTCGGCTCTTCTCTGGTATTGGTTTTGTACTTCACCCCATGCTTTTTGAACGAGATTGTCTTTGCCTACCAGTCCGTTATATGAACTACAGGCATAAACGCCAAACAGCGCGATAAGACCAATCAGCAGTAACGTTCCTTTTTTCATTTTGATAACGCAGTTTAAGTTTAAATCCGGCATCAAAGTTAAATAAAGATTCGGGTTTGCGAAATTTTATGTTACAAACATAAGGTAAAGGCAGCTGAGCGGTAATTTTTGGCATCCGGCATTTTAGAGATTTGTTAATGAACGACTGGTTAATGATTTCAGGAAGTTCTCCAGATCCTGCTTATCCCGTTCGGATAAATTCAGGGGCTTAGCCAGCAGGGAATCCCGGTTAATGGGATCGGGCACTATTTTATCCGGGTCGTCATAGTAATCGATCACCTCGCGCAGGGTTTTAAACATGCCGTTATGCATGTAGGGGGCGGTGAGCGCTATATTCCGCAGCGGGCCTATTTTAAATTTACCCAGATCGGTCGTCTTTTTAGTAATGCCGGCCCGCCCGCTGTCATTCAGATCTTTGCCGTTAAATAAGCCGATATTCCGGAATTCCAGGTTGCTGAAGTCCGGCCCGAAATGACAGCGCACGCAATTAGCGCTGCCGTTAAACAGGGCAAAACCCCGTTTTACGGATTCACTGACGGCTTGTTGGTTGTCATTCATTTTCCAGTCGTCGAAGGGCGTATCACTGGTTTCCAGCGATTGTTGAAAAGCGGCTAACGCGCGGGAGAGGGTTTTGGCCGAGGGCTGCTCTTTATAGATGTTCCGGAAGGCGGCCTGGTAAAATCCGCTTTGCTGCAGGCGGTGAACGGCACTGTCTACGGGCAGGTTCATTTCATCGGGGTTGGCTATGGGGATAAGGGCCTGTTCTTCCAGGGAGGCCGCCCTTCCGTCCCAGAAAAAGAAGGCGGCATTGTTTACATTCATGGCGCTGGGCGTATTGCGCACGCCTTTCCGGTTAAATACGCCGAGGCTCAGGGCGCTGGTATCGGCAAAAGCAAAGGCCGGTTTGTGGCAACTGGCGCAGCTTATCTTTTTGCTGGAGGAAAGCAGCGGGTCAAAAAACAGGGTTTTACCCAGGCTGATTTCGTCTTCCGGCACGGCAGAGGTGCGGTTACGGTAGAGGAAGTGAGCTCCTAGCATACCACATATCAGTACTATGATGAGGAGGTATTTCATGGTAATCGTGAAAAACCGGTGCCGTCCATGTCGTAAATCCGGGGTTTACAGCTGTCTTCAATGGCCCGGAATACGATGGAATCCCGGTTTATAAAGTCTACTTTATAGGTAGCATAGTATTCTTCTCCCCCTGAGCCGCAGATAGGATCAAAGGTCTTCAGGGTATCGTTTCTAAAGGACGATTTTCCGCTGGAGAATAGTTTGCCGTCCATAAAATAATCATGGGTGCCGTCTTCCCGGAAACGGGCTTCAGCCAGGGGGCCGCTTTTAAATTTGCCTTTCCATTTGCCATAGAATTCATGCTTCTCTTCTTTTTGAGCGCAGGAAAGAAGGCAGAGGGTTACTAAAGGGATGAGTATTGATTTCATGATCGTTATTTTTTTACCCTGCCGAAACGCACTTTATCGGTATTCATGATCCGCACGGAGCAGGTGTCGTCAATTAAATTAATTTTCAAAGAATCACCGAAGTAGGTGAGTTTATAGGATCCTACGGAGTTAGGGGCGCAGTTAGGATCGCCACTGAAGTAGATGGTGTCTCCGCTGACGGCGAATTTCTGGGAGATCACTAATTTACCGTTTGCCATGGCGTCTACGGTTCCATCGGGTTTAAACCGGGCCAGTAAGGTCCAGGGTTTGCCTTCATACGTGTCGTGGATGTCCCACTCGCCCAGAATGGTAGGCTCCGTTTCCTGGTTAGAAGGGGTGTTACAGGCCGCAGCCAGCAGCATTAAAATACCATACAGTAGTTTTTTCATGATATGTATTTTTGGGTTACAAAATCGTATTTCAAAACTACAGGTGTATATGGAAAAAGGCATTTGCGGCTGTTGCAAATACCTTTGATTATTTTCTTTTTAAGTTACTGATTGTCAATGTATTTGAAAATGTTGCGGAATATTTTGAATCTGTTGCAGCTGCTCAGGCGCATGCGGGCAGCGTGCTAGCCGTTCTTAGGCACTTCGCTGGGCGCGTACCCGAAGTGCCGGGAGAAGGCGGTAGAGAAGTTAGCCGGGTTACCGTAACCTACGCGATAGGAAATTTCGGCTACGGTGCCGGCACGATTTTCTAAAAGCTCGTGGGCTTTCTGCATGCGGATGGTGCGGACCAGGTCGCCGGGGCTTTGGTCAATGATCCCTTTCAGCTTACGGTGAAGCTGGGTGCGACTGAGCCCGATCTTCCTGCCCAGGCTTTCGGTGCTCATCTGCTCATCGTCTATATTTTCTTCAATGACGGTTCTCAGCCGGTCCAGGAAGGCTTTATCCAGCGAAGGCATTTCTTCGGGGTGGGTAAGCCAGCGGTAGTTGCTGCTGTATTTTTCCTGGAGTGATTTCCTTACGCGGATCAGGTTATCTATGACGGCCTGCAGTTCACGATTATCAAAGGGCTTGGCCAGGTAGGCGTCAGCGCCGGTTTCCAGGCCCTGTATGCGGCTGTCGGTATCGGTTTTTGCCGTGAGCATGATCACGGGAATATGGCTGGTGCGTTCGTCCGTTTTTAAGGTGTGGCAAACTTCATAACCGTTTTTAAACGGCATCATGAGGTCAGTAATGATCAGTCCCGGTATTTCTTTTAAGGCTTTTTCAATGCCCTCGCGGCCATCTTCGGCCGTAAGTATGGTAAATTTCCCGGCCAGGGTAGTTTGGATAAAATCTCTCAGCTGGGCGTGGTCTTCTATGACCAGGACCACCGGCAGGTTTTCATGGATCTCCGCTTCTTCTGTCACGGGGGCTTCAGCAGAGAAAGTGATGCGGGGTTCTGTTTCCTGCTCCCGGGATAAAACATAGGGCAGGTTTATTGTAAAACGGCTGCCTTTAGCCGGTGCGCTGCTGACACGGATGGTGCCGCCCAGGAGGGTGACCAGTTCTTTTACCAGGGCCAGCCCCACGCCGGCGCCTTCGCGGGAGCGGGTATCACCGGCATCGGCCTGGTAGAAGCGGTCAAAGATGTAGGGCAGTTTTTTTTCAGGAATGCCTATACCTGTGTCTTCTACAGTTATGGAGAACTTCGAGTCTTCTTCCCGGTCAAAAACAACGTTTATGGTTCCGCCGGGGGTGTTGAATTTCAGGGCATTGGATATTAAGTTCTGGACTATTTTTTCGAGTTTATCCGCATCGGCTTCTATTATTAAGCGATCTACGGACGACCGGAAATCCAGGGAAATGTTTTTTTGTTCCGCCAGGGAGTGAAACTGCGCCACCATCACGCGTAACCACCTGACGATATCCACAGGCACCGGCTTTACTTCAATCTGCCCGTTTTCCAGCCGGCTTAAATCCAGCAGCTGGTTAATCAGCTCCAGGAGGCGCTGGCTGTTTTGTAAAATATAGCGGGCATAGGAGCGGGTAATTTCCGGGTCAGGGTTATTTAGCAGCTCTTTGGCCGGGTTCATGATCAGCGTGAGCGGCGTCTTAAATTCATGGGTAAGGTTAATGAAGAACCGGGATTTTGCTGCATCCATTTCCTGCAGTTTTTCGGCCTGTTCGCGTACCTGTGCCGTGCGCTCCATGACGGTTTTCTCCAGCTGAACGGCTTGTTCGGATACCAGGCGGTTTTTTTCCTGTTCTTTCAGGATGTTTTCTGCGGCCAGCCGGTCGTTTTCTTTTAGCTGAACCGCCAGTGTCCGGTTCGTATCGGCGATATCGATGGCAAGGTAGATGGAAAACAGAACCGGGAGAATGAGGTTACCCCAGGCGAATCCCACCATGACCTGGCTCAGGGTAAACCACCCGAAGCGATTGGAGCCGACAAAAGTGCCCAGCAGGATAAACAGGACCATTGCCAATACAATCAGCCACAGTTTTTTATTCCCTTTTTTAATAGACCGGTAAATAACAATGAACGCGTCTGTGTAAAAAACAAGGGTAAAGGCCAGCTGATAGTTGTTACTGAAATTACTCAGCCAGCAGTTATACCAGAAATCCTGCATGTTCCAGATAACCGCCAGGGTCCAGGGTATGGTGAGGGCTAACACCAGCAGTGTCCGGATGCGGGGCAATTTCCCGTAACCCAGGTAGTAGAGCAGCAGCATGGCGAATGTGACGTGCAGGTTAACAAAGCCCAGGAAAACCCGGGTGTATAAAACCTGCCGGGCGGGGTCAGTAGTGACTATGGTCTGGTACCGGGCAAACAGGCCTATGGCCACTATGGCTACAAAAAGTACGTAGTAAAGGTGAATCTTCTGCCGGGGATAAAACAGGAAAAGCAATAGATGCAGCAGGATGAGAATCCCTGCCGCGCCGGCACTGATGAGTAGCAGGTCCATGAGGCGCTGGTTGGCTTTTTGGGTGCTGTTCATGTGGTGCAAATCCTGGATCTGCATATTGAACCCGTAGAAATTGGGATAATAACCCAAATAATTGGAAAAGCGTACGGCTATTAAATGCGGCAGGGTGTCCGTAACGGCTATGGGAATGGTGAGAAAGGGATTTCTTACGGCTTTCATGGTTTCCTTAGACGTACCCAGCTCGCCCAGCGACATGATTTTCTGCCCGTCAAAATAAAATTCCGCGGCGGCATCCAGGTTAAAGTATACCCCCCAGGTGTCCGTCAGCGTGCTATCCTGTTTTTTCACCCAAAGGCGGAACCATCCGAATCCCGTCCATCTTTCCGGCATAGGCGCCTGGCTGTATTTATCCGCCCCAAAAGCAGTGGATTTCAATACCTGCCAGCTGCTGTCAGGGGTACCGGGCCGGGCCCACTGCATATCATCGCCGGGGTGAAACCGCCAGCCGGCATGGTCTAACAGAAGGGGTTGGGTGATGCAGCTGTCCGAGAGAATCACCGGCTGGCCTTGAGCCCGGGCTTTTACCGAAAGAAAACCCACGGCGGCCAGTATAAAACAGCCGCGAAGGAGGGTATTTTTCAGCGAGCCCGGGCAGGGGAAACACCTGGTCATAAATGATTCTCTCTCATGCATTAAACGGGATTAACCTGTTTCAAAAATAAGCAGAAATATTAAATACCACCCCGATTTTTTTGTTTATTCGTAAGCAATGCTATCCCCAGCCAGTACGCCGGTGCCAATGCAATGGCCGGCACCATAAAAGGAAAATAGTATTCCTGAAATGCGGATAGCAGGCAAAGCACACAAAACACGATGCCTGTTAAGCAAAAGATACTGATGACGGCAAACTGCCATTTCCGGATGGCGGATTGGCGAAACAGGGCAAAAGACAGGGCAATGGCAGCTACGTATAACGATGCCCGGGCTAATGTTCTCCAGGGCATATGAAAGTCAAATTGCGGAAAGAAATCTTCTGCATTTTTCCCGGCCGCTACCCAGTCTTTTAACCCGGAACTGAACCTGAACGAACTATAATTATCCCATAAATTCAGCAAGGCCATGAGGCATAACATCCCCAGGATTATTTTTGATAAAGTGGTGTCAGGCGGTGAAATAACTTTCAGCCCGGCCCGGAGTAACAGCAGGACAGCCACCATCAGTGCTCCGTACCTGAACTGTTCAATACCGGCCGCTGTCAGCAGGCCGGCATCTTCTCTTGGCGGCCCGAGGTGCAGAGGAACCAGGGTGGTCAGGCCCATAGCAAAGAGGAGCCACCCTGCAGAATGACTGCCGGGTTTACAGAAACGGAGTAAAAGAAAACCTGCAATGAAAATCCCGGTGCAAATAGCGATGTAAGCCGCGAAAGTTTCCTGGTTTACCTGTGCTTCAGGCGGGAAGAAGTTTTCGGTAATGGGATAGTAAGGCAATAGAATCAAAATGAGTATTGCCCCTGTTCGGAGAAGTTTCATAGTTTAAAGGTTTTTTGGGTTTGTGTCTACTTTTTAGCTTTGAGGTGCTTGTCTAAAAACTTCTCCATGGCACCGTAAAAATCGTATTGGTTATCCTGGTTATGGAAACCATGCCCTTCATCATTTTTTACCATATACTCTACCTCAATGCCCCTCTTTTTCAAGGCTTCCACCATTTGGTCGCTTTCGGCTTTGTTAACCCGGGGGTCATTTGCTCCCTGGGCTATGAAAAGCGGTGTTTTAATTTTGTCGGCATGAAATACCGGGGAGACTTCTGCCAGTAGCAGGCTGTCTTTTTGCGGGTCACCCATCATTTCGTGAAACTGGTCCAGGTAAGGTTTCCAATACGGCGGTATGGTCTTCAGCAAAGTAAATAAGTTACTTACTCCCACATAATCCACGGCCGCCGCATATAAATCGGGTGTAAATGTAATCCCTGCCAGGGTGGCGTAACCACCATAGCTTCCGCCGTAAATGGCAACCCGGTCTTTGTCGGCAATGCCCTCTTTGATCAGCCATTCCACGCCGTCGGTAATGTCATCCTGCATGGTTTTGCCCCATTGTTTGAAGCTCGATTCCCAGAATTTCCGGCCGTAACCGGTACTTCCCCGGAAGTTCATCTGTAATACGGCATAACCGCGATTGGCTAAAAATTGCACCTCGTTATTGTACCCCCAGCCGTCCCTGGCCCAGGGGCCGCCGTGCGGGTTAATGACTACCGGCAGGTTTTTGGCCTCCACACCCAGGGGTAGCGTAAGGTAGCCGTGAATTTCCAGGCCGTCTCTGGATTTATAAGAAACCGGCGTCATACGGCACATCTGATTTTCGTTTATCCAGGGGTAGGGATTGGCTATTTGTTTCGATTCTTTGGTTTTAAAATCGTACAGGTAATATTCAATGGGCAGCCGGTCACTGTTTACACCCACTATGGCTTTGGTGCGGGCGTCGTCGTGGTTGGCCACAAATGTATAATAACCGTCAAATTTCTTATCCAACGCCTTTTGTATATCGCCCCATTCCTTATCAAAAAAATGCTGTTCCGATTTTTCTGCTTCCCAGTAAACAGAGGTCAGCGCCTGCTTTTTCCGGTCGTAGTTAATGCCGGCTATGTCATAATCTTTGTCGGCAAATAGTTCTTTTATTTCCTTTTTGGCCGTGGGATCGTATTCTATCAGGGCGCTTTTATCCCTGCCGATATTGCTGATGGCATAGATCAGGGTATTGTCTTTGTTGAAAGACGATGGCGCAAAGGTCTCTTTAAACGAAGTAGTCATCAAAGGCGTGAAACTGTCTTTTTCCGAATTCCGGTAGTTCCAGGTAATATTTACGCCGTCTGTTTTGGAAGCGAGCCGTATGACCCCGTTGTTATCCGTCATCCAGCTGTCGTAATTTTCTTTGTTGTCATAAAGCAGGGTCAGTTCCCCGGTCTCTATATTCAAAAGGTAAGGGTCAAAGTATTCTTTTACCCTTTTGTTGATTTGCACAATCATCTCTTTTTCTTTCCCGCTGATGTCATTTAAAGCGTCAAGGATGTCGCTTCTCACCCCGGCAAAAGGGGTTAATGCTTTCAGGTCTGTTCCGTCTGCTTTGACGGAGAAAAGCTGGAAGTTTTCATCGCCGCCAATGTCCTGGGCGTACACGATGCGGTCACCTTTCCAGAAATACCCGCCAATACTTCTCAGCGTATCGTGGGTTACCCGCATAGCCGAAGTGTCTTCTACTTTCTGAACAAAAATGTTCATCTTTCCCTTGTAATCCGCCCTGTAACTGAAATAGCGGCCGTCAGGCGAGATCCGGAATGAACTTTTTTCCCCGTTTTTGAAAAACGTTTCCATGGGAAGCAGGGGGGCGGGAACTTCTCTTTCCACTTTCTTGCAGGAGCTGAAGAGGGCTGTGAACGCCACGCAGGCGCATAACAGGATACATTTCATAGTCTTCTAAATTAAATTTTTTATCTTGTATTATTCATAAATCACGTGTTTGAAATACCAGTTTCCGGGGTCGGCCTCGGGCAGGGTGGTACTTTTTATCGTCCATATATTTTTACGCAGGTTGTCCGGGTCCAGGTTGTCCATGACTTGGGTTTGAATGCCCGCGGAGGTCCGGATATCAATAGCCAGGGGCTGGGGAAATTTTTCGGTATACACGGCATAGGTGTCCGGGCTGAGTTTCCGGATATGGATATCCAGGGTCTCTTTTTTATAGAGGTAGAAGTCAAAGACGGGTTTCAGGCTTTTGCCGGCATGGGTAGAAAAGTGTTTTTCCACGTCATCACTTACCAGGAAAGTGGTATAAGGATATTTTACGTTTTCACTGAGGGCTTTCAGGGCCGGGAAGAAGAGGGAATCGCCCATCAGATGGCGCAGGGTATGCATTAAAAAGGCGCCTTTGTTATACACGTCGCCATTATAGGCCTGTAAGGTAGTGAGCGTTTCGCCCTGAACCACCGGTACCTGGCCTTCAATATCGGCTTTTTTGGCTACCATTACTGAATCGTAGCCTTTTTCGCCCAGCATTTCGCGGAAGAACAGCGCATCGGCATACGTGGTGATGCCCTCCTGGATCCAGAAATGCGCCCAGTCTTTATTGGTCACTTTATTGGCGAACCATTCGTGCGTAAACTCATGAAAAAGGTTATCGGAGAAGGAGAAGCCGGGGTAGTGGTGGTACCGGAAGTTTTCACCGCCGTAGGAGATCAGGGTCTGGTGCTCCATGCCGTAGTTCGGCACTTCTGCAATGCCCATTTTTTCTTTTACCCAGGGGTATTCGCCAAAGTATTTTTCCAGAATACGGGCATCGCGGGCCCGCATTTCCACGATTTCACGACCCTTATGCTTATGCTCTTCCAGTACGTAAAATTCAATAGGCACGCGGTTTCCGTGAACGGTAGTGTAGGTGTCTTTTTCCACCGCATATTTCCCGATGTTAAAAACCAGGCAGTAGTTACTGATGGTGTAGCCGGTTTTCCAGTGCCAGGCGGCGGTGCGGCCCTGCTTTTTTACGGATTGGAGCAGGCCGGGGCCGGCCACCACCAGGCCTTCCGGAACGGTAATGAACATTTCTGTGCCTTCATCGGGCTCATCAGAAGGGTGATCCTTGCAGGGGAAATAGATTTTTCCGCCTTCCATCTGGCAGTTGACGGCCACCCAGGGGTTCCCCGTGCTGTCCGTAGTCCAGGTAAAACCACCCTGCCAGGGCGGATTCAGGGCTACCGGCGGTGTGCCGCTGTAACTGATTCTGACGGTATGACTACCGGCACTCAGCGGTGTGCGGGTAGTAATTCTCAGGGAGTCTGCGGTGTGCTGAAAAACCGTATTCTTCTGATCTACCCACACTTCTTTTACCCGGTAGGCATTCACCAGCTGAAACAGCAGAGAACCGGACGGCTGAAGCAGATTCAGCCGGATTTCCGTAAAGCCGTCAATGGACTTCCGGCTGATATCTACGTTCAGATTAAGGGTATAATGCCGGATATCCATGTTAGCCTGTACCTCTCCCAGGCGCCCGCCCGAGCTCAGACGGGTATCCTGCGCGTAAGAGGCGTGAACCAGGGAGAGGCAAAAGGCGCCTAGCGTCAAAACCGTACACCGGTAGTTATTTTTCATTACTAAAGCATATATTACCAGACAATATACACATAATTATTGGGGTTAAGCAAATGATAGTCAGTTTAACCGTCAGGCTTGTTGTCCGAAAAAATGTCCGTTACCGGATAACGCCGGCGTCGTACGCTATTTTACCGTCTATTAGTGTCAGCAGGCTGGTGGTGCTCATAAGGGCCGGCGGCGGAACCTTAAAGATGTCTTGTGATAGTACCGCCAGGTCAGCCAGCTTCCCCGCTGTGAGGGTACCTTTGTTTTTTTCTTCCGACTCTGCAAATGCGGAGGTAGCCGTATAGGCGATCAGGGCTTCTTCCAGCGTGAGGGCCTCGGACGGTCGCAGCGGATGCGTCACCGCAAAAAACAGGTTTAAAAACGGATTTACCGGCCCGTCAGAACCTATGGCTACTGGGATGCCTGCTTTTAACAGCGACTTCATAGACTGGCTTTTGCCCGGCTGAGATTCGGGGGGCAAGCCTTCAATAGGCGCAAAATGCAGGGGGGCTGCACTACAATAATCCCCAGCTTCTTCAGGCGCTCAGCATAAGCCGGAACCCTGTCCAGGTCATCGCCGTGCTCAAACCTGGGGTGAAGTGAGGACCAGTCCACTTTCATGCTTTCCATGATGGCCAGCACTTCGCTGATGGCCGCATCTCCGCCAATATGAAACAGAAGCTGGTCTTTTCTTTGCCACCGCATCTTCACACATTTTCCTGATCTCCGCTTCCGTATAATTCATTCTGCCGTGCCAGTTTTGCCGGCCGGGATAGGGCTCAGATTTATAAGCTCCCTGTTCCACCGGCGTTCCTTCTAAGAGCCATTTGGTGCCGCTGATCTTTAAGAAGGGATCGGGAGACGGGGTGTCCTTTCCGGAAATGTGCAGGGAAAGGTGTATTTTAAGTACCCGTACCCCTTGAAGTTTCTGGAAACGGGCCTTATCTTTGGATCTTTAATCACAGCCGGTCATGAAAAAAATTCTTTTTCCGCTCCTTTTTCTAATTTCCATAGCAGCTTCTGCGCAGGATGACCTGCGAAAAACCGTAGAAGATTACCTTCGGGTATCAGAGGCTAAAAACACGGAGAAGGTCATGGATTACATGTATCCCCCCTTCTTTACCCTTTACCCGCGCCAGATGATGGTGGAGATCATGGATAAATCTCTTAACGATCCCGCCTTTGAGATTGAGCTCATGGACTCCAGAATCCTGAATGTTTCCCCTTTAAAAACCGTGGATACCGTCACCTACTCCGTGGTGGATTACTCTTTTGTGATGACCCTGAAATACCTGGAGTCAGATGAGCATCCGCTGCCGGATGAGGAGACCATCCGACTCACCCGCGGGGTTTTTGAACAGATGTACGGAAAAGAGAACGTGAGCTACAAGGCAGACGAGATGAAGTTCCGGATGGTGGCCGGAAAAAACATGCTGGTGCTTCGTACGCCCGGACTCAGTTCCTGGAAGGTGCTGGGCATCGATGAGAACATGAAGCCGGTGATGAAGAAGATACTGCCGGAAGCCATCATCGACGGGCTCTGAACCGGCCTGTTCTTCAGTTTCTCAGCCGGCACAGGCCCCTTGGCGTGAACCTGTAATGCGTCGTTAGGGAAGGTCCTTCAGGCTGTCGGCCGGCACGGCGTTTTTGCTGTCCCAGAACGCAGACACATTCAGTATCTTCCATCCGTCAGCCTCTTTCTGCATTAGGCGGGTCTCATGACTTACGTAGTAAAGCTTTTCGGTTTTATCCGCGTTATACTGCTTCCAGGCCAGGTAAGCCAGGGAATCGTTAAAGAAATGTACCTCGGGCTTTTCCTTTTTGACGGAGGGATGGATCACATTTTCACCATTCTTATAAATGCTTTCTATCCAGCCTTTTCCCTGCCGGTCTATCTTTTCCCAGCCGGAAGCCACTCCCACCGTGCCGTCATCCAGGTTCCAGGCCTGGTAAGCATAGGGGCTGTGGCTCCAGGTTTTCTTCCAGCCTTCGTAATTGCCGGCATAAAAATTATCGGTTTCACTCCGGATCACCGCCTGGATGGCTTCCGTTTCCCGGGTCTCATCAAAGGCCGGCCGCTCATTCTGCTGCGGTTGGGCGCACGAGAGTATCATCCCGGCGCTGAGGATGCTGAGGAGAGTTTTCATATAAAAAAAGGGGTTAGTTTAGTCCCAGCTGCCGGCAGAAACCGGCGTGATCCCAGTTAATGCTCACGTGGGTGATTTTATCTTCCCCGTCAAAGCGGAAAATAAAGATATGATCACTTTCAAACCGGAGGCCTTTGGAAGGAATTCCGGGGAAATCTTTGGCCTGGGTACCGAAGATGGTGACTTTGCAGGTCACCTCGTCGCCCTCAGCCGAAAAGGTGTCAATGGTATTGTCAATGTCCGGGAAACAATCCATGAGCAGGGCCCAGAGGTTCCGGCCCAGCTCGGCCACGCTGCCCTTCCCGTTTTCTTCCAGGGGGCTGAACTCTACGGTGGCCGCCGGGTCACACAGGCTGACCATCCGGTCATAATCATGCTCCTGGTAAGCGGAGAAAAATTCAATACACGTCCCTTTCCGGGTTAATACAGTGGTGTTTTCTGTTGCTACGGGTTTCATCATTTTCGTTGGTTTTATGGGTCAAAAGTCCGGAATATTTTGCGGCCCTGATTGTAAAAAAACGACATATTTAAAATTCGGAAAGAAAACGCGCCAGCTCCCGGTTATTTTTCAGGTACAGGGTGGGGGACTTCCCGGTGAAGGAAGAAAAATCGCGGATGAAGTGCGACTGATCATAATAACCCATCTGGTAGATCAGGTCGGCCCAGTCAGCTATATGCCACTTTTTAGAGGCCATCAGGCTGCAAAGGTAGCCTATCCGCCGGATCCGGGCGTAATGCTTGGGGCTTACCCCCGCTTTCAGCAGAAACTGCCGCTCAAACTGCCGTCGGGAGAGGTAGAGATCATCCATCAGGCTGTTAATGTTAACGGTGCCTTTGCTCTCCAGGATGCGGTGGGCGGCATAATCCGTGCGGTCCGGCTGGCGGTCTGAACGCAGCAGCCGGAGGCTCAGAAACCGGACCAGGTGGGAAATCCGCTCCTGCGTATTCACTGAATCTTCAATTCTCTGCTGCAGGGTGCTGACCTCTTTGCCCAGCACGGCGCTGAGGTCATGACGCTCATCCGTAAACTCATACATAGGCAGCCCGAAGAGGGCCGACAGGGCGGTAGGCCCAAACACCACACCCACCAGGCCGATGGGCTGGTGAATCCGGAAAAAGTAGTTTTTAGTAGCCTGCCCGGTGATAAAAGCCCGGTGAACGGGGGCATAGTCCCGGTCGGCTACGGCCACCTCGTAAGAAGGACCGTAATTAAAAACCAGGGAGGAAAAGCCTGTGGGCGGCGACTCCAGGAGCAGGGAAGCCGCATCCGTGATTTCCCATACGTAAAAGCATTCCACGTAAGGAATCAAGTGGGCCGGAGGCGGAAATTTCTCATACCTGACCATACGCAAAAGTAATTTTGCATTAAATGTAACAATTTAAAGGTCAGTTAGGTATACCGGAACACCAAAATGTTATAAAGGGAGGAAGGTACCTTTCCCCCCCCTTAGTGCATCATCTCACTCATGTCTACTTTTTCCTGGTTTTTGCGCTGCTTCACGAAAAGTACAAACGGCACGCAGACCAGGAAAAGCAGACCCAGGTAAAGAAACACATCCATGTAGGATAACACGGTGGCCTGCTTCATTACCGTATATTGCAGCGACTGGTGAGCCGAGCTCAGAGCCACATCGGGCGTCATGCCTTTGGCCATAAAGCCGGCCTTAATGGCAGCAATACGCTGCTGTACATCCAGGTCAAACGTGCTGATGTGATCGGACATATAAGCCGTGTGCTTCGCCGTCTGGTTAGAAATAAAGGTACTGATGGCTGCTATCCCGAAAGAGCCACCCAGCTGGCGCATCATGCCCGTAAAAGCGGCCCCTTCGCCGATCTCCTTGCCTTTCAGGGTGCTCAGCGACAGCGAGGTGATCGGGATGAAAAGTAAGCCTAACCCGGCCCCTCTGACGATCAGCAGCCAGAAGAAATCATCCCTGCCCGTGTCAGGAGTAAGCACTTTGTAGCCCCAGAAACTGTAGACAAAAAACAGGGTCAGGCCGATGGCCACCAATACCTGCTGCCGGGCGCCTTTAGACAGCAGCCGGGCTATAAACGGCATCATAACGGCCGTGGTCAGGGCGGCGGGAATCATCAGTGCCCCTGACTGCAGGGCGGTCCAGCCCAGGATACTCTGGGTGTACAGCGGCACGATAAACGTGGAACCGTACAGGCCGAAACCCAGGATAAACGACATCACCGTACCGATCCTCAAGTTACCGTTTTTCAGCACCCGCAATTCCACAATGGGGTATTTAAACGTGAGTTCCCGCCACAGGAACAGGATCAGCCCGATCACTGAGACAATGCTTAACACCACGATGGTCCTGCTTTCAAACCAGTCGTCCTCATGCCCTTTCTCCAGGATATACTGGAGTGAGCCCACAAAAACCGACAACAGGAAAATTCCCGGCCAGTCCACATCACGGGGCTTTCTTTTCTCCGCGTACTTCGGACTCCGTACAAACTGCAGCGTCATTAAAGTAGCGGCAATGCCGATGGGAATATTGATGTAAAATATGTACGGCCAGCTATAATTATCCACAATGTAGCCGCCCAGCGGCGGGCCCAGTGTAGGGCCTATGATCACCCCCAGCCCGTAAATGGCCTGGGCCATGCTTCTCTTTTCTATGGGATAGGATTCCGTGATGATGGTCTGGGAAGTAACCAGGAGGGCACCGCCACCCAGCCCCTGCAGGAAACGGAAAAAGACCAGCTCCCAGATATTGGTGGCATTCCCGCAGAGAAAGGAACAGATGGTGAAAAGCACCACCGATGCGGCGTAGTAATTTCTCCTCCCGAACTGCTGCGAAAGCCAGCTGGTCATGGGTACAATGATCACGTTACCTATGGCATAGGCGGTGATCACCCAGGCCACTTCCGAGAGGGTGGCGCCCAGGTTACCTTTCATTTCATTCAGCGCCACGTTTACGATGGTGGAGTCTACAATCTCCAGCAGCGCGCACAGAATGGTGGTGATGGTAATAATGACCCTTCGTGAGCCGTATTCTATTAAAGAGTCTTGTTGCATACATTACCCCGGCAGGGGAGTTTACTGTAAAGAAACTTCGGCGTGAACGTTCATCCCTGCCCTCAGCTTCGCAATGATCTCGCGGTCAGGGTTCACGAAGTCCAGGCGCACCGGCACCCGCTGAACCACTTTCACGAAATTACCGGTAGCATTATCCGGAGGCAGCAGGGAGAAGGAAGAGCCGGTGGCCGGGGAGAAGGAAGTGATCTTCGCTTCAAATTTCCGTCCGGGGAAGGCATCGATCTCAATTTCCGCCTTCTGGCCTTCCAGCATTTTGGAAAGCTGGGTCTCCTTGAAGTTGGCTACCACCCATTTTTCATTGCTCCTGACCAGGCTGAACAGCTGGGCTCCGGCCTGTATAAACTGTCCCGGCTGTACGGGCACTTTGGATACAAAACCGTCTTCCGGTGCCACGATCACCGTATAGGATTGGTTCAGATGGGCATTAGCCAGGTCGGCTTCCCGCTGTTTGACCACGGCCCGGGCCACATTGATCTGGGCCGAGCTGGCCACGGTCTGTGACTCCGCAGCGCCGGTTTGCTGAATCACCTGGCCTTTCTGCTCTATTATTACCTGTAGCTGCTTTTCAGCCGATTCTTTGGCGGCCAGAGCCTGCTCATACTGCTGCTGGGTGATGGAGCGGTCTTTGATGAGGTTAGCGTACCTTTTCAGGTCTTCGGTGGTTTTCCACACGTTTACCCGGGCGGCTTCTATCTGGGCATTGGCCGTGGTAACAGCCGCTTTATGGGTGTTCACGTTTTTAGAGGTGGCGTTAGTGGCCGCCCTTGACGACTCCACATTGCTCAGGGCGGTTTCCAGGGCGGCCTGGGCCTGCTGAACCAGGATCTGCTGGTCGCGGCTGTCCAGGATCACCAGGGTGTCTCCCTTATGAACCAGCTGGTTATCTTTTACTTTTACGGTTTCCACGTAACCGGAGATCCGCGATACCACGGGCGCCATGTTAGAAGCTACCTGGGCGTCATCCGTGGCTTCGTGTTTTGAGCGGTACTGAAAAATATGGTAGCCATAAGCGGCTCCTCCCACTGCAAGGGCAATAAGAATGACGGGAAAGAGTACGGAACGTCTCTTTTGAGGTTGGTTTTCCATTGATTTCTATCGATTTAAAATATTCCTGTAGTCTGAAGTAATTTTTTATAGGCCAGGGCGGCATCGGCGCGGGCATTCAGCACGCTGATGCGGGAGGCTATCCGGGCGGCGTCAGCATCCAGTAGCTCGGTCATCGTGGCCAGGCCGTTATTGTACTTGTTAAACGTGATCCGGTAGTTTTCATCGGCCTGCTCTACCATATTCTGCAGCACTAACGTACGTTTCCGTGCGGTTTGGGTGTTCAGGTAGTCGCGGTTGATATCCAGCCGGATCTGGTCGTTCAGAAGATCATTTTCATTGTTCAGTTGCTTTTCCCGGGCCAGGGTCTGCATCAGTTTTGAATTTTTCTTCCAGAGGTTATCCAGGTTATACTGGAGGCCCAGGCCGATATTGGCGGCATTGACCACTGATACCAGGTTAGGGATATCCGCGGCTATGTACCCGCCGGTCAGCACCAGGGTGGGCAGGGCTTCGGCCCGGGCAGAACGGATGTTCACCTGCGAAGCCTTCCTGCTGTAATTCAGCGCCTGGAGGTCTTTGCGGTTTTCCAGGGCCTGGTTCAGGAAATAGCCGGCAGCCGGCAGCTCTTCCGAAGCGCTGATGTAGGCCGAGTCCAGCGAAAGCCGGGTGGTCTCGGGCAGGCCCAGCAGCAGGTCCATGTGAACGGTGGCTATATCAAAGCTGTTCTGGGCATCCAGCAGCTGCAGCTCTATATTAGAGGTCTGAAGGCTGGCTTTGAGCCTATCGTTCCGGGCCAGGATGGCATTGTTTTCATAATCCTGGAACTGCCTGTCGCGCTGCTGCGAAGCTTTCAGGTTTTCGGTCAGCACGATCAGCGCCTGCCCGGCCTTGAAGAGGTTATTGTAGGCAGCAGCAATATTATAAGCCACGGCGGCTTTGTTATTTTCCATGCTGAGCCGGGCGGCTTCCTCCAGGTAGCGGGCGGATTCCACGGCATAACCCGTTTTACCGCCGGTGTACAGCGGGTAGGTGATGGAGGCATTGCCCAGGAGGGCCGAATTGGCTTTGGGAGCCGCTCCTCCTTCCGAAGGCTGGCCGGTTTTCATGTGTACCGTGGCATTGGTCAGGGCCATGGCAGTGCCTGAAAGCTTGAAATCAGGCAACAGCCGGTTCCGGGCGGCCACATAATCAGCCGTGGCGGATTCTATGCGGGCCTGGTCTGCCCGCAGGTTTTTAGAGGCCTGGAGCCCCAGGGAAACCGCCTCTTCTAACGTGAGGTGACGTGCTTCCTGGGCATAGGTGAAAAAGGGGAACGCCAGTAAAATAAATAGCAGGCTAAGAAACTTGTTCATATCCAAGTAGATAAGTTAAAATGTTTTTAATGTGATCTTTGAGCTGGGTGATGTATTGGTCGTCAAACGTGTCGTCTCCGCCATAATATTCCTTGTAAAGAGTCAGGGAGCTGATGGAATTGAATAGGGTGCCGGCTACGGTGCTCTGAAGAAGGGCGGGGTGGGGCTTTTTGGTGAAAATGCCGCTTTCGCAGCCTCCTTCAATCAGCCTTTCATACATCTGGAGAAACATTTTTTTGTTTTCCCGGAGATAGCCCAGGGTCTGCTCGTTCTTCTGGGTCAGTAATTCCCGCTGGAAGATCCGGTGAAAATTCCGGTGCTGATCCACCCGCTCAATGTAGCGGTCCACGATAAGGATCAGTTTCTCAAAGCTGTTGCCCTCTTTGCTTTCCAGCACCTGGTAGGCATAATCCAGCCTTTCCTTCATCCGGAATTCAAAAATCTTCTCCAGCAGGTTATCCTTGGACCCGAAATAGTAGGATAACATGGAAATGTTTACATGGGCAGCCGCGGCTATTTCCCGGGTAGAAGTCCCGTTAAACCCGTTTTCAGCAAAAAGTCTTTCCGCATGAAATAGTATGTTTTCTTCCTTTTCTGACATGATGATCGGTTTGACGCCACAAATTTAAGCGGAGAAAAAATATATTAATCAATCGATTGATTGATTTTTTAATATCAATCAAAAATTCCTGTAAAAGTGAAATATTATAGTTTCAAAGTGAAATGGAAGCCGCTTAAAGAGGAGCGGGAGGCGTACTGCCGTAGATCAGAGGCTCGGTCCACCGCAGGGAATCCGGGAAGGGCAGGCCGTAGCGCAGGAAATCCTGGCGGAGCAATAGTAAGCGGGGTTTTTCGGGGTATTTGTCCGAGTAGATGATAGGAAAACTTTTCCCCACCAGTTCAGGGTAGCAGGAAGGGTGCAGCCTGATTTTCCTCCCGGAAGTGCTGTACCCGCCTGAGCCGCTTTTCAGGCCTTTTGGCGTTTGAAAAGAATAGGTAAAAAACATTCTATTGCCTCCATGCCGTGTGTGCCGGGTAGATACCCGGGTGAGTACGGCCCGGGAAAAACGGGGATTTTCCCGTATGGCTTTTCTGACGCGGGAGCTTTCCCAGGCCCACCACAGTAAACCGGCTATTACCACGGCCACGAAGACGGCGTACAGGATTTGACCGTTGCGGTCGCTGCGGGAAGAATACCATTTGCCCTGTGTCATTTTGTGTAATTTACGAAACTCAATATACAAAAAAATACCCGTAGAATTTCTTCCACAGGTATTTTTTTAAGCGGTAGTTCCGGGGGATGAGCCGGGCTTATCCTGCATCATCACTCACGGCTGGTCGCCCACGGCTGGTCGCCCACGGCTGGTCGCTAGTCGCCCACCGCCCACCGCTATTACATCATTCCGCCCATTCCGCCGCCGTGCATGTGCGGGGCTTCAGGTTTTTCTTCCGGGATGTCAGAGATCACCGCTTCGGTGGTCAGTAACAGGCCGGCAATAGACGCGGCGTTTTCCAGTGCAAGACGGGTCACTTTCGTAGGGTCAATAATACCCGCAGCGATCATGTCTTCGTATTTATCTTCACGGGCGTTATAACCGTAAGCACCGGTTCCGCCTTTTACTTCCTGAACTACCACGGAGCCTTCGCCACCTGAGTTAGATACGATGGTTCTCAGCGGAGATTCCACGGCGTTACGGATGATGGCTACACCGGTTTTCTCGTCTGCATTTTCAGTAGAAAGTGAATCCAGGGCAGCCTGTGCACGGATCAGGGCCACGCCACCACCGGCTATGATGCCTTCTTCCACCGCTGCGCGGGTAGCATGCAGGGCGTCATCCACACGGTCTTTCTTCTCTTTCATTTCCACTTCGGTAGCGGCACCAATGTAGATGATGGCTACACCACCTGACAATTTGGCAAGACGCTCCTGCAGTTTCTCCCGGTCGTAATCAGAAGTAGTGTTTTCTATCTGGGCTTTGATCTGGTTTACACGGCCTTTGATGCTATCTGCATCCCCGGCTCCGTTAATCACCGTAGTGTTATCTTTATCAATAGCCACCTTCTCGCTCTGACCCAGCATATCGATGGTCACGTTTTCCAGTTTGAAGCCTCTTTCTTCAGAGATCACGGTTCCGCCGGTCAGGATAGCGATGTCTTCCAGCATGGCCTTTCTTCTGTCGCCGAAGCCCGGAGCCTTCACGGCACAGATTTTCAGCGCACCGCGGATCTTGTTCACTACCAGGGTAGCCAGCGCTTCACCGTCTACGTCTTCAGCAATGATCAGCAGCGGACGGCCGGTTTGGGCCACGGCCTCCAGTACCGGAAGCAGCTCTTTCATGGAAGAAACTTTCTTCTCGGAGATCAGGATGAACGGACGCTCCAGTTCGGCCTCCATTTTCTCGGTGTTCGTCACAAAGTACGGAGACAGGTAACCTCTGTCAAACTGCATTCCTTCCACGGTCTTCACTTCCGTTTCGGTACCGCGGGCTTCTTCTACGGTGATCACCCCTTCTTTACCCACTTTTTCCATGGCATCGGCTATCATCTGGCCGATCTCCTGGTCGTTATTGGCAGAAATGGTAGCCACCTGCGTGATCTCTTTGGAAGAGTTGATGGCTTTGGATTGCGACTTCAGGTTGGCTACAATAGCCCCTACCGCTTTCTCAATACCTCTTTTCAGGTCCATCGGGTTAGCACCGGCGGCCACGTTTTTAGCACCGATGGTGTAGATGGCCTGGGCCAGTACGGTGGCTGTGGTGGTACCGTCACCGGCGGCATCGGCGGTTTTGGAAGCTACTTCCTTCACCAGCTGCGCGCCCATGTTCTCAATACCATCGGCCAGTTCGATCTCCTTCGCCACGGTCACACCGTCTTTGGTGATGGCCGGCGAACCGAATTTTTTGTCGATGATCACGTTACGGCCCTTAGGTCCTAAAGTTACTTTTACGGCGTTTGCCAGGGTATCCACGCCCCTTTTTAATTTATCTCTAGCTTCTGTATCAAAAAGAATTTGCTTTGCCATTTTACTGATTTTAATATTTAACGATACTAGTTAAGGAGCTATCAGATGATAGCGTAAATGTCTGATTCTCTCATGATCAGGTATTCTTTGCCGTCTACGGTAAGCTCGGTGCCTGAATATTTGCCATACAGCACGGTATCACCTACTTTTACGGTAAGGGGCTCATCTTTTTTTCCGGGTCCCACAGCTACCACAGTACCTTTCTGAGGTTTTTCTTTTGCTGTATCCGGAATGATAATCCCGAAAGCAGTTTTCTCCTCGGCCGGAGCTGCCTCTACCAAAACTCTGTCTGCTAAAGGTTTTACGTTTACTGACATAATAATTTATAATTTTTAATTGAAAATTTCTGAATCTATTCTTCTCAAAAGCTCTGCCAATTGTGCAATGCCGGATTTTTACTGACAATTTTTCAGTTTATGCTGACATTTTATGACAAACCGGGTTTCCCTCTTTCCCGGATTGCGTCTTTTTCGTAGTTTGCCGGGAAATATAAATACCCTACCTTATTCCATGAAGTTTCTTTCGATCCTTGCTATCGTAAAAAACGAAGAAGATTATATAAAGGAATTTGTCCGGTTTTACCGGATTAACGGTGTAGAGCACTTCTACCTTTATGATAATGAGAGCATTACACCACTGGAAGAAACACTCCGGGATTTCGCTGACATTTGTACCATTACCCGGATCACAGGCCGGAAGAAGCAGGTAACCGCCTACAATCATTTTGTGAAGAAATTTGCCAGGGAAACGGAATGGGTGGCCGTTTTTGACGTGGATGAGTTTGTACTGACCAAACAGCACGCTACTCTAAGGGATTTTGTCAGGGACACCGGCCATAACCGCGACTGCATCAGCATTAACTGGGTGGTTTTCGGGAACGGTCCGCACATCCGGAAGCCGGCCAAAGGCCTGCTCATTGAAAATTACCTTTACTCCGAAGGGCGCCAGCATAAAAATGTCAAAAGCGTGGTCAGAACCCGGGCCATCCGTGCGTTTAAACACCCGCATTTCCCCGAACTGAAATGGTTCAGGAAGCATGTAAATGCCGCCGGAAACCCCATGTCAGGGGCCGAGAACCGGGAAGAAACCACCCATATCATCCAGTTAAACCATTATTTTACCAAATCAATGGAAGAATACGAAGTGAAACTCCGCTCACCGCGGGCCGATACCGGCGAGATCCGGCTGGAGAACTCCCGGGACATGGAATGGATGCGGGGGGAGCCCGAGAGGTGCAGCGTGCATTACGATGATACTTTGTGGAAAAAATTCAGCCGGCAGCTGGAGGAAAATAATTATACCCTTTAAAACCTATTCCATGCAAGAATTCCCCTTTAACCTGGTGGTATGTGGCCTGGTCAGAAATGCAGCAGAGAACCTGCAGCAAAACCTGGCACGACTGGATGTTTTACGCCCGTATTTCCGTTCTTTCCGGGTAGTGATCTTTGAGAACGACAGCACCGATGACACTAAGCGGATCCTGACAGAATATGCTGCTCACCAGCAGGAGGTATTTATCAGCCTGGCCGGGTATAACGTGAATCCGCTGGCCGGTGGCCCCTTTTCCCTGCACCGGATAGACCTCATGTCCCGTTTCCGGAACCAATACCTGGAAAAGCTGAAAGAATACCCGGATACCGATTTCGTGGCGATCATAGACCTGGATGTCTACCATTTTTCCACCGAAAGCTTCCTGGACCGCTTCCGGGATACGGACGGCTGGGATATGGTGTCGGCCTTCGGAAGTAATTATGTGGACTACAGCCTGCGCCCGGTATTTTACGACATCTATGCCTATGTGCCGCGGGAAGAAAACCCGGTGCTGGGCTTATATTTTCAAAACTTCAGCGATTTTAAAAAGCAGCAGCGTAAACTGTATACCACCTTTGCCCGGGCCACTGACCTGGTTCCCGTTAATTCCAATTTTAATGCCCTTGCCATTTACCGGTACCCCTGCCTGACCTCCGGTGCGGAATACGCTTCTGCGCCCTGCACCATGGAAGGGATAGAATCTTTCTGTGAGCACGTGGTTTTTCATAAACAACTGATGGAAAAGGGTTACAAAAGGCTCTACCTGGACCCCTCCCTGCGCATTATCTATGAAAAGCCTGACCTGTGGCAACATTACCGGAGGTATACAGATTACCGGCTGATGGAGTCTATGCGGTGGGTGTATGGTAAGCTGCGAGGCCTTTTTAAAGCCGGAAGATAATTTACTGAGACATAGTTCCGGGTATTCCCTTTCCGGTATCCTTTTCAGCGCCGCCCTTTCCCGCGCCGGCGCCTTCCCGTGCGGGAAACCCTATTTCCCCAGCCCGGCTTCTTCAAAAGCCAGGGGCAGCAGGCCACGCGCATTTTCAAACAGGTAGGTGGGGCCGTTCATCTTATGGAGCAATACCCGGATAGGCACCGCCTGAAGCGACTCCACTTCCGTAATCACCTGCCGGCAGATGCCGCAGGGCGTAACCGGGTGGCTGGAGGTGGAATTCGGGGCAGTAACGGCCAGGGCCACAATACTGCTTTCCGGGAAATTGGCCTTTACAAAATTCAATACCGTGCGCTCGGCACAGGTGCCGGCCGGGTAGGAGAGGTTTTCCTGGTTATTGCCGCTGAATATACGGCCGTCGTCCAGCAGTACGGCCGCACCTACGGGGAAACGGCTGTAAGGCGAATAGCTTTTGGCGGCCGTCTCTATCGCCTTTTCCACCAGCAGGGCATCAGACGAATCCAGCTCATTTATATGTTCAAACTCCTCGTAAGAGAGGGTAATGGTCCTGGTTTTCATGACTGTTCACCGGTTTAACTTAAAGAAAACACTCAAATACCTGCCCGATCATTTGTTTTACGGCCTTTTTGTAATCCCGGGAGAAATCGCCGGTGATGCGGTTAGCGATAATGGTATTTACCGACAGCGCCTGGTGCCCCATCAGCCGGGACAGCCCGTAGATAGCGGAAGTTTCCATCTCGAAATTCGTCACCTTCAGGCCTTCATAGCTAAAGTCGGTCAGCTTCTCGTTCAGCATGGGTTCCCGTACTTCCAGCTTCAGGGTTCTGCCCTGGGGGCCGTAAAAGCCGCAGGCCGTGGCCGTAATGCCGGTGATAAAGCCGGAGGCCATCTGAAAAAGTTCGGGCCCGGCTTCCGCCAGGTAAGGCCGCGCAAAATCCGGGTTCCAGGCGGTATGCCGGATAAAATGATCAATGAACGGGTTATGCGTAAACGCTTCGGAGTTTTTGTAAAAATGCAGGAGGCCGTCCAGTCCCAGCCCGTGCGAGCTGGCCAGCACGCTGTCTACCGGGATATCGCCCTGCAGGGAGCCCGAAGTACCCAGCCGGATAAAACGGAGGGCCGTATGCCCGGCTTTCCGCTCCTTTTTAACGAGGTCAATGTTC
Source organism: Leadbetterella sp. (assembly GCA_019638185.1). Classification (GTDB taxonomy): domain Bacteria; phylum Bacteroidota; class Bacteroidia; order Cytophagales; family Spirosomataceae; genus Leadbetterella. Next base: position 70,121 of record JAHBUH010000018.1, read on the forward strand.
ACGGCCGCATCCAGCTCGCCTAAAACGATATCAATGTTATCCGTGCCCATGCCGGTAGAGATCACGCTTACCCGCTTCCCGTTTTTAGTGCCCGTATGGGTCACGATCTCCCTTTTCTGCGTGGTAAATTCCACCCGGTCAAAAAAAGCGGAAACTACCGGCACACGGTCAGGGTCACCCACCAGGAACACCGTATCTCCAATGTTTTCAGGCCGTAGGTTAATATGGTAAAGGCTCCCGTCAGGGTTCAGGATCAGCTCCGAATTCTTATAATTATTGCTCATGATCGGTCAGAATAGTGTGCCCAAACTAGGATTAAGTTAGGGAAATACCAACGTTTGAAAAGAAAACTTATGAATTTTTATCCAATTTTCCGGGAACGGTATCTTTTATAGAACAAAAAGTGTATTTTTAAAAAATTTTTTTAATGATTCACCCCCCCATTTCGTCCCGTTTTATGAACAATAACAAAAATTATACAGGCCCCCTCGTAATCATTGGTATTCTTTTCTTTGTTTTCGGCTTTATTACCTGGGTAAACGCCGTATTAATACCCTTTTTTCAAAAAGCATTTGACCTGAATAACACCTCGGCTTACCTGGTCACCTTCGCCTTTTATATTACCTACATCATTATGGCGATCCCCTCCACGTGGGTGTTGAAAAAAGTGGGCTTTAAGCGGGGGATGTCCGTGGGTTTATTTGTGATGGCGCTGGGCGCTTTGATCTTTATCCCGGCGGCGCGGGCTGAATCCTATGGCTTGTTCCTGGCCGGCCTTTTTGTCATTGCTACCGGGCTGACTACCCTTCAAACGGCCTCTAACCCGTACGTGACTATCCTCGGACCCATAGAAAGTGCGGCACAACGGATCAGCGTGATGGGAATAGCCAATAAAGTGGCCGGGATCATCGGCCAGAAAGTTTTAGGCGGAATATTACTGGTCAGCGGTACGGCTGCGGCCAGCACCCTCACACGCGGTCAGCACCTGGAGAAGGTGATTGTACCTTACATGGTTATTGCAGCCGTTCTGGCCGTTTTAGGGGTAGCCGTTTGGCTGATGAAAGGCTTACCTGAAGTGGAAGAAGAGGAAGAGGGTTCAGAGAAGCAGGCCGCTACCAAAAAATCCATCTGGGGCCATCCGAACCTGGTGCTGGGCCTGCTGGCCTTGTTTTTCTATGTGGGGGCCGAGGTGATTGCCGGTGATTCCATCATTGCGTATGGTATTTCCCAGGGCTTCCCGCAGGAGCAGGCTAAGAACTTTGGTACTTATACATTATGGCTGATGCTGGTGGGCTACGTGCTGGGGATTTTCCTTATCCCGAAATACGTTTCCCAGGGAACATGGTTGAAATATTCGGCTATTTTCGGGGTTATTGCCACTTTGGGAGCTGTTTTTACCAACGGGTTTACTTCCGTTCTGTGCATTGCGTCTCTGGGTCTGGCCAATGCCATCATGTGGCCGGCCATCTGGCCCCTGGCGCTTGACGGACTGGGGAAACATACCAAGCTGGCTTCAGCACTTTTAGTGATGATGATCTCCGGAGGAGCCATCCTGAATTCCAGCTACGCCCTGCTTTCTGACAGTGTGGGCACCCAGAAGGCTTACCTGCTGGTGGTGCCCCTGTATGCTTTTGTGCTGTGGTATGCGGCTACGGGGCATAAGAAGAAATCGTGGTGAGGGACTCCCTGCTAAACTCTATGACATATGAAAAAAACACTCCTGTTCCTGAGTGCCCTGCTGATTTCCTGTGCAGCCAGTGCTCAGCTGGTTCACGGTAATAAAAAAACCTTTACCCTGGATGACACCCTCAGGGGCAGCATCACCCCGGAGCGGGCCTGGTGGGATCTCCTGCATTACGACCTGAAGGTGGAGGCCGATGTGGCCCGGAAATTCTTCAAAGGCTCTAACGTGATCCGTTACAAGACCCTGCAGTCGCATAATGTGATGCAGATAGACCTCCAGGAGCCGCTGGATCTTACGGCGGCTTACCAGGGAGATACCCCGCTGAAGTTTACCAAACGGGGCGCCAATGCCTATTTTATCCAGCTTCCGGCCGCCCCGCAGCCGGGTTCGGAAGGCGAAATCCTGGTGCAGTACGAGGGGAATCCGCGGGTGGCCCGCCGGGCGCCGTGGGATGGGGGCGTATCGTGGTCCAAAGATAAGCTGGGCCGGCCTTTTGTGGCCACTTCCTGCCAGGGCCTGGGCGCCAGCGTATGGTGGCCCTGTAAAGACCACATGTACGATGAACCGGATAACGGTATGCGGATCAGCATCACCGTGCCTGACAGCCTGATGAACGTGTCAAACGGCCAGCTGGCCACTAAATGCACCTATGCTGACGGTAAGGTGACCACGGTGTGGGAGGTTAAAAACCCCATCAATAATTACGGAGTCAACCTGAATGCCGGCCATTTTGCCCATTATAGCGAGGTCTACGCCGGCGAAAAAGGCCCTTTACGCGTGGATTACTGGCCCCTGGATTATAACCTGGAGCTGGCCCGCGAGCATTTTAAGGATGTTCCGCGGATGCTGCAGGCCTTTGAGTACTGGTTCGGACCGTATCCGTTTTACGAAGACGGCTTTAAGCTGGTGGAAGTGCCCTACCTGGGCATGGAGCACCAGAGTTCGGTCACCTACGGTAACCAGTACAAGAAAGGCTACCTGGGTCGTGACCTCTCCGGAACGGGCTGGGGGCTGAAATGGGACTTTATCATTGTTCATGAAAGCGGGCACGAGTGGTTTGCCAATAACATTACCTATAAGGATATCGCCGATATGTGGATACACGAAAGCTTTACTTCCTACTCCGAAGCCCTGTTTACGGATTATCATTACGGAAAGCAGGCCGGGGAAGATTACGTGATCGGCGCCCGGCAGAGTATCAGGAACGATGTGCCCATCATAGGTGTCTATAACGTGAACCATGAGGGCTCCGGCGATATGTACAGCAAAGGCGCCAATATGCTGCACACCATCCGGCATATCATCGGTGACGACGAGAAGTTTCGCCAGATCCTGAGAGGGCTAAACTCCCGCTTTTACCATCAGACCGTGACTTCCGCCGATGTGGAGAATTACATTTCCGAACAGGCCGGAAAGGATTTCAGCAAGGTTTTTGACCAATACCTGCGGGATGTACGCATCCCCAAACTGGCCACGAAAACACAGGGTGGAAAGATATCCTACCGCTGGGAAAAGGTCATCCCCGGCTTTGATATGCCGGTAAAAGTGAGCATCGACGGCAAGGAACAAATGCTTTATCCCACCACCGCATGGAAGTCGGTGAAAGGAAAAACGCTGGTAGCCGACCGGAATTTTTATATTGAATAGGTTGAAACAAAAGTTTATAAATATATTTTCAGAAAGTTTTGAAAATTCAATATTTTCAAAAATGACAATCAGTTCAATTGTTAAAAACAGTTCTGAAAATATTGAATTTAAATCGATTTTTATCCGACCCTTTGATTCTAAAAAGGGGCCGATGCTCACCTGGGTATACCGCTATCCGCGGAAAGACATCACCAAAAACTACAGCCTGGAGGAGTCGGTGAAGCTCCTGGATGAGCTCATCGGCCACCGGTTCTCACAGGCCGACATGTACTGTATAGGCCGCGATTATTTCCTGAAAACGGACGGCCGGGAAAGGCTGACCGTGAAAGAAAGTAAGACGGAAAGAGAGGCCACCGGCGCGCACGATAAGCCCCGGCAGCGGATGGTGGAGGAATCGGCCGGTTTTCTGCACCTGCTGGAAGTGACCTCGGCCGACGGCCACCTGCGGAAGGACAAGAAAGATAAGTTTATCCAGATCAATAAGTTCCTGGAGTTCTTTTCGGTGGCGGTGCAGGGGCTCAGCGGGCCGGAGATCTCTGTACTGGACATGGGTTCGGGCAAGGGTTACCTGACCTTTGCCATTTATGATTTTCTCCGGAAGAGAGCCGGGGCCCGGGTGAGGGGCGTAGAGTTCCGCCAGGATATGGTGGATCTGTGCAATTCCCTGGCGGCAAAGGCCGGCTTCACCGGGCTGGATTTTGTGCAGGGCACCATAGAAGGCTATGATTTTTCAGAAACCGATGTGGTGATCGCCCTGCATGCCTGTGATACGGCCACCGATGAGGCACTGTACAAGGGAATCCGGGCCGGAGCGCAGGTGATCATGGTATCGCCCTGCTGCCATAAGCAGGTGCGGAAGTCTATGAACCCGGCGGGCTTATATGCGGCTTTCACCCGTTACGGCATTATGAAAGAGCGTACGGCAGAAATGCTGACCGATCTCCTGCGGGCCTCCATCCTGGAAATTTACGGTTACGAAACCCGGGTTTTTGAATTTGTCAATTCCGAGCATACGCCTAAAAACCTGATGATCACGGCCATCAAAAAGCGGGAATCGGCAGCGGGGCAGCCGGAAGCATGGAAAGAGGTGGAAGAGCTGAAGGCGGCCTACGGCCTGGAATACCATCATCTGCAGCGTATGCTGGCTGAAAGTTTTTAATTTATTTAATTCTTTTGTGACTTTAATTGTCTTATAAAGTCTATATATTTGTTCAATCAATTTTTAATTATTAAAATTTAACTTTTTTAAAAATGGGACTAATATCATTTTTTAAAGGCGTAGGCGAGAAAGTATTCGGCAAAAGCGAGAAAGAGGAAGCAGCTCCTGAACTGAAAGCTTCAGCCCTGCTGGCGCACGTGCAGAACCTGGCCCTGCCTTTCAGAAAGCTGACCGTAAAAGTTTCCGGTGATACTGTAACGCTTGAAGGCGAGACCGAAAGCCAGCAGGATTCAGAGAAAATCGCCCTGGCGGTTGGAAACGTGGAAGGAGTAGGTGCCGTAGATAATAATATCGTAGTGGTTACTCCGGAGCCTGAAGCTCAGTTCCATACGGTAGAAAAAGGAGATACGCTGTCTAAAATCGCTAAAACGTTTTATGGCGATGCCATGAAATACCCGGTGATCTTTGAAGCGAATAAGCCTATGCTGACTCACCCTGACAAGATTTATCCCGGACAGGTTTTAAGAATACCTGCTCTGTAAGTATTAGAAGAGGAGAGGGGGCTGAAAGGCTCCCTCTTTTTTTTAACCATTTAACCTTTCTTAAATTATGAACCTGTTAATCACCATTTTAGTAGGCGCCATAGCCGGTTGGCTGGCTGACCTCGCATTCAAACGCTTCAGCCTGTCGCTCATCTACCAGATCCTCCTGGGCATCGCCGGCGCATTCGTAGGCAGCTGGCTGCTGGACGGCGAACTGCACTCCATGCTGGGCCTCCCCGATTTCATCAGCCGCGTAGCAGAAGCCTTCGTAGGCGCCGCCGTGATCCTCCTGGTAGTGATGCTGGTAAAGAGAATCAGTTCCAAGTAAGCTGATCTGTCATGTTATTTTAAGGTGGGGCGTGCTCCACCTTTTTTTGTACAATAGTGGCGGAGACGGCCAATTGAAACGTGGGGCAATTGTATTATTTGGCAAAGACCCGGGTAAATTCTGCACGAATTTTTTTGTGAAAATCGGACGTTTCGGAACAGACGACGCTGACCTCGTTTTTCAGGAAACGGAAGAAGGTAACTTATTGAATTTGTCGCAAGCGGTTCTTGAACAGCTCTTACGTAAGTTTTTGATACGGAAAGTTTCATTTGAGGGATTACATCGGAGAGAAACACCGGAATATCCGATTACAGCATTGCGTGAAGTGATTTTAAACGCCTTGGTTCATCGTAATTATGCAGAGGCGCCCACACAAATTCGTGTATATGACCATAAAATTACGTTTTGGAATGACGGAAGATTATCGGAAGAACTCGCGTTAGAGGCTCTTAAAAAACCGCATTCGTCAAAACCACGAAACCCGGTTATTGCGGATGTTTGTTTTAAAGGTAACCTCATTGATTCCTGGGAGCGTGGTATAATCAAAGTCATTGATACCTGCAAAGAAGCTGAACTTCCGGAGCCCGAACTGGCAGAACGTGACGGAGGCTTTTTAGTAACGTTTTTCGGAAAGAATGTCGGTGTAAATGTCGGTGTAAAATCGGCACAAGTGCAGGATAAATTCAGAAAGGAAGTGCTGGAAACACTAAAGCTCATAGAAAGGAACCTGGAAGATACGACAGAACAGATAGCAGAGATTGCCAATAAAGCTAAGAGAACAATCGAAAGACATAATGCCCGATTGAAAGATGCAGGGATAAACCTATTTCGCGCCATCAAACTCAATCGACAGGCTGGTGAGGTCCTGTTTGATCAGTTTGATATAAGATTCGAGGAGGTCGTACATGTTGGCGCGGTTATAGAGCTCTTCGGTGCTGTATTTTCCGCCTGTTCCGAAGTATTTTGCTATTTTTTTGGGTTGGAGCTCATTAAAATTCTTCCAGCGTTCTATGATCTGGGTGCGGATGGATTTCTCGCCGGTTAAGGCGGGATTTTCATAGGTGATGTAATACCATACTACGGGTGGGAAAGCCGAGTCTCCGGCCTGTTTTCCTTCCCATACTTCGCGGAGGGGGTTTCGTTCGTGGGTATAATCTATTTTTCGCTTGTTATTGAGGATGAGCATACCGATCACGGCTTCGGCAATACCGGATGCAATGCCCACATAGTCTAATTTGCTGCTTACTTTATTGCTACTCAGTACAATACCCGACGTAATAGCGCCGGATGCACCTGCGATGATGGCGGCTACGGTGAGCTTGGATTCTTTGTCGCCTTCCAGGTTTCGCATGTACTCGGCTATCTGCGTGATCCGCTCTTCTTCACAGTCCATTTCTGAGGCTACTGCGGATATTTCCAGGGAGGAAAGGTTGATCCGCTGGCTTACCAGCTGGGAGAGTTCGAGCAGCTGGATCCGCTTTTCCAGTGAGTTTCCTGCCTGCTTTTTCAGGCGGATATATTCTGTTAATGTTTCGATCAGCCCGATGGCATTGGCGGCATTTAAACTGGCCGTTGAAAACCGGGCAGTCAGCGCCGTATCCGGGTTTAATTCGTGAAAAGGCCGCGGGATTTCTTTGACAGAATACTCCATTTCCTGGCTGCAGGTACTTTTGGGCAAAATAGACTGCAGTGATTTGGTACCTGAGCAGGAGGCCAGGAATACCAGCAAAAAAGAGTAAAAAAGATAGTTTTTCATACCCGGTTTCACTGACAGTGACCTTCGAAATGCTTAACAAAGTACTCAAATTCCTGCTTCAGGATTTCAAATTTCGCTTCGAAATCCTGCAGGTTCCCGTCTTTGGCCGGTACTTCTATGGCTTTCGTGATCTCGTGGATGCGCATGAGGCCTATGGTGCCCGAGTTGCCTTTCAGGGTGTGCAGCTCTTTCTGGATGGCTACCACGTCTTTGCGGTCGTAGGCATTTTTTACGTTTTCGATCTGTACCCCTGCTTCGCTTTGAAAATCTTCAAATACCGACCGGAGCATCTCGCCGCCTACCATTTCTTTCAGGCTACTGATCACCTCGCTGTCAAAAGCGGGGATGGTGGCATCGATCTCCTCGAACTTCTGCGGGCTTTTCTTCTTTTGAGTCTTGCGGTCGGCTACTTTCTCCGGAACCAGGCATTCTTCCACCTTTTGAATCAGGAGATTGGCACGGATGGGCTTGGAAAGGTAATTATCCATGCCGCTGGCCAGGAATTTCTCGCGGTCGTTTTCCATGGAGTAGGCGGTCATGGCCACTACGGTAGGAAGTTTCTTTCCGAATTTTTCACGCAGGATCCTGGTGGTTTCCACGCCGTCCATTTCCGGCATCTGGATGTCCATCAGGATCAGGTCAAAGTCAGGATTATTCTGGAAGGTTTCAATGGCCTTCCGCCCCGAATCGGCGCCGATGACGTTACAATTGGCCTTTCGCAGGATCTCGATCGCCACTTTCCGGTTAATGGCGTTATCGTCCACCAGCAGGATTTTGGGTGAGAAATCCCGGAAATAACCCTCAATGGAGATTTCGTTAGCCTTACTTACCTTTTCACTGACCTGGGAAGCCTGGGCTTCTTCAGCCGGCAGGGTAAACCAGAAATTACTGCCCTCCCCCAGCAAGGAGCTCAGGCTGATTTCACCGCCCATGGTTTCCACCAGTTGTTTAGAGATCACCAGCCCCAGCCCGGTGCCGCCAAACGCTTTTTTGGTAGAAATATCCAGCTGCTGAAAGGAGTTAAAGAGCTTTTTCTGGTTTTCTTCCGAGATCCCGATCCCCGTATCCACCACCTCAAACTTCAGCGTCTGGAGGGTGCCCTGCTGGTCTGCCAGCGTGATCCGGACCGTAATGCTGCCGTTCTGGGTAAATTTGATGGCGTTGGAAGTGAGGTTTGACAGGATCTGGAGCAGGCGGATCTGGTCGCCGACGATGAAGGGATTCACACGGGCATCCCATTCAAACTTCAGCAGGTTATTGGTCTCAGCGGCCTTCTGCTTGAACAGGGCCACCAGGTTTTTCAGCATTTCCTTCAGGTCAAAGGGCCGCTTCTCGATATTCATTTTACCCGCTTCCAGCTTAGACAGATCCAGGATGTCATTCAGGATGGTCAGGAGGGTCTCAGACGAGTTCCGGATGGTGTTTACATAGTCTTTCTGGGTTCTGTCCAGTTCGGTCTCGTTCAGCACGTCTATCATGCCGATGATCCCGTTCATCGGGGTCCGGATCTCATGGCTCATATTGGCCAGGAACTGCTCTTTTACCCGTAGCAGGTGCTCCGCCTCTTCCTTGGCTATTTTCAGCTCTTCGGCACTCCTCAGCAGCTCGGTGACATCGCGCGCCACCCCTTCCACTTCTATAGGGTTACCTTTTTCGTTCTTGATCATCCGGATGTTCAGCATAAACTGCCGGATGCTGCCGTCTTTCCGCTTTACCCGCACCTCATAATTCGTGATGTTACCGGCCTTCAGCAGGGTTTTAATGTTTTTGGACGAGTCTACCACGTCTTCAAAAAACTGGTCCACTTTCTGGTGGATCACTTCTTCTTCCGTGTATCCCGTGTGCTTATAGACCGAAGGCGAGATCATGGTGATGTTCCCGGCCAGGTCGGAACGGTAGTAGATATCGATAAACGACTCGATGATGTTCCGGAACTTATTTTCACTTTTCTGCAGGTCCAGCAGCGCTTTTTTGTTTTCCGTAATGTTCCGGGCTATGCCTGACACTTCTTCCACTTCACCGTTCTCTCCGGAAATGATGGGGTTCAGGTGGAACTCGTACCAGTCGGGGCCACCGTTTTTTTGCCCCCAGTGGAGTTCAAAATACTGAGGCTCGCCGGAGAAGGCCAGGTTATATTTTTCCCGCATCATGGGCTTGTCATCCGGATGAAACAGCTTCCAGCCGTAGCGCTCAATGCTGCTGTTGATCTTAGGCGCCTCACCCAGTTCGTTATAGACAATGTTATAGTAATTGCTGTTCATGGAGCTCAGCTGACGCCGGGTGTTAACGGTCCAGAGCAGGTGGGAACTGCTGTCGAACAGGGCCTTTAAACGCGCGGTTTGCAGTTCCAGGTCAGCCTCGGCCCGCTTCCGCTCCATGGTCATGGCTATCTGCCCGGAAACGAACTGCAGCAGTTCCAGGTCATTGCTACTGAACTTATTCTCATCGGAATACGACTTGATGCCGATCACCCCGATCACTTCTTCGTTCACTTTAAGCGGTACCAGGATCTGTACGGCCGGCAAAATGGACTCGTAGATAAAAAGCTTTTCCCTTTCAATGAGCTCTTCCAGCTCTTCTTTGTTCAGCACCAGGGGTTTTTTCTGAAGGAGGGAGTATTCTATCAGGCCGTTTCCCAGGTGGCGTTTCATGTAATTCTGACCCGTGTCAAAAAACTCATCCACGTGATAGGGGAAATTGATGCTGCTGTCGCTATTATCAAAAACCGCCACGAAGAAGTTATTGGCATAAATGTTTTTCTTCAGGTTCAGGTGCACCTGGGCCAGGAAGTCCTCCAGGCTGCGGGTGTTCAGGTTACTTTGGGCAATGGCAAAATAGAGGTTCTGGGCGGCTTCGGCGCGTCGCCGCTGGGTGATGTCGCGCAGGATGAAGCGGTACACCTTCATGTCATCGCTCAATTGGGAGAAATGGATATCCCCCAGCAGGTACACCCGTTTTTTTAGCTTATTTCTGAAGACCAGGGTGTAGTCATGCAGGTGCTGGCCGGGTTTCAGGCCCAGGATCTCCTTGACAGACTCTTCTTTGAACTGGGGATGCAGGTAATCCGTTATGCGCTGGTCTTTTACCTCCTCTTTTTCATAGCCCAGGGTCTTTACAAAAGAATTATTGACAAAGATAAACTCCCCCTTACTGTTCAGGATAAAGTTAATCTCGGAAGTATTTTCTACAAAATCTTCCAGGAAATTGATGTATTCCGAAGGGTAGGATACCGTCTTGAAATTAGCCATAGGTGTATTCGCGTTCCATTTTTTTTAAATCAGCCACTCCATAACGGATTAAAGCTAGTAAATATACACGGATTTTACAGCACGCCAAAAGACATTTTGCGCTCAAAGCCCGGGGGTTGCCCGGATAATGTCTAATTTTGCGGATCAAATCGTAATTCATTGGAAAAAGTAAGAGCCAAGAAGCATCTCGGACAGCATTTTTTAAAAGACCTTTCGGCCGCCCGGAGAATCACCGAACTGTACCGGAGCACGGGCCCTGTGCTGGAGATCGGGCCGGGAATGGGCGTATTAACCCAGTATCTGGCAGAACGGAAAGAGCTGGAGCTGTTCCTGGTGGAGATCGATAAGGAGTCCGTGGAATACCTTCAGAAACACTACGGATTCAGCGCCAAAAACCTGTTTGATGCCGATTTCCTGCACCTGGATCTGAACGCCGTTCTGGGGCTTTCACCGCAAGACCGCTTCGGGATCATTGGTAATTTCCCCTACAATATTTCCTCCCAGATCTTCTTCAAGGTGCTGGATTACAAAGACCAGGTTCAGGAAGTGGTGGGCATGGTGCAGAAGGAGGTAGGGCAGCGCATAGCCTCGCCCCCGGGAAACAAAGACTACGGCATCCTGAGTGTACTGCTCCAGGCCTATTACGATATCGAATACAGCTTTACCGTGCCTCCCGGGGCGTTTGACCCGCCGCCCAAAGTAGATTCCGGCGTGATCCGCCTGGTAAGAAACTACGATAAGATCCTGGATTGCGATTTTAAAAAATTCAAGCTGGTGGTCAAAACGGCCTTTAACCAACGCCGCAAGATGCTCTCGAACGCCCTAAAGCCCATCTCGGCCCAGGCCACTTTCCCATACGAGAATAAGCGCGCCGAGCAGCTGGATTATACGCAGTTTGTGGAGATCACAAAGGCGATATTCGGGAACCTTTAACCCCCTGCTAAATCTCTACCACCACCCGCCCCAGCGCCTTACCCGCCAGCATCTTTTGGATCTCGGCCTCCAGGCCTTCCAGCCTGACCGTGCGGCAGATGGATTCCAGCCCGTCCGGTTTCCATTCGGTAGCCAGCCTGTTCCAGAGCGTTTTCCGCCAGGCCATGGGCGCTTCGGCGGATTCTATGCCGTAGAGGCTTATGCCGCGGAGGATGAAAGGATATACGGTGGTGGTGAAGCGGGGGGACAAGGCCATGCCGCAGATGGCCAAGGCCCCGTAGGGCCGGATGTGTTTCAGCATGTTTTCCAGTACCGGGCCGCCTACCGTGTCTATCCCGGCGGAATAGAGGCCTTTCAGCAGGGGCTTGGGTGACTCTTCCCAGGCGTGGAGGATTTCTTTGGCTCCCAGGGAGCGAAGGTAGGTGGCGGTTTCCGGCCTCCGGGAATAGGCGGCTGTTTCTATGCCCAGCTTTTTGAGGATAAGCAGGCCCATGCTCCCTACACCGCCGGTGGCGCCGCTGATGATCACCGGCCCCGAGCGGAGGTCAGAGCTAAGGATTTTATCGATGCTCATGGCGGCGGTGAGCCCGGCCGTACCCAGCATCATGGCTTCTTTCAGGCTCATTTCTTCGGGCAGGTGCAGGGTCCAGGCGGCCGGTACGGTAATGTATTCAGCAAAGCTGCCTTTGGTGTTCATGCCCAGGTCAAAACCCGTTACTATGACACGGTCCCCCTGTTTAAATTCTGCACGGGTGGAAATGACCACTTCTCCTGCGGCATCAATGCCGGGCGTATGGGGGTAAAAACGGGAAATGCCCTTATTGCCGGAGGCAGAAAGGGCATCTTTATAGTTCAGGCCGGAATAGGCCACTTTAACCAGGATCTCGCCGTCAGCCGGCTCTTTGGGTTCGGCATTCTCTATCTGCCGGGTGACTTGACCCGATTCCGACAGGGAGACCGATAGGCGGATCATCCGTTTTTATGTTTAAGCGCTGCCTTCACAAAGCCTGCAAACAGCGGGTGCGGGTTCATGACCGTGCTTTTCAGCTCGGGGTGAAACTGCACGCCTATGAAGAACGGATGGGTAGGCAGCTCAATGATCTCCACCAGGCCGGTATCCGGGTTAGTACCACTCAGCACCAGGCCGCTTTTCTCAAATTCGGCTTTGAAGGCATTGTTAAATTCCCAGCGGTGGCGGTGTCTTTCGCTGATCTTGTTTTTTCCGTAAATGCTGCGGGCCAGGGTCTTGTCCTGAATTTTGCAGGTATAAGCGCCCAGTCGCATGGTGCCGCCCTTGTTTTCCACGCTTTGCTGATCATGCATGAGGTCAATCACCGGGTGTCCGGTAGCGGCCTCCATTTCAGTGGAATGGGCATCTTCCCAGCCGATCACGTGGCGGGCGTATTCAATAACCGCCATCTGCATACCCAGGCAAATCCCAAAGAACGGGATATTATTCTCCCGGACATACTGGACCGTGGCTATTTTTCCTTCGATTCCACGCTCACCAAATCCCGGAGCCACCAGCACGCCGTCCAGGCCGTTTAATAGCTCCGCTACGTTTGCCGGGTCTATTTTCTCCGAATGGATCCATTTCAGGTTTACTTTGCATTTATTGACCACTCCGGCATGAATAAAGGCCTCCACAATGGATTTATAGGCGTCTTTCAGCTCAATGTATTTTCCGACCAGGCCGATATTCACCTCGTTTTCCGGGTTCTTCAGCACCTTCAGGAAGTTATTCCACTTCTTCATATCCGAGTCAGTGGCACTGTAAACGTCCAGCATATAAAGTACCCGTTGATCCAGTTTTTCCTGGGCCATCAGCACGGGAACTTCGTAAATGGAATCGGCATCAATGGCCTCAATGACCGAGGGTAACTCTACGTTACAGAATAGGGCGATCTTCCTCCGGATATCGGCCGGAAGCGGGTATTCCGTACGGCAAACAATGATGTCCGGCTGAATCCCGGATTCCTGCAGCATCTTTACGGAGTGCTGGGTAGGCTTGGTTTTCAGCTCGCCGGCAGATTTCAGGTAAGGTACCAATGTAAGGTGAATGGTGAGCATGTTATTTTCACCCAATTCCCATTTCAGCTGGCGCACGGCTTCCAGGAAGGGCAGCGACTCGATATCCCCCACACAGCCGCCTATCTCCGTAATGATGATGTCATAGGCACCGGACTCGCCCAGCTGGCGGATATGCCTTTTGATCTCATCCGTGATATGCGGAATAACCTGTACGGTTTTTCCCAGGAAATCGCCTTTCCGCTCCTTGTTCAGTACGTTATAATAGATCCTTCCGGTAGTAACGTTATTGGCCTGAGAGGTGGGAATATTCAGGAAGCGCTCGTAGTGACCCAGATCCAGGTCCGTTTCGGCACCGTCTTCGGTAACGTAACATTCGCCGTGCTCGTAGGGATTGAGCGTACCCGGATCCACGTTCAGGTAGGGATCCAGCTTTTGAATGGTTACCGAAAATCCGCGTGATTGTAATAATTTAGCTAATGATGAAGCAATGATACCTTTTCCCAGCGACGAGGCTACTCCTCCGGTCACGAAAATGTACTTAGGCTTACTTTTTTTTCCGCTCAATGGCATTTTGATAATGATTGATTACGGGATACAAAGATAGAGCTTTTTTTCGGGTTTGGAAGCAAGATTTTTACCCAAAAAATACCGGATCATCCGATCTGCCGATTAAGCCCCTGGCCTCTAAGGTTTTGATGGCTTTAACATTTTTTAACGGGGATAAGGGTAACATAAACCTGTATTTTATCGTTTAAATCTTTGATTTAGTACTATTTTTTATGCACATGAGAGGTTTTCTGTTGGTTATTTTTACCGTTCTTACCGGCTACACGGCCCTGGCGCAGGTGTCGCCAAATCCGTCTGTTGAACGAAAATCAGCCAAAAATGTATTCATCAATAAAATAGAGATCACGAAGGAATATACGGTATTCCACATGCAGTTTTACGACAAAGCGGGTGAAGACAGTTTTGACCGCTTCATGAAGGAAAACCCGGGAATAGCGCGTCAGCTCAAAGAGATGGGGCTGAACCGGGAGCAGGCGCTGCAGATGTTCCGGGAAAGAATGAACGAGGTACAGACCATCAGCTTTCAGCCGGGTTCACGGGTGGTGCTTTCCGACGGCCGGAAATTTAAGTTCATTAAGGCCGTGAATATCCCGGTTTCGCCGGAAAGGCAGACCGTGGAGATCGGTAAAAAATATTTTTTCAAGGTGTATTTTGAGAAGATACCGGCCGGGTTTGAAAAAATAGACCTGATCGAGTACGATTCTGATTCGGAGGGTGGCTTCCAATACTGGAATTTTAACGGTATCCGGATCAATAACCCGAAAAACCGGCAGCCGGCGGTGGATTCGCCGGTAGAAGAACCGGTGCTGAAAGCCGAAGATTTCAGGGTATACGGCCGTATCCTGAACGCCGCTACCAATGAACCCATTAATGCCCGGATCACCTGCTCCGGTAAGGGAAGCGGGGCAGTCATCGACTCGCTTCAGACGTCAAAGACCGGGAAATACGAGTTTTTCGTGGACGAGAACGAGATCAGCTTCCGCGTGTCGGCCCCGGGTTTCCAGCCCCTGACGGAGTCACTGAATCTGAAGCTTTTCCTGAAGGCCGGCAGCTTTGAAAAAGATATTTATGTGGAACCTGACGGTACCCCGGCGCAGCCCGCTGCCCCGGAAGAAGCACCTCCGGCTGAAGCACCTTCCCTCACCGAAGAAACACCGGCTGCCATAGGTGAAAAACTGAACGAGGAGGCCACGGCCTTTAAGCTGGATAAGGTCTATTTTAACCTGGGACAAGCCGTGATCCTGCGGGAGTCATACGAGCAGCTGGATAACCTGGCGGAATATCTGAAACAAAACCCCGGGCTGAAAATCCAGATCGAAGGGCATACCGATAACCAGGGGGATCCCACCGCTAACCAGAAACTCTCCCTGGACAGGGCCTTTAATGTACGTCAGTACCTGATAGACAAAGGCGTAGACGGTAAACGCATCCGCTTCAAGGGCTACGGCAGCAGCCGGCCGGTATCTCCTAATGACACGGAGGAGAACCGGAGCAGGAACCGGAGGGTGGAGTATAAGATAATGGTTAATTATTAATGAATATTCGCTATCCGCATTAACCATTAATAATTAACCATTAAAAAACTATTCCTCTTCTTCCCCAAATCTTCCGCCTCCGATGCCCTTTCCGAAGAAAATGGCATTCAGAAACAGTTTATTTGTGCCGTACCAGAAGGCGCGGAAGTTCGGGTTATCAGTGAAGCTGATGACCTGGCCGCTACCGGTGCGCTGGGCGATTACCGCCGGGCTTTTGCGAATGCGCTCCAGGTTTTTGGGGTGCACATAGCCGGCCATCAGGGGATTTTCAGTGAACATTACGGGGGTATTGAAGGCGTTTTGAGTGTCTTCAAAAACGGTGTTATTCACTTTGAAAACCGGAAGGTAAGTCTGCTTATAGCCGTAACATAGCGGGTGGCTGACGTCTATCCGCGCCTCAAAGATGGTGCCTGCGGTAGACATGGCCCCGTTTATATTGTTTTGTGAAGCATACGGAAGTTTCTTTCCCCGGGTATCCGGCGCTGCTCCGGCTTTGAAACTGGCAGAGCCTATCTTGTTCCGGGCGGCCCAGGTGGCGCCGTCGCCTAAAGCGATGAGCGTACCGCCGCTTTCCACGTAGTTTTTGATCTGCTCAGCCGATAGTTCGGAATAGCGGCCGTGATTCAATACGATATGGCTGTATTTAGAGAGATTAACCCGGTTTACGGTGCTGATATCGGCAAAGGTAAGCGGGAGGTTAACGCGGGTATCCAGCAGGTGCCACACTTCCCCGGCGTCATTGGCATCCACGCCATCACCGGTGATCATGAGTATACTGGGCTTTTCCATTACCCGGAATTTTTCACTGCCCAGGTTGATTCCTTTTTCCGTCAGGCCGGTGCTTTGGGCATAGAAGGTGATGCCGTCACGGGCTGCCAGGGTTTCCAGCAGCTGCCGGGCGCCCTTCCCGGTCACCTGTATGGTACCGTAGCTGAACTCTTTTTCTTTGCCGTCTATGAGTACGGTGAAGGGCTCGGTGGCGTATTTGAGCACATATCCTTTGGAGAGCAGTTCGTAAGTAGCGCGGGACGCAAAATAGCTGTCCCATTCATAAAGGTAGGCCAGGGAGCTGTTTCCTACTACTTTCCCGGCGGGAAAGGGATTATCTTCCACTTTTTGACCCAGGCTTAGCGCTCCTTTTACTTCCGTGTAGGGCACATTCATGCACAGGGGAGTGGTCCAGGCGGAAATGTCGTAAAAAGCGCTGTCCTGGAAAGTAGTTCTTTTCTCAAACATGGAAGTGATCAGGCGGTGCTGGGGCTGATCCAGGGGTACCACGTAGGCGTCTTCTTTGCTGAAATCCAGGCCGTTTATTTTCTCGGCCCGTGTTACCCGGTAAACGTCTACCTGGTTTCTCTTCAGCATATTCACCATTTCCCAGGTACTGATGGGGTCATTGCTGCCGCCAAACATATAGGCTTTCACATCACCGGTGGCTTTCTGGGCGTAAAAGTCTTTTTGATAAGCCAGCAGATCCTGGCGTAGTTCCTTACCGGCCTGCAGGGTAGACAGGGTGGTCACAAACTGGTTACGGATGGTGAAAGGGAAGCTGACCGGCCCGTTAATACTCTCCTGCAGGTGGCCCCGTGAGGAGGCCTGCTCAAAGAGTATCCCTATGGAGCCGTTCACGTCAGGCAGGGTGGAGCCTTTGCCGTAGTAGAAATCGTCATAGTTCTCTTTGGTATAGTAGGCCGAGCCTATTTTATCCAGGGCTTTGGCGTGGTAAGTGCCTATCCGGGAGGTCATATCAATGTTACTTCTGGGCGTTATGGGGTGGGTTCTGGCGGGTATTCCGGGCTGGAAGAAGAAGCTGGAATTGGTTCCCATTTCATGGTGGTCCGTCAGGATATTCGGCCTCCAGTCATAGAATTTCACCAGCCTGCCGCGGCTTTCGGGCAGCTGCTGATAAAGCCAGTCGCGGTTCAGGTCAAACCAGTAGTGGTTGGTCCGGCCATTAGGCCAGGTTTCGCGAAATTCCCGGCTATTTCCGTCGGAAACCAGGGTCTGGCTTTTATTGCTGTTAACCCAGGTAGAGAAGCGCGTGGCACCGTCCGGGTTCAGGCAGGGATCTACCAGGATCACGGCATCTTTCAGAAGTGCGTCTATTTCCGGTCCCTGGGCGGCTGCCAGGTGATAGCCGGCCAGCAGGGAGGCATTGATGGCGCTGGCCTCATTGCCGTGCACCGAATAGCCCATCCAGATCACTACGGGCATATCTTTGATTTTCAATCCTTTGGAAAGATCAGGGTTCGCCAGTTTTTTATGCTCGGCTTTGATGTTTTCCAGGTTAGCCAGGTTAGCCGGTGAAGTGAAGGTGACCAGCAGCAGCTCGCGGTTTTCAAAGCTGCGGCCATAGGTTTCCACTTTCATGCGGTCAGAATGCCGGGCCAGCTCGCGGAAGTAGGCATTCACCTCGTAGGGAGTGGCATGCTGCTCGCCTACTTCATAGCCCAGGAACTCTTTGGGTGTAGGGATTTTGCTGTCATAAGCCTGGCCCTCGGGCAGGTAATATTTCAGGGTAACCTGGGCCGTGACGCTGAATTGCAGGCAAAGGAAAAGTAACGACAGGAAGAAATTCTTCATAGGACTCGGTTTGGTAATTAATTATTCAGAAAAGTATAAAAAGAAGCGCATTTTAACAAAAAGACGTAGACCATTGGAGGGATTTCAGAGTCCAATATGGGATAAAAAAGGAATAATTTTGACTTTTCTTTATTGAGGTGCATGTTTGTAGGGCTAATTGGAATGTTTCTCAATAAGCATGATTATTTTTACCAGAGAAAACGAAAAGTAAATGCCGGCTTCAAAACAAGTTATACATTCTGACGTGGTGCTGATCGGCGCCGGGATCATGAGCTCTACCCTGGCTTCTATCCTGAAAGAGCTGAACCCTGATATTTCCATTTACATCCTGGAAAGGCTGGATGCACCGGCCGCCGAGAGCTCGGATGCCTGGAATAATGCAGGTACCGGCCACAGCGCCCTGTGCGAGCTGAATTATACGCCCGAGCGCGAAGACGGGAGTGTGGATTGCAGCAAAGCGGTGAAGATCTTTGAACAGTTTGAGATCTCCAAGCAATACTGGGCTTACCTGGTCAAACAAGGCCTGGTGGATTCCCCTGAGGAGTTTATCCATACCATTCCCCACATGAGCTTTGTGTTTGGTGAGAAAAATGTGGATTACCTGAAGAAGCGCTACGAAGCCCTGGGGCAGTATCATTTTTTCAAGGGCATGAAGTTTAGTAATGACCCGGAGCGCATCCGGCGCTGGGCACCGCTGATCATGGAAGGGCGCGATCCGGAAGAACAGGTGGCGGCCACGCGGGCCGAGTGGGGGACCGATGTGAACTTTGGCACCCTCACCCGCAAGATCCTGAAATACCTGATGTTTGAGAAGGAGGTAACCCTGAAATTAGCGCATGAGGTAAAAGAGCTTACCCGTCTGAAAGACGGTAAATGGAAGATCGTAGCCAAAAACCTGACCAATGACGTGAAGACCGAGTTTCACGCCGGTTTCGTGTTTATTGGGGCGGGTGGCGGCTCCCTGCCGCTGCTGGAGAAGTCGGATATCCCGGAAGGTAAGGCTTACGGCGGTTTCCCGGTGGGCGGCCAATGGCTGCGCTGCACCAATAAGGAGGTGATCAAACGGCACGATGCCAAAGTATACGGTAAAGCAGCCGTGGGAGCGCCGCCCATGTCGGTACCCCATCTGGATACCCGGTTTATCGACGGCGAGCGGGCGCTGCTTTTCGGCCCCTACGCCGGTTTCTCTACCCGCTTTTTAAAGAACGGATCCCTGCTGGACCTGCCCGGTTCCATCAATACCCATAATATTCTGCCCATGCTACGGGTAGGCTGGGATAACATGGATCTTACAAAATACCTGATTAACCAGGTGAGCCAGTCGCAGGATGAAAAAGTAGATGCCCTGAGAGAGTATTTACCGAACGTGCAGGCGGAAGACTGGGAGCTGGAAATAGCCGGCCAACGGGTGCAGGTGATCAAAAAAGATAAGGGTGGTGTGCTGGAGTTCGGAACGGAGATCGTGAATGCGGCTGACGGCAGCATTGCGGCCCTGCTGGGCGCGTCTCCGGGGGCTTCCACTGTGGTGGCCATCATGCTGGAGGTGCTGCGCCGGTGTTTCCCTGACCGGGTGGAAGACTGGAAACCGCGACTGGAGGAAATGATCCCTTCCTACGAAAAATCCCTGCTGGAAGATACTACACTTTACCGTGAAGAGCACCTGGCTTCTGCCGCGCTGCTGGGCATAGAGCCGGCACCGCTGGAGAAGGCCGTATGATAGGAGTACAGGCACGTATAAGGATACCCGCAGGGCAGCAGTTTCAGCTTTTGAACTGCTGCTCTGCGTTTTTAAAGAGGATGTTAAAGGTGGTCATGCTGCCGTAGCACCGGGAGACGTATTGCTGGATATCCACTTTGGCTTCATCGCTGAGCTCAGACGCATTCACTTTTTGTTCCAGCACCCGCAGCTTGTCGCGCATCATCACTATTTTATGGAAGAAAGATTCAATGGGAATCTCCTTGGGGGCCAGTCCCGGTTTGCCGGGCTCCAGGATCATCCGGCCACCCGTCCATTTCTCGCCCAGCGGCACGATTTCCGTGGCGTCCATCCATTTTTGTAATACTTTATTGAGGGTTCTTTCCACGTCGGAAAGGCTGATCAGGTCGGTGCTCAGCGGTACGCTTTCAATGATCTCCAGGGCGGTTTCGGGCTTAATGCGACGGGTACCGCTTTGGATAAAAGTGATCTCGTAGCCTTCTGACCGTACACTGATGACCACGCCTTCGCCGTATTCCTGATGCCTTACTCTTGAGCCTATTCCCAGAATTTCCATGTTTTGGTTGATTAAGGCCGCAAAGATAAGGCAGAAAATACAAAAACAAGCTAACCGCCACCCACACCCGGCATCAGCCCCAATTACCCCCTAATCATTAATCATTATCTACTGGTTATTCTGCTGATTCAGAATCTCAATAGTCCGTGCCTTTTCGGCTTTGTCTTTCTGGTAATTGATGTCATAGGTAGTAGGCTGCCGGACTTTGGAGGCATACGGATTTTTTTCCAGGGCGCTCTCCACCTGGCGGATAAAAGAGAATACCATTTCGTCTTTCAGGCCTTCTTCCAGGGCCAGGTTATAGTAATCCAGGGCTTTGCTGAGGAAATCGGCGGCACCCTCCTGGGTGCGGCTGGCTATAGCGCGACGCTTCATCTGGTTAGCCATTTCCAGCGTAAGAACAGGCAGCAGGCCGCGGTTAGGATCGTAGGGATTAAGCACCAGCAGCTCTTTCATGTGCGACTTGGCGATGTCATATTTCTGGAAAGCCCGGTAGTCTTCGGTTTTTTTCCAGTGAAACATGGCCCGGGAGCTGTTTTTTATCTGCTCCTCAATGGAGTAATCGCCCTGGAATTCAGGGCTCTTGGCCAGGTTCCGGTATAAGAAGAAGGCATCCCAGTACCGGCCGGCCTGGTAATAGTCATCTGCCTCAATCTTCTTGTATTTCAGATAATCTGATTGAGCGAAAGTGGTCAGTGAAACAAATGAAAAAACGGCTATCAGCGCTGTTCTCATGATTCAGGGTTTTACGATGAAAGGAAAGTATTTTTATATGCAAATTATCTTCGTTTTTTGGTTTCTAACGCATAGCTTTAGAAAAAATTTTACAAAACGTCTAAAAAGTAACGGTTGATCAGTTTTGAGGAGTGGATAGCCCTGTTCGAAGCGGAACCCCGTTTCGCCTATTGCCGGAAAGGCGAGGTGCCCCCCGCTGACAGGATCGTGATCTGGGAAGACCAGTGGCAGCACCGGCAGAATATCGTACGGTCACGGGTGCTTTCCAAGCTGGGCCTCCTGGAGAGAATACCCGGCCGTTTATGCACGCTGCAGCGGATATCCCGGCCCCTGGCCGATAAATTCCTGGAAAAACACCACCTCCAGGGCACCACCGCATCCAAGATCAAGTATGGCTTATTCCTTCCTGAAAAGTATTACAGGGTATTGAAAGAAGTGCCTTCAGACGCATACCCTGGTCAGCCTGCTTCGAAAGAAGGGCAGGGGAGGACCGGAAGTTCCTCCGGCGCCGGTCTGCTGATGGCGGTGATGACGTTTTCCGGGCCCCGGCAGTTTCATGACGGCACGCGGTCTTATGAAATGATCCGCTTTGCCGTGCGTTGTAATTTTCATGTACAGGGCGGGTTCTCCCGGCTTTTGCAGCATTTTATCCGTGAAAAAGACCCGGATTCCATTATGACCTACGTGGACCTGGACTGGTATACGGGCGCTACGTACGAAGCGCTGGGCTTTGAGCCGGCGGGAGTGCTGCGGCCCATCGGTTATACGGTGGATGAAGACGGAAGGCGGAGGCCCGTGAGCGGAGCCCCGGCCTCCGGAGATCCGGTCCTGGAAGAGCCGATTGCAGGAGCACCGACCCTTGGGACACCGGTCGCCGGGACGCCGGTCGCCGGGATACCGGTCGCCGGGATACTGATTCCCGAAGAACCTGGCTCCGGAGGGCCGGCTCCTGAAGAGTCTTTACAGCCACCCCACGACGTCATCAATAAAGGAAGCCTGAAAATGATATGGAAGAAGAAATTACGGTGATCCTGGGCCCTACGGCTTCGGGGAAAACTTCCCTGGCAGTGGCCCTGGCTAAAGAGACGGGTGCAGAGATCATTTCAGCCGACTCCCGCCAGGTGTACCGCGACATGAATGTGGGAACCGGTAAAGATCTGGCCGAGTACGGGATGGTTCCGTATCACCTGATCGATATCCTGGACGCCGGTGAAAAATATAACCTGGCGCGTTTCCAGGATGATTTCCAGGCGGCGGTGCAAAAGATAAGAGCAAAAGGTCGCCGGGTCATTCTGTGTGGCGGCACCGGCCTCTATATCCAGAGCCTGGTGCAGGGCTTTTCCAATACGTTTGTCCCGGAAAATAAGCCACTGAGACAGGAGCTGGAAGCCTTGCCGGATGCGGAGCTGGCCAGCCGGCTGAAGGCGGAGTTTACAGCGGGGCCTGATCTGAGCAGCGGGCCGGACGGATTGCCCTCTACGCGCAAGCGCAGCATCCGGGTGCTGGAAATAGCCGCTTTTAAGCAGGAAAATCCCGGGCTGGTTTTCCCGGAACGGGAGCAGTATGATTTCCGGCTCTTCGGCCTGGATCCGCCGGTAGAGCTACGGCGCACCCGGATCTCGCAGCGACTGAAGGAGCGGGTGCAGCAGCAGGGGATGCTGGAGGAGGTAGAGGGGCTGATCGCTTCCGGAGTGCCCCCGGAAACCTTAGAATATTATGGACTGGAGTACAAATACATTTCCGCCTTTCTGCTGGGATTTCTGCGTTACGATGAGATGTATACCCGGCTGGAAACGGAGATTCACCGCTATGCCAAGCGGCAGATGACCTTTTTCAGGAGTATGGGAAAAAAAGGGATCCGTATCAACTGGATCCCTTTTGAACTTTCTTTGAAAGAAAAGGTAAAATATATGAGGGAATGCAGGTGATGTAATTTTTGATTTCTCTCGAAAGCATAAACTGCACTGTTTCGTTAAGGGCGGTCAGTTCGGGCACAGAATGTGCCAGCGAAGCCCCCGGTAACTGCATTCACCCCCTCAATGGCTCCCCTCTGCCGCCAGGTAGCGTTCAGCATCCAGAGCCGCCATACAGCCGGTGCCGGCCGCCGTAATGGCCTGACGGTAAACGTTATCCTGGGCATCACCACAGGCAAAAACCCCCGCTACATTGGTTTTACTGGTGCCTTTTTCCACCAGGATGTACCCGGTTTCATCCATGTTCAGGTAATCACTGAAAATACCGGTATTCGGCTGGTGCCCGATGGCCACAAAAAAACCGTGGATATCAATAACCGATTCCTCACCGCTCACTTTATTTTTAACTTTTACGCCGGTCACCCCGTCGTCACCCAGCACTTCCAGGGTCTCGGTATTGAAGAGAATCTCGATGTTCGGTGTATTTTTTACCCTTTCCTGCATGATCTGTGAGGCCCGGAATTCATCGCGCCGCACCAGCATGGTCACTTTTTTACAGAGTTTGGAAAGGTAATGGGCCTCTTCACAGGCGGTATCACCGGCCCCTACGATGGCCACGTCCTTGCCCCGGTAAAAGAAGCCGTCGCATACGGCACAGGCCGATACGCCCAGCCCGTTCAGCCGGGTTTCGGATTCCAGCCCCAGCCATTTGGCGGAGGCGCCGGTGGCAATAATTACGGTTTTGGCAATGATCTCCTTATTTTCATCAATAATCACCTTATGGGCCAGGGGAGTAGAAAAATCTACCGATGTAGCCAGGCCGTAACGGTTATCTAATCCGAATCGTTCGGCTTGTTTTTTCAGGTCTTCCATCATAGCGGGTCCCTGAACGCCGTCAGGATATCCCGGGAAATTCTCTACGTCATTGGTGATGGTCAATTGTCCGCCCGGCTGCATGCCCTGGTACATCACGGGTTTAAGTCCTGCTCTTGCTGCGTAAATGGCTGCTGTGTATCCGGCAGGTCCGGAACCTAATATTAAAACTTCTACGTGTTCTTGTGTCATTTGGGTTACTTGTTCTTTAAAGAAAAGGATTTTTGAAGCCGCAAAGTTCGGAAATTCCCCGGAAAAAAAACTTAAAGCACTTTCAGTTCTATCCGCCGGTTCAGCTGCCGGTTAGCATCCGAGTCGTTTTTGACTTTGGGCTGGGTTTCGCCGTAGCCCTTGGCTACCAGTCGCTCGGCTGAGATGCCTTTGCCCTTCAGGTAATCCACCACGGCATCGGCGCGGCGGTTAGAAAGCTCCAGGTTCGCTTTGTCGTTACCCACGTCATCGGTATGGCCGGAGATCTCCACGGTGAGTTTCGGGTTCCTTTTCAGCATTTCAGTCAGCTTTTTGAGTTCGATGTCTGACTCGCTGCGAAGCCGGGCCGAGCCGGTATCAAAAAAGATATTTTCTAGGGTTTCTTTGGTCTCTTTTTCAATGCGGGTCAGGTGGATGTCCAGCTCCTGGTTTTCATTGCCCTGCTTAAAATCAAACTTCAGGCTTTTGAAAAAGTACCCCGGGGTTTCAATGTACATGATGTACTGGCCTTCTTCGGGCAGCACCGACATGTAGTCACCGGTGACGGGGTCAGAAAGGAAGCGCGAGACCCGCTCGCCCGTGCGGCTGTTCACCAGCTCCACCGTAGAATACAGCGGCTTCTGGGTTTTGGCGTCTTTGATATAGCCTTTGATGTAATAGATCCGGTCAAACCGGGAAGCCAGTTCGCGGGGTACCTGGAACTCGTAAATATAGGTTTGATCACCCTCCTGTTTGGAATAGAGGGCTGATTTTCCGTCGGCTGAAATGAAAAGCCCCGACTCGTCGCCGGAGGTATTGATAGGATAGCCCAGGTTCACGGACTCCGCCCCGAAGTTTTCCCGGATGCTGGTCATGTAAATGTCGTGATTGCCGAGCCCCTCCCGGCCGTTAGACGAGTAGAAAAGAGAGGTGCCGTTAGCATGCACAAAGGGTGAAACCTCGTTTTCAGGGGTATTGATGCCGGGTCCCAGGTTTACCGCGCGCGACCATTTCCCATCCTCATCCATGGTGCTCATCCAGAGGTCTTTTTTGCCCACTCCATAGGGGCGGTCGGAAGAGAAAAACAGGCGGGAGCCGTCAGGAGAGAGCGAGGGCTGGGAGTCCCAGTAGGGCGAGTTGACAAAAGGCCCCATGTTTTCAGGCTCCGTCCAGGAGTCTCCTTCCCGGCGGGTGATAAAGAGGTCACAGCTTCCGAAAGACCGGCGCCCCTCACAGGAAGTAAACACCATGATCTTACCATCGGCCGAGATACTACAGGTGCCCTCGTTATTGGGCGTATTGATGTTAGTGGCGATGGGCACGGGGGACTCCCAGGTGCCGTTTACCCTGCGCGACAGGTACAGGTCCTCATCTTCGTTTCCCGTGATAGCGGTAAAAATGAGGGTATTGCCGTCAGCGGTCAGCACCGGAAAATACTGCTTTTGGCGGGCGTTAATGGTGGCGGTAAGTTTCTCCGGGCGGATATTCAGCGGGTTAGCCATGGCTTTCATGCCCATATCGGCCCGGCGGAGCTGCTTTTGGATCTGGTGGTAGGCCATGGCGTTTTTATTGGTATTCTCCAGGGCCGTGGTCAGGTATTTTTTGGCTTCTTCGTAGTGGCTGTCGTCCAGAGCGCGGGCCCCCAGGTACATGTAGGCGCCGGGGTAATTGACTTTAGAGGTATCAAAGCGGATGGTTCGCTGGTAAAATTCCACGGCCTTGTTCGTATTCCGGAAGGATTCATAAATCTGGGCGGTGCGGTAGTAGGCTAATTGGCTGGAGCTGTCGCGCAGAAAATACCTTTCAAAATTCGTCAGCGCCTCGTTGTATTTGCGCAGCTTGAATTCTTTTTCTCCCTGATCCAGGTAGAAGAGGGCTCTTTTATCCTGTGAAAAAGCGGAGGTAAAAGTAAGGGAGAGTAAGAGAAATGCCCAAACCTGTCGCGCCATACGAATAAAAAGTTTTTATATCACAAACGTCCCGTCCTGCTGTCAAGTATATAAGGCCGGGGAATTTAGCCCTAATCTCTAAGCTCCTATGCTTTTAAGGGCATCAAAACCGGCCCGGATAGTAATCTAACCCCCGATATGTATTATTTTTGGCATTCAAATATAAACAGCCGGGCGTAAATCATGACGGAATATTACGGATATTTTAAAGCTTTTCACATCGTAGGTTTTGTTTCCTGGTTTGCCGGGCTGTTTTACCTGGTCCGGATGTTCGTGTACCACGCCGAAGCGGATGAGAAGCCTGAAGCCCTGCGCGCCGACTGGAAGAGGCAGTTCACCCTCATGCAATGGCGGGTATACAAGATGATCGCCACACCGGCCCTGGTGATCACCTGGTTCTGCGGCCTCTCCATGCTCACCCTTAACCCTGCCCTTTTACAGCAGGGCTGGATGCACGTAAAGCTGACCCTTTTGATCCTGCTGACAGGCTATCATTTCTACTGCCGGCACATCATCCTGCTGCAGGAGCGGCACCAGGACCACAAGTCTTCCTTCCACTACCGCCTCCTGAATGAGCTGCCTACGCTCTTCCTGGTGGCCATCGTGCTATTGGCCGTAATGCGTGACCTCCTGGATTTCGCAAAGCTCTTTGCCGGCATCCTCGTGTTCGGAGCAGCGCTGTTCCTGGCGGTGAAGGCGTATAAACGGCGGCGGGAGAGGCGTTAAGAGGGATTTTACTTCATAATATTTATAATTTTCTCCTTCAGGCCGTCAGTTATTCCGGTTAAATAATCGTTTATCGAACTTAAATTCCTCTTTTTCAATATGAATTTTTTTAAATTCCTCATTTAATGGGTTCAATAAAAAATTTGTTTCCCCTTTTAGTAACGCCGATGGTACTGATAAAATACAGGTTTTGTTTTCCGAAAACCATTTGTCACCTATTTCCAATGTTTTTGGATTATATGGGAAAATATCCCATTCTGGCGGTAGATCATTTTCATGTAGTGATAAAATGGATATATCGGAAGGTACCCAATATTTAACCAGAATTAAATCACTGGGTGGGGTGATAAACCTCCAGTGTGCTACTCTTTCGAGAACAGATAGCGCTTGAGCGGGAGTTGTGTGAATAATAGCACTGCCTTTGGAACTCCATCGGGTCTCCAGGGTATTCACTTTTAATATCTGATCAATAGACGAATATTTTTCTCTTCTAAGCTCATATAACACAAAAACTGAATCGACATTTGAAACAAATCTTTTTCCTATCTTCTTTAAGAAAATTTCACACACTTCACGAGGCGTAATTCTATTACCTCCTAAATAGCCAACAGAATCGTATAATCCA
>JAHBUH010000019.1 GCA_019638185.1 Leadbetterella sp.
GTACGGACATTTCTCCCTGGGTGTTCAAAGCGCTGATTGCCACGGAGGATAAGCGTTTTGACCGGCATTCGGGCATTGACCTGCGCAGAATGGCCAGTGTGGTGGTGGGAATCCTGACCGGTGATTCGGACCGGGGTGGGGGAAGTACCATTTCCCAGCAGCTGGCTAAGAACCTGTATAACACCCGCCGCAAGGAGATGCGCGGGGTGCTGTATCGTATTCCTTTGCTGGGTACCCTCATTTATAAAGCCAAAGAGTGGATCACTGCTATTCAACTGGAAAAACGCTTCACCAAGGGGGAGATCGTTACCATGTACCTCAATACCGTGGATTACGGAAACAATGCCTTCGGGATCAAGACGGCTGCCAAGACGTATTTTGATAAAACGCCGGATAAACTGGATGTGTCGGAATCCGCCGTGCTGGTGGGTCTGCAGAAAGCCACCACGTATTATAATCCTATTCGTAACCCGGAGAACTCGAAGCGGAGACGGAATACGGTACTGGGTCGCCTGGTGCAGAACGGTGACCTGGATGCCGCCGAGGCTGAAAAACTGATGGCGGAAGATATTAAGCTGGATGTGAATATCGAGGAGGCGAGTGACGGGCTGGGGAATTATTTCAAAGTAGCCCTGGCCAAGCAGATTGAGAAGTGGGCCAAAGAGAAGGATATTGATATTGACATTTACCGTGACGGTCTGAAGATTCATACCACCATTGATTCCCGCATGCAGATTTATGCGGAGTCAGCCGTGGAAACCCACATGCGGATGCTGCAGCGGGAGTTTGACGCCCAGTGGAAGGATAAAAATCCCTGGACGTACGAAAACGGCGATGAGATCCCCAATTTTATTGAAACCGTAGCGAAAAGGACCCGGTATTACCAGCAGCTGGAAGTGAAGTTTAACGGCAACCAGGACTCCATCAGGTATTACATGAATAAACCTATGCGGATGAAGCTTTTCAGCTGGAAAGGCCCCATAGAGAAGGAGATCAGCCACATGGATTCGCTGCGGTATTACAAGCGCTTCCTGCAGGCGGGTATGATGGCTTACGACCCGTATTCCGGCTTTATTAAGGCCTGGGTAGGAGGCGTGGATTTTGATCATTTCAAATATGACCATGTGCGCCAGGGCCGGCGTCAGCCCGGCTCGGTCTTTAAGCCGGTAGTGTATACGGCAGCTATAGACGGCCCGATGGACCTGGGCCCATGTGACCGCCGCCAGGACAAGATGGTGGAACTGAAATGGAAGGAGAACGGAGAAGAAAAAGTGTGGCGCCCGCGGAACGCTAACGGCACGTATTCAGGCGCTAACCTGACGTTAAGGTCGGCTCTGGCCCGGTCTGTAAATACGGTGGCTGTGCAATTGACGAATGAAATGAAGCCCCGCAGCGTGATTGAGTATGCCCGCAAGATGGGCATTACCTCTGACCTGGAGAACGTGGCGTCTATCGGCCTGGGTACCTCGGATGTATCGCTGTATGAGCTGGTGGCGGCCTATGGTATTTTCCTGAACGAAGGCATCTACCGGGAGCCCATCCTGGTGTTTAAGATAGAAGACAGTAACGGCAAGATACTGGCGGAATTCAAGCCCGAAGAGCATCAGGCCATCCGGCCGGAATCTGCCTACCTGATGCAGTATATGCTGCGCGGTAACGTGGAGGAGTCGGGCGGAACGGGCCGGAGAATGTATAATTATAGTGCTCTTTTCCGGAATGGTGGCCAGGTGGCCGGCAAAACAGGCACCACGTCTAATTACTCCGATGCCTGGTATGTGGGCTTTACCAAAGACCTGGTGTGTGGTGTATGGGTGGGCGGCGATGATCGGAGCATTCACTTCAAGGGGAGCCTGGGAGAAGGAAGTAAGTCGGCGCTGCCGGTTTTCGGTATCTTTATGAATAATGTTTATACGGATAAAGCCCTGGGTTATGTGGCGGGACCTTTCCCTAAACCGGCTATAAAAATTCAGAAAGATTACCTGGGCTGTGCTTCCTATGACGTGGAGGAAATCTTAGGTGACAGCCTGAATACGGCTGAAATAGACTCCATCCGTGCGTATAAGAACCGGTTCCGGGACGATTCGCTGATCCGCATGGATAAGCTGGAGCGCGCCCTGCCCATCCGGAAACCGGATAGCCTGAAGCTGCAGTAGGCGGGTGTTTTACCGCCGGACTGAGATTTACCTTTACGCTGAGGAGATAAGGGCTTTTCGGGCCATGGTTAGGGATTGTGTGATAAAAAGCGTAATTTCGCGAAAAATTTTACAATCGTATGGCTTTAAGGGCAGGGATCGTTGGTTTACCTAACGTAGGCAAGTCCACTTTATTCAACGCAGTTTCTACCAGCGCCAAGGCGCAGGCTTCCAATTACCGGTTCTGTACCATTGACCCTAACGTGGGCCTGGTGGATGTGCCCGATCAGCGGCTGGATCAGCTGGCTGAGCTGGTAAATCCCAATAAGGTGGTTCCCACGCAGATAGAGATCGTGGATATCGCCGGACTGGTGAAAGGAGCGTCACGCGGGGAAGGACTGGGAAATAAGTTCCTGGGCAATATCCGTGAAGTAGATGCCATCATCCACGTAGTGCGGTGTTTTGAAGATGAGAATGTACTGCGGGAGGAAGGGGCCATTAACCCGGTTTCCGATAAAGAAATTATAGATACTGAGCTGCAGCTGAAAGACCTGGAGTCGGTGGAAAAGAAAATACAGCGGATCCAGAAGCAGGCCCGTGTGGGCGGTGACGCCCAGGCTAAAATGGAGCTGGAGGTACTGGAGGCTGTGAAGCAGTGGCTGGAGCAGGGGAAAAATGTACGGGGGCTGGGCCTGACTAAAGAGCAGATGGTGGCCATTAATGACCTTTTCCTGTTAACCGTAAAACCCACGCTGTATGTGGCTAATGTAGACGAGGGTTCCATGCACACCGGGAACAAGTATTCGGAGGCTTTGCAGAAAGTAGCCAATGAGGAAGGTGCTGAACTTATTGTGCTGAACAACAGCATTGAGGCGCAGATTGCAGAAATGGAAGATGCCGATGATAAGGCCATGTTTTTTGCCGAGTACAATATGGAGGAGCCCGGTCTGAATAAGCTGATCCGCTCAGCCTATAAGCTCCTGAACCTGGCTACTTATTTTACGGCCGGTGTGCAGGAAGTGCGGGCCTGGACCATCGGTAAGGGCTGGAAAGCGCCGCAGGCGGCCAGCGTGATCCATACCGATTTTGAAAAAGGATTTATCAAGGCCGAGGTGATCTCGTTTGAAGACCGGATCAAATACAAGACCGAGGCGGGCTGTCGCGATGCCGGTAAGCTGCGTATTGAAGGCAAAGAATATATAGTGCAGGACGGTGACGTGATGCATTTCCGGTTTAACGTGTAATACATTAATTCTGCTTATCCAGGGTCATTTCAAAAAACTGGGCCCGGCTTATTGTTTTTAAAGGATGATTATAAAAGCGCAAAGGTGACCTCGAATACAATGGTTTTGTAAATAATGGTAAGCATGGCCGTATGCAGACAGACGAATAGAAACCCCTTGACCAGGGCTATCCACCACTTTTCCATAAATACTTTCCGGAACAAAACAGACACGTATACTATAAATATTACAGAGAGCAGGAAGCTGATCTTGCCCTCTGTAAGGTAGCTGGGGGAATTCGTGATCCTGATGATAGCGAGGTATAAAGGCGGAAATAAAAGATAAAAGGCCAGCACATAGAAAATGTTTATTTCCGTGGCCAGTATAAAATTATCAAAGAGGTGCCGTTTTTTGTAGAAATACAGTAGCCAGAGCAGGGGAACCGTAAACGGGATCAGCAGGAGCAGCAGTATTTTGGAGGTACTCTGGGATTTTTGATGAAACTTTTCCGCGAGCTGTGCTTCTGTCAGGTTTTCCTGCTGTATTCTCTTTTCAATCTGCCCGCTGATGTAAGGGCCCGTGAACCTGATATTCTTATAATATTTCATTTCCATGTTCAGCCCGGAAAATAAGGGAAAAACAAGGTACAGCACCACCACTAACAAGTAAAAGGAAACCGGCTTGTAGTATTTCTGGCGCAGTCCATTGCTGTAATCCTTTGATAATTTACCCGGATGCAGGAAGAGGGTCTTCAAAGTGGTAAAAAACTTTCCTTCAAAGTGGGTAATGAAATGAACGGCTTCGCCGAAGAGCTTTTTGACGGATTTATCTTCTTCCGTATAAACTTTCTGCCCGCAGTGATTGCAGTATTTCCCGTTTACTTCTGCGTTGCAATTTTTACATTCCATGGGCTTTAAGGTTATTTTGCCTTTTCAAAAAAGCGTTCCGGGGAAACATCTCTTTCCGGCTCCTTCAAAAGTAGAGGATCTGGCCAACCCGGAATTGTAAAAATTTCCGTTTTTTACATGGGAGGTGTGTAATCCATTGAATGCCAATTTTTAATACTCTATATTTATGCCGGCTAATTTATTGCTGTTTCATGAACGTAAGTTTTTACCGGCCTCACTCCCTGTTAAAGGAATACATCAAAGGGTATACCATCAGCAACCTGAGCAGTACGGGAATCGAGCTGATTCCCGGGGGATATCCGGCCATGGGGATCGTGTTAGATGACGCCGTGCAGATTGAGGACCAGGAGAGTAAGCAGCAGTATAATTTCCCCGTGCATTTCCTGGGGCAGGTTACGGAGTTTCACCGGTTTATAGCCAGCGTACAGAATATCATTAATGTAATCTTTGAGCCCTGGGCACCGTATGAGCTGTTCGGGCTGCCGCAATGGGAGTTTGCCAATACGGGTACCGACGGGCATGCCTTCATCCCGGAAGCGGAACCTTTACACGCCTGGCTGAGAGAAAGCCGCCATAACTCCCTGAAGTGCATTGAAATACTGGACCGGTATTTTCTGACTCTCCTTTCCGGTCATTCGGCCCGCTCAAAAATCCCGCCTGCGTTTTTTCGTCATATACAGGCTGAGCGAGGCAATCTCACCCAGAAAGAGATCTTGTCCAGGGTGTATATGGGGAAGACAAAGTTTCATGAAGAGTTTAAGAATGTTACCGGCATCTCCTCCAAGATGTATTGCCGCATCATCCGCTTTAACCGGGTTTATTCCGATGTGCTGGCAAAAGATGCGGTGCGCTGGAAGGAGCTGATCTATGATGATTATTATGATCAGGCCCATTTTATAAAGGAGTTTCGTCATTTTACGGCGGCCAGCCCTTCCAAAAAGGATATTCACGCACCGGGCCTGTGCCAGCATCTGCTGATGGCGGCGAAGGGAAATGGTTAAGGGGGCGGACCCCCTTAATCTGCTGTCACGTCAATTATGCCTTCCATATTTTCCAGCCGGGCCATAAGTCCCCAGCCGTAAAAGTCATTGGCTACGCCAATAAGCAGCTCATTAGCGCCGGCTTTTAACTGCAGGGGTGCCCGGGTGTTCGAGATGGATATGCGGCCGTTAGGGTATTTTTGCATGGTAATGTCTTCCCAGAAATGGTTTTTGTCTGCCAGTACCATTTTACCGTTCAGAACTACCCATATCTCATCACTGAAACCTAGTTGAAGCAGAGTTTTAAAGGCTTCCCGGGTCACAATGTTGGCTTTAAGCCAGACGATCTTCCTGTCGGTATAGTACTTGCCTTCGGCATTGATCCCGGAATTAGCCCCGAACTTCCGGGTGAGGTTCACCATGCCCCGCCGCTCGGCAGAGAGTGTTTCGGTATATTGAGAAGGGGCCGGCAGCCGGGTAGATACCGGTTCGGTGCCTGATGGCAGGGGCTCAGGAGTGGTAGCTTTCCAGAGTCGGATGTATTTGGGGTCGTGATCGGTTATATCGGGCAATGCTTCCGGATGCAGGCCCTCGGTTTTACCGGGGTATACTGCCAGGTTAGAGATCATGGAATACCCTTCAAAAGCCAGGGTTCCCTGGCCGGTTCTTCCTTCCAGTTCAGGGATATCCAATGCGGATTTTGGAGAATGATTCAGAAAGACCCGTAGGCGTTTTCCTGAAATAACCAGTTTTACCCGGTTCCATTCATTGGGTCTTAATTGGGCCGGAGCCTGGTATTCATCGTACATGTCCCACATATTTATCCCATCCAGGTAGGGGGCATACTGAATGCCGTCATTGGCATATTTGCTACTGGCTTTGCCGTTTGCAGACAGGGCGATTTCGAAAGCCTTGGACCGGAAATACACGATCTCCTGCTCCTTATCGTCTTTCCTTCTGAAATAAATGGAATAGGCAAATTCGGGTAAAAGCGGCTTTAAGTCGTACTCAATGGTACCGTCTTTAAAAACATAATTTTTTAAAACCACGGGTCCGGAATGGGTATCTAATTTCATTACCCCGGCTTCTTTAAATACGGCTTTTCCCTCCCAGCTTTCCCGGGTAAGTGGCACTTGCTGGGCCAGGCAGGAGTAGCCCAGCAGGCATAAAATAAGAGCGATCTTTGTTTTCATTATTAGAGTTTTTTTTGCAAAACTTTGAAGAATCTGCGGGTTAGCCGGTTTCAAAACCGTTTCAAGTTAATTTCAAGTCCGCTCATGTTTTGGATGTTCGTATCTTTGAAATGAATTATGGAAGAGCTGATACAGGAATTGGAGGAAAAGCTGGGCTGGGGTGACAGCCGGCACTGGAGCCGGTATGATTTTGAGAGGCTGAGTGAACGGATTATGGCTGAAACTAAAACCGCCCTGAGCGTGTCTACTTTAATGCGGGTCTTCGGGAAAGTGGAGTACCGCAGCCGTCCATCAGTAACCACTTTGAACACATTGGCTCAGTTTCTGGGTTACACCGACTGGCGAAATTTCTCTGCCCGTCATGATTCTGCTGAGCTTGTTCTCCCTGCCCGGCCCCGGAAAGCAAGATTATGGTACCTCCTCCTGCTGGGCGGTGCACTGATCAGCATCCTGCTTTTTCTTTCCGGGAAAGAGACCCTGTATCGCAGCGAAGATTTCTCCTTCTCCTCCCGGAAGGTCCTGACCACCGGCGTGCCTAACTCGGTGGTATTTGATTATGATGCCAGCCGCGCCGGTGCCGGCGATTCCGTCTATATCAGCCAGGATTGGGACATCAGCCGCAAAATCCCGGTCAGCAGGAAAGATAAGCACCATTCCTCCATCTACTATTTCCCCGGGTATTTTAAGGCAAAACTGTTGGTGGGCTCGCAGGTAGTGAAAGAACACAGCATCTGTATCATGACCGATGGCTGGTTAGGGCTGATTGAAAATACGCAGAAAGGTGAGCCCTTTTACCTTAAGGATATCCGGGATCCTGAAACCGGGGTGGTTTCCGTAAAAGATTCAATGGAAAACGGGCAGCCGCTCCCCGCCAGCCTGTATAACGTCAGGGAATTTAAAGGTATCCTTTCCGATGATTTTGTTTTTGAAACGGAGGTGAAAGGAAGCAGTACGGGCATTTGCGAACGACTGAACCTCTTCCTCCTGGCGGAAGATGATATTTTGACGATACCCTTGGTAAAAAAGGGGTGCACCGGCGACCTGCAGATTTACGCGTTCGGACATACAGAAAACAGCCGGAATACGGATCTCACCGGTTTTGGGGTGGATCCCCGCCAATGGAATAAAGTAAGGATAGCCATAAACAGCGGAAAGCTGAAAATTCTGATCAATCAGAAAGAAGTTTACACAAAAGATATGCAGGTTAAGCCGGCTACGATCTCCGGGGTATTGTTCCGGTTTTCAGGGGGCGGGGCGGTTAGAAATACCCTTTTTGAGTCGGGGAGAAACCGGGTGGAGCTTTAGATATGGGACTGTAGGGATGACAGGATTTGAACCTGCGACCATATGAAAACCGAGAGGAGCTTTAAATGCGGGTGTATAAGGCCCGATTAAAGCTCCCGGATTTGTTGCATAAAACTGTCTTTATAGGAGTCACTGACCGGGATAATATGTTTCTCTATAAAAATCCTTTGCCGTTCTATGGAGGTGATTTTTTCGAGAGACACAATATAGGATTTATGCACCCGAACAAACCGGTTAGCCGGTAAATTTTCGATTATTTTGGTGAGGCTGGTTAAGGTTAGCAGCTTTTGGTCGGGAGTATAGACCGTGGCATAATCTTTCCCGCCTTCAATAAAAAGGATGTCCTGTAGAGCCACCTTTTGCAGCCGGTGCGATGATTTTATAAAAATGAAATCCGGGGACTGAACCGGTGCCGGTACTAATGGCGGAGGGGATAGATTCTTCTGAAGCTGTAACAGGCTCAAAGCCTTTCGGGTAGCTGTCAATAACCTTTCAAACGATACCGGCTTCAGAAGATAGTCTATGACATCATGTTCGTATCCCTCCAATGCAAATTCCTGGTGTGCGGTGGTGATAATGACCATGGCCTTTCCCTGTAGTAATCTCATAAACTGAAAACCCGTCATATCCGGCATTTGCAGATCAAGACAGATGAGCTGAATATTTTCATGCTCTATAAGATCATACCCTTCCAGCACCTCGGTACTGCTGAGTATTTTATCCACATACGGGATTTTCTTCAGGTGGCTTTCCAGGACTTTCAGGGCCAGCGGTTCATCATCTATAATTAAAACATTCATCTTATCCGTTCAGTTTTATGGTTAACAGGACTTCAAAATCAGGGCCTTCATCGGTAATATTTAATGTATGACGACCGGGATAGAGCAGGTTTAAGCGCCGTTTTACATTTTGTAAACCGATTCCCCCCATGGAATCCTTGTTTTTATCGCTTATTTTATTTTTTGTATAAAACAGCAGGGTATGGTCTTCTACCAGGATATGAATGACCAGAGGAGCAGTCAGGTCGGTTACTTCGCCATGCTTAAAAGCGTTTTCCA
The DNA here is from genome assembly GCA_019638185.1 of Leadbetterella sp. Classification (GTDB taxonomy): domain Bacteria; phylum Bacteroidota; class Bacteroidia; order Cytophagales; family Spirosomataceae; genus Leadbetterella. The sequence continues at coordinate 8,800 of JAHBUH010000019.1, forward strand.
CAAACGAAATAAGCAGCAGAGGAGCAATGAAATGATCATTTGTAATCCCCTGGGTGTCAAACCGGATATGGGGAGGACGTTCGTACCGGAGTTTCTGAATGGATATCAGGTGGCTCAGGTAGGCGATCTCCTTTTTCAGCGGTACTTTTTCCGTATTGGATTCGTGTAAAACGTAACGCATCATTTCTGATAATTTCATGATGGCATCCGGTGTTTTTTCCGGCTCGGACAGGGACAGCCCATACAGGTTATTAAAGGTATTGAAGAGAAAATGGGGATTGATCTGGCTTTTCAGAAATTTTAGTTCCATAGCGTTTTTTTCTTTTTCAACTTGCTCCTGGTGGTACAGATCATCAAAAATTTTGAGGGTAAAGCAAAAGAAAATACCAAAGGCACTGAAAAGGACATTTTCGGAAAAGTACTGCCCGGGAAGTATTTTTTCCGGGTATTGCCATTTTCCAAAGCAGGGCCCTATGAATTTTTGTTCGATAAGGTAGCGGAGCAGAACATCAGCAGCGATCATCAGGAAAATAGAAGCGGCGGCTGCTATATATTTCTTTTCTGAAATTAATTTCCCGAAAATGTAGAGGCTGATGTAGCAGACCAGGATGGTTCTACCGTAGCCAACGGCCGTAAAAGGATCTTTCAGGTCTTTATAAAAGGTGGGCCAGGTGACCTGGTTATTGTTATGCCAGGCTACATTCAGGATAATGCCTAACAATACAAATGCCGCCCAGAAAGCGGTATGAGACAATATTTTCCTTTTTCGGATCACTGGTTTTTGGGATAAAAATAATACAGCAGGAAAAGATTACCTCTATAAACTCCGCAAACCGTGCTTTTTTATCCGCCAATGCCTGGCGGTGCGCTTTGACGCTTTCACAAAGACATTCAGGGCCTTAGCCGATTTCAGGCATGGAGGGGATCAGCCCTCATTTACTTTTGAAACGAAAAAGTAAGCCTGTAGTATGAAACACCTGTTTTTAATTCTGTTTATCATTTCCACTGCCGTGTATGGTCAGGAACCAGTGGCGATTCGCGGAAAGATCCTGATCCATCCGCAGGAGCCCGCCGGTTTTGCCAGTATATTGCTGCTTCAGAAAGCCGGCATTTCCTGGGTAGCGGCTACGCTTACCGACTCGGCCGGGAGTTTCGCCCTGAAAGCCGTTCCGGGTCGGTACCTGTTGAAAATCAGGTATACAGGTTATAAAGAGAGAGAAGTGGAAGTAGTAGCTGCCGATACCGCCCGGGAAATTTACCTGGAACCGATAGTTCTTATACCGGATGAGCGTGTCCTTCAGGAGGTGGTGGTCAGTGCCCCTAAGCCGTTCCTGGAACAAAGGATAGACCGGCTCGTAGTCAATCTTTCAGGCGGTGTGGTAAATGCGGGAGCTACCGCTTTTGAGATCCTGCAAAAAGTTCCGGGAATAGTACTGGTCAATAACCGCATTACTATTTCCGGAAAATCAGGCGTCATTATCATGATAAACGGGAAGCCCTCGCCGTATACGGATATGGAGTCGGTCATACGGGATATCCCCGCTGCCCATATTGAGAAAATAGAACTTATAAGCCACCCGGGTGCCCGTTTTGAGGCCAGTGGAAACGCCGGGGTCATTAACATGGTTTTAAAAAAGAATAAATATGCCGGTTTAAACGGAGACGGGGTAGCAGGCGGCGGAGGTAGTATATATGATCAGAGGCCGGTAAAGTCAGAAGATAAAATGTATTACAGGATTACTAACTCGCTTAACCTGAATTACCGGAAAGGGAACGTAAATGTTTTCGGAAGTTTTGACTACCTGAAAAGATCTGTTTTTGAAGTGAATAATATGGACCGGATCATTGGGGATACCTTTTATAAACAAACCAATTATTATCCTTATCACTACCATAACCTTAACTACCGGACGGGGGTAGATTATTTTATCAGCGCCAGGTCTGTCATTGGCCTTTTGCTGACCGGGTATGACCGGAACGGCCAGGGCACAGGAGTCACCTATACGGATCTCCTGGAAGAATCTGTTTTGCAGAAAGGGTTCAGAACAGACGTTACTACCCGCATTCACCGAAAGAACACTACTGCTAATATCAACTTCAGCCATAAGTTTGACTCTACGGGGAAGGCACTGAACCTGGATCTGGATATTTCAAAATATAATTACAGAAACCAAAGTGATATATGGATAGCTGACGGTCTCAAAAATCACTGGTTGCAATCCGGAAATACGCCGCTGAGTTATTGGACGGCCAAGGCCGATTTTGAAAACCCTGTGCGCCCTACCGTAAAGCTGGAAACAGGGTTTAAGGTGTCGAAGGTAAAGATAGAGAATGACCTGATCTTTAAGCGGAACGGAATTCCAGATCTCAGCCGCTCAAGCCGGTTTAATTACTATGAATCGGTTTATGCTGCTTATGGAAGTGTGACCAAAGAATATGATAAAATGAGGTTTCAAATAGGGTTGCGGCTTGAAAATACGGCTAACCGGGGGCTTTTGGCGGATTCCCTGGTGTTAAAAAGGAAGTTTCTGCAGCTGTTTCCCAGTTTTTATTTCCAGAAAACATTCAGGAGTGAACTTAACGCCACTGTTTCCTATAGCAGGCGCTTAGATCGTCCTAACTTTCAGTTGCTTAGTCCGTTCGAATATTTTATTGATTCGCTTACTTATTACAAAGGAAACCCCACTTTACTGCCCCAGCTTACCCATGCCGTAAAGTTTTCCCTAAGTCGTGAAAAACTGCCCACACTCTCCTTTTCGTATAATTTCACCCGGCAGGTTATCTATAATGAAGTGCCCTATCAGAACGGAGCGGTCACTTTCATGCACGCGGAAAACCTGGGTACATTTCGTAATGGGGTGATAGAACTGAATTACCCGTTTACCATAAGGAAAAAAGTGACGGGGTATTCCGGCGCTCAGGCTGTTCATAACTCTTTTTATGCCCCTTATCAGAATACGGCTTATCACAGAAAGATGTGGAACGGACAGTTTTACGGTGGTTTTACCTGGAAGGTCAGTCCTGCACTGGCAGCCGAGCTGAATACCTATTATTCTACCGGTCAGCTGAATGAGTTTGCCCGTATAAGTGCCTCTTCGGGTGTGAATATCGGCGTTCAGCTGTCTGTATGGAAAGACAAAGGCCGGCTGGCTCTACAGGTGAATGATGTGTTTTACAGGAATTCAGTTAAAAGTACCATTGACTTTTATCCTATTCACATTCGCTATTTTTACAGGGACGATTCCCGGAATTTCCGGTTAACTTTTTCATATACCTTCGGAAAACATAAGATAAATAAAGCTAGGGAGCGGCAGTCCGGCTCAGAGGAAGAGGAGCGGCGGCTGTGAGCCGGATCCATTCAACCGCCAAAATTACCATGTAAAGCGGAGTAAGCTCTGATTCAAAAAGAGATCGCCTGTCAGCGGGCGATCTCTTTTTTGGATTTCAATGAATATAATCTATGAATCGGGTCTGTGGTTTTCCCAGTAATTCCCAGGTTTCACCGGCCTCAAATTTTTCAGGGTAATTATTGAGTGCTTCAATTATTTTGGCGCCATAGCTGAATTTATTGCTGAATTTTCCGGCCAGTTTCAGGAAAAAGAGGGGCGCCTTTACTACCCGGAGGTTGGTTTTACGGGAATATTTTTTATAGAAGCGGGCGGCCTCATCTGCCGTAAATCCTTCCTGCCCCTGGATCACAAACTCCTGGTTACCAGGGTTAAGTTCAAATGCCCTTATCACCTGCCTCCCGTAATCTTCTGCGGCGATAAGGAACATTTTAAACCTTGATTTACCTGCCAGGGCAATAAAATTCCCCTGCCGGTAAGCGCCTTTGTCAAAGCTCTCCATAAACGTGGAAGGGTAAAAAATGGAGTACGGGATTCCGGCAGACCGGATCTTATTCACGGCAGTATTTTTCATTTCAAAAGCCCACCAGTGGAACCCGTTTTGTCCCTGGTATAAATGTACCAGGGAGGAAAGGTAACCTATTCTTTTTAGAGATGATGCTTTAGCCGCTGCCAGGATATTATCCAGCCCCTCCCTTTCAGGCTGAAAATCATCTTCTGCACTACCCTGAGCCACTGAGAGGTTTAAATAAAGATATTCCAGCCCGGTCAGGAAGTGCCGTAGTGCGGCCATATCCTGCAAGTCCCCCCGGATGTATTGAACGCGATCACCGAAAAGGCGTTTTGCTTTTTCAATATCCCGCACGAAAACAGTGACTTCAAACCCCGCTTCCATAAAGACCTGGGTAACGGGGATGCCAAGCATACCCGTAGCACCGATAATACCTATTTTTCTCATTCTTACCCGATTAATTTGGGGTTAAAAATACAGGTAAATTCTAACGGTGTTCAAATAACCTGTATGAATGGTGAAAAAACTGTCATGAAATGATGCGGCTGCAATTCATCCCCTGTTTTATACAGCTCATACCATTGCCTCTATGTACTGATTCTGCCGTGCAGCATCTTTGTGCAACTAATGTTTTACAAAATGAAAAAGGTTTACAAAGTATTAAGGGGTGTGATGGCCCTGATTTTGATTGGAATCGGGATGGCCGGCACTTATCTGAAAGTATTTTTGCCTGACGTGGGCCAGCCCCGGCCTAAGCCTGCTGAGAATGACCGGGTAGCGTACGGGGCTTACATTATAAATGCATAGGGCTGTGTGGACTGCCATAGCAAAGTGGATGAAAAAGGGGTTCTTATAAAAGGCGCGGAATTTGGCGGCGGCAGGGAGTTCGGTCAACCGGCAGGCATTATACGCTCACCCAACATAACTTTTGATAGAGAAAGCGGCATAGGGCACTGGACAAAAGAGATGTTTGTACAGCGTTTTAAAGCCTATGCAGACAGCAGTTATGCCTCCCCGAAACTTACACCTGCGGATTTAAACAGCCCCATGCCCTGGCTGATGTATTCGGGTATGAAGAATGAAGACCTGGAGGCCATATACGCTTACCTGCAAAGTTTAAAGCCCATTCATAACCAGGTAAGCAGGGCGGAAAAAGCAAGATAAAATATAGGAGGCAGATTTCGGGAAACATAAAATAAATGAGGATTAATGCATACATTTGTGTAGCAACTTAAATGATTATGCTTATTAACTCATCCATCATAACCGACATCAAATCTATTATTGCTCATTCGAAAGAAAAAGCAATTCGCGCCGTTGATCATCAGCGAACCCTAATGTACTGGCATATCGGCAAACGCATCTTTGAGGAAGAACAGGAGGGGAAGGAGCGTGCTGATTATGGTAAATATCTCACAGAATACATTGCTCGGGCATTGGAACCCGAATATGGCAGGGGTTATTCCAGGCGTCAGATAGAGCTTTTCAGGCAGTTTTATCGGACTTTTCCAATTGCGAATGCACTGCGTTCGCAATTGGGGTGGACACAGTATAAATTACTCATCCGGATTGATAATCAGGATAAAAGAGAGTTTTATATTGCTGAAACGATTAAAAATAATTGGACTTCAAGGCAATTGGAGAGGCAGATGTATAGTAACTTATATGAACGCCTTTTACTAAATAACGACAAGGAAAGCGTATTGGCCGTTGCTAAAAAAGAAAAACAGCCCTCAGACGCCCGTGAAATCATCAAAGATCCGATGTTCCTGGAGTTCCTAGGGTTAAAAAGGGAAGCGTCATTTTATGAAAAAGACCTGGAAAGTGCTATTCTTACCCATTTGCAGGATTTTTTATTGGAATTAGGCAATGGATTCTCGTTTGTGGCAAGGCAGAAAAGAATACATCTTGAAGGCGATGAGTTTTTTGCGGATCTGGTCTTTTATAACCGATTAATGCAGTGCTTTGTGATCATTGAGATTAAAACCTCGCGACTCACCCACCAGGATATAGGTCAACTGCAAATGTATGTGAACTATTATGACCGTATAGAAAAATTGCCGCATGAGAACCCCACCATCGGTATCCTGCCTTGCGCAAGTAAAAATGATACGGTAGTACGCTTTACCTTACCTGAAGGTCAAAAGCAGATAATTGCCAGCCAGTACGAACTCTACCTGCCTACAGAAAAGCAGTTATTGGAAGAAGTGCAAAAAGAATTGAAGAACTTTGAGAACAAATAACATGAACATTAAAAACTTTGAATTTAAAGCAAAAGTAGAGGGGATTGAACCTTACGAAGAAAAGCTGCTTACCCTGAATCCTGAATATAAAGGGCTTGACTACCAGTCGGATACTTATTTTAACGTTCGGCAGGGAAGGCTGAAGCTGCGGGAAGGCAATATTGAAAACTCCCTGATCCACTATGACCGGGAGGATATTGCCGGTTCCAAAGAATCGCAGATCATATTATACCGGCACACGCCGGATAAAGCCCTGAAAGACATTCTGACCCTACAGCTCGGAGTAAAAATAGTAGTGGAAAAAAGAAGGAAAATCTATTTTATCGGCAATGTTAAATTTCATTTTGATGTGGTTGAAAACCTGGGAACCTTCATTGAAGTAGAAGCCATTGATGACCGGGAGGAATTTACCATTGAGGAGCTGAAAGCCCAATGCGATCATTACTTCCATTTCTTTAATCTGACGGCAGCTGACCTGGTAGATCAATCCTACAGCGACCTGCTCATAACCCTCCAAAGCAGCAGATCATAAACCCACCGCCAAGCACTCTAATTAACCATCAACCATTAAAAAGTGTCCCTCCCAGCCGTTTATACACCAGCAAAGCCGCCGCCAGGTCCTCTACCGCCAGCCCGGCCGACTTAAACAGGGTGATTTCTTCTGCGGAGGTTCTGCCCGGGTGGAGGCTTTTGACCAGTTCGGCGATATCGGCCCGGATATCTTTTTCAGAAATAAGGCCGGAAGCAATGGGGATGGCCAGGTCACCGGTTTCATGAGGCGCGCCTATCCGGGAATCTGCAAACAGCGTGCTCTTCCGGATAGCCTCGTCATCAGTTTCCCGGGTATCAGGTTTATGCGAGCCGATCAGGTCCAGGTGGGTGCCCGGCTTCAGCCATTCTCCCCGGATAACGGGCGTGGGTGACAGGGTGGCACAGGAGATCACATCGGCCTGATGGGCAGCCTCCCCCAGGTTAGAAACGGCCACAGCCGGGATGCCCTTCACTTCCAACGATGCCACAAAGTGATTAAGCTTATCGGGATCACGCATCCACACGCTTACTTTCTTAAAGTTTCTTACGGCCCGGTGCGCCTGAACCAGGTGCTGCGCTACTTTTCCGCCGCCCACTACCAATAAGTGTTCCGAGTCCTCCCGGGAGAGGAAAGAAGAAGCCAGGGCGGAAGTGCAGGCCGTTCTCCGCGAGGTGATCTCAGCGGCATTCATCATGGCCAGGGGCTGGCCGGTACGGGAATTACTGAGCAGGTAGCGGGCAAAGATGGACGGCATATTCTGCCGGGCATTCCCGGGCGCTACCGTTACCTGCTTCATGCCCATGTACTCCTGATTCCAGACCGGCATCAGGATGAGGGTGTTTTCGTCACCGTCACTGGTTTTGTAAAAATGGTGATGCCGGAGAGGCATGGTATAATCGGTCCGGAAAATATCCCGGATGGCTTCTATCAGGTCAGGATAATCCAGGTAGTCCGTGATTTTATGGTCAGGTACGATGAGCATAAGGAAATATTTTTTTACAAATTAGTACTTCAATTCCTAATTTGTAAAAAATACGCTGCGATAACTATCAATAGGTACCGGCCCCGAACCGGTATCTACAGAAATCTCTTCCACAAATAGGATTCTAAAAATAAAATATTTAATATTATGGATATTTTACCGGGACATAGCTGCCATTGAGTTCGTGACCTCCCGAATCTTAACTCTTCATGATCAAATTCCTGGTTTGTGTTACCCTGCTTTGTTTCGGGATTTCTGCCGAAGGCCAGCTCATCGATTTTTCCCGGATAAAGCAGCGGAAGGTGCGTAAGCTGATGAGCGAAAATCACCTGGCGAACCAGAAAGATTTTAACGGCATGGAGACCGCCTGCTTTGCAGAGGGAGAGGGATACTCCAAAAATTCCATGACCTTCCTGGTGAAAGCCCGGCCGGAGGCGGTGTGGTATGCCTACCGGAACAGTACCCCGAAACAGTGCTGGGTCGGAAAGCGGGTCTCTTTCGGAGTGCTTTATGACGAACCGGAAAAGCCGCTGGTGTATGCTGATGGCCCGTACGGCGGTATGAAGGTGGGCCAGATCATTTTCATCCAGCTCCGTTTGCTGAAAGGCCTCTACAAACTGGCCGTAGCGCATAAGGTGGTGGCCATTGATGATGCCCAAAAAACTCTCCAGATCTGTTATATGAAGAAGGGCGCCTCGGAAGGAAGCCAGTTTATTAGCCTCCGGGAAACCCCTGATGGCTTTACAGAGGTCACACATAATACGTATTACAAAAGCAAGTCGAAATTCAGAGACAAACGCATCTACCCGGGTATCCACGAAAAGGTGATCTCCGAATACCATTCCAATGTGGCCCGAAGCGTGATTTATGAGCACCTGGCCGCCACTGAAATTATGCCCTGATCTACCGAATCCGGTTTTTTATCTTTAGTGTGAAATTTTTTCCGCAGGAAATATGCAGCTATTTGCTTCTTTCTTGATACTTTTAGATATTCTTTAACAACCCAAAATAACTATGAAGAGACGGGACTTTATTCAATGGTCCGGGATGGGCGTAGGCGCCATCCTGGGATCTTCTATTCCTGTAATCGGAAGGGCGGTGACTCCGGAGGAGCTGCTGGAGCCTGCCGCTGACAGGGCCCTCAAAAAACGCCTCGCTGATGTGGCGCTGAATGCTGCACGGGCCAAAGGCGCCACCTATTCCGACGTCCGGATAGGCCGCTACCTGCAGCAATTCCTTTTTACCCGTGAAAAAAATGTACAGAATATTACCAATGCGGAGTCGTACGGTGTAGGTATCCGGGTCATCGTTAACGGCACCTGGGGTTTTGCCGCCACCAGCGATGTCACCCCCGATGGTATAGCCCGGTGCGCCGAAACGGCCGTGGCCATTGCCAAAGCCAACTCCCGCATCCAGACCGAGCCCGTAAACCTGGCTCCTCAGAAAGGTGTAGGTGAGGTGGTCTGGAATACCCCCATCCAAAAGAACGCCTTCCAGGTCCCGGTGCAGGAGAAAATAGACCTGCTGCTGAATGTAAACAGCCAGGCCATGCAAAACGGCGCGGCTTTTGTTACTTCTAACCTCTTCCAGGTGAATGAGCAGAAGTATTTTGCCTCTACGGACGGCTCCTACATTGACCAGGACATTCACCGGATATGGCCTACTTTTACCGTGACCGTCATAGATAAGGCCGCCGGGAAATTCAAGACCCGTGACGCCCTCAGTTCCCCCATGGGCATGGGCTATGAATACATGGACGGCCTGGCATCGGAAAAAATCCCCGGCCCGAACGGCCTGGTGGGCTACCGGAACTCCTACGATATGGTGGAAGACGCCATCCTGGCCGCTAAGCAGTCGAAAGAGAAAGTAACGGCCAAGTCCGTGGAAGCCGGGAAATATGACCTGGTGCTGGATCCTAACCACCTGGGCCTGACCATCCACGAATCCGTAGGGCACCCTACCGAGCTGGACAGGGTGCTGGGCTATGAGGCTAATTACGCCGGAACCAGCTTTGCTACCCTGGATAAATGGCGGTCCAAATCATTCAACTACGGAAGTCCGCTGGTGAATATCGTAGCCGACAAGACCCAGCCCCACACCCTGGGCTGCGTGGGGTATGACGATGAGGGCGTTCCGTGTAAACAGTGGGATATCATTAAAAACGGTATCCTGGTGAACTACCAGGCTACGCGTGACCAGGTGGGCATTCTGGGCGAGAAAGAGTCGCACGGGTGCTGCTATGCCGACGACTGGAGCTCGGTGCAGTTTCAGCGCATGCCTAACGTATCCCTCCTGCCCGGTAAGGAGAAGCTGAATGTGAATGACATGATCAAAGGCGTGGAGAAAGGGATCTATATCATTGGGCGGGGGTCTTACTCCATTGACCAGCAGCGGTATAACTTCCAGTTCGGAGGGCAGCTTTTCTACGAGATCAAAAATGGGCAGATCGCCGGTATGCTGGATGACGTGGCCTACCAGTCCAATACCCAGGAATTTTGGAACTCCTGTGCCCAGATCTGCGACAAGGACGATTACCGTACATTCGGGTCGTTTTTTGATGGAAAAGGACAGCCCTCCCAGGTCAGCGCCGTGTCGCACGGTAGCTCCACTACCCGTTTTAACGGCGTCAATGTTATCAATACCGGACGTAAAATCTAAACGATCATGGCAATTTTAAGCAGAGAAGAAGCAAAAAAAATCATAGATAAGGTTTTATCGTATGCTAAAGCCGATGAAACCGCAGTAAGTCTGGGCGGCAGTAAAACCGGGAATATCCGTTATGCGCGGAATACGGTTTCCACCAGTGGGGAATCCACTAACCTGGCGCTGGCCGTAACCTCGGTGTTCGGCAAGCGATCCGGAACGGCCACCATCAATGAATTTGATGATGAGTCGCTGGAAAAAACCGTACGGCGGGCCGAGGAGATCGCCCGTCTGGCGCCTGAAAATCCGGAATATGTACCCATGCTGGGCCCGCAGCAGTATACGGAGGTAAAAGAAACCTATGCTGATGCCACCGCCGCCATTAACCCGGAATACCGGGCCAAGGCCGCCCTGGACAGCATTGAGATCTGTAAAAAGAAAAACCTGACTTCCGCCGGCTACCTGGAAGACACCACGGGCTTTAACGCCATGGGAAACAGCAAGGGGCTCTTTGCCTATAACCGCTCCACGTCAGTAGACTTCTCCGTTACCGTGAGAACAGAAGACGGGCTGGGATCCGGCTATGCCATCCAGGATTATAACGATGCCCGGAAACTGAACGCCGCCGCTTCTACCGAGGTGGCCGCCCAGAAGGCCCTGGCCTCTAAAGGCGCCCTGGCGCTGGAGCCCGGGAAATATACCGTGATCCTGGAACCCGTGGCCGCCGCTGACCTCATTCAGAACATGATGCGCAGCCTGGATGCCCGGAATGCCGATGAAGGCCGTAGTTTCCTCAGCAAAAAAGGCGGTGGTACCCGCCTGGGGGAAAAGCTGTTTGACGAACGCGTTACCATCTATTCCGACCCCACAAACCCGGAAATCCCGCAATCGGGCTTCGTGATGGACGGCCGGCCCCGGGAGAAAACCACCTGGATAGAAAAGGGAGTGGTGAAAAATATGGCTTACTCGCGTTTCTGGGCGCAGAAACAGGGCGTAAAAGCGCTTCCACCGCCGTTTGGCTTTATCATGGAGGGCGGTAACGAATCACTGGCTGACCTCATCAAAGGAACCAAAAAAGGGATCCTGGTGACCCGCTTCTGGTACATCCGGGCGGTAGATCCTCAGACCCTGCTGTATACGGGCCTTACCCGTGACGGAACTTTTTATATTGAGAATGGTAAAATCAAGCACCCCATCAAGAACTTCCGTTTTAACGAAAGCCCGGTGATCATGCTGAATAATGTGGAGGCTATGGGTAAGCCGGTGCGGGTAAATGGCAGCCTGATTCCGCCGCTGAAGATCCGGGACTTCACGTTCTCCAGCCTGTCAGATGCGGTGTAAACTCTCCGCATATAGTGATCAGTATATGAAAAAGCATACTTAATTTATACCCGGACTTATTAAACAAAATTACATTGAAAAGAAGAGATTTTATCCAACTATCAGGACTGGGCATCGGCGGAATGATGATGATCCCCGTTCTGGGCCACGCCACCACTCCTGAATCCTTCCTGGACTCCGGAATGGATGTAGCCGTAAAAAAGCGCCTGGCCGATGCCGCATTAAATGCTGCAAAATCCAAGGGCGCCACCTATACCGATGTACGCATCGGGCGCTACCTGAACCAGTATGTGATCACCCGTGAAAATAAGGTGCAGAACATCGTTAATACGGAATCATACGGTGTAGGCGTGCGGGTGATTGCCGACGGCTGCTGGGGTTTTGCGGCCATCGTGGATGCCAAAACCGAACGCGATACCGCTAAAGCGGCTGAAGAAGCGGTGGCCATTGCCAAGGCAAACGCCCGGCTCATGAAAAGCCCGGTGATCCTGGCGCCGCAAAACGGCTACGGCGAGGTAAGCTGGAAGGCACCCATTAAGCGGAATGCTTTTGAAGTGCCTATCCAGGAAAAGGTAGACCTGCTGCTGGGCGTAAACGATGCCGCCATGAAAAACGGGGCTAATTACGTAAACTCCATCCTGTTTATGGTGAATGAGCAGAAATATTTTGCCTCTTCTGACGGCTCCTACATTGACCAGGATATCCACCGGATGTGGCCCATTTTTGCGGTGACCTGTATAGATCCCAAAACCGGGAAATTTGAGACCCGGCAGTCGCTCAGCGCCCCCATGGGCATGGGTTATGATTATCTGCAGGTAAACCCTGCCGATAAAGTAACGGGTATAACCACCCGCTATAACATGGGGTACGACATGCTGGAAGACGTAACCGCTGCCGCGCAGCAGGCCAAGGAGAAGCTCACGGCGAAATCCGTGGAAGCCGGGAAATATGACCTGGTGCTGGATCCATCCCACCTCTGGCTGACCATTCACGAGTCTGTAGGCCACCCGCTGGAGCTGGACCGCGTGCTGGGTTACGAGGCTAACTTTGCCGGTACCTCCTTTGCTACGCTGGATAAGCTGAAATCGGGCAACTTTAACTACGGAAGTCCCCAGGTAACGCTCTTTGCCGATAAAACCCGGGAGGGTTCATTGGGTGCGGTAGGCTGGGACGACGAAGGCGTGAAGACCAAACGTTGGGACCTGGTAAAAGACGGTACGCTGGTGAACTACCAGGCTATCCGTGACCAGGTGCATATCCTGGGCGAAAAAGAGTCGCACGGGTGCTGCTACGCCGACAGCTGGAGCTCAGTGCAGTTCCAGCGTATGCCGAACGTCTCCCTGGCGCCGGGCAAAGCACCACTCTCGGTAAAAGAGATGATCAAAGACGTTAAAAAAGGTATTTATATTATCGGAGACGGTTCATTCTCCATTGACCAGCAGCGGTATAACTTCCAGTTTGGCGGACAGCTGTTTTACGAGATCAAAGACGGTGAGATCACAGGCATGCTGAAAGACGTGGCTTACCAGTCTAACACCCAGGAATTCTGGAATTCATGTGTGCAGGTGTGTGATGAGAAAGACTTTCGCCTGGGCGGATCTTTCTTTGACGGTAAAGGGCAGCCTTCGCAGTCCAGCGCCGTATCTCACGGAAGTTCCACCGCGCGTTTTAATGGGGTCAATGTTATTAACACCGCTCGTAAAATTTAAATATCATGTCAGTAATATTATCAGAAGCAGAAGCCAAGGCCCTGCTCCAAAAAGTTATAAAGCTCTCTAAAGCGGACGAATGTGAAGCTAACCTGCTGGGAGAGATCCGCGGAAACATCCGTTATGCCCGGAACGAAGTGTCCACCAGCGGCAGCCTGATCAATAAAAACCTGGTGGTGCAGTCGGCCTTCGGAAAGAAAGTGGGCGTGGCCACCATCGATGAATTTGACGATGCCTCCCTGGAAAAAGTAGTGCGCCGGGCCGAAGAACTGGCCCGCCTGGCACCGGAAAACCCCGAATACATGGGCGTGCTGGAACCTCAGCAATATGGCAAGTCGAACGGCTTTTTTGAATCTACCGCAAAGATCACCCCGGAGGTACGGGCCGAAGCCGTGGCCAAAAGCCTGGCGCTTTCGGGCCAGAACCAGCTTACTTCTGCGGGATTCCTGGAAAACCGGGCGGGCTTTTCAGCCATGATGAACTCCAAGGGGCTGTTTGCCTACTATCCCAGTACCGGGGTGAACTTCTCGCTTACCGTACGTACCGATGACGGTAAGGGCTCCGGTTATGTGATCCGGGGATATAACGACTTCTCCCGGCTGGATACCGAAGCTGCCAGCCGTATTGCCGTGCAGAAAGCCCGCGGGTCCGTGGGCGCCAAGGCCCTGGAGCCGGGAAAATATACCGTTATCCTGGAACCTACGGCCGCAGCCGTACTGCTGGAAAGCCTCTATTATGATATGGACGCCCGGGGGGCCGATGAGGGCCGGTCTTCCTTCAGCAAGCCGGGCGGTAAAACCCGGCTGGGTGAGAAGATCGTGGATGAGCGCGTGAACATCTATTCGGATCCTGCACACCCCGAGCTGCCCGCCGCACCGTGGGCAGGTGACGGCCAGCCCCAGAAGCGGGTGTCGTGGATAGAGAAAGGCGTGGTGAAAAACCTGGCTTACTCCCGGTATTGGGCGCAGCAGAAAGGCGTTAAGCCCCTGCCGTATCCCGGGAATATGATCATGGAAGGCGGCACTGCCAGCCTGGAAGAAATGATCAAAAATACAAAGAAAGGCATCCTGGTGACCAAGCTGTGGTATATCCGGCCGGTAGATCCGCAAACCCTGCTGATGACCGGCCTTACCCGTGACGGTACGTTTTATATTGAAGACGGAAAGATCAAACATCCAATCAAGAATTTCCGTTTTAATGAAAGCCCTATCATCATGCTGAATAACCTCGAAACCCTCGGTAAGTCAGAGCGGGTGGTCAGCACGGAGTCGGATCAGAGCTATATGGTGCCGCCTATGAAAATCAGGGAGTTTACTTTCTCTTCCCTGTCAGACGCGGTATAAAGTAAACAGAATTGACTTTTGAAGCCTTTCGTTTTTACCAGAATACAATACACATCAGGGAATTGGGATACGGATCAGCGTATGCCTTCCAATCTCCTGCATTCCCTGGTAGAATACACCACCATCCCCATTGATGAGAAGGAGCGGGTGGTGCAGCTGAGTAGTAACGACATCTTCAAAAGTCAATTCTGCTACCTGAGCGGCCATAAGCTGGTGGAGTTTTCGTCCGAAGAGCGTGATCATTTCCGGCGGTATGTCCTGAACGGGGGATTTGTGTTTGTGGACGATTGTAACCACGATATCGACGGGCTTTTTGCGAAGTCATTCGAGCAGGAAATGGCCCGGACCTTCGGGCAGGGTGCCCTGCATAAGATACCCAATAACCACCCGCTCTATACCTGTTTTTTTGAGTTTGAGGGGCCGCCTACCACCAGCTTTGAGCTGAATGGCTGGGGCGATGACCTGGTGCACGACTACCTGAAGGCTATAGAAGTAAACGGCCGGATAGGGGTGCTGTACAGCAACAAAGATTACGGCTGCGAGTGGGATTACGATTTTAGAAACAAACGTTGGCTCATGGAAGATAACACAAAATTCGGGGTCAATATCATCAAATACGCATTAACGGTTTGAAAACACTGGAAGAATATAAAGGGCTGGTGGCCCGGCTGCCCGCACTGAAAAAAGAGATTGCGAAGGTAATTGTAGGGCAGGAAGAGGCGGTAGACGAGATCATGATTTCCCTGCTGGCGGGCGGGCACTGCCTGCTGGAGGGCGTACCCGGGCTGGCTAAAACCCTCATGGTGAAGACCCTGGCCGATGCCCTGGATATGAAATTTAAACGCATCCAGTTCACTCCTGATCTCATGCCGGGCGATATTATCGGTACGGAGGTGATGGAAGAAGAAGCCGGACGGAAATTCTTCCGGTTTACCCAGGGGCCGGTCTTTGCCAATATCGTACTGGCAGATGAGATTAACCGTACGCCGCCCAAAACGCAGTCGGCTCTGCTCGAAGCCATGCAGGAGTATAAAGTGACTTATTCCGGCACTACGCATGCCCTGCCGTCACCGTTTTTTATTATTGCTACGCAAAACCCCATTGAACAGGCGGGTACCTATCCGCTGCCGGAGGCCCAGTTGGACCGCTTCCTGCTGTACATCCGGCTGGGTTACCCTTCCGAGCAGGAAGAGCTACTGGTACTGAAAAATACTACGGGAGTAAAGAAAGAAAATGTCCAAAACGTACTGTCAGGGGAAGAGATCCTGGAGCTGCAGCAGCTGACCCGGCAGGTGCATATCAGCGATGAGCTGATTGAGAAAATAAGTGCCCTGGTGCGGTCTACAAGGCCTGAGGGCAGCCCGTCGGCTTTTGTAAAGCAGTGGTGCGACTGGGGTGCCGGCCCCCGTGCCGGCCAGGCGCTGGTCTTGTGTTCCAAGGCCCGGGCCGTACTGAACGGGCGTTTTTCCGTGATCCCGGAAGACATCACCGCGCTGGCTTTTCCCGTGCTGCGGCACCGGATAGCCCTGAACTTTAAGGCGGAAGCAGAGGGTATTACCGCTGACCGCGTGATAGAGGAGCTGACCCATGGACGCCGCTGAACTGATCCGGCTGAATAACCTTCAACTGGCCGCCCGGGTGGTCAGTGACCGCCTTTTGCTGGGCGTTCATCATAGCCGGCGTACGGGTGTGGGTACCGAGTTTGAACAATACCGCCCTTACTTCCCCGGCGATGACCTCCGGCGGGTAGACTGGAAACTATACGCCCGTTCCGGGAAATACCTGGTGAAAGAATCTGCTACCGAAAGCCACCTGCACATCCGGATGATCCTGGACCTTTCCGGTTCCATGAATTATGCGGAGACGGGCGTGAGCCGCCTGGCCTACAGTAAAATCCTGCTGGCTTCCCTGGCTTACATGGGCTACCGCCAAAGTGACCCCCTGAGTTTGTATACCTTGAAAGAGGAGGGCCTGGAGCTGCAGGTAAAAGAGGGGCGGAACTCCTTTTACCGTATCCTCTATCAGCTGGAGAATGCCGTGGCAGAAGGAAAGAGTATGCCGGAAACGGCGGCCTTTCCGGAATTCCAATACCGGCAAAAAGAGCTGCTCATCCTGGTATCTGACCTCCTGCAGGCCGGGGAAGAATGGATAAACATGATTAAAAAAGCAGCTTCACCCCACCGGCAGATCCTGATCTTCCAGGTGCTGGGTGATCAGGAGCTGGACTTTAACCTGGAAGGGTTTTACCGTTTCAAAGACCTGGAAACCGGGGCAGAAGTGGAGCTGGAAGCGGAGAGTATCCGGAAACCCTTCCGGGCGGCCATTAACGGCTACCTGGCCGGGCTGGAAGAAGACCTGCGCCTACCGGACGTTCACCTGGTACGGGCCTCGCTCCACAGGCCGCTGGCCGGGGTGATTGCCGAAGGACTAAAAACCCTGAGCCGATGGAATTTCTGAACCCGGGCATCCTCTGGGGAGCGTTAGCTATCAGCCTTCCTGTCATCCTCCATTTCTGGCATCAGAAAAGGGGGAAGGAGCTGCCGTGGGCGGCTAATCGCTGGCTCAGCGGTCTGGTACTGCAAAAATCGCGCGGGATACGCCTGGAAAACCTTCTTTTACTGATCCTGCGCTGCCTGCTGCTGCTTTTACTGGTGTTCTGGTTAAGTGAGCCCCTGTTTAAGCGCCTGACCGGGAAACAGGAAAAAGTACACTGGATACAGCCGGACAAGGCTGTAGTGGAAAATTTCAGGTTTGAGCTGGAAGAGGCAGAAAAAAGAGGTGAAAAGCGGTTCTGGTTTAACGGAGAGCCGGTTACCGCACTGAGTATTCTGCCCGAAGATACGGGCGCAGACCTCCAGTTGGGCATTAATAAAGTAAGAACGGAGGGTCAGGCGGAAATTTACCTTTCCGGCACCGATGATTTTACCCGTTTCTCCAGGGTCTATCTGCCGGAACCATACCGGCTTCACCCGCTTTCTTCCCGTTTCGGGGAACCGGGCGGTGGGGAAGCGCTTTCTGCAGACAGGCTGATGGCCGGGAACGACAACCCGTCCGGGGGGCGGGTTCGCGCAAAAGGTGCGCAGGGTGAAGGAGACACCCCGTCAGCGGGAAAGGTATATACAAGAGATGAGCCAGGTGTAAAAGGAGATGATAAGAGCAGTATGTCAAAGGGTACTGCTCTAACAGAAGTACGGGTCTCGCAGATCGGAGGATCTGCTTCCCGGCCGCTGAAAGTTTTACTGGAAAGTGAGAAAGCGAGTGTTTCTGCTGCGCTGAAAGCCATTACCGATGTTTACGGGCTGCATTTTGAAGTAGATTCGCAGCGTCAGGCCGGCCGGCGGTATGATCTGGTCTTCAGCCATGAGCCGGACTCGTCAGCGGAGTTGAGCGTGGTTTCCGCTGCTGCCGCCCTGCACGCAAACCGGATGACAGCAGCTCACCGCGTGATCTGGTTTAATGAGCGGCTGACGGCAGAAACCTCCGATGCTGTTTTTAACGGTCAGCTCCCGGAGATCCTGTTGGAAGC
Organism: Leadbetterella sp.; assembly: GCA_019638185.1. Taxonomy (GTDB): domain Bacteria; phylum Bacteroidota; class Bacteroidia; order Cytophagales; family Spirosomataceae; genus Leadbetterella. The sequence goes on from JAHBUH010000019.1 coordinate 26,977, forward strand.
CCTGGTAAAAGATAGACCGGCGCTGGTGCTCAGTGATCGCCAGCTTCGGGATAAATTTGCGGTAAGGCCTCCGCGTAGCATAGAAAGTTCGTTCCATTCCGTTATACTGGTACTGTTTATCCTGGCGCTGGGCGCCGAACGGTGGTTCGCAATCCATAAAAATTCATGAACCTGGTTAACCGCATCATATCGTCAGTACATCGGCAGCTCCACATTTCGGCGTGGATGCGCTGCCTGCTGGCCGGGCTGTCAGCGGGCCTGGTGGCGCAGGCCTTCGGGCAGTGGCTGCCTCTGAGCCTGGCGGTCGGTATGGCGGGTTTTTCAGTTTGCGCTTTCTTCCTGAAGCCCTGGGCTGACCGCCGGCCGGAAGCGATCCGCATCCTGCATGAACGCCTCTCGGATGCAGAATACAGCCTGGACCTGGCAGGCATCGCACAGCCCAATGTGGCGGAGCAGCTTCAACTGGAGCGGCTGGCGCAGCAGTTGGAAAATACAGGCGCTCCCCGGGTATGGGATAAGCGGCTGGGAGGATTTCTGCTGGCGTTTGTACTGGGGATGGCCGTGTATGCTGCCTGGCCCGCCTGGAAGAAGAAAGCCACGCTCACACAGCCACCTTATTCGGAAAAAGAAGTGCATACCGCACCTGCCAAGCCCCGTATCCCGGCTTTCCGGGAGGCTGAAGTGCGCATTATGCCGCCAGCCTATACGGGCCTTCCGGAAAAAAACAGCCGCGATCTGAACATTTCGTCCATTGCGGGTACGGTATTGCAGTGGCGCATGCGGTTTTCAGACGCAGACGGCCTGAAAGTTACCCTGAATAACAGCCGGGGCGAGGAACTGGCCTTCACCCGGAAAGGAGAGGTTTTTGAATATGCCGATCGCCTCCGGTCTTCCGGCCTTTACGGCATACGGGCTTACTGGAAAGATTCACTCATCTACCAGTCGGATTACTACCGCCTGGAAGCCCTGATCGATGCCCCGCCCCGCATAGAGCCTGCCTCCCGCGATTTGTACCGTTTTCATTTTCTGAAGGATCCGAAAACCCTGGCAGTAGCGGCAAAAATAGCTGACGATTTCCTGGTAAAGCAGGTCTACCTGGTGGCCACCCTGGCACGGGGCTCAGGTGAGAACGTGAAGTTCAGAGAAGTGAAATTCCCGGTCAGCAGCCAGGCCTTTAAAACAGGAAATGTGTCTAAAACCATCGACCTGAAAGCGCTTAACTTCGCTCCCGGCGATGAACTTTACTACTATTGGGCAGCCGTGGATAACAAGGCCCCCGAACCGAACTTCAGTAAATCAGACACTTACTTCCTGGTGTATAAAGATACGGCTGCGCTGAATGAGAGTGAGTTGGCCACCATGGCGGTCAATATCCTTCCAGAGTACTTCCGGAGCCAGCGTCAGATCATTATTGATACGGAAAAGCTGATTGCCAAACGAAACAAACAGGGCAAACAGGAATTTAACTCGGCGTCTAATGAGATCGGTTTTGATCAGAAAGCGCTCCGGATCCGTTACGGGCAATACCTGGGCGAGGAGTATGAAACTTCTATCGGCGGGCACGGGCATGCCGACAGCAATGACCCGCTGGAAGGCTTTTCACACCGCCACGACAGCCAGGAGGAAGGCCACCACGATCACAGCCTGAAAATGTTTTCCCCGCAGAATGTACGCTCAGCGGAAGAGCATGACCACGATCACGGCAAAAGTACCCCGGCACCTGAAAATCCTACAGAGGCGCTGGCGGCGCTTCTGGAGGCCTATGTGCACTCGCATGATAACGCCGAAGCCAATACATTCTACGAGCAGTCTACCCGCAGCATCCTGAAAACCGCCCTTGAAAATATGTGGCAGTCGGAGCTGCATTTAAGACTCTACGAGCCGGAAAAGGCGCTCCCCTACGAAAATAAGGCCCTGGAACTGCTGAAAGAAGTGCAGCAGAAGGCCCGTACGTTCATTGCCAAAACCAGCTATGACCCGCCGCCGATCAAGGAAAAGGAGCTGCGAATGAAAGGCGAGCTGAAAAAGTTTAACCGTACATTCAGCACGGAAAAAGAACTAAGCCGGGAGCAGATCAGCGCCCTGGCCGGACAGGTGGCCGGCTATGCGGCAGGAGATACCCCGCTTTCACCGTCACAGAAGCAGACGGTGGCGGTATTGAGCCGGCAGATCAGCGGGATTGTGGTAAATGCCGGCCTGGATAAGTGGAAACTGCTCACCCTGCTTCAGAAGCTGCTGAATGATCAGCGGCTGTCGGCCTCCGAACAGCTTACTCTGAAAAACGGGCTGTTCACCCTGAGCGCCGTGCAGAAAAATGCAGAGCCTCCCACCGGCATCAGCGATAAAAGATTGGAAAAAGCATTCTGGAAAAACCTGTTGTAAATTAATGATATTGGCCTTACTGATTATGGAACCCCTTCTCTGCCGGATCCTCTCCGGTTTCCTGGTGGTAGTGGGCATCTTCACTATCCGGAAACTGCTGCGGTCTCCGGCCCTCAGTGTACGCCAGCGAAACGTGAAGATCGGGTTGAATGCCCTGCTGATGGTGCTGGCCATCCTGTTCCTGCTTGTACCCGGCCTCCCGCATCAGCAGGACCGGGAAGCACTGCTGGTTTATGACACCGGTATTCCTTCCGCAGTAACAGATTCCGTACGGGCGGCCTGGAAAATTAAACGTTCGGTTTCCGCTAAAACCTTCAACCGGAAATTCCGGGAATACAGCGGTCAGCGTTTCGTGTTCCTGGGGCAGGAGGTACATCCCCGCCTGCTGAGTAACCTGGCGGGGAAGGAAGTACAGTGGGTCCCGTATTTTGCTCCCGGGGTTTTGCAGGAGGTGGCCTGGGAAGGTATTTTACGAAAAGGGGAGCGGCAAACCGTATCCGGGAAGATCTACCTGTCCCGGCCGGGAAAAATAAAACTGGTGTACGGAGATAAGGTATTGGACAGCCTCTCCCTTGTAGCCGGCTTCGGCGCTTTCCGCCTTTCTTTCCCGGTTTTTGCCGAAGGCCGGAACGTGATCCCCCTGGAAACAGGCGCGCAGCCTTTGCAGAACATAGCTTTTTATGCGCAGCCCGTGCGGCCTCTGGTTATCAGCATGATCCTGGATAATCCTGATTTTGAAAGCCGTATCCTGGCCGAGTGGCTGGGTGCGCAGGAGCACCAGGTGGAAATTTCCACCCCGGTGGCCAGCTCGGTTTTATACGAAAGCCGTATCAATAAAACGGCTGCAAAACGGGCCCCTGACCTGGTGATCGCCACCCCGGCCCGCGCCACGGACAGCCGGGTGAAAAAAGCGTTAGCCGAGGGTAGGAGTGTGCTTTTCCTGGGTTTAGGAGAGGTGACTGATGCACTTTCCCGGATAAACCGCGCCACGGGTACCTCTTTCTCGGCCCGGAGAGTCACGGCCCATGAAAATCTTCCGCTCAGAAATGGGCTCACTGCCCTGCCTTACCAGCTGAATCCCCGGCCTAACCAGCGGCAGCTGGGCAGCTGGCCGGTAAGCTTTCAGAAAAACGGGGCTAAGGTGGCGGTAAGCCTGCTGAACGAGACTTTCCCGGCCCGTTTAAGCGGTGATACGCTGACCTACAGTGAAATATGGACGGAGATCACCACCGGGCTTTGTGATTCAGACAGTTTAAGGACCCGGGTACAGGCGCCGGTGTTTAAAGATGTGCCGGTACAGTTCAGCCTGCATACCCCCGAAACCGCCGTATGGCCGGACCAGGATACGCTTTACCTGCGGCCTTCACCCGTTAACCCGGCTAAAAAGATCGGAGACTACACCTTTACCACTACCGGCTGGAACACCCTGAAGCCGCTGGGCGAAATCTACGTGGAAGACTCCACGGCCTTCGCTGCAGCAGCCCGGTGGAAAAACTGGGTGAAGGCCAATAACACGCTCCTGGAAACGGGAGCTTCACCGGCCATTGGCCCGCTTCCTGCCACCTTATGGTTCTGGGCCTTCTTTCTTTGCCTGGCCGCCCTGTGGGTAGAGGCAAAATTCAGATATTAACGGTAGTAAATTGAAAATAATTAGTTGTAATTTTGTGCTCAGAATGTGAAAAACTCAGCGTATATTTAAGAGTGCTTTTAATATAACGTGAAATTTAGTCAAGAAAGCTATGAAATTTAATAACAGGTTTACCGTGCTGGTCATGGGTATATCTCTGTTAATCTGTGGTGTATTAGGCCATGAATATCCGGGAAAAAAGACTCATGATGCTGTCTTGCAGCAGAGCTACGACCGAGAAATCGCCGTGGTCAGGACAGAGCATGCCAGGATCAGTAAGCTGATCAATGCCGGGAGAACTGTATCTTTTCAGGAACTGAGCGTCCCTACCACTTACCCTTATTTTATTTTTGCCAATGGGAAAATGATCTACTGGTCATGCAATAATAATATTCCCAGGTACCAGAGAGATGTAGCCGGTGCGCCGGCAGAAAGGCTTTTCGAGGTAGATGGTGACCCTTCCGTGCTGGTCAGGTCTTCTCTTGCTAACCGCTATGACATTGTGAGTGTGGTAGATCTGCTCAGGGATAAGAACTATACCACTAACTTCCGCCTCCCGGATTTCAATTCAGCCATTTTCTTTTTGAAGCCGGAGAAGGTTTCGGCGAACCCCTTTCCGGGCGCCCTTGAAGTCCGCGCACCGGATGGCCGCCCCATCTTTTATACACAGATCAGGGAGACTCTGCAGCACATGAGCTTTAAAACCTCTCCCATCAGTATAATCCTGATTGTTCTGGGCATGCTGATGGTGTGGAATACCATCTATATGCAATCTATAAAGCTGTCTAACCGGCACCAATACCTGACTGCCGGGGTGCTCATGGGGTTTTCTTTCCTGGTGCTGCGGCTGCTGATGCGCTATTTTAACATCCCGTGGATATTCTTCCCGAATAAGCTGATCGATGTGGTCTACGGAAACCTGTTTATTGATACGCTTTGTGCGCTGATCATTCTGACCAAGTTTTCCCTGGCCCAATACAGGGCTCTCTTATATATTAATATCGAGGGGCTTAGGCCTTTTATGCGGAATGTCCTGTCTGTCCTGTGTGTGCTGTTTATGTTTGTGCTGGGCCGTGCGGTTTGGTGGCTGATTGATCATACCTACCAGGAGAGCCTGATTGAAAATCATTATTCGGTAAGTTTTTACCTGAGCAATGTTAAAGATACCATGTATGTGTATCTTTTCATCCTGCTTGGGGTCTACTTCTTAAGTACGCATTCGGTGGCCAATGTGTATAAGCGGCTTCAGCCGGAATACCGCAAAGGCACCTTCTTCTGGGGTTTGGGTACCCTGACCGGTATGGCCCTTACCTGGTGGCTGAATTGGGGCATGATCATTGCCAGCAGCAGCCTTTTTCTCCTGGTGGTTTATCTTTTACGCCTGCCCCGGTATTTTTACCGCCTGCGCTCCTTTACCTATGTGTACTATATCATCGGGGCTTTTGCATATACGCTTATCCTGTTTTATGTTTTGTTTCAAAAGGATCAGCAACGGAGCCTGCGGGAAAAAGAGAATTTTGCGGAACGCTACCTGAACGGCAAAGATCAGCGCCTGGAGAGGCAGATCTACCAGATGAGCGCCATGTTCCGGAAGTCGGGTTTATTTAACCAGCTTCTGGAAGGAAAAGCCACCGTTCCTGAAGTGGAAGAAGGAGTTAAGGAGAGCCTATATAACAGCTTCCTGGATCATTTTTTAGTGACATTTGAGGTTTTTGACTCTAGCGGCAGGGAACTTACCCCGCATAAAAACCATAAGTTAAACGACTTCCGGGCGCAAACGCTGAAGGCTTCCTACCCCACAGAATACCCGAACCTTTACCTCACCCGTAGTTCGGAAGAAACTTCGTACTATACCCTGTATTACGAAGTAAGCGGCCCGGGAACCCCACCAGGCACCGTACTCTTCCGCCTTTATCCTAACCGGAGCGGCAACCTGAACCTGAAAACCCTGCTGCAGATGAAGCGGGTAGTGCATAATCCGTTTACCCGCTATTACAGCTACGGGGTTTTTGATTCCAGCGGAAACCTGGTCTACCAGTATGGAAACTACAATTATAACCGGCTGTTTAATACCGATGTGGCCAATAAACTGGGTGTTTTTCAGAAAGAGGCCATGCATAAAGGATACTCGCACTTTGCCCGGAAGGGTGACGGCGATAAGATCATTGTGGTATCGGAAAAGAAGGAGTTTTATAAAGATATGCTGGCTAACTTCTCCTTCCTTTTCTTCGTTTCGCTCATCGGGGTGATGGGGCTGCTGATCTTTATGGGCTTTTTTAACGACTTTAAGCGCTACCAGATGAACCTGTCAGGCAAGATCCAGCTCTATCTGAACGGTGCCTTCCTGCTGCCGCTGACCATCATCATGATCATAGGTGCGGTGATCATAAAAAATATGTTTTCCGACATCCGGGATGAATCCATGCTGAGCACCTCCCTGAATATTTCCGAAGTGCTCAATATTTACGGGCAGAATTATGATTCCGGGAAATTCACCAGGAGAGACCTCCGCAATAACCTGGATAACCTGGCCAGGAGCTCTTCCGTAGATATTAACCTCTATGATCTGAACGGCACCTTGTTTTACTCATCTTCCCTGCCTTATCAGAACCTGGAAAACCCGCTATATATCAATCCCAAGGCTTACTCCACCATCCGGGATGAGGGCGCATCTGTCATTCTACTGGATGATTTCCAGGAGAAGATCAACTTCAAGACGGCTTTTATACCGGTGAAGGGGCTCTCCAATAACCTGACCTGTATAGCGGGGATTAATTATATTGATGCACAAACGGCGGTGCAATCGTGGACCAGGCAGATCTGGCAAACCCTGCTTATCGCTTTCCTGATCATTTTCTTCCTGTTGTACACCTTTTCTTTTGTGTCAAGTAAGCGGCTTACCGAGCCGCTGAAGCTGATTGCGGATAAGATCAAGTCGGTGAACTTTCACGAGCGCAACAAAGAGATCGTCTGGGAGGCCAAAGACGAGATCGGCCTGCTCACCGGCGAATATAACCGGATGCTGAGGAAGCTGGAAGAGAGTAAGCAGGCCCTTTCCATCAGTGAAAAGCAGTCGGCCTGGCGCGACATGGCCAAGCAGCTGGCCCATGAGATCCGTAATCCGCTTACACCCATGATGCTGCAGGTGCAGCAATTGCAGCGGCTGGTACTTTCTGATCACCCCGATGTGAAAAAGCGGATACTCCGTTTACTGGGCTCCATCAGTGACCAGATCGAAAACATCACCGGTATCTCGCTGTCGTTTTCCAAATTTGCCGAAATGCCCCTGCCTGCCCACGAGGAGTTTGACGTGGTGGCCACCGTGAAAAGCGTACCTGACCTGTTCAGAGGTAACCCGGAAATCCATTTTAACAGCACGGAAGAGGAACTTTGGGTGCGGGGCGACAGCAAAACCATCAAAAGGACAGTGGCTTACCTCATTAAAAGCGGGGTGGATTCGGTTCCGCCAAACCGCAAGCCGGTGATCTCTATATCTATTTCCAAGGGGAAAACCAGCGCCACCATTGAGATCCGGGATAACGGCAGGGGTATCCCCGAAGAAATGCAGGAGAAGGTTTTCCGGCCCACCTTCAGTGAGAAAGACGAGGAGATCGGCTTCGGGCTCAGTATCTCCAAGATCAGTATAGAGCACTTCGGAGGGAACATCTGGTTTGAATCCGAAGACGGCAAAGGCAAAACCTTTTACATAGAACTCTTGCTCCGGGAAACGGATAATTGGGACAATGTGGCTACCGTAAACGATAAGGCCATTTTCTAAGAACTGGAGTCAATCTCTCTGATTACTTTATACGGCGATTTTTCCGAAGAATGAAGTTTACTTTTTCTTCGCTTTCGCCGGTGATGGCCCGGATAGTGGCCAGGTCAATGCCGTTATCGTGAGCATTTAAGATGGTTTGCACCAAAGCTTTCTCATGACCTTCTGCCATTCCCTGCTCTTTGCCTCGTTGCATACCTTCAGCGATCAATTGGTCGTAAGCTGTCATCATTCGGGTGCTCATATCGCCAGATAGATTTTTAATAGACTCCTTAATAAATTCTGAATCAAGGTAAGGGCCTTGTAATATGTAAACAAAAATAGAATAGGTTATGTTCAATCCCAAATACGGGATAAGATTTTCAAGTATCGCATGAAAATTTGCTTTCAGCCCTTCGGGATCAAAATAATATTTTTGGTAGAGGATGGCACTTGTCAGAAGCCCGTTGGTTAAAGCCCGTATTTGTTCTGCTGAAACGTGCCGGAGATTGACAAATTCAGTAGCAAATGACGGCAGGTAAGGTTGTATTAAATCAGGATACCCGGAGAAATAGGTATCCAGCGTCTTAAATGTCCATCCCGCTTTGCCGTGATAATAGAGAATGGGGATGATGGGTTCTGCTTTTTTCTTTTCCTTGATTTGTTTCCGGTATCCGGAAGCCAGGTAGTCGAGTAGCTGAAAGGCGGCTTCGGGATCAGCATAGCTCTTGTGCTCCAGTAAGAGACTTATCCGGAGCTTCTTTTTTTCGTGCATCTCAACACTCCAGACCAGGTCTGAAAACGATGCTTTCAGGTTTTCATTGATATAGGAAGTATCCTGGTGAGTCAATGTTTTGAAATCTATGATCTTCACCAGGGAGCCGGGAAGGTACTCTTTCAGGAAGTCTACAGCCAACTCTTTGTGAGAAAGAAGCTGTTTGATAAAATTATCGTGGGCGCGGATAGGCATAACTTTACAGGTGTGAACTGCCTGCAAGATAAGATGAATATTTAAACCAGGCAAACTCCCTAAAAAAACTTTATACTCACCTGCCCCCAGGCATCACCACCCGTACTACCTCCAGCGGATCGAGATACACCAGGTAGAGGTGTATGGCGGAATAACCCATTTGAATCAAAAGACGGGCGTAGTCCTGGAGCTGCTTTTCATGGGCGGCGCGGCGCTTCCCGGTGTTGTAGTCCAGGATATACACCTGGTCGTTAAGGAATACTACGCGGTCGGGGCGGCGGGTGCTGCTATGGCTGGAAAGGATATCGGCCTCATTTTTTACCAGGGCATTTTCTTCAAACAGGGGCGCCAGCTCCGGGTGCTGAAGTACGGCACGGATCTTATGCGTGACCGTTTCTGCCAGTTCTTCCGGGAGCAACCCTTCTTTCCCGAGAGCGCTGACCACCGGTTCCAGGTCAGTGGCCCGGCGGATCCTCTCGAAGGCTGCGTGGATCAGGTTCCCTTCCTGTACCCTTTCTTCCGGGGGCGTCCATTTAATTTTCAGGCCGGGTCTCCCCCGGAACGGCTCCGGCAGATGGATCTCGAAACGGGAGGGCGGCGCTTTTTCCTCGCGGCTGCCCCGGGGGCTCTTCTGCCCGAACTCATAAAGCCGCTGCTCCGGTTGGAAGATGCCTTCTGTGTGCAGAAAATGCTCTGCAAGCTGCCCGATCTGCTCTATGGCCAGGCCTTTCTGGCTTTCTTTAGCCCAGATCCATAGATATTGGCGGTCTACGGCGCGGGTGAGCGCCACGTACAGCATATTGAGGTTCTCAATGTAAAACAGGTCTTTTTCCCGTTGAAGGATCTCCGCGGAAAATTCAAAATCCTGGGTGTAGCTGAAGGGTGCGGAACGGATACGGCCTGATGCCGATTCCAGTTCCGGGTAATCCAGCTCATCTATACTCAGCCAGATCTGGGAGTCGGGCTTGGGGGTGGTTCGCCAGCTGATAAAAGGCAGGATCACTATGGGGTATTCCAGGCCTTTGGCTTTATGAATGGTGTTAATGGTGATGGCGTTTGCGGCACCGGCCGGGATGGCCAGCTCAGTTTTCCGGGTATCCCAGTGGCGGAGGAAATCCGCCAGGCTCTTTGACCTCCGCGTGGTATAATCCAGTGCGTGGTCCAGGAAAGCCAGGAGGTATTCTGCCGATCCGCCCTGGTGGAGAAGCCCGAACTTTGCCGTGAAAAACTCCGACAGCTGGTAGGGGTCCAGCCCGGTCATGCCTTCCAGGTCAATGCCGGCATTGGCAAAAAACGCCAGGAAACCGGCAGGAGGGAAGGAGCAGACGGTCTCCAGGTCATAGGCGGAAGAATCCATGTTTTTCACCAGGAAGAAGAATTGCAGGAACTCAAACCGCTCAAACTGCCTTTCCGGGTGCAAGGCAAACCGCAGCGCAGACACCAGGAACTTTACCTCCCGGTTATTGTTCAACTTCAGGGCTTCGGAAGAACTGATGGCATAGCCGGCACTTTTTAAAACCCCGGCCATTTCCTCGCCTTCATCCTTCTTGCGGCACAGGATGCAGATGTCGGACAGCCGGTACCCGTCTGACAGGATATCCGCTACCAGCGCTGTAATTTTTTCGCCGGCATCATCTTCTCCCTTCCGGAGCACTTCAATGGCCGTATAGCCCCCGGTTTTAGGGTCAGCCGGCGTATGCTGAAGGTAATCACTGAATACCTGTGAGGCCAGCGGGCTGGCTTCGTTTTCCAGGATGGAGGTAAACAGCCGGTTATTAAAGGCAATGATCTCCGCGCGGCTGCGGTAGTTGGTACTCAGGGTTTTAAGCCCGGTGACCATGTTGATAGTACTGATCTGGGAAAGCTGGATCTCCGGTGCCCGGGTCAGGAAATAGTCCTGCTGCTGTTTAATCAGGTCCAGCATCAGCATCACATTTCCGCCCCGCCAGCTGTAGATGGCCTGCTTGGGGTCACCTACAATCAGGTTTTCATGATTTTTGGAGACGGCGTTCTCAAAGAGGGGCAGCAGGTTAAAAAACTGGATATCAGAGGTATCCTGGAACTCATCTACCAGGATATGGTTATACTTTTCCCCGATGCGCTCATAGATATACGGTACGGGCTCACTGGCCACAATGTCCAGGATACGCCGGTTAAAATCAGCCAGCACCGCCTCGTTATTTTCGGTCAGAAGGGTATTGATCTCCCCGGTAATAACGGCCAGGAACGGGATTTTCAGCAGGTTTTTATCGATGGCCCGGAGAATGGCGTACTTCTCAGTTCGAAGGGCCAGGATAGCCAGCCCCAGTTCCCGCAGCCGGGGCGAGATCTCATCGATGTGGGCCGCGGCCGGGCTTTTAGCCGTATACCACCGGTCTTCTTCCAGGGTGGCCAGGACATAGCTGCCGGGCATATTCTTTTCCCAAAGCAGGGCCGGGTTGGGGGCCAGTTTGTCAAAAAATCCCCCGATGCCCCGGGCGCCCTGGTGAAAGTCAGTGGCGCTCAGCCCCTTTGACCGGATGACGCCGGACGCCTCTTTGGCTAGTTTTCCCGCGGCCAGCTCCGTTTCTTTCAGATAACTCCGGATCTTACTCTTGATTTCCAGTACATCCCGGTGGCTAAGCAGCCGGTTTTTCCCGATCTCAACGGCGTTATTGTCGCGGTAGATGACCTTCGCAAACTCTACAATATCTTTCTGAAGGGTGTTCCAGCTCTGGTTTTCATCCAGTTTGCTCAGGGCAAACTCCTTAAACATCTCCGTCAGCCCGGCGTCATCACCCACCCGGTCTATCAGCCGGCTGACCGCCTCTTCGATCAGCCGGCCCGTATCCAGTACGATCTCGTAATTATAGGGGAGGTTCAGGTCAAAAGTAAAAGAACTGATGACCTGGTTCACAAAACTATCTATTGTCTTGATCGCAAAATCATTGTAATTCTGCAGAACATGGTGAAGCACGGCCCCTGCCCGCTGCCGGAGCGTTTCAGGAGAAAGGTGCGGGAGGTCTTCGGAAAGCAGCTGCAGCAATACAGACCCGCCGGCCTTCCCGGAGCTGAGCTCTTTTAATGCACTGATAATCCTTTTTTTCATCTCCTCGGCGGCATCGTTCGTGAAGGTCATGGCCAGGATGGTCCGGTAATAATCCGGTTTCTCCGCGCTTAAAGCCAGCCGCAGGTATTCGCGGGTGAGCGTGAAGGTCTTCCCGGATCCCGCAGAAGATGAGTAAATGGTAAATAGTGCCATAACCTCAAAGATAGGGGAAAGCCCCCGCTTATTTCTGAAAAATGATGCGTTTTTAAAAAACGGACAGCCTATATTTGCCGGGTAATTACAAAATCTCCTCATGAAGTTATTGACGCTTGCAGGCCTGTTGGTTTCACTTAATATTTTTGCGCAAAATACCCAAACCGTAAAAATTCATTTGTCTGACCGGCAAAGCCACCTCCCTATTGAAGGGGCTAACGTATCCATTCCTAAATATGCACTGGCGGCTTCCACCGATGCCGGCGGGAATGTACGTTTTGACGGGGTACCTCTGGGCCGGCTGGAGGTAGAGATCAGCTCAGTGGAATACGGGAAATACATTTACCGGGAACTGCTGCTGGAAAACGCCCGGCAGCTGGTGCTGGACCTGGAACTTCAGGCCAGCGGTAAAGAACTGGAAGAAGTGAAAGTAACCTCTTCGGCGCCGTCTACTTCGGCGCTTATGAACGTGGAAAGCATTACCGCAGAACAGATATTCCGGTTTCCAGCCACGTTTTTTGACCCCGCGCGACTGGCCATGTCGTTTGCAGGCGTAGCCAATACCAATGACCAGGCCAATAACGTGTCTGTACGGGGAAATTCCCCGGAATTTGTCCAGTGGCGTATGGAAGGCGTGGAGATCGTAAACCCGAACCACCTGAGTAATGCCGGCATGTTTTCCGATAAACCGGCCGCAGTAGGAGGAGGAACTAACATCCTTTCCGCACAGATGCTGGGTAATATGAACTTCCTGAGCGGCGCCTTCCCGGCCGGTTATTCCAATGCCCTGGCAGGGGTTTTTGACATGAACCTGCGAACTGGTAACAGCGAAGAATACCAGCACGTGATCCAGGCCGGGCTGATCGGGGTGGATCTTTCTTCCGAAGGGCCCATTAATAAGAAAAAAGGCAGCAGCTACCTGGTTAACTACCGGTATTCTTTCACCGGCCTGCTGGCGCTGGCCGGGGTGAACTTCGGCGGAGAGGCTATTGCCTTCCAGGATGTGGCTTTTAACCTGAACTTCCCCACCCGGAAAGCGGGCACCTTCACTTTCTTCGGTATGGGCGGGATATCGTCTAATATCTTTGCCCCGGATGCCGACAGCACCACCTGGGAGTCGTCAAAAGACCTGAATAATATAGACTTTTACGGCCGGATGGGGCTGCTGGGTGCCAAACACTCCGTGAAGCTCTTTAAGAAATGGAACCTGCGGACCGTGCTGGTGAACTCAGCACTGGAAAACCTGCGGAATGCCTATTCGGGGGATGAGAACGTGGATTATGACTATTCCGCTAAAAACTACCTCAGCTTATCTACGGCGGTTTCCGGTGACCTGAACGCCCTGTGGGCCGTGAATGCCGGTGTTCAGGTCAGTCACCAGTTTAATAAGTTTAACTACATTGATTCCGACCAGATCTTTTACAGCATGAGTAATCTTTTGGTACAACCCTACCTGAGGATCACGAACAGCCGGCGGGGCCGGTTTAACTACAACGTCGGGTTTGTGTCACCTTACTACTCCTTCAGCGGTTCGCAGTACCTGGAGCCGCGCCTTTCAGCGGATTATTCACTGACTGCCGGGCACAAGGTGAAAGCCGCTTACGGACTGCACAGCCAGGTGGTATCTAACCGGGTGGCCTTCTACCTGCCCTATAGGCCGGCGCGGTCGCATCATTTCACGCTGGGCTATCAGTTTGACCCGGATACCCGCCAGTCGTTCTCGGCAGAACTGTTTTACCAGAATATGTTTAACCTCACCCGTTTTGACTCGCTCTACGTTTCTGTCCTGAACGGGTATGAGATCGGGGATTTTACCAACGGCTATTACGTGCTGAACCAGAAAAATCAGGGCCGGAACTACGGGGTGGAGCTGAACTATAAACACTACCTCACTAACGGCTTCTTTGCCCTGCTTAACGCCACTTTCTACAAGTCGCAGTTCAAGGCCTTCGACAATAAGTTCTATGATACCCGTTACGCGGGGAATTACATTTATAACGCCACCGCCGGCAAGGAATGGGAAATGAAAAACGGGAAGCTGTGGGGACTGAACGCCCGCTTAAACTGGGTGGGAGGCTTCCGCGACTACCAGATTATCACGGAAGAATACCAGGACGCGCTGTATGTGTATTATAACATGGAGTCACCGCTTTACGTCAAGTACGACGATTATTTCCGGGTAGACCTCCGGGCTTACATCAAGACCCCCAAAAAGCGCGGATCGCAGACCATTTCCCTGGATATCCAGAACCTGACTAACCGGGCCAATGTGGCTTACAATTACTTTGATAGCTACCAGATGAAAGTGATGCAGAAGAAGCAGCTGGGGCTGGTGCCTATGCTGAATTACCGTTGGGAATTTTAAGCGCTTATACTATGTCTAAGATCATTATATCCATTGACGGCTACTCCTCCTGCGGAAAAAGCAGTACGGCGAAGCAGGTAGCGGAAAAGCTGGGCTACCAGTATATTGACACGGGCGCCATGTACCGGGCGGTTACCCTCTATTTCCTGCAAAACCATATCAGCCTGAGTAATCCCCGAGAAGTGGCCGGCGCCCTGGAGAAGATCGAAATAGAATTCAGGCCCAATAAAGAAGGCAAAAGTGACACCTTCCTGAACGGGCTGAATGTGGAGGCGGAGATCCGGAAGCTCTACGTGGCTGACCAGGTCAGCGAGGTGGCGGCCATCGGCGAGGTCAGGAGGGCTATGGTCAAACAGCAGCAGCGCATGGGCCGTAGAAAGGGCTTTGTGCTGGATGGCCGCGATATAGGCACCGTGGTTTTCCCCGATGCTGAACTGAAGATCTTTATGAATGCCGATCCGCTGGTAAGGGCCCGGCGCCGTCAGGAAGAGCTGATGGAGAAGGGGGAGCTGATCGACTTTGACGATATCCTGGAAAACATCAGGAAACGGGATATTATTGACACCACCCGGGCGGAGAGCCCGCTGCGCCAGGCGCCGGATGCTTACGAGCTGGATACCACTTACATGACCCTGGATGAGCAGGTGGAAAGGGTGGTGCTGCTGGCCGATTCCGTTATCAGCCTTCAGCTATCAGCGTCACCTGATCATGATCAAAAAGCGGATGGCTGACAGCTAAAATGAAAAAGACGGATTGCCTCATCGTAGGATCCGGCCTGGCCGGATCCGTGCTGGCCCTGGAGCTGCTTCGGGCCGGAAGTACCGTAACCATGATCGCGGATTCTTCCCGGTCCACTTCCAGCCGGGTGGCCGGCGGGCTGATTAACCCGGTTACCGGGAAATACCTGGCTAAAACCTGGCTGGCCAACGAGCTTTTCAGTGGCCTGGCCGCCTATTACACCGGCCTGGAAACCCTGCTTTCTGCTTCTTTTTATCATCCCACAGGGCTGTTCAGGCCTTTTACCGGGGCGGAGCACCGCAGGAGCTCCCTGGCCCAGATAGCTAAGCACGGGCTGGAAGATTACCTCCGGATCCGGCAGGCTGATGCGGCCTTCAGTACCTGTTTTACGGGGGAAACGGAGGGTATGTACGCGCCTGCAGCCGGCTGGCTGGATATGCCGGCCTTCCTGGATGCCGCCGCGCGCTACCTGCAGCAGGAGGCGGAATGGGTGGATGCCGTGTTTGACTTTGCCGGACTTTCCGTTCAGGAAGAAAGCGTAAACTACGGCGAATGGGAGGCCGCCCGTATTATTTTCTGTGAAGGTTTTTACGCCCGCCATAACCCTTATTTCAGCTGGCTGCCTTTTAATCCCGTGAAAGGCGAGACCCTGCTGGGGGTAATTGAAGACTATCCCGCGGATACCATCGTGAACCAGGGCAAATGGATTATCCCGCTGGGCGGCGACCGGGTGCGCCTGGGCGCCACTTACTCCTGGCATGAGCTGGATTTTGAGCCGAGCGCCAGGGGAAGGGAAGAGCTCCTGCAGGCGGCCGGGAAGATGCTGAAAAAGCCCTTTAGCGTTACCGGCCAGCAGGCCGGCGTACGGCCCGCTACCAAAGACCGCAGGCCGTTTGTGGGGCGACATCCGCAGCAGGAGAGGCTATGGATTTTTAACGGCCTGGGAGCAAAAGGCGTGTCGCTGGCACCTTACTTCGCGGGCCAACTGGTGAGAAATATAAGGCACGGTGAACTAATTCACCCGGAAGCAAACATCGAAAGATTTTATGCGTTATATTCGTAGGTTGATTTTTCATGGATGATAAGATTACTATCCCTCATATTCGTTTGTTTTCTGGTGGCTGAACCCGTTCTGGCCCAAAGGTATTACGGGGTTTCAAAAGAGGAGTTTGGGAAAAGCAAGATCCAGAACAAAGAATTTCAGTGGAGAACCTTCAGTTCGGCTAATTTTGCCTATAACTTCTACCGGGGCGGGGAACAGATCACCCGGAACGCTGCCGCCTTCCTGGAAAAATCCTACCCCCGCATTACCGGCATCCTGGGCTATATTCCCTATGAACCGGTGACCATCTTTGTCTTTAATTCCCCGGCTGATCTGAACTCCACTAATCTTATCGGGGATCGCGCCCACGTGGAAAACGGAACCCTGCTGGACGGCCGGCACAGCCGCATACTGACCGCCTATGATAAAAATGATTCGCTTTTTCATAAGCAACTGGTAAGTAATGTCTCCGCCATTTATGTGTATGATATGCTGTATGGCGGCAATGTGCGGGAATCCCTGGAAAGCCAGATCCTGCTTAACCTGCCCGAATGGTTCACTGCCGGCATAGCCGCCTATGTGGCCGAGGAAGATAACTCGTCGCGCTTTGATACCTTTAAAACCGCCATTTCCGCGGTACAGTCACAGCGGCTCAAAAACCTGAAAGGGGATGAGGCCCGGCTGGTGGGCCAGTCCATCTGGAATTATATTGCCCTGAAATACGGGAAAGACAATATCTCCAATATCCTGAACCTCACCCGGATCATTCATAATGAGCAGTCCAGCATCACCAGCACGCTGGGCATCTCTTTCTCCAAATTTATGAAAGACTGGACCGATTTTTACCTGGCCGGCGTGCCCCTGCATGAGGCCCCTCGGGAAACAGTGCCGGTGGCAGTGAGGCCCCTTCCCAAGCGGATCACTAACCTGGCTCCGGGAGAAGTGGATACCGATGATTACCAGTTTGATGAGGCTAACGTGCGCCGTTATCGGAAAAGTACTTCCACTACCGCCGCTACCGCTAACAGCCGTGAGAATAAGGGGGTAAGCCCGGGCGGAACGGGGGATCCCCGCCTGTCATCCATAAAGCTGTTTAAAAACTTTCTGGTCAGTAATGACCGGAAGATCGATGTGCTGGTAGACCCGGTAAGGCAGTTTGGCCTGGGGTATGCCATTTCCTTCCATGACCTGCTGCAGAACAATGTCTTCTCTTTTAACTCGTTCATCCGGCCTTCCACACCGCTGTTTAAAAACTTTGATTACGGGCTGACCTATGGCCATTATTCCCGGAAGATCGATTATGTGTTCAAGTACGAGAAGCGGTCAGTGAACCTGGAGACCATAGACAGCCGCGATGCCTTTCTTTTCCGCCCGCTGAACCATGTGGTTTCCCGTGATCAGCCCGAATACCTCATGCGCAGGCTGGTGCAGCAGCGGATTTCAGCCACCATCATCTATCCTTTCTCTACGCGCCTGAAGCTGGAGATCACTCCTGCCGTGGTGAAAAACCAGGATATGAATTATGACCTGACCTCGACTAAAAGCATTTCTTCCGATTTTTACTTTGCACCTAACCTCAGCCTGGTCTTTGATAACACCCGGGTAAGTGCCCTGGGGGTAGAAACGGGTACCAAGGCCAAGGTGTCTTTTGACCGGTATTTCCATACTTCCAATACGCTGAGAAGCTTTAAAAATACGTACTTTGATGTGCGTCATTACCAGCGGATCTTCCGCGGACTTCAGCTGGCCGGCCGCCTGAGCTACGGTACATCGCGGGGAAATGCGCCTAAATATTCCTTTATCGGCGGGGTGGAAAATAGTGTTAACCGCTCCACCTACCAGACGGATGAGATCGTTAACGGGGGAGACCCGGATAATAAAAATATCCTGCTGTATAATTTCCCGGGTACGCTTCGGGGCTTTGATTTCGGCCGCCTTTACGGCAATAACCACCTCCTGGGTAACGTAGAGCTGAGGTCGTACCTGGTGGAGATCCTGCCCCAGATGGCCCTGTCCAGCAGTTTCCTGCGGAACATGCAGATCGTGGGCTTCTATGACATCGGTACGGCCTGGATGGGCTCTAAAGGTCCTTTTAACCGTCAGAACAGCTTAAATACCATCATAACCGGGCAGAACAGCCCCTTCCTGATTGAAGTGACTAACTTTAAAAACCCGTTCCTGTCGGGCTTTGGGGCCGGTCTCCGTACGTCCATCCTGGGGATATTTATCCGGGCTGACTACGCCTATGGCTTTGAAGACGGTTCGGTCACCTCTCCTAAATTTCACCTTTCCGTGGGCCGGGATTTTTAGGCAATGGATGAAAGACGGGAGCCGTATAGCTCAGGAACAAAAACCCCTTTCCCCTTTCTGTTCTTAGCAGACCCTTCGCTTGCGGGCTGCTAAATCCCTTTCTGCCTTCTCCGTATTGGCATAGTTTTAGCTATACTTTACCTATAGGTCCTCCAGGCCTGCAGAATCACCGCGATAATTTATTTTAGGGAATAAGCCGCGGTTTGAAATTTTTGGCTTGGTTATTGGTATATGAATCCAGAGGACTCCGGGGAGCGTTCCCTGGCCTGAAAACCCGGATTTGGGACACTATTTTAAGAGGTGAGTATATATTATTGAAAAATATGAAACATCGGAATTTTACTCAATTTTGGATAATGCTGCTGGCAGCCTGCGGAATTTCCTGGTCGGCCTCGGCCCAGCAGGAAGTATTCTATTCCCAGTATATGTTCAATACCATGGCCATTAACCCGGCCTATGCGGGTAGCCGCGACGTGCTGAGCATTACCGCCCTGGGTCGCTACCAGTGGATAGGCGTGAACGGTGCCCCCAAAACGCACTCCCTGACCCTGGACATGCCGTTTCAAAACGAGAAAATGGGGATAGGTCTTACGGCCTATAACGACAATATCGGCCGCTGGAATACCACGGGAGTTAACCTGGCTTACGCTTATAAATTCAAGCTGACCGAAAGAACCACCATGTCATTAGGGGTGCAGCCTACCGTTACTAACGTGAGCGCTAACCTCTTTAACGTGAAGAACATTGACGAAAATGACCCGGCCTTTAATATGGACGTTTCGCGTTTTGTGTTTAACGCCGGTCTGGGTATGTTTATCAGCAATGACAAAGCGTATTTCGGACTGTCGGTACCCCAGCTGATCGAGCAGCGCATCTCGCCTAATCCGGACAGCGAAGGCAAGACCCAACGGCATTACTTTGCCATGATGGGTTTTGTGGTGGGTAAAGGTAATTTCAAGCTGAAGCCTTCTACCGTGATCCGGGTAACGAAAGGCGCTCCGGTAGGGCTGGACGGTAACCTGAACCTCTGGTACCGCGACAAGATCGCTATTGGCTTCTCGGCCCGTAAATCGCAGATGGTCTTCTCGGGAACCGATCAGATGGATGCCCTGGTGGGAATGCTGGAACTCCAGCTCACCCCGCAGCTCCGGATCGGTTTTGCCTACGATACCAGCTTAGGCAAATTCAACGAAAACAGTGAAGGACAAACCTTTTATAAAAAAATAGCCGGAACCCCTACTTATGAAGGATTCCTGAGGTACGAATTCGGATTCGGAAAAGATAAGATCGTTACTCCGCGCTATTTCTAAATACCCACCCTCAAAAGAAATGACGAACGTGAAAAATTTAACCCTGATATTGCTTTTCCTGTTCTGTGCTCAGGTGGCGGCCGCTCAGAGTGTTTTGATCAAAACGGCTAACCACTACTACGAGAGCATGAGCTATATGAAGGCCATAACAGCCTATGAGGAGGTTCTTAAAAAGAAAAACATCTCCGACATAGAGAGAGTTATGGTGATGAAAAACCTGGCAGAAAGCTACCTGAAAGTAAAGGATGCCGTAAATGCCGAGCGCGTACTGCAATCCCTGCTGAATTCCGGTGTGGATCTCGGTGCTGACCGTCCCGCCCTCACACTTTCCTACGCCCGGGCACTGGCCAGTAATTCCAAATACAAGGAGTCTCAGGAACAGTTTGATAGTTACCTGCTGCTGGTGGAAAATGATGAACGGGCCAAAGGCTTCTCCAAACTATACGAAGACATCAGCGTACTGGCCAGAAATGTGGACTGCTATAAGGTAGACTATCTTTCTATCAATACTTCCGCTGCCGACTTCAGCCCGGTGAAATACCAGAACGGGCTGGTGTTTGTGTCGAACCGGAAAAACCCGGGTGGCGTTCGCCGCGTGTTTGAATGGAATAACAGCCCTTTCCTGGACCTGTATCACCTGGATGAGATGTCTAAAATCTCTTCCGGAGAAGCCGGGCTGGGCGGCGCTTCTTCTGCCAGAAATACCAAAACCCGGAAGACCCCGGAGGTAGGAGCCGATGAATATACGGTATCTACCGCTAACGACTCGCCCACCCTGGGTGTGTATGGGGGCGGAAATATAGGTGGTAACCGGAAAAGCGGGTATTCCGATAAGGCGCTGACAGAAAGTGACCGCATGAGCAGTACCATTAACTCCAAATACCATGAAGGGCCCGTGGCCTTCTTCAAAGACGGAAGACGGGTGATCTTTACCCGGAATAATATGAAGGGTGGAAGCCCGAAAAAGAGCGATGACGGGATCATCAAGCTGAAAATGTACTCGGCAGAAGCCAAAAAAGACGGCTGGACAAACATCACCGAGCTGCCTTTTAACTCCGATCAATATTCTACCGGCCACCCTTCGCTTTCAGCGGATGAGCGCCTGCTTTTCTTTGTGTCGGATATGCCCGGTGGCTATGGCGGAACGGATATCTACGTATCGCGGTACGAAGGTTCAGGATGGGGAGCACCCATTAACCTCGGCGATAAAATCAATACCCCGGGAAATGAAATGTTTCCTTTTGTAGACGAAGCGGGTAACCTCTATTTCTCTTCTGACGGCCACCCCGGCCTGGGCGAGCTGGATATCTTCTACGTACGCCTGGAAGGCACGGATGTCAAAGGCAAAGTGACTAACCTGGGTATGCCGCTGAACTCCAGTAAAGACGACTTCGGGATCATTACTGACGGACAGCGGAAATCGGGCTACTTCTCTTCTAACCGGAAGGAAGGCGGTGATGATGACGATATCTATAAGTTTGACCGGGAATGTGAGGCCGGCTGTGAACTGCTGATAGCAGTATACGATGCCGACACCAAAATGCCGCTGGATCATTCCAAAATCACCTATACCGATGACAAAGGAAACGAGAAGAGCGTGGAAACCGATGCTGACGGTATAGTGAAACTGGATAATATTGTGGTGAGTCATAACTATTCTTTCAAGGCTACGAAAGACGGGTATAACCCGAACACCGTGCCTTACATGACGGAAGAGTGTGATATGGAAACACCCCGCCTGGAAATACCGCTGCAAAGACCCGGACTGGACAGTAGCAGCCTGATTGCCAAAGACCGGATCCCTTCCAGCCTGCGGCCGGATGCCAAAACCTGTGTAATCCGGGGCAAGGTGAAGATGCTGTCTACCAAAGCCGCTATGGATGGCGTGCTGGTTACCCTGAAAAACGAGTGTGACGGTACCACCATCACCACTTACTCCGATAAAGACGGTAACTTTGAATTTACCGCTGTGGAAGGCTGTGATTACACCCTGCAGGGCAAAAAAGACGAATACGGTTCCAAAGCCTCCCTGCTGGAGAAATTTAATTGTAATAACGCCGCTAATATCGTACCGGAGATCTATATGTTCAAAAAAGGTGACGTGGTGGAGATTGAGAACATCTACTTTGACTATGGTAAATACTACATCCGCAGGGATGCCCGGGCCGGCCTGGATAAGCTGGTAGACATCATGCGCGAGTATCCGAATATGAAAGTGGAGCTCCGTTCGCATACCGACAGCCGCAGCTCCAAAGAATTTAACCAGAAGCTGTCGGATAACCGGGCAAAAAGTACGGCAGAATACCTGTTCAAGCGCGGTATCAGTCGCTCACGGATCCTGGATTACAAAGGCTTCGGCGAGAGCCAGCTGGTGAACGGCTGTGCTGACGGTGTGAAATGTTCGGAAAAAGAGCATCAGCTGAACCGCCGTACGGAAATAAAAGTAATGCAGCTGCATTAATATCTCATACTTTAATAAAAATCAGGCCGTTTAATTCGTGTTAAACGGCCTTTTTTATATCTTACCCGGATTATTCTATACGTATGAAAAAATACCTCCTGAGCTTTCTTCTGATGATCAGCCTGGCTTCCAGGGCGCAGATCGGCCTGCAAAACCAGTATCACTTTAATTACCTGGCCTTAAACCCGGCCCTGGCCGGAGAAAACGGCCCTTTTACCATTAAGGGAATTGTAGGGAACCAGTTTAACGGTAACCTGCGGTTTAACCAGCTGAGCCACGTGCTGGTGCTGGATGGACAGCTGTATAATAAGACGGGCCTGGCCTTCCAGAGTTCCAGCGATAACTACGGAAACAGCAGCGGGAATAATTTTAGCCTGAGTCTTTCGAAAGGGGCGGAACTGGGTGATTTCCGACTGAAGGGCGGTATAAATGCCGGCCTGGCCATTTTGCCCACCTACGCCCTGGTTTCTTCCAGCCCCCGAACGTCCTTTAACGCAGGTTTAGGGATATTTATGTCGTACTACGGGGCATTCCTGGGGGTGTCCAAGCCCTCACTCTATGTGTCTAAGAACGACTTTTCCGTGAAAGAACCGTTCTACCTGAATGCCGGCTATACGTCTGAGGGGGACGAGAACTTTGTGACTTACAATGCCAATGTGCTCTGGGCCGGAATGGACGGCCGGAATAATTTTGATTTTAACCTTAAACTGTGGTTTAATAAGCGCCTGGCCCTGGCCGGATCCTACCGCATCAATAAAATATTTGATTACTATACCAAACAAAAGTCATTCATCCCCTCGGCCGAATACAAATTTACCGAAGACCTCAGCCTGGGGCTGGCCTATAACACAAACACCCTTCAGTACTCTACCGCACCCGGCACCAGTAACCCGAATTTCCGGATGAACGGCATCTTCCAGTTCTACCTGAAATATAACCGTGCAGACCGGAAAGGCGACAGCTGGTACTACGATAAGTTTTGATTGATTTAGATAATATACTAAATATCTAATTAAAATAATCCCTTTTTTTCAATACCCTGCTGAAAATGGCAAAAAAAAGCTAAAAAAATCCGGAGTTTTCGGGTAAAGCCCCGGAAAAAATTGTGTTTTAAAAATAAAAGCGCGTAGTTCGCAAAGTAATCCCTTCACAGGGCATGATTCCTTAAATAATAAGCAGTTTTATAACAAAATAAGTGTTAAGAGAAAACTAAAAATAATGGACCAGTTTTCATTCATTGCCAATGGCGACGTCTCCGCTATTGAAGCATTATACAAACAATATTTACAAGATCCTGCATCGGTAGACAAAAGCTGGGAGTTCTTTTTTAAAGGTTACGAATTTTCCAATTCCTGGGGAGGCGGTAACGGCAAGGCAGCCCCTTCTTCCCTTTCAGAAGATACATTGAAAAAGGAACGGGAAGTGGTCCACCTGATCCGGGGCTACCGCTCCCGGGGGCACCTGCTCTCACAGATTGATCCCATCTACCCGGTGCGGAAATACAATGCTAACCTGGACCTGAAGTTTTTCGGGCTGAGTGAAGCGGATTACGACACCGTTTTCGAAGCAGGGGTGGAGGTATTCGGCCGGCCGGCCACACTCCGGGAAACAGAAACTTTCCTGAAGAATGTTTATGGCGGAAAAATAGGCTATGAATACCTGTACATCCGGGATTCGAAGATCAAGAACTGGCTCCGGAAAAAAGTGGAGTCAGACTACCTGAATCACAAGACCTCCAAAACCCAGAAGGGCCGCATCCTGGCCCAGCTGAATAAGGCCGTGGCTTTTGAGAACTTCCTGCATACCAAATTCCTGGGTAAAAAGAGGTTCTCCCTGGAAGGGGGAGAATCCACCATCCCCGCACTGGATGCAGTAATCCAGTACGGTGCTAAACTGGGCGTGGAAGAAGTGGTGATCGGTATGGCTCATCGTGGCCGGCTGAACGTGCTGACGAATATCATGCAGAAGCCTTACGAGCAGGTTTTTAACGAGTTTGAGGAAAATGTGCCCACCCTGGAGTTCAGTGACGGTGACGTGAAATACCACATGGGGTACTCGTCCCAGATAGAGACCGAAGACGGTCACCGGGTTTCCCTGAAGCTGATGGCGAACCCCTCGCACCTGGAAACCGTAGACCCGGTGGTGCTGGGCTATGCCCGCGCCCGCGCCGATGCCCACTTTGAAAGCGCCGGTACCAAGTATAACGATTTCGACGATATTTACGATAAAATCCTGCCTATCATCATCCATGGTGATGCCTCGCTGGCGGGCCAGGGCGTTGTTTACGAAGTGAACCAGATGTCTAACCTGCCCGGTTACTACGTGGGCGGCGCCATTCACTTTGTGATCAATAACCAGATCGGTTTTACCACCGATAACTATGACGCCCGCTCCAGCATTTACAGCTCAGATGTGGCCAAAATGCTGGATACGCCTATCCTGCACGTGAATGGCGATGATCCGGAGGCCGTGGTGTATGCCATGGAGCTGGCCGTGGAGTTCCGCCAGGAATTTAATAAAGACATTTACATTGATATGATCTGTTACCGGAAATACGGGCATAACGAGGCCGATGAGCCCCGGTTTACCCAGCCCGGTATGTATGAGATCATTTCCAAGCATGCTTCTCCGCGGGAGATCTATATTGAAAAACTGAAATCAGACGGCACCATCACTGATGATGACGCCAAAAAGCTGAAGGAGCAGTTTGACAATAACCTCCAGGACCTGCTGTCTAAAGTGAAGCAAAACCAGCTTCCTTATGAGCTGCCTAAACTGGAAAGAGACTGGGCAGAGCTGCGCCGGTCTACCGTGGGTGATTTTGACAGCTCCCCGAAAACCGGTATCAGCAAAGAGGAGATAGAACGGGTGGGCAATGCCCTTTCTTCGGTTCCGGAAGGATTCACTCCCATTAAGCAGATCGAAAAGGTGCTGGAAGAGAGGAAAGAGATATTCAGCGGCAAGAAACCGTTTAACTGGGCGGCTGCGGAACTCCTGGCCTACGGTTCTATCCTGTCGGAAGATAAATGGGTCCGGATGTCCGGGCAGGACGTACAGCGGGGTACCTTCTCGCACCGTCATGCCATTCTCCACGATGTGAAAACCTATAAATGGTACAATAACCTTTCGCACATCAAACCCGTACAGGGGAAATTCGAGATCTATAACTCCCTACTTTCCGAGTACGCGGTGATGGGATTTGAGTACGGCTATGCCCTGGCTAACCCTAACGCCCTGGTGATCTGGGAAGCACAGTTCGGGGATTTTGCTAACGGTGCGCAGATCATGATCGACCAGTTTGTGGTGGCGGCGGAATCCAAATGGAACCTCATGAACGGACTGGTTCTTTTACTGCCCCACGGCTACGAAGGCCAGGGACCGGAGCATTCCAATGCCCGGCCGGAGAGATTCCTGCAACTGGCCGGTGAGTACAATATTTATGTATGTAACTGTACATCCCCTGCTAACTTCTTCCATATGCTGAGAAGACAGCTGGCGCTTCCTTTCCGTAAGCCGTGTATTCACATGTCGCCGAAGTCCATGCTGCGTCACCCGCAGGCGCTGTCGGAGATCAGCGAATTTGAGACCGGAACTTCCTTCCGGGAGGTGATCGGGGATCCGTCAGTAACGCCGAAGAAAGTAAAAAGGGTGCTGATGTGTACCGGTAAGGTTTACTATGACCTGCTGAAGCGCAAGACCGAAACGGCACGGGAAGACATCGCCATCGTGCGGATGGAGCAGCTGTATCCTTTCCCGAAAGTACAGCTGATGGCTGAACTGGATAAATACCCGGGCGCAGAACGCGTATGGGTGCAGGAAGAACCCCTGAACATGGGTTACTGGTCTTACCTGAAACGGGAATTTGCAGACGGTATCAGCGAGGTGATTTCCCGCAAGATCAGCGCGTCACCGGCTACCGGTTATACCAAAAACCATAACGAGTTCCAGAATAAGATCGTTGATAAAGCATTTGAACTGAACAAATAGGATAATTATATGGCTATTGAAATGAAAGTACCCTCGGTAGGCGAGTCCGTTACAGAGGTGACTATAGCATCTTGGGTTAAGAAAGACGGTGACCTGGTCAAAATGGACGAGGTGATCTGTGAGCTCGAATCCGACAAGGCTACGTTTGAGCTTCCGGCTGAAGCAGACGGGATCTTACGGATAGTAGGAAAAGAGGGCGATACATTAAGCATAGGACAGGTGATCTGCAGGATCGAGGAAGCAGGTGGCAAAGCCATGGCCGACACATCGGCGGAAGCACCTGCAGCCAATTCAGCTCCGAAAGCTGCTGAGGCGGCACCGGTAGCAGCTCCTGCTGCTGAAACCGCAGCTGCGCCTGCAGAAGCCAAAACCATAGAGATCACGGTTCCTGCCGTAGGCGAATCCATCTCCGAAGTAACCGTTTCCAGCTGGATAAAGAAAACCGGCGATACCGTGGGACTGGACGAGATTATCTGTGAACTGGAATCGGATAAGGCTACTTTTGAGCTGCCTTCCCCCCAGGCCGGAACGCTGACCGTGGTGGCCAATGAGGGTGATGTGGTGCCTATCGGCGGTGTGCTGGCTAAGCTCACCGTAGGAGCAGGTGCTCCGGCACAGTCGTCTGTTCCGCTGGAAGCAGCGCCTGCCGCTCCGGTGGCTGTCGCTTCGGAAACTTCCGACAGCTACGCGGCGGGCCATCCTTCACCGGCTGCCGCTAAAACGCTGGCCGAAAAAGGAATCTCACCGGCTTCCGTTCAGGGTACCGGCGTAGGAGGCCGGATCACGAAAGAAGACGCCCAAAACGCCAGTGCCACACCGGCTAAGGCAGCTGAAGCGCCGAAAGCAGAAGCCGCTCCGGCCGCACCCGCTGCCAGCGGTGCCCGTACTTCCCGGAGAGAGAAAATGAGCTCGCTCCGCAAGACCATTGCCCGCAGGCTGGTAGCTGTGAAAAGCGAAACCGCCATGCTTACCACGTTTAACGAGGTAGACATGAAGCCCATCATGGATCTGCGTAAACAGTATAAAGATAAATTTAAGGAAGTACACGGCGTAGGCCTCGGGTTTATGTCGTTCTTTACCAAAGCCTGTTCCATCGCTCTCCAGGATTTCCCGGTAGTGAATGCGTTCATTGACGGTGAAGAGATCGTTTATAATGACTTTACCGATATTTCTATCGCGGTGTCTGCGCCGAGAGGGCTGGTAGTTCCGGTGATCCGGAATGCCGAGAAAATGTCGTTCAGTGATATCGAATCCGAAGTGGTGCGGCTGGCTGTAAAAGCCCGCGATAACAAACTGACCATCGAGGAAATGACCGGTGGAACCTTTACCATCACCAATGGCGGTATCTTTGGTTCCATGCTGTCTACGCCTATCATCAATGCGCCGCAATCGGCCATCCTGGGTATGCACAATATCGTGGAAAGACCGGTGGCCATTAACGGGCAGGTGGAGATACGCCCCATCATGTACGTGGCGCTTTCGTATGACCACCGTACCATTGACGGCAAGGATTCCGTAGGTTTCCTGGTACGCGTAAAACAGTTATTGGAGGATCCGATGCGGATGCTTCTGCAGGTGTAATAATCTCGGGGTTTAATTCAAAAAATTATGCAATACGACGTAATCGTTATAGGATCCGGACCCGGAGGGTACGTAGCCGCTATCCGGTGTGCCCAGCTGGGCTTTAAGACCGCCATTATCGAAAAATACCCGGTGATGGGCGGAACCTGCCTGAATGTGGGCTGTATCCCGTCTAAAGCGCTGCTGGATTCGTCAGAACACTATTACAATGCCGTACACCACTTTGATGAGCACGGCATCATCACCGGGAAAGTGAAAGCTGACCTGGCCAGGATGATCGAGCGGAAAGGCGGTGTGGTGAAGAAAATGAATGATGGCATCAGCTTCCTGATGAAGAAGAACAAGATCGACGTGAAGAACGGTTTTGGGTCATTCGTGGATAAAAATACGGTGAAAGTGGCGAAAGCTGACGGCTCGGAAGAGCAGATCACGGGCAAAAACATCATTATTGCCACGGGATCCAAGCCTACCATCCTGCCGTTTATGAATTACGATAAAACCCGGATCATCACCTCTACGGAAGCCTTATCGCTGAAGGAGCTGCCTAAGCACCTGATCGTGATCGGTGCCGGGGTGATCGGTGCGGAGCTGGGTTCGGTATATGCCCGCCTGGGCTCTAAAGTGACCTTTGTGGAATTTGCAGAGGGCATGATCCCTACCATGGATAAAGCGCTGGGCAAGGAGCTTCAGAAAACAGTAAAAAAACTGGGTGCCGATTTTCATTTCAATACCAAGGTAAGCCTGATTGAGAACCTGGGTAAAGAAGTGAAAGTGACCGCAGAAAATAAGGCCGGCGAGAAAGTGGAGATCACGGGCGACTACTGCCTGGTGTCTATCGGCCGGAGGCCTTATACCGATAACCTGAACCTGGAAGCCGCCGGCGTACAGTCAGAGAAAGGCCGGGTGGTGGTAGATGATCACACGCTCCAGACCAATGTACCGGGCATTTATGCCATCGGTGACGTGGTGCGCGGGGCCATGCTGGCGCACAAGGCAGAAGAAGAAGGCGTGCTGGTAGCCGAGACCCTGGCCGGACAGAAGCCGCATATTAACTATAACCTGATCCCCGGTGTGGTGTACACCTGGCCGGAGGTGGCGGCGGTAGGAAAAACAGAAGACGAATTAAAAGCCGCAGGAGTAGCGTACAAGGCCGGTCAGTTTCCGTTCAAGGCGCTGGGAAGGGCCACCGCCAGCGGTGACGTAGACGGTTTTGTGAAGGTACTGGCCGATAAGAACACCGATGAGATCCTGGGTGTGCACATTATCGGGGCACGGGCCGCAGACATGATCGGTGAGGCGGTGATAGCCATGGAATTCAGGGCTTCGGCAGAAGATGTGGCCCGTTCTTCCCACGCGCATCCTACCTACCTGGAAGCCCTGAAAGAGGCCTGCCTGGCCGCTACGGGGAACCGGTCTATCCATATGTGAAAGAGTGCAGATGATATTTAATGCAGTAAGACCTCATTTTTTAATTAAAATGAGGTCTTGTGTTTAAACCTTCTTAAATTTATAGTAGTTTACGCTGGGGTCAGAATTGTAACATAGAAATAACAACTGTAAAAGGTACATTTTGCAAACTGCAGAAAATAAATTTTGGCAATTCGATGCTAATTACTGGCTAAAGAACTTAAATAGTTCTGTGAGCGGCTTATCACAATCGGAAGCCGACAAAATTCTTCGTGAAAACGGGCTGCATCTCAAAAATCAATCGGCACTAAAAAAAGACGTTTTGCTTTTTGTGGGTCAATTTAAAAGCCCACTGATGCTGCTGTTGATTGCAGCCGTTATTATATCTGCATTTCTTGGTGACACTTCCGATGTATTTATTATACTCTTCATTGTTTTATCCAGTGGGTTACTCAGCTTCTTTCAGGAACGAAATGCCGGTAGAGTGGTTGAGAAGCTGCAATCCATGCTTTCGTTAAAAGCAACCGTATTACGTGACGGACTGCCCCGGGAAATAGTAGTAACTCAGGTAGTAAAAGGTGATGTAATTATTCTGAAAGCAGGGGATATACTGCCTGCTGACGGTCTCATCCTGGAGTCGGATGAGCTGTATGCCAATGAAGCAAGTTTAACAGGTGAATCTTATCCGGTAAGGAAAGAAGCCGGTGTATTGGATGAACAAACCCTGCTGGCGAAAAGAACAAACTGTCTTTGGCAAGGAACAAACATTGTGAGTGGTAATGCTAAGGCGTTAGTCATTCAAACGGGAGAAGAAACCATTTTTGGAAGTATCGCAAAAAATGTCTCTGTAAAAGTGGAGACTTCTTTTGAAAAAGGCATTAAGGATTTTGGTCTTTTCCTGATGAAAATCACGCTGTTATTAGGCGTGTTTATTCTTGCCGTAAACCTGCTTAATCACAAAGGCATTATTGACTCTGCCCTGTTTGCACTGGCTTTGGTAGTGGGGATGGCTCCTGAACTTTTGCCTGCCATTACATCCATTGCTATGAGTGCCGGAGCAAAAAGATTATTAGACAGGAAAGTAATTGTAAAAAAACTAAATTCTATACAAAACCTCGGTGAAGTAAATTTATTATGCACCGATAAAACCGGAACCATCACTGAAGGAATAATAAAGATAGCGGGCATCATTGATGAATCCGGAGAGGAAAGCAGCTTTGTAAAAGAACTGGCGTTTTGGAACTCCACGTTTGAAACAGGATATTCTAACCCCATAGATGAAGCGTTAAAGCAAATCAAACCTGACACCAATAATTCGGTTGAAAAAATAGGTGAAGTGCCTTATGATTTTAACCGGAAAAGATTGAGCATCGCCATAAGCAGTAAAAAAGAAAATTTACTGATTACTAAAGGTGCATTTACGCAAGTACTGGAAATCTGTTCAGCCATCAGATTAAGTAATGAGAAAGTTGAAAATATTGATGCACACAAAGAGGAATTAGAAAGAAAGTTTACGGAATTCGGTATGAAAGGTTTGCGGGCCATTGCGGTTTGCTACAAAAATATAGATACAACTCAGGTCACAAAAAACCTTGAATCGGAGATGATTTTTGCAGGCTTTGTTCTGATGAATGATCCGGTAAAATCAGGTATAACCGAAACAATTGATGAGTTACATAAACTATCCGTTGGTTTAAAAATAATTACGGGCGATAATGCAAATGTAGCGGGAGCTACCGCCCGGAATATTGGTATTGAGAACCCCGTAATCATGTCGGGTAAAGAACTTTCCAATACAAGCCAGGAAGCATTGATACAATTGGTGAAAAATGTTCACATTTTTGCTGAAGTGGAGCCTCAGCAGAAAGAACGGATCATATTAGCACTCAAAGGCACTTATACGGTTGCTTATATGGGTGACGGAATCAATGATGTATCGGCCATCAATGCAGCCGATGTAGGCATTTCGGTTGATAATGCTGTAGATGTAGCAAGAGAAGCCGCTGATTTTGTGTTGTTGGAAAAAGACCTGATGGTAATTGCGCACGGCATAAGAGAAGGAAGAAAAACATTTGCCAATACATTAAAATACCTCTATATCAGTACGGGTTCTACTTTTGGTAATATGTGCAGCGTGGCTTTTGCTTCATTGGCCCTGCCGTTTCTGCCCATGCTTCCCAAGCAAATATTATTAACCAATTTTCTCACTGATTTTCCGTTTCTTGCCGTTTCAACGGACAATGTAGATGCGGAACAATTGGAAAAACCCGGCAAATGGGATATTAAACTCATCCGTGATTATATGGTGGTTTTTGGTGTACATAGTTCACTTTTTGACCTGATTACTTTTACGGTACTTTATTTTATACTGAAAGTAAAAGAAGCTGAATTTCAGACCGGCTGGTTTATCGAATCGGTTCTTACCGAACTACTGATTGTTTTCATCATCCGCACACACAAGAATTTTTTTAAAAGCCAACCGGGCAGGTATCTTTTTATTTTGAGTATTGTAGCATTAATCCTCACCATCGGACTTCCTTATTTGCCATTTGCGAAAGACATTGGTTTTGTGCCGTTGCCATTGCTTAATTTGGGAGCAATGCTGGGGATAGTGGCAGCCTATATACTTACAGCTGACCTTTTAAAAGTTTGGTTATTCAAAAGACATCAGAATGCTTAAGTTCAGTCAGTCATAAGTTAAGGTCCCTGATACCCGATTTTTTTAATGCGGTTATCTTGCACCTGTCCCACCAGCGTTAGATATACCTGGTTTTTGCTTGTATCTTTAAGATAATAATGTCCGATTTCATGCGAAGAAAAATAATCCTTCTTTTCATTCTGGTCTATGGATTAATCCATGTGACAAGTGCCCAATTACCGGTGATCCCCCGGCCTGAATCGGTTGAGATACTCCAGGGGGTATT
Organism: Leadbetterella sp.; assembly: GCA_019638185.1. Taxonomy (GTDB): domain Bacteria; phylum Bacteroidota; class Bacteroidia; order Cytophagales; family Spirosomataceae; genus Leadbetterella. The sequence continues at coordinate 59,076 of JAHBUH010000019.1, forward strand.
TACCCTGCATCCTGATGTGAAGGTTCATGGAAGTGAAAGGCTGAGGCCTATTGCGGGGCTCCTGGAGGTAGCTTTACGAAGTTTGCCGGGTATAAACACCTCACGGGATACAGAGACGGCCGTTGAGTTAAAAATAGATTCACTGGGGAAAAAGGAAGCATATATATTATCTGTGACTCCACAGCAGATCCGGATCACCGGAAATGATGAAGCGGGCGTTTTTTACGGGATTCAGACCCTTCTGCAGCTTGCCGGTCAGTCACCGGTTATCCCGGCCTGCCGGGTTACTGATTCGCCGCGGTTTGAATACCGGGGCTTGCACCTTGATGTAGGCCGGAACATGTTTCCGCTCAGTTTCCTTAAGAAGTACATTGACCTGATGGCTTATTATAAGCTGAATACCTTTCACTGGCACTTAACGGAAGACCAGGGCTGGCGTATCGAGATCAAAAAATACCCGGAACTGCAGCGGGTGGCGGCTTACCGTAACGAAACCCTCATCGGGCATAAAAAAGATTCTCCCCACCGTTTTGACGGGGTGCCTTACGGCGGCTTTTACACGCAGGAGGAGGTAAAAGAGCTGGTGCGGTATGCCGCTGAACGGCACATTACCATTATCCCGGAGATTGAGATGCCCGGCCATGCCTCGGCCGCGCTGGCCGCTTACCCCCACCTGGGGTGCCGGGGGGTGGAGTATCACACGGCTACTTTCTGGGGCGTTTTTGACGAGGTTTTCTGCGCCGGAAAAGACAGTACTTTCCTTTTCCTGGAAGACGTGCTGGATGAGGTCCTGGCGCTTTTTCCCTCCCGGTACATTCATATCGGGGGCGATGAGTGTCCGAAAACCCGGTGGGAGCAGTGCCCGCATTGCCAGAAACGTATGCGTGATCATCAGTTAAAAGATGAGCATGAACTGCAGAGCTATTTTATCCGCCGGATAGAAAAATACGTGAACAGCCGGGGCCGCGAGATCATCGGCTGGGATGAGATCCTGGAAGGCGGCCTGAGCCCGAACGCCACCGTGATGAGCTGGCGTGGAGAAGTGGGCGGCGTGGAATCGGCCCGCCAAAAGCACCGGGTGATCATGACCCCGGAAAGCCACCTGTATTTTGATTACTATCAGTCGCTGGATCCGGAGGAGCCCACGGCTGCCGCCTGGTATACGCCCCTGGATAAAGTGTATGGTTATGAGCCCTACCCCCGTGAACTGGAGCCGGAATTCCGCCCTTACGTGATCGGCGTGCAGGGCAATGTGTGGTCAGAGTATATGGCCACTCCCGAGCAGGTGGAATACATGGCTTTTCCGCGGATACTGGCGCTGGCCGAAACGGCCTGGACCTCTGCGGAGCAAAAAGATTACGGCCACTTCCTGGGGCGGCTGCGTCAGCAGGAAGCGCTGTTGAAAAGCCGGGGGGTGAATTATTTTGACCGTTACGAAGAACTGACTTATGCCTGGGAGAAAAATACGCTTACACTTACGTCTACCCTGCCCGGAGCGCAGATTTATTATACCCTGGACGGCAGTGAGCCTGGCGTTAAGGGCCTTTTGTATAAGGCCCCTCTCCGCCTGGAGAAAAGCGCGGTGATAAAAAGCCGTTTATTCCGGGAGGGCAAGCCCTACGGAAAAGTGCTGACACAGGATTTCCGCCTTCATAAAGCCGCTTTCCGGGAAGTGAAGCTCCGTCATCTGCCTAAGCCTGCCTTTAACCCGGCTTCGCCGTTTGCGCTGGTGAACGGGCTGACCGGGAACGCCCGCTACAATAACGGCGAGTGGGTGGGCTTCAGCGGGGAAGACATGGAGGCGGTCATTGACCTGGGAAAAGTACAGCCGGTTTCCGGCTTAGGGATCAATATCCTCAAATATCACTGGCAAAGAATGTGGGAGCCCACTACCCTGGTATTTTATTTATCGGAAGATGGAGTAAACTACAAAGAGGTATTTCAGACCCGGGAATTCCCGGAAAACGGGATCAATGCCGTGCGGGCTAAGATCCCCTCCACCCGGGCCCGGTACGTGAAAGTATTTGCCCAAAATAAGGGCATCATCCCGGCCGGGGAATATGGTGCGGGGGGCAAGGCCTGGCTCCTGGCGGATGAGATCTACGTAGATTAAGCATGCGCTATTCCGGCAGCGCATTCCGCATAAACCGGAGCCAGTTGCCGTGGGCTATCTGCGCCACATCTTCATCGCTGTACCCGCGGCTTTGCAGGATAGGAAATACTTTTTGCATATCGGCGATGGTCTCCAGGTCATAGGGGCACTGCTCCCGGCCGAAGGCCCCGTCCAGGTCACTGCCTATGGCGGCGTGGCGGGTATTGCCGGCCAACTGGCAGATATGGTCAATGTTATCGGCCATAATGCTGAGCGAGCAGTTCATGGATTTGGGCGTAGAGCGGCCGCGCACCCAGCCCGGCACCATCATCCAGGCATCCAGGGCCACACCGATCACCGCATCGCGCTCCAGCAGGGCTTTGATCATGTCATCGCTGTACTGGCGGTTATGGTCTACAAACCGGCGGCAGTTATTATGACTGGCCCATACGTTTCCTTTAAAGCGGCTGAGCGCGTCCCAGAAGGCGTCATCGTTCAGGTGAGTGGTATCCAGGATCATGTTCAGGCGCTCCATTTCTGCCAGGAGGGCTATGCCGTCAGCATTCAGCGGGCCGGAAGAGTCGGTGCCGTTAGCGTACCGGCCCGGCCCGTAATGCCCTGGTCCTATGGCGCGCAGCCCGTAGCCGTAGGCCCGTTCCACGTAGCGGAGGTTAACCAGGGAATCCGCCCCTTCCAGGCTCAGCATGTAACCTATGGCGCTTTTATCCGTCTCCCAGCGGGCCAGGTGATCTTCCAGGTCTTTCCGGCACCGGATCATGCGCAGATGGCCGTCTTCTTCCATGGCCTTATACCAGGCCAGTTGCCCCTGGGTCTGGGCCCAGGCCTGCTCCGGGGAGAGCCAGCCGGGCAGCGGACTCCCCGGCTTCACATTCCGGGCAATCTGCGTGGCCACCACCAGGCCGATATTCCCTTTGCGAAGCTCATCAAAAGTGAGGGTGGCGTTTCCGCGGTCAGGTTTATCGGTCATGCCGGCTTCGCGGCGGTTCAGCTCATCCAGGGAAATGCGGAGGTCACGGTTCCATTCCATGGCATTCATACTCAGGTCCAGGTGAGCGTCAATAATGAAGGGTTTTTCCATAATTTTAACGATGAGCCGTGAGCGCTAAGCGATGAGGGCCGGATTTCAGCTCAAAGCTAAGGGCACACAGCTATTTAGTACAATTCAAAAAGTGCTTCTATTTCCACCGGGATGTTATCCGGCAGGGAGCCGAAACCTACGGCGCTTCTTACCCCGATACCGTTCTCTTCGCCCCAAACGGAGGCAAACAGTTCGCTGCAGCCGTTAATGATAAAAGGGTGGCGCTCAAATTCCGGGGTACAATTTACCATTCCCAGCACTTTGATCACCCGCTTTATTTTATTCAGGCTGCCCAGGTTAGTTTTAATCGTGGAAAGCATGGTGAGGCCTACCTGCCGGGCGGCCAGCTTGCCTTCCTCTGCGTCCATTTCCCGGCCTATCCGCCCGATAATCAGACTGGCGTCATCCTGCACAGGCCCGTGACCCGAGAGGTAGAGGTACTTGCCGTCTGTCAGGCAGGGTTTATAAACGCCCTTGGGCGCCGGAGCCGGTGGAAGGGTCAGGCCCAGTTTTTCAAATTGTTCGTCTGCGTTGTACATAAAGTATGTTTAAGTTAATAAGTGCAATGCCCATACGCCGGTCAGACCGGCTACTGATACGATGGCCTCCATTACGGACCACGACCGGAACGTATCTTTGACGCTAAGCCCGAAATACTCCTTAAAGAGCCAGAAGCCGGAATCATTTACGTGGGAGAACATCAGGCTGCCCGCCCCGATGGCCAGTACCATCAGGTTAGGGTCAGTGCCGGAAGAGGTGACCAGGGGCAATAAAACCCCGCCGGCCGTCAGGGCCGCCACAGTGGCTGAGCCTACGCATCCGCGGATCACTGCCGTGATGATCCAGGCCAGCAGCAGCGGATGCACGTGCAGTTCCTGGAGGCTGGCCGCAATCTGCAGGCTGACCCCGCTATCTTCCATCACTTGTTTAAAAATACCTGACCCGGCGATGATCAGGAGGATCATGGCAATGTCTTTCACAGCATCTTCATACACTTTCATCAGCCAGGTCATGCTTTTTCCCTGGCCCAGCCCCAGGGTGTAGCTGGCCAGCAGCAGCGCCAGGATCATCACCATGGAGGGGTTCCCCAGGAAGTGCACCACCTTCAGGGCCTCACCGGAAACCAGGTAGGGAAGAATGGTAAACAGGATCAGTGCAAAAACCGGGAAGAGTGCCGTAATAAAGCTGTTGGCCGTTCCGGGCAGGTTATTCTGCTCCGTTTCATGAGGCTGGAACAGCGCGGAGGGGGCTCCCTGTATGCCGATCAGGCTTTTTGAAAACACCGGTCCGCCCAGGATGATGGCCGGTACCGCTATGATCAGGCCATAGATGAGGGTAACGCCCATATCGGCATTGAAAAGGGTGACCAGCGCCACGGGAGAGGGGTGGGGCGGGATAAACCCATGAGTTACTGACAGCGCCGAGAGCATGGGCAGGCCGATATACACCGCCGGCAGCCGGTATTTATACACAATGGAGAAGATCAGCGGCACCAGCAGCACAAAGCCCACGCCGTAAAACAGCGGAATCCCTACAATAAACCCGGTGACGGTCAGCCCCCAACGCATGTATTTTTCACCGAATATCCGCACCATCACGGCGGCGATCCGGTCGGCCGCACCGCTTTCAGCCACCAGCTTACCCAGCATGGCCCCCAGCACCAGGATCAGCGTGAGGCTGCCCATAATGCCGCCTATGCCTTTCTCCACTGACTTAATGATGCTGTCAGGCGCAATGCCCAGGGCCAGGCCCGTGGCAATGGAAATTAACAGGAAGGAAAGAAAGGCATTGACCCTGAAATAAGAAATAAGTACAATCAGGCCGGCCAGGCTCAGTAAAATAATGAGAAATGTCATTCCAAGGTTTTTTATTTAAGGTCTTTATTTTTCCCGTACAAATACGGTCTCGCCACCCACCACCGTGCGGAGGGTCTTCACGGTTCTCAGCTTTTCAGCCGGTGCAGTCATGATATCGTCTTCCAGGATAATGAAATCAGCGTCTTTGCCCTTCTCAATGCTGCCCCGTTTGTATTCCTGGAAGCAGGAATAAGCCGCCCAGATGGTCATGCCTTTCAGGGTTTCCTCGCGGGTGAGTACGTCCTGCATCTGGAAACCTCCTTTGGGGTAGCCTTTGGCATCTACCCGGGCCACGGCGGCATGAAAGCCGTACAGGGGATTAAAGTGCTCTACGGGGAAGTCGCTGCCGATAGCCACTTTGCCGTATTCGTTTAACAGGTGCTTATAGGCATAGGCGCCCTTCATCCTTTCGGCGCCTATCCGGTCTTTGGCCCAGTACATATCCGAGGTGGCATGGGTGGGCTGGATGGAGGGGATGATGCTGAACTGCCGGAACTTGGGGAAGTCGGCCGGTGCCACGATCTGCGCGTGCTCTATCCGCCAGCGGCGGTTAGCGTTATTGGTCAGGTGCTTTCCGTACAGGTCCAGCAGGATGCGGTTAGCCGAGTCCCCTATGGCATGCGCATTCACCTGGAAGGGGCTGTTAGAGATTTTTTCGATCATGGAGTCCAGTTCTGCCGGGCTGTGTAGCAGGAAACCTTTGGTGGGGGCATCATGGTAATGTTCCAGCAGGCAGGCCCCGCGGGAGCCCAGGGCGCCGTCACCCACGATCTTGAAGGATTTTATTTCCAGGCGGTCCGATTCGTAGAAGCCCCTGTCCAGGTAGTCGTCCACGCTGGCCGGCGAGGCGGACACCATGGCGTAGTCACGGATCTTTAACTTCCGGTCTTTATAAAACTTCTTCAGCACCTCCAGGCCGCTTACGGAAACGCCCGCATCGATAATACTGGTGAGCCCTACTGAAAACAGGGAATCCTGGGCCGTTTGCAGCTGCTTCAGGTATTGTGCTTCGGTGAGGGGCGGGATATGGATCAGTCCCATGGCGTTATCGACCAGCAGACCGTCAGGTACATTATTTTTCCCTCCGATTAGCCCGCCGGGTATTTCTCTTATGGAAGTTATATTATTCAGTTCCAGTGCTTTTGAATTTACCACAGCGGCGTGGTAGTCTACCCGGCTGATGAATACGGCTTTGTTCGGGAAGGCCTTATCCAGCAGGTCTTTGGTAGGGAACTGTTTGCCGGGCCAGAGGTTTTGGTCCCAGCCGCCGCCGGTGATCCAGGGCCGGTCCGGGTTTTTCTGCTCCCAGGCTTTCAGACGTTCCACCACTTCTTCAAAAGACCGGGAGCCGTTCAGGTCGGCCTCACCCAGGAATTCCGCCAGGCTGGGGAAGTGGGCATGGGCATCGTAAAAACCGGGATATACCGGCTTCCCCTGGGCGTCCAGGGTCTCTTTGGCCTTGTACTTGCGTTGAATCTCTTCCGTGGTGCCTACCCGGATAATCTTACCGTCTTTTACGGCAAACGCCTCTGCCATAGCAAACTCCGCATTAACGGTGTATACTTTGGCGTTAATCACCACCAGGTCAGCTGTTTCTTTGGAAGAGCAGGATAGCAGCACGGAAATAAGCAGAAGAAAAGCCGGAATTCTCATGATAACAGGTTTAAATAAGGCAATTTAGAAAGAAACTGGTAACCGCGGTGCGCAGGAGCGTAAAAATCTTGTTCCGGCCGTATTTTTTCAGAATTCGAACCGCGCCCGGGCTTCGGGGTTATTGATCTTGGAGCTCTTTTTCTGTCCGTTAATATTCAGGTGAAAAATCTGGATCTGCTCTCTAAAGGAAGCATACAGGAGGCTGTTATACACTTCCAGTTTTTGAACGGAAGTTACGCCTTTCGCCTCCAGGTAGCACCAGGCGGCCTCGCCTTCAATGCTGAAACCCAGGAATTCCGGGTTTACCGCCCTGCCGTCTACCCGGAGCTGGAAATGCCCGCTGAAGTACTTCCGGATGAGCTCCGTGTTTTTTGCGGTCTGGCCCGTATTTTTCAGGTCCACCTTTCCGCCGAACTCGTCTTTCAGGGCCTGCTCCAGGTCGTCATAAAAAATACGGGACGAGATCTCCAGCGAGGTCTTGTCGCGGCTTTGGTCTATGGTGGTCACGCTGACATAGAACGGATGTACCCACAAGAGCCAGATGAGTTGGATATAAAGCATATTTCTTCGCTTCGGATAACAATTAAACGCCAAATAAATAGCATATTTGTCAATTATTAGACATTCGCATTTGGATATATTTTCACTTTACTTTGAACTGGGTTGGCAGCATATACTGGATTTGGGCGGATATGACCATATCCTGTTTGTGACGGCGCTGTGCGGAATTTATACGTTAGGCGACTGGAAAAAGGTGCTTATCCTGGTGACGGCCTTTACTATCGGGCATTCTGTGGCCCTGGCACTCAGCGTACTGAATGTGGTGCGGGTAGATTCCGGGCTGATTGAATTCCTGATCCCGCTGTCTATCGTCATTACGGCCCTGAATAATATCCTGAGGGGTAAAAATGACAGCCGGAGTTTTAAGTACGGGGTGGCGGCTTTCTTCGGGCTGATCCACGGAATGGGCTTTTCCAATTACCTGAGAAGCCTGCTGGGCGGGGAATCTGACCTGCTGGTACCGCTGTTCGGCTTTAACATCGGGCTGGAGTTCGGGCAGGTGATCATCGTGCTGGTGGTTCTGCTGCTGGCCCAGCTGGCCATTAAATATTTCAAAGTTTCCCGCCGGGACTGGAATATGTTTTTATCTTCTGCTATATTTGGGATAGCATTTATCATGTGCATAGAACGCATCAATAGTATACTTTAGAAATGAGAAGTTTAAAAATCATCTTTGTCCTGAGTTTCCTGGCCGGAAGCCTTTCGGCCCAAAACATCAGGAACAACCCTACCTCCAATCACGGAAACAAGTTTGAGCAGCTGGGCACCATCATGAGTGACCCTAACATGTACCGGTCCGCTTCCGGAGCTCCCGGGCCTAACTACTGGCAGCAGAAGGCTGACTATGTCATTAATGTGGAACTGGATGATCAGAACCAGAAGATCATCGGTTCGGAAACCATCACCTACACCAATAACTCGCCGGATCCCCTGAGCTACCTCTGGCTTCAGCTGGATGAGAATGAGCACGCCAGCAATGCCGAGAACAAGTCTTTTGACGGCAGCCGCTTAGGTGCCCGTACCTCGGAAACCCAGATGAAGGCCCTGACGGAAAAATCAGCAAAGGAGTTCGGGGTGAACATCCTGAAAGTGACAGATGCCACCGGGAAGGCCCTGCCTTACACCATTAATTATACCATGATGCGGATAGACCTCCCGGCTCCTTTAAAACCGGGTGCAAAATTCGTTTTCAAAGTAGACTGGAATTACAATATCTCGGACCGGATGAAGGAAGCCGGCCGTGGCGGATACGAGTATTTTGCCAAAGATGATAATTACCTGTACACCATCACGCAGTGGTTTCCGCGCATGGCCGTGTATTCCGACTTCCAGGGATGGCAGCACAAGCAGTTTACCGGTCGCGGGGAATTTGCGCTGGCTTTCGGGGATTACCGGGTGAATATTACGGTCCCTTCTGACCACGTGGTGGGCGGTACGGGTGTTTGCCTGAACTACGACAAAGTACTTAGCGCTGACCAGCTGAAAAGATGGAAAGCCGCTCAGACCGAGACCAAAGAGCCGGTAGAGGTCGTGACCAAAGCCGAAATGGAAAACGCCATTAAGGGCAAGGCCACTACCAAGAAAACCTGGACTTATGAGGCTAAAAATGTACGTGACTTTGCGTTTGTGTCTTCCCGCCGCCTGGTATGGGATGCCATGAAGACGGAAGGCATCCAGGGCAATACGCCCATGGCCATGTCTTACTACGGCCCTGAAGCCTACGGACTGTACCGCAAGTATTCTACCAAAGTGGTAGCGCATACACTCCGTACCTATTCTAAATTTACCATTCCTTACCCTTACCCGGTGGCCATTTCCGTGGAAGCCGCTAACGGCATGGAATACCCCATGATCTGCTTTAACTACGGTCGTACGGAAGCGGACGGCACCTATTCCGAGGCTACGAAATACGGCATGATCGGGGTGATTATCCACGAGGTAGGCCATAACTTCTTCCCGATGATCGTTAACTCGGATGAAAGACAGTGGACCTGGATGGACGAGGGCCTGAACACGTTTGTACAGTACCTTACCGAGCAGGAGTGGGAGCCCGGCTACCCGTCAAAAAGAGGCCCGGCCTTTATGATCGCGGATTACATGAGTCTGCCGAAAGACCAGCTGGAGCCTATTATGACGAATTCGGAGAACATCGTTCAGTTTGGTCCGAATGCCTACGCCAAGCCCGCCACGGGCCTGAATATTCTCCGGGAGACCATTATGGGAAGAGAGCTGTTTGACTTTGCCTTTAAAGAATACGCTACCCGCTGGGCATTTAAGCACCCTACGCCGGCAGATTTCTTCCGCACCATGGAAGATGCTTCAGCAGTAGACCTCGACTGGTTCTGGAGAGGCTGGTTCTATGATATCGAACCGGTAGATATCTCCATTGAAAATGTAAGACACCTGATGCTGGAAGATAAGGATCCGGAGAGAATTGCCCGGGAGAAATCAGCCGCTTTCAATAAAAACCTGGACGATGTAACCCGGAACAGGAACCGGGCATCCGGCCTTCAATATGCGGTGGAAGCCGACACCAGCCTGCTGGATTTCTATAACAAGTGGGACCGGTTTGCCGTGACGGAAAAAGAAAAACAGGCTTTTGCCCAGACCAAACCTTCCGGCGCCCCTTACCATTTCTATGAGGTAACGTTTAAGAACCTCGGCGGACTGGTGATGCCGCTGATCATTGAATGGGAATATGCTGACGGCAGCAAAGAAGTGGAGCGGATCTCGGCCTATATCTGGAGAAAGAATGAAAACGAGGTGACCAAGGCCTTCGCCAAAACCAAAGAAGTGAAAGCCATTAAGCTGGATCCTTACCGCGAGACCGCGGATATCGATGAAGACAATAACCTGTGGCCGAGAAATACCAGCAAAATGAGCCGTTTTGAGGCCTTCAAGATGTCAGGTGGGCCCCGGGGAGCTTCTACCGGCGGTAACCCGATGCAGCAGGCACGAAACGCGCAAAAATAAATGGAGCTTTTGCCCTGAAATAAGCCATCCGGATTTGAAGGATGGCTTATTTTATTTAAGGATCACGGGTAGAATAATTTATAACCGGAAGAAATGAATTTAAGTCACTGGGAACGGGATGTTTATTTTCGAAACGTTGATTTTGTGATCATCGGAAGCGGCATTGTGGGCTTAAGTACGGCTTATCACCTGCGGCAAAAACACCCTGACGCGAAGATCCTGGTTCTTGAAAAGGGAATGCTGCCCGAAGGTGCCAGTACTAAAAACGCGGGGTTTGCCTGTTTTGGAACGCTTTCGGAGATCATCGGGTACCTGAAGTCTAATCCGGAAGAAGAAATTTACCGGCTGGTGGAAAGAAGGTATAAAGGTATCCAAAAACTGCGGGCATTACTGGGTGACGATACTATAGAATACCGCCAATGGGGCGGTTTTGAAATCTTCCGGCGCGAAGACCGGGACCTTATGGACCACAGCCTGTCCAGGATGCAGGAGATCAATGCCTGGCTACACCCCATTTTCAGGGAGCAGGTGTACAGGAAGTCGGAGCGGGCCTTCGGGTTCGGGAACACCATCGGGGTGATTGAGACGCCGTTTGAAGGGCAGATCCATACCGGGAAAATGATGCGGGCCCTGATGAAGCGGGTGGTATCGGCAGACATCGCTATTCTGAATGGGGTGGAAGTGTCCCGGCTGTACGACAACGGTTCCGGGGTGGAACTGGAATTGAATCCTGCATTTAAGCTGAATTGCCGCAAGGTTTTCCTGTGTACCAATGCCTTTACCCGGAAGCTTTATGACCTGGAGGTGGTGCCCGCCCGGGCGCAGGTGCTGGTGACCCGGCCTATCCCGAACCTGGCCCTGAAAGGCTGTTTTCATTTTGACGAGGGCTTTTATTTTTTCCGGAATACCGGTGACCGGGTCTTGTTCGGCGGGGGCCGTAACCTGGATATCGAGGGCGAAACCACCACGGAATTTGCCGTTACGAAAAGGATCCAGGAGCAGCTGGAGGTTTATTTACGGGAGATCATCCTGCCCGGTCAGGCCTTTGAGATTGAACATCGCTGGAGCGGGATCATGGGAATGGGCCCACAGCGTAATCCTATCGTAAAGCGGCTATCGGAAAATGTGTATTGCGGTGTACGGCTTACGGGAACCGGGGTGGCCATCGGGAGCCTGGTGGGCGAAGAACTGGCCGGCTTAGCGGACGAGATCTGATATTTCCGCCAGGATGTGACAGATCTCAATATCTTCAAAAACAGTTCCCTCCAGGGAGCGGACCACGATCCGGGGCTCCAAGCTGAAATCAAAAAGCGAGGGCGCAAAACCAATACCGTTATTTAAACCCACCAGGCTGATGAGCAGGTTAAGTGAGCTTACTTCCTGGATCACCTGGCGATGGACGCCCAGCGCATGGCAGCGATCTTCTATTTCTTTATATACCGGGTGAACCCGGGGGGCAAGCTCTATCCATTTTTCGGTTTTCAGAAGTTGTTCTATCTTCACTTCACGTGACGCCAGCGGGTGATTCCTGGACAGGATGACGGACAGGTGCCCGGTTTTCAGCACTTCATATTTCAGGCCAGGATGCACCAGCGGGTAAAGGGTAAGGCCTTTATCGATCTCCCGGTTCAGGAGGGCATCCTGCACGTCCAGGTAATTTTCATACTCCGAAATGACGATTTCGGTATTCGGGTTAGTGCGTACAAAACCCTCCATAAACTCCTCGATCCGCTCTTTTAACAGGGCTTTGTATACCCCGAGGCGTAGAACCTGCTTCTGGCGGGCCAGTTGTTTTGTACTCTCTTCCAGCTTCCGGGCCTGCTGGATCAGCTTTTTAGCTTCAGCCAGGAAATGTTCTCCCGCCGGGGTGAGCTTTACCTTCCGGTAGTTTTTCCGGGCGGTGGTGTCCAGCAGCTCCACCCCCAGGCTCTCCTCCAGCAGCCGGATCTGCTGGCTGAGCGCCGGCTGGGAAATAAAGAGCTGCTCGGCTGCCCGTCCGAAGTGCTGTTTCTCGGCCACCGCCACAAAATATTTTAATTGTCGTAGTTCCATAAGTAAAACTTATTACAAAGTAAGTAAATTGTATTGGACAAATACCATGATTTGTGGGAATTTTACAAAAAATTTCAATCAACAATGGAAACTTTAATAGCTGACGAAATCCCGGTAACTACTGATTTTCTCCCGCTGAAGGGCACGGATTATGTGGAATTATACGTAGGAAATGCCAAACAGGCCGCTTTTTATTATGAAATGGCCTTTGGTTTTAAGACCGTGGCGTATGCCGGGCCGGAAACGGGCCTGAAAAATAAAGTCTCCTATGTTTTGCAGCAGGGGAAGATCCGGCTGGTGCTGACCGGTGACCTGCAGGGAAATACGGAGATTTCAGCGCATGTGAAACGCCATGGCGATGGCGTGAAGGTGCTGGCCCTGTGGGTAGATGACGCCCGGAAGTCGTTTGAAGAAACCGTAAAACGCGGCGCCATACCCGTACATGCCCCTGAAGTGCTCCGCGATGAAAACGGTGAAGTGGTGGTGGCCTCTATCCGCACCTATGGCGATACACTGCACACGTTTGTGGAAAGAACCGGTTATAACGGCATCTTCCTGCCTGGCTATGAACCGTACGAAAGCAGGACTTTCAGAGGTGATGCGGGCCTGGAGTACATTGACCACTGTGTGGGAAATGTGGAGCTGGGTGAGATGAACGACTGGGTTAAATTTTACGAGGAGGTGCTGGGCTTTAAACTGCTGATCACTTTTGATGATGAAGATATTTCTACGGAATATTCGGCGCTCATGTCCAAGGTGGTATCTAACGGGAACGGGTACGTAAAGTTCCCGATCAATGAGCCGGCGGATGGCAAGCGGAAGTCGCAGATCGAAGAATACATTGAATTTTATAATGGCGCAGGCGTGCAGCACCTGGCGGTGGCTACGAATGATATCGTGGAGACCGTATCCCGCCTTAGGGCTAACGGCGTGGAGTTCCTGGAAGTACCGGATACCTATTACGAAGACCTGACGGAAAGGGTAGGGGCGATCCGCGAAGACGTGCAGGAGATCCGCGACCTGAACATCCTGGTAGACCGCGATGAGGAGGGTTACCTACTGCAGATCTTTACCAAACCGGTTACCGACCGGCCCACCATGTTCTTCGAGATCATACAGCGGCGCGGGGCCACGTCATTCGGCAAAGGGAACTTTAAAGCGCTTTTTGAAGCTATAGAAAGAGAGCAGGCCCGCCGGGGTAACCTCTGATAAATTATCAGTCATGCCCATTTATCATACATTAGGAAAGATACCTGCCAAACGGCACGTACAGTTCAGGAAGCCTGATGGCGGCCTGTATTATGAGCAGCTTTTTGGTACTATCGGCTTTGACGGGATGTCTACCCTCCTGTACCAGGTGTACCGCCCTACCATGGTGAAGGAGATCCTTTCCGAAACCGATGTAAGGCCGGAGATAGCGGTAGAAAAAGGGATCAAAGCCCGGCTCCTGAAGGGTTTCGAGGTGCGGCCGGAAGAAGATTTCCTGGCCAGCCGGAAAGCCCTGCTGGTGAATAAGGACATTCATATCGGTCTGGCGGCGCCACGGCGGTCGCTCCGGGAGTATTTTTACAAAAACGCCGATGCCGATGAACTCCTTTTTATTCACAAGGGAAGCGGCACACTGCGCACCCAGCTGGGAAATATCCCCTTTGAATACGGGGATTACCTGGTGATTCCCCGGGGCATTATTTACCAGGTGGATTTTGATACGGAAGATAACCGCCTGCTTTTTGCCGAGAGCTTTCATCCTGTTTACACGCCGAAGCGCTACCGCAACTGGTTCGGGCAGCTGCTGGAGCAGGCGCCTTTCTGTGAGCGCGATTACAAGCTTCCCCAAAACCTGGAAACTCACGATGAAAAGGGGAATTTCATCCTGAAAATCAAAAAAGAGGGCATTCTATACGAAATGCTTTATCCTACTCACCCGTTTGATGTGGTGGGCTGGGATGGCTATAACTACCCCTACGGGTTCTCGATCCATAATTTTGAACCCATCACCGGGCGTATCCACCAGCCGCCGCCGGTGCACCAGACCTTTGAGACGTCGGCGTTTGTGGTGTGTTCCTTCTGTCCACGGATGTACGACTACCATCCGCTGAGCATCCCGGCGCCCTACAATCATTCCAATATTGACTCGGATGAGATGCTGTATTACGTGGATGGCGACTTTATGAGCCGGAATCATATTGAGCAGGGGCACATTACCTTACACCCCGGCGGCATTCCGCACGGTCCTGCACCGGGTGCCTATGAGCGATCCGTAGGTCAGAAAGAAACCCGCGAACTGGCCGTGATGATAGATACTTTCCGGCCGCTGAGCCTCACGGCAGAAGCCCTCCGGATCGATGACGGAAAATATTATCAATCCTGGCTGGAGTAATACCGGTGCTTTTTTCGTTATACATTTAGCTATTCTCATACCTGCCCATGAATTTTTCTACGGATACGATCCCCTTTGGGATCTTTTCATTCGGAGAGTCTAAAAAATGCCTGGCCACCGCCGTGGATGATAAAGTGATAGACCTCTCTTTCCTGGCCAATGAAGGCCTTTTTGACGACCTGGACATTCCCCGGCCCGTTTTCAGTAAGCCTTATCTGAATGATTTTATAGCATTAGGCAAGCAAAAGACCAATGCCGTCCGGGATTTACTGCGTAAACTGCTGAAAAATCCCACGCCGGATATTATGGGGGCTTATTTCTATTACCGGCAGGTAGATCTCCACCTCCCGGTGAAAACAGGCGATTACACGGATTTCTATTCTTCCGAGCAGCACGCTTATAACGTGGGCGTGATGTTTCGTGACCCGGATAATGCCCTCCTGCCTAACTGGAAGCACATGCCGGTGGGGTACCACGGCCGGGCCAGCTCCATTTTTGTGTCGGGAACGCCCTTTCACCGGCCCAAGGGGCAGATCAAGCCCGCCGATGCCGACGCTCCGGTTTTTTCACCTACCCGCCGGCTGGATTTTGAGTTGGAAATGGCGGCCGTTATCGGCCGGTCTAACCCGCTGGGGAGCCCCATTCTCGTAAATGAGGCGGAAGACTATGTTTTCGGCTTTCAGCTATTTAACGACTGGTCGGCCCGCGATATCCAGGCCTGGGAATATGTACCGCTGGGACCCTTCCTGGCCAAAAATTTCTTTTCGTCGGTTTCCCCATGGGTGATCCCTATCGAGGCGCTGGAGCCCTTCCGGGTCAAGGCCCCAAAGCAGGATCCGCAAGTGCTGCCCTACCTGCGGGCCACGGATCCCACCCAGTTTGATGTGAACCTGGAGGTAACTCTTACCACGGCTGCCGGCACGGAAAAAGTGATCAGCCGCTCTAATTTTAAGCACCTGTACTGGACGGTTCCCCAGCAGATTGCCCATCATACCATTACAGGCTGTAACCTGCAGGTGGGCGACCTCCTGGCTTCCGGTACCATTTCAGGCCGGGAACCTGACAGTTTCGGCTCCCTGCTGGAGCTCACCTGGGGCGGAAAGAACCCCATTCTGCTGGAAGACGGCACCGAGCGGCGCTTCCTGGAAGATGGCGACACGCTGAGCATCCGCGGCTGGGCCGAAAAAGGAGGCCTACGGGTAGATTTCGGGGAGGTGAAAAATACGGTTCTGGGGGCGAAGCTATAAAAAGTGTGTGTCCCGGCCGGGGGGAAAGGATACCCGGGCCGGACAGAAAAATGTTTATAATACAATATGAAAACCATCAGCCCCCGGGACGTTTCCACCGCCGAATTTCATTCTTACCTGCTGAGCGCCGTGGCTCCGCGGCCCATTGCTTTTGCCAGTACTACGGATCGGGACGGGAACGTTAATCTCAGCCCGTTCAGCTTCTTTAATGTGTTTGGCAGTAACCCGCCTACCCTGGTGTTTTCGCCGAATAAACGGGTGCGTGACGGCAGCGGGAAAGATACCCTCCATAATGTGCGGGAAGTAGATGAGGTGGTCATCAATATGGTGGATTATAGTATGGTGGAGCAGGTGTCGCTGGCCAGTTGCGAATACCCTCCGGGGGTAAATGAGTTTATCAAGGCCGGTTTCACCGAGGCCTCCTCCGTGCTGGTAAAGCCGCCGCGGGTGGTCGAGGCCAAGGTGGCGTTTGAATGCCGGATCCGGCAGGTGGTGAGCATGGGAGACCAGGGCGGCGCCGCTAACCTGGTGATCTGCGAAGTACTGATGGCCCATGTTTCGGAGGAGCTTTTGGGAGAAGACGGACGGATAGATCCTACTAAAACCGACTGGGTGGCCCGGATGGGCGGCGACTGGTACTGCCGGGCATCCGGGGCATCCGTTTTTGAAGTAGAGAAACCCAATACCCGCTTGGGTGTAGGGGTGGATGCCATCCCTGGTTTTATCCGGAAAAACCCGCTTTTTACCGGTAATGACCTGGGAAAGCTGGGGAATATAGACCGCTTACCCGATGCGGAAGAGGTGGAAAAATTCAGGCAAGACCACCCGCTAACGGATCGCCTTGCCCTTATTAAGGATCTGGTAGCCGGGAAAGATATCAGGGCGGCCTGGTGCGCTATTCTTGCGCATGCGGAGTAAGGCTGCCCGGGCCAGGAGCCTCTGGACGGATTTGTTCTGATGTACTATCCTCGCATACGCAATGTAAGTTCAGTCGAGGCTCCACTAAATACCCACGGAAGAGATTATAAGCTCAGGATAAGCCCTATGGAAGAGCTGGTGGTTTGCTGCGGAAAATCCTTATCGGTTAAGTTAAGGCTACTGGTCAGCTGATACTGCAGCTTCACCTTGGGCAGGCCGGCGCGCAGGGTCAGGGCCGGTTCCAGCAGGAAGTAACTGCTCTTGGCGGATATTTTGGCTACCTGCTCTTCGCCTTCCCACACCAGGCTCCCTTTGGGATTCATGTAATTTAAGGAGGCCAGCCGGCTGGATACGGCGGCAGAGAAATATTTGCTGACATAACCCACGGCCGGCTGTACGCCTATCCGGGTAATGTTACTCTCAAAAACACCCGTGGTTCCGGGGTTAGAGTTGGCCGAACTGGCGTTCACGTTACGCATGCTCCCAAAACCGGCCAGGCCGTATACCTCAAACCGGAAGTTGTCAGAAATAGGCGTAAAATAGCCGCCGCCCAGTTCCACGTAATTCCCTTTGCCGCCGTTTCCGTTCTCATCGGTCTTGTCCGGAACCAATGCCCCGTTCAGCATCACCCCGAAGTTATCACCCACCGCATGGGCCAGCTGCAGGTTAATCATATCGCCGTTTCCGGCGCCCGTGATGTTCGTTTGTTTTTTAGCGGTTAAAAGCGGGACGTTTTGCATGTCCGGCATATAAAATGTAGGTGTGCAGGAGCAGATCACCCCTGAAAGCGCCAGACAGATCAGGATCGTTCTCATAATTTTTCTGTTTAAAGTTGAAGATTAACGGTATAAATATATACAGGTGTAGATTTAAAACCTAGCGCGCAGACCGGCCTGCCCGCATTTTTAAGGGTAATTTAATTTACTTTCACGGGAAGAATCAGGGAGTGGTGACGGCTCTGGCGATGTCCGCTATCACTTTTTCATTGACCTCGTCGCTCTCCTGCGAGTCGGCCACAAAGACGGTGATAATGTAGGCCTGGCCGCTGGGAAGAAGGATGATCCCGGCATCATTGGTGGCCGCAGAGAGGCCTTCCGCATTCCGGCCGGAAGTGCCGGTCTTATGGGCTACCGTTGATCCTTCCGGCGCTCCGGCCCGGAGCCGGTTTTTACCGGTGGAGGAGTGGGCCAACTGGGCCCAGAGAAAATTATGCATATCCCCCGAGAGGAACTCCCGCAGGAAGAATTTTTTCAGGATCTCCGATACCGATACCGGCGTGGCCACGTTCCGGAACTGGGTCTCCCAATCCTGGTGCATCTGTTCTTCATTCACCTGGATCTGCGTACCGCTGATACCCAGTGAACGAACGTACCCATTCACGGCCTCCGGGCCACCCACCCGCCGCAGGAGAATGTCGGCGGCGTTATTATCACTGACGGATATCATGTAGTAGATCAGGCTGTCCAGGCGCATGCTC
Organism: Leadbetterella sp.; assembly: GCA_019638185.1. GTDB lineage: Bacteria > Bacteroidota > Bacteroidia > Cytophagales > Spirosomataceae > Leadbetterella. The sequence continues at coordinate 77,384 of JAHBUH010000019.1, forward strand.
ATGTCTTTCCTGCCGTGTTCGTCACGTAAAGGGCTCCAGGTGTCTTCCAGGATTTCCGAAGCCTGAATGGCTACCTGCTGATCCAGGCGGAACTTTCCGTGATCCACTTCGTCCAGCACTTTGGCGGCGATATGAAATTTAAAAACGGATTGCAGCGGGAAGTTCTCGCGGCCGTTGACCTCGGTAAGTTCCCCTGTTTTCATGTCTACCACAGCTACGCCCACCCGCAGCTTCTTATCTTTGATCACGGCATTCAGCCGGTCTTCCAGTGACTCTTTACGGCTGCAGGAAAAGAGGGAGAAGCACACCAGGAGGGCAGTCAGTATTTTATTCATCCGGTTCAATATGAATTAAAACGTTTTCTATGGAAGGAATTTCATTCAGCAGGGTATCTTTCAGGTGATGAGCGATAGCATGCCCTGCTTTCACGGTGAGCGTGCCGTTTACCATGGCGTGAAGGTCCACGTGGTATTTCATACCCACTTTTCGGATATACAGCTTCTCCGTGTCTTCCACGCCGGAAACGGTCCTGGAAACCCGGCGGATGTCGGCTTTCAGCTCGTCGTAATTCTGTTCATCCATGATCTCCCCCAGGGCCGGCCGGAAGATACGGTATGCGTTATAGGCGATCAGCACGGAGGCAAACAGGGCGGCCCAGTCGTCAGCCGACTCATAGCCTTTTCCCATCACCAGGGCTATGGAAATCCCGATAAAGGCGGCCACAGATGTGAGGGCATCGGCCCGGTGATGCCAGGCTTCGGCCTTCAGGGAAGTGCTGTTAGATTTCACGCTGCTGCGCATGACCCAGCGGTAAGAAATCTCTTTCCAGAGAATGATCCCGCCCAGCACCCACAGGGTAAAAGCGCGGGGGGCTTCATGCGGTACCTTTATATTATCAATGCTCTGCCGGGCTATGACATAGGCCGAGATCAGCAGGAAAACCACCACCAGGAAGGTGATCAGGGGTTCTGCCCGCCCGTGTCCGTAGGGGTGTTTTTTATCGGCCGGCCGGCTGGAATATTTTATACCCAGCAGCACCAGCAGCGAAGCAAAGATATCAGAGGTAGACTCAATGGCATCGGCAATCAGGGCGTAGGAATTTCCCAATACTCCCGTAGTCCATTTGATAATGGCCAGAAGGATGTTGGAAAGCAAACTCAAACGGGTGGTCTTTAACGCTGACTCGGACATACACTGATTATTTTGTCAAAGATAGCTTTTATCCTGGAGATTTGCCTACCGGAAGATCCTGGCTTTTATGATATTGTTCTGGTGCAGAAAATACTTCGCGGAGGTTTTCAGGCAGCCCAGCCCGTAAATGACACTCCTTCTGAAATTAATGGAGGAGGCCTCTTTAAAGTATTTGGTGGGGCAGGTCACTTCGCCTATTTCGTAGCCTTTATTAAAGATCTGGCAAAGCATCTGGTTATCAAAAACGAAATCGTCGGAATTTTCTTCAAAGCTGATATTCCGGATCACTTCTGCTGAAAATGCCCGGTAACCCGTGTGGTATTCCGAAAGTTTCTGGTTAATGATCAGGTTTTGGGTGAAGGTCAGGGCCCGGTTAGCCACGTATTTATAGAGGGGCATGCCGCCGTTCAGGGCGCCGTTACCCAGGATCCGGGAAGCCAGCACCACCGGGTAAAGATCACTGGCAATGATATAAGACATCACCGGGATGAGCTTAGGCGTGTACTGGTAATCCGGATGCAGCATGATCACGATATCAGCACCCAGATCCAGGGCTTTCAGGTAACAGCTCTTCTGGTTTCCGCCGTAACCTTTATTTTTTTCGTGAGAAACAATGTGCTTAATGCCCACTTTCCGGGCTACCTCGATGGTATTGTCACGTGAGGCGTCATCTACCAGTACTACTTCGTCAACTATATCGAAGGGGATTTCGTTATATGTCTTTTCTAATGTGGCCGCAGCATTGTAAGCGGGAAGTACTACTACTATTTTTTTATTTAAAATCATATTTTAACCCTGCTTGGATAAAAATTCTGGCAAAACTACAAAAAAAAGTTTAACGGATGACTGCCTTACAGCGGATTATGCAAGGCGAAATCCCCGGGTATCCTTATTTTTTAACGGGTATGTTCAGCTCTACTTTCACCACTTCACCTACTCCGCTTCTTTCCAGGTTAAAGTCTTTCCGGTTTACCTCAAAAGTACTGCTGAACCGGCCTTCGCTGCCGGTTTGGGTAAAGGTAAACGGGAGGGTGACGGGCCGGGTGATGCCTTTGATGGTGAGATCGCCGTGGGTCAGGTATTGGGCCCCCTGCCGGGTGATCTGCGTGGATTTAAACCGGATCACCGGGTATTTATCGGCATGAAAAAAGTTTTCCTGTTTGGCGTGCCGGGTTTTAAGCCAAAAGCCCATATCCAGGGTGGAAAGATCTACCGTCACATCAAAACGGGAGGCAGCGGGATTCCCTTCCTCGAAATCGATCAACCCTTTCAGTCCCCCGATGGTGCCGTTTGCCCGCTGGGTGCTGAATTTAATAGAATAATCTGCCGGTTTCCATAGGGAAGAAACACCGGTGCCTGCCGTCAGTAGAGCGGTCAGAAGAAGGAAAATAACCTTTTTCATGCGTAACTTTTTATTATATAACGCAATCCAGCTTCCGTAAATACATCTGGATAGTATTTTCCAATCCGTAATACAGGGCGTCAGAAATAAGTGCATGGCCGATGGATACCTCCAGCAGGCCGGGAATATTCCGGTAAAAGTAAGCCAGGTTTTCCAGGCTGAGGTCATGGCCGGCGTTCAGGCCTAAACCCACCTTTTGGGCGGTTTCTGCCGCTTTTATAAAACTTTCAATGGCCTTTTCAGGGTTTTTGGGGTAATCTGTGGCATAAGATTCCGTATAAAGCTCTACCCGGTCAGTGCCGGTTTCGGCGGCGGCTTCCACCATTTCAGGTAGGGCGTCTACAAAGATGGATACCCGTATTCCTTCGGCTTTATAAATTCTCACCAGCTCTTTCAGCCGGGCCTGGTGGGTGATGGTATCCCACCCGGCATTTGACGTAATGGCCTGCAGGGAGTCAGGCACCAGGGTCACCTGCTCCGGTCTCACGGCCAGCACCACTTCCTGGAATCTTCCTTCCGTGGGGTTTCCCTCAATGTTAAATTCGGTGGTTACCTGCTTTTTCAGGTCAAAAACATCCTGGTAGCGAATATGGCGCTCATCCGGCCGCGGATGGACGGTGATGCCTTGTGCACCAAACTTTTCACAATCTGCTGCCACCTGCAGGAGGTCAGGTACATTCCCGCCCCTGGAATTTCTTAATGTGGCTATTTTATTGATATTGACCGATAATTTTGTCATTTTTGTACTCCCGAATTAAGAGTGTAAAATTAGGGGTTTTATAAGTGTAAATACCAAAACAAACGAAGAATGTCATTAAAAGCAACCATCGATGCAGATATAAAGGCCGCCATGCTGGCCAAAGACCAGATCAGACTTTTAGCGCTGAGAGATATCAAAAAGGCTATTTTACTGGAAGAAACCAAGCCCGGCGCTAACGGCGTGATCTCCGAAGCCGATGAGTTGAGGTTGCTGCAGAAGGCCGTAAAGCAGCGAAAGGATTCTGCTGAGATCTACAAAGGACAGAACCGTCCCGACCTGCTGGATAAAGAACTGGCCGAAATAGCCATCATTGAGACTTACCTGCCGGCTTCACTGTCAGAAGAAGAGCTGGAAGCTGCCGTGAAGGCCATCATTGAAAAAACAGGCGCTAAATCACCGGCTGAAATCGGGAAGGTGATGGGTATGGCCTCTAAAGAGCTGGCCGGCAAGGCAGAGGGCAGGGCTATTTCCGAAATGGCCAAAAAGCTCCTTGCGTAATTCATGCCGGTATTTGATCTTTTTCTTTTGGTCCCCATAGCCATAGGGGCATTTAACGGGTACCGGAAAGGCCTCCTGATCGAGATTTTTGGCATAGCCGCTTTTGTGGCTGCTATTATTATCGGGTTTAAATTCCTGTACCTGGGTGCCGGCATAGTGGAGGATATCATCGGTACTGACCGGCTGAAATGGCTATCGCCTTACATGAGCTTTTTCGTGGTTTTCCTGCCTTCGCTTTTCCTGATCCGCCAGGTGGGCCTCTTGGTGAAAAAAGCTATCCGTATTACCTTCCTGGGGGTTTTAGACGGGTTCCTGGGCGCGGCTCTGGGTGCCGTAACTGCTACTTTCGGGATCAGTATTTTCCTGTGGATCATTGAAAAGGTAGGCATTCATTTTCCGGAATCTACGCTGGCGGAAAGCAAGCTGTATGATTTCGTAAGGGCTTTCGCCCCCCGGATCATCTCGCTAATCTCCGACTGGCTGCCCGGTGGCAACTGGATAGAATACCTGGAGGAGTTGAAAGATAAATTTAAACGGCCGGGTTGAGTGGCTTCGGGGGAAGCGTAATCCGGCCCACCGCTGCGGCTGATAGCCGAAGGCTAAAATTTATACCAATGAAAATACCATTCGCCCTCCTGATCCTCCTGCTCTCTACCGGCCCCCTGCTGGCGCAGGAAGTTTCGGAAGAGAAGAAGAAAACGATCACCCGTACGGATAACGACCTGAAGCTGTCGGTGCTGCCGTATTATAATTTTGGCAAGGGTCTGGGCATGACCTCGCCTGACAGCTTGTTTCAGTTGAATATCCGGTTCCGGATGCAAAACCGGGCTGAGTTTATAGAAGACCAGGAAGGCGAAACGTCCATTGGGGCCTATGTGCGCCGGCTGCGCCTGCGCTTTGACGGATATGTGGGAAGCCCCCAATTCTTATATGCCATCCAGCTGTCTTTTGCACCGGATGATGTGGGCGAGATCCATGACGGCGGTAACCTGAATGTGATCCGGGATGCGGTGATCTTTTATCGTCCGAACGACCTCTGGACGTTCAGCTTCGGGCAGACCAAGCTGCCCGGTAACCGCCAGCGGGTGAATTCGTCGGGGGCCCTCCAGCTGACCGACAGGAGCATCAATAACGCTAAATTTAACCTGGACCGCGATTTCGGTCTCCAGGTTCATCATCTGAATGAGATCAGGGATCGTTTCTCGTATAACCTGAAGCTGGCCGTAACCACGGGTAACGGGAGGAATACTACGGTGGAGGGCGACCAGGGCCTGTCGTATACGGGTAAAGTGGAGCTCTTCCCACTGGGGTCTTTCGCTAACTCCGGATCTACTTTTGAAGGAGATATTGAAAGGGAAAGCCGGCCCAGGGTGCTTTTATCGGCGGCCTATAATTATAATGACAGGGCGCTGAAGTCGCAGGGCGTATTAGGCCGGGATCTCTCAGAAGCCCGGAGCCAGAGCAGCTGGCTGGTCGATGCCATGCTGAAATATAAAGGCTTTACTGGCATGCTGGCGTATATGAACCGGAGTGCCCCAAACCCGGTGGTAAAGGCTTCGGATAAACCGGAATATGTATTTACGGGCCACGGTACGGATTACCAGGCCAGTTACCTGTTTCCTTCCGACTACGAGATTATCGGCCGGGTAAGCACCCAAAAGGTGAGCCGGGCTATATATACTTATACCCCGAACCAGAATCAGTACACCCTGGGCCTCACCAAATATATGTGGGAACATGCGTTTAAGTTCCAGACGGAGGTCTCCCTGGATCGTTTCCGTTATCAGGATGGCCATACAGGAAAGGGCTGGAATGCCCGGTTCCAGATTGAAATGGGCATCTGATTCAGCTTGTTTTACGCTTTAGGGCCTGGTAGTAGTTTTCCAGCCTTTTCGGGTCATTGTCCAAAAAGAGATAAGGCTCTATCAGTTCCAGCTCCATCAGGTGGAAGACACCGCCGATCACCACCCCGTCTGCACGCGCGTACAGGGTATCTGCAGCAAAACGGGCCACAAATTCTGCGGCCTGCGCTACCAGGTTTTCATCCGCCTCCTGGTAACTTACTTTTCCGCCCAGGTAGTGCTGCACCCTGAAATCCTGGTCTTTGGGCGTCTTTAACAGGCTGTGGCTGTATTTCCCGCCGAAGAACAGGAGTGACCACTCGCCGGTCAGGATTTCCTCCACAAAAGGCTGAACCATATAGGCTTCTTCCTTCAGCCAGGTGTTAATAAGTGGCACCAGTTCCGGGAATTCTTCCGGGGTGACCAGCACCGTATTTTTGGCACCGGCACTGATGCAGGGTTTGATGACCAGCCGGGCGGTATGCAGCTCCTGGAAATAATTCTGCTTTACATCCACAGCCGTATTTTTCTCCAGGTAGCGGGTGGGAATAGCCGGCAGCCCGGAATCATGAATATCCTTCAGGTAGTGCTTGTCACTGTTCCACCGCACCACTTCAGCCGAATTAAAGGCCCGGATCCCCTGCCGGTTGAGGGCGTCCATCCACTCCAGGAAGGCGGTGTGGTTTTCATGATAATCCCAGGGCGACTTCAGGATAACGGCGTCATAAGTCGTCCAGGTTACCGCAGGGTCATTCCACACTTCCCGGTGGAGATTAATGCCTTTTCCGGTCAGAAAATCAAAAAGATCTTGGTCTTCATCCCTTACCGTGCCATTATTGTATTTTTCCTGAACCTGGTAGCCGATCAACGCGAGTCTCATAGTATAATTCCGTATCAAAAGCCCAAATATACCCAAAAAACGGGCTTTTTACGGCTGCCGGACCGGTAGTTTTTGGAATAAATATTTGGAAGGCGAGGTTCCTTTATTTTACTTTAAGTTAAATTCAGTAGATTCCTGGTACTCATGTTCAAAAAAATGCTGGTTTCCGGCCTTGTACTCTCGGGGCTGATGTTGTGTGGTGGAGATACCGCCAAAAAATTTAAGTTCACCGGGGTTAAAAGCGACAACGTAATGACCCTGAGTTATAACTGCCCTTTGCAAATGGTAAATAACCTTAACGATGCCGAAAGCCAGTGGTCTCTCGTTCATTTTGCAGACTCCACCGTATTTCAAACGATAACCTATGAATATCAATTATTTAGAAAGTGTAATCAAACAATTTGAGTATTACAAAATGCTTGGCGAAAAAACATTTGCGCAAGTGTCGGACGAAAAATTGTTTTGGCAATATAACGAAGACAGTAACAGCATTGCTGTTATCGTAAAACATTTATCGGGCAATATGTTGAGCCGTTGGATGGATTTTTTAACCACTGACGGAGAAAAAGAATGGCGAAACCGGGATGATGAATTTGAAAATGACATCGCTACAAAAGCTGAATTGCTGCAAAAATGGAATGAGGGTTGGAAGGTGTTTTTAGACACATTGAAGTCATTGAAAGAAGAAGACCTTCAGAAAATAATTTACATACGAAACCAGGGACACACCGTAATGGAAGCCATAAACAGGCAATTGGCACATTATCCGTATCACATCGGGCAAATCGTTTTTATCGGGAAAATGGGTGCTGATAAATGGGTTTCGCTTTCTATTCCGAAAGGAAATTCGAAGGCGTTTAACGACGATAAATTTTCAAAGCCAAAACATAAGGCTCATTTCACAGATGAATTTTTAAACCCACCCCAAGAAAAATGATAGCAGAAGAAACCGCAAAAGGGTTTGCAGCAGAAGGGATAAATGTATGGAATAAAACGATAAAGAAATGAAAGTTATCCGTTATACCCCGGAAAACCAAAAACATTTTGAACGCTTAAATAAAGCGTGGCTGAACAAATTTTTTGAAGTAGAGCCGCTGGATGAAACCCTGCTTTCACAACCTGAAGAATTTATCCTGAGAAAAGGCGGATACATTTTTTTTGTAGAACATGAGGGTCAAATTATAGGAACAGTTGCTTTGATTTTTATAAAACAAGGGGTTTATGAATTGGCAAAAATGGCGGTGGATGAGGCATTTCAAGGGTTAGGTGCAGGGAAATTTTTGTGTAGTTCTGCCATTGAAGAAGCAAAAAAGCTAAATGCCGAAAAGCTGATTTTGTTTACGAACTCGAAGCTGCAAACGGCAATCAGCATCTATCATAAGTTGGGTTTTAAGGATGTTCCGCTTGATGAGCAACAATTCAAAAGGGCGAATGTAAAAATGGAGTTAGCTTTAAAAACAGTTAAAGAATAACAAATTTCAGGACAGTGCCTACTATGAAAAACTAATCTTTAACTAATCACGTTTATTGTGTATTGATTGTAGTTCCTGAATGTCTAGCAGGTCTTTGGGGCGACCGGATTTAATTTTACTTGTAATTAAATCTTCAAGAGAAAGTACATTCCAGGATAAGATCTCAAAACTTTCTTTCTCTCCTTCTATTTTAACCAACACACTACTTCGATAGGCTTCTTCAAAAGGCTTATTGATAGAAAAGCGGGTAATAAGTCTGATAAAATTATCAACTTCAGTTTGCCAATTTCTCTCCATGGGTTTCAATACTTATCACAAAGTTGTCTTTATCCTTATTTACTTTTTTCAAAGTTGGGAACTTGGAAATCCGTTCGCTAAGAGATAAAAATTCGTAGAACCGCTCTGCAGGAGCAAGTGACAGAAAATACTCTTGTTGTTCTTTATTAGCCTCTTCCTTAGTTCTAAAAAGTATTTGCATAATTTATTCAGAGAAAGAATATTATGGCTTCGAAAGTAAATTATTACGAATATCGTTAAAATTTCTTTTATAGCCCCTTATCCTTCCCTATTGTTTCAAATATTTATATCTACAATATTGGAAACAATAAACACCTGGTCGCCGGTTTTCCGGAATTCTTCCATCATGATAGAATTATCCGGTTTGAGCTTTAATTGGCGTATAAGTTTTCCGTTGTGAAATATCCTGACTTTCTGTTTATAATTAAGCATGTCCTGGGACAGGTACAGCCTGATACTTTTGACCCCGGAACTTTCCAGGTAAATGTGGTTGCTATTGACGGTGGCTCTAACGGCACCGGTTTTGTGCCGGTTAAAAGGACGCTTTATTTTTCCTTCTTTCACTGCCGGAGGGAGCAGGTCAGTGTGCCAGGCGGCTCTTAGGGCTGTAGTATCCAGTGCCGTGATTTCAATCCAGTCTTTTCTTCCGTTCCGGATGTCATCTGTCTCCCAGATCATATTTTTAGGAAAAGGGTTTCTCTGCTGAGTGATCACGGAATCAAAAACCATTCTGGCAGAGTCATTTTCAAAGAAGGGCAAAGAATGTCCGCCCGTGAGTACCCGGTTGTGCCAGTTGGCATTTTCCTGTCTGGCAAAATCATAAATTTCATTTACCCTTGCTATGGGAAACACCCGGTCTTTTGTGCCGCTGATTCCGTAAAACGGGGTCTGGTTTTGTAAATTTCTGAGCGTGGTATTTCCTGAATACACCAGAGGGAGGTAATTGAATGCAAAAAAAGCAGCAAACGGCGACTGTTTTTTATTGGCAAACCAGAACGCACCGGATCCGCCATTGGAATGTCCGCCTAAAAACACCCGGTTATCATCGATATTGTAGAGCGATTTTATGATACTGATCTCTTTCAGTATCGCTTCGAAAGCTTCCTGGTGGGATAGCCATCCGAAATCCTTTCTCCCGAAAGGGTAGAGAATAAAACTGCCTTTTTCTCCCTGCTCCTGAATGAATTTTGCTTCCGGTCCGTAAATAACGTTTGCAGGCTCTGAAAACTCAAGCCGGTTAACAATGGCCCCGTGTAAATATACATACAGGGGCGTCTTTTCTTCAGGGTTATAGCTTTCAGGAATGTATACCAGGTAGGGAACGGAGAGGGTATCGTTCACTTGTAAAGTGTATAAGGTCCAGAACCCTGTTTGAGCCGGATGCTTAAAGCCGTTATAATTTTTGATGAGTGAATGAAGGTCTTTTGTCAAACTGTTCCAATACGTATCATCCCTTTCATTTATTCTTTTGCTTGTATCTTCTAACTTTTCCCGGGTTTTCGTGATGGAAGCCTGTGAAGAATCGGCCTTAAATTTCATGGTTTCGGCATATTCTTTCCATTCCGGCGTATCTTTTAAGCAGGTATTGTTCGGGTTATGGATGAAAAGATCATAGCTGTAGTAATCGTATCCTACTTTTGCTGAGAGCTTAAGATAATGAATTGCTTTTTCCTTATGGCCTTCCCGGCAGGCGGCCATGGCAGCAAAAAAAGTACCGTAGTTATCCAGTCCTGATTCCGGAGAGGTGTAATACCGGTCATAATATTCCAGGGCTTTTCGGAACTCATTTTTCTCATAAAAGACGTAAGCGGAGTCGTAAAGTGCGGAGACTTTAGACTGGGTATAGGCATGACCCGTAAATAGCAGGAATATGCCTGTTATAATAAAATTTTTCATGTCAACTTGGAAGATTACGCCAGGCAAAATTACGGCTGGACGGGATCGAAAACTTGTATTTTTGGGACATAACTACCGGTCAAAGTGCCAGAAAATATCTTCGTTACCCAGTTTTTTACCTTCAGAGAAAAATAAGCGCGGGGCTTTCTGGGTAAATTCCCGGAAAGTTTTATTCAGGTGAGCCTGATCGGTATAACCGTATTCATAGGCTAATTCGGTTAACGATTTTTGGGGGTTTTCTGAAATTTTACCGGAAAGTGCCTTTCTGAAGGCCACTATATTGTAGAATTTTTTAACGGATACCCCAAAATGAGTTTGAAATAGCCTGTTGAGATGCCTTCTGCTGATGTGGAGGGTTTGGGAGAGATCTTCTATAGTAAATGGGGTGTCATTGGATAAAATTTGATGCAAAGCGGCTTCCAGTACCGGATTTTCATATTTAAGATATCTTTCCAGGAGCAGTTGGTCAAGGAGAAATGCCAGTTGTTTCGGGTTCCGCTCTTCAAAAAGCCGATCCAATTCCTGTCGCTCCAGAAAATTGAAATCCAGCACGTACCGGGTGAAATCAACACCTCTGAAAAATTGGAATATACCCAGGGGGTTAAACACAATTACAATCCGGTGAACCGGTCCTATCTGAGTAACCTGGAGTATAGTCTTTCTTAAAGGAGTGAAAATCTGCAAAGGCAAGCCTCCCGGTTCAAAAATTACATTTTTCGCGGGGTCTCTGTAATGGGAACTGTATAAAGATATGGAGTTATTATAATGAGGGAAACACTGGAAGCGGGTGATGTCATTATCGGGTTTTATGTCCAGATAGTAGTAGGAGACGTGGGGTTGGATAAGGGGGTTTTGTGGTTTAAAAGTCTCAAAAATGTCCACTACTCCGGTTTGATTCTTACAATTTTTCCATCTTTTAAAACCACCAGCTCAGAGTTTTTCATTTTCTTAAACTCAATAAGTCTCTCGTAGACTTTGTCAAGTCCGGATAAAATTTTATCGTGCTTTTCAATTTGTATTTCAGCTTTTGTCATTTTGTTCCAAGTAATAAGTTAAATGTATCTTTACATACCACTTCCAAGCCGTTAGGGGATGTTTTTCTCGCAATAAGCCGATGTATACCTTGGGAGTTGTCAAAAATCAATGCGTCATCCACAATAGGTAAATATATCTCAAACAAATTTTGAATCCCTTTGTAATAACGCCGTTTAATAACTTCAGGTTCAATATTGTGACCGCCTTCCTGTACCCTGGTTTTTACCCGTTCCCTGGCTAACTCAATATTCTGAAGCCAGAAGAACAGCAAAGTGACCGCGTAACCGTTTTGTTGTGCTTCTACAATTTTGGGCCTGTAACTTCTGGATGATAAGGTAGTTTCAAAAGCAAAACTTTCTTGCGTCTTCAATAATTCATTAATTCTGTGCAGCATGATCCGCCCTGCTTCAATAGCTACCTTCTCAGGCTGAAAAGGAGAGAGGCCTTTGGCAATTTCGTCGGCATTGACAAACTCTTTACATTCTAAAATCTCAGGAAGAATTGTAAATGAAGCGGTTGTTTTTCCGGCTCAGTTACAACCTGCAATAATATAGAGATTTTGCTCTACCATCAGTTTACCACTGCCGCCTTCGCCGCCTCAATCGCATCATCCAGCCCTTTGATATCGCTGCCGCCGGCGGTGGCGAAGTGGGGCTGGCCGCCGCCACCACCCTTCATGAGTTTGGCTACTTCGCGGATGATGGTTCCGGCGTTCAGGTTTCTCTCTTTGACTACGTTTTCGTCGATGAGGATGGCCAGGTTAGGCTTGTCGCCGACTACGGCGCCTAAAATCACTACGGGCTTGCCCATGTTTTGTTTGAGGCCGAAAGCCAGCTGTTTGAGGGCGTCGGCGTTCGGTACGTTTACGCGCTGGGCCACCAGGTTCATGCCTTTGATGTTTTCCACTTTGCTCAGGAGGGCTATTTTGGCTGCCTGGATGGTGGCGTTTTCAAAGGTTTCTATTTTTTTCTGTAAAACGGTGTTTTCGGCTTTCAGCTGCTCTAAGGCCTTCAGCAGGTCGTTTGATTTCAGGATTTCCTTCAGCTCCTGGATGAGGTCGGATTGCTCGCGCAGCAGTTCCAGGGCTTTGACACCCGTTACCGCTTCCACGCGCCGTACGCCGGCTGAAACCGAGCCTTCGGAGGTGAACCGGAACAGGCCGATCTCGCCTGTGGCCTTTACGTGTGTACCCCCGCAAAGTTCTACTGAGAAGTTCGGGTCAAAGGTGATCACCCGCACGAAATCGCCGTATTTTTCACCGAAGGTGGCGGTGGCACCTAAAGCCACGGCGTCGTCAAACGGTACATTGCGTTTTTCGTCCAGGGCCACGTTTTCCCTGATTTTGGCGTTTACGATATCCTCTGCTTTGCGCAGCTCCTCGTCGGTTACTTTGGCAAAGTGTGAGAAGTCGAAACGGGTCACTTCATCGTTCTGGTACGAACCGCGCTGAATGATATGATTTCCGAGCACCTCTCTCAGGGCCGCCAGCATGAGGTGGGTAGCCGAGTGGTTTTTCTCGATGTTCGTTCTTCTTTCGGTATCTATTTCGGCCAGGACCTGAACCGGTTCCGTGAGCTGGCCCAGCACTTCTGCGGCGTTTTTGTCTTTTACCACGTGAATGAAGAGGTCGTTTTCCTTCTTCGTGTCGGCCACCTTCAGGGTATGCTTTTGCCCGTTTATTTCCAGCGTCAGGGTACCGGTATCACCTACCTGCCCCCCCATTTCGGCATAGAAAGGCGTTTGATCCAATACTACGTGCACTTCCTGGCCGGCCTTGGTTTTACTCACCCGGTATTTCATCAGCTGCGCCGGGGAGGCGGTCAGGTCATAGCCTAAAAACTCCACACCGTCTGTTTCTCCCAGTTCCACCCAGTCGGCGGCTTCTTTTTCAGCATCCTTACGGCTCCGGGCTTTCTGCTGATCCAGGGCTTTTTTGTAGCCTTCTTCGTCTATGGAAAGCCCTTTTTCTTTGGCAATCAGCGCCGTGAGGTCTACCGGGAATCCATAGGTGTCGGAAAGCTCAAATACGGTTTCGCCGGAGAGGGTTTTGCCCGGGTTCTCTTCCTGGAAGATGGTATCCAGGCGCTTCAGGCCTTGTTCCAGGGTTCGGAGGAAGGTCTTTTCTTCTTCTTCCACTACCTTACTTACAAATTCCACCTGGGCCTGCAGTTCGGGGAAGACATCGGCAAACTGTTGGGCCAGCACGGGCACCAGCCTGCACATGAAGGGCTCCCGGAAGTTCAGGTAAGAGTAACCGTAGCGCAGAGCCCGGCGCAGGATCCGGCGGATCACGTAGCCGGCCTTGGCGTTAGACGGCAGCTGGCCGTCAGCAATGGCAAAGCTCACGGCGCGCAGGTGGTCAGCGATCACCCGCATGGCCACATCCACGTAGTTATCGGATGAAAGCGTGCCGTTTTCGCCGTATTTTTTCCCGGAAAGCTGTTCGATCACCTGGATGGTGTTTTGGAACAGGTCGGTATCGTAATTGGATTTTTTACCCTGGATGGCCATGCAAAGACGCTCAAAGCCCATCCCGGTGTCTACATGCCTTTCCGGCAGCGGGATCAGCGAGCCGTCGGCTTTACGCTCGTACTGCATGAATACGTTATTCCAGATCTCCACCACCTGGGGATGGTCTCTGTTTACCAGGTCTTTACCGGGAAGCTGGTCTACTTCGGCCTGGTCTCTCAGGTCCACGTGGATTTCCGAGCAGGGGCCGCAGGGGCCCACATCACCCATTTCCCAGAAATTGTCTTTTTTATTGCCCAGGATGATCCGGCTGTCATCGCCGATGATCTCCTTCCAGATATCAAAGGCCTCCTGGTCAAACGGCACGCCTTCCGCTTCATTTCCTTCAAACACCGATACGTAGATCCGGTCTTTGGGCAGTTTGAACACTTCAGTCAGCAGCTGCCAGGACCACCCCAGGGCCTCTTTCTTGAAATAATCCCCGAAAGACCAGTTGCCCAGCATCTCAAACATGGTATGGTGATAGGTGTCAAAGCCCACCTCTTCCAGGTCATTATGCTTACCGCTTACCCGAAGGCATTTTTGGGTATCGGCGATCCTTTTGCTGGGCGGGGTACCGTTACCGAGGAAAAAATCCTTAAACTGGGCCATTCCTGAGTTATTGAACATCAGGGTGGGGTCATTTTTGGCCACCAGCGGAGCTGACGGAACAATGAGGTGTCCTCTTTCTTCAAAAAAGTTTAAAAATGCCTTACGAATCTGGTGCGATGTCATTATTGGAACCGGAAATTTTATATTTCACAAAAATAGCTGTTTTTCGCGAAATCGCATCACGTTAACAGGCCTTCCCCGTGAATTACAATATCTTTCTCCGGGGCGGATTACCCCTGAAACAGGCTGTTTTTAAAGATAACTACTCTTTAAAGGACCAGCTTTTAGCGTGAGGGTACCGCATACACCCGCCCTTCTTCCGCCAGCAGCGTATCCGGGAATACGGCCCGGGCTTCTGCCAGGAAATTGTCCAGCACTTTGTAACGGGATGAAAAATGGCCGATGATCAGCTGCCTGACCCCTGCTCTCCGCGCAATATCAGCTGCCTGGGCGGCCGTGCTGTGGAAGGTGATCTGTGCCCTGCCCTCCAGCTCGCTGGTGAAGGTGCTTTCGTGGTACATCAGGTGGCTGTTCCGGACATATTCTACCAGGGCGGGGTCATAAATGGTGTCTGAACAGTAGGCCAGCTGGCGGGGCGGCTCGGGATCAGCGGTGTAGTGGCTGTTCAGGTAGGTTTTGCCGCTGAGCTCGTCGGTGACGTCCAGGCCCTCTTTTAGCATCTTGAAGTAGGGGAGGGGGAAATCAGCCGGGAGTTTCTCCGCCAGTATCTTCCGGGGAGCCGGCTTTTCAGCCACCAGGAAGCCGGTGCAGGGGATCCGGTGCCGCAGCGGGAAGGTCCGGATGCTGATCTTTTCATTGGCGTACACTTCTTCGGGTTTATCCGGGTTCGTGCAGCGGAAATCCAGGGTATAATTCAGGAAAGCCTGGCTGTAGCGCAGCTGTATGCCCAGTATTTCATCCAGTCCCTGCGGCCCTACCAGGATGAGCGGCTCGGTGCGGCCGGTATTGTTCAGGGTATTGATCAGGGCGATGAGCCCGTAATAATGATCGCCGTGGAGATGGGTGATGAGTACGTATTTCAACCGGGAAAAACGCACTTTATACTTTAACATCTGGAATTGGGTTCCTTCGCCGCAGTCGATCAGGATGCTTTCGTTCCCGAGATCGAGCAGGGCAGCGGAGGGTCTCCGTTCAACGATCGGAGTGGCGGAACCGGTACCTAATATTGTCAGTTTCAAAGATCAGTAATCATTTTCTTCTCCAAATTCATCTTCTTCCTCCTCTCCGTACTCGCTGTCCTGGGTGTTCATATACACAGCTTCAATGGCCTCATCCACGGAAGAGAGCATCAAAAGCTCAAATTGGGAGTTATCGGCAATGACATCGGTGAGTGCATCGTTATTCACCACCGTTATAAACAGGCCCGACTCGCGCAGGGTTATTTTATGGACCTTATCAAAGAGGACCACGCCTGAAACGGCCAGCGAAGAGACTTTGTCGAGATCAACGATAAAATTGATCCTTCCTTCCGAAGAATAGAGCCCGGCCACGGCCTTTTCCAGTGCCGCCGAAGTGCTGTCGTCAAAGATGGAAGACTCAGGGGTAAAAATGACGTACTCCTCTGTTTTTTTTATATTGATCATATTTCCGGTGCAATAGCAGATCTAATATCCGCTTATCAGACAGTTAACATATCAAAAATCCAAAATTATACCCGAAAAAAAAATTTCATGAGGGAATAAATGTTTTGAAAAGCTGAAAAGTTTTCTCTTTTTTGTAGAAAATATCACTTTTCTAATGGCGAAGAAGAAAGACGCTCCGGCTCCGGGCCCGGAGTTTAAAAATGTAGAACCTTATTCTCTGTTTTCTGATTTTGACATAAGCCTTTTTAAATCAGGAAAGCATTATCGGCTTTATGAAAAAATGGGGACCCACGTTTTGGAGCATCAGGGTGTGGTGGGGACGTATTTTGCTGTTTGGGCGCCTAATGCCCGGTCGGTAAATGTCATTGGAAATTTTAACGGATGGGATCATAATAATCACCCGCTAAACCCTCGCTGGGACGGATCAGGTATCTGGGAGGGCTGGATTCCGAACATCGGGAACGGTGAGGTTTTTAAGTACCGGATCATCTCCAATAACCACGGGATCGTGTCGGAGAAAGGAGACCCCTTTGCCCTGCATTGGGAGGAGTCGCCGCGTACCTCTTCCGTGGTATGGGACACCTGGTATGAGTGGAAAGATAAAAGCTGGATGAAGGGCCGCCGGGATAAAAACAGCCTGGATTCCCCCTTCTCGGTTTATGAGGTTCACCTGGGCTCATGGAAACGGGATCCTTCAGACCCTGACCGTAAGCTGAATTACCGGGAAATCGCTGACAGCCTGGTGCCTTACCTGAAGGAAACGGGCTTCACCCATGTGGAATTTATGCCTGTGATGCAGCACCCGTATGAGCCTTCGTGGGGGTACCAGATCACCGGGTATTTTGCGGTGAGCAGCCGCCAGGGCACGCCCCAGGATTTCATGTACCTGGTAGAGCAGCTGCACGAGGCGGGCATCGGTGTGATATTAGACTGGGTGCCTTCGCATTTCCCGGGCGATGCTAACGGTATCTTCCGTTTTGACGGTACGGCACTGTATGAGCACGAAGACCCTA
>JAHBUH010000002.1 GCA_019638185.1 Leadbetterella sp.
AGCCTTTTGAAGGCGAGATACGGCTGCTGTCGCCCTCTCCCAAAGACGTAGCTACCTATGATCTCAAGCCGGAGATGGCCGCAGAAAACATCATGGAGAACCTCCTGCCTCACCTGAAAAAAGGCGAAGTGGATTTTGTATGCCTGAATTTTGCTAACCCGGATATGGTGGGCCATACCGGCGACTTCCAGGCGGTGATCAAAGCCGTGGAGACGGTAGACCGCTGCCTGAAGAGCGTGGTAGAGACCGGCCTGGAGAACGGGTACACCACCCTGGTGATCGCGGACCACGGAAATGCAGAGTATATGATCAATGACGATAAGACCGTGAATACGGCGCATTCCACTAACCTGGTGCCGTTTATAGTGGTGGATCAGGAATACAAGGGCACTCCGAAAAACGGGAAACTGGGGGATATTGCGCCCACTATCCTGCAGATCGTGGGGGTACCGGTGCCGGCGGAAATGACGGGGAGTGTTTTGATCTGAGGAAATTGTAATTATTCTAAATAAGTAAAGGGACAGGTGCTGGGCACCTGTTTTTTTATTTTAATAATTAGCGAATTGTCTAATTGATGAATGTCTTGTGATTTTTGCAATATTCTTAGATAATTCCTGTTCAAAAGCAGGAAATGTCATTGAAAATAAAAGATAAATCCTGGAAAAGTACAAAAATGGGCAGGTGCCTGCTGTGAGATATACAGCCTGTTTATACGGCCCGTAATGCACTGGGCTGATGGATTTAACCCACTTTTTTATACACGGGTAGGAGTATTATTTGAGATATAAATAGTTTATTATAAATATTTTAAATTATTTTATTAATTATTGTTCAGTTAAAAAACTTAAAATCAGTTATATAGACAATTATCTAATTCCTTTTATTATCAAATTGTAAAATAACGGTCACGGAAATGTTCTAATTATTGAATATGAAAAATTCCCTTTATTTTTGCGCAATAAAACTTTAGCATCAAGCTTAAAAACAAGTTTTCGTTAATCTATTTTAAACAAATCAATTTGTTTTATGAACAAAAAATTTACGTTTCTTAAAGTGGTAAGCGTATTCCTTATGGGGATGTTCTTATCATTTTCAGGCTTTGCGCAGGTGACGACCGCCGGTCTTAACGGTATCGTTAAGGACGACAAAGGCGAAGGCTTACCGGGAGCTACCGTGGTAGCCGTTCACACGCCTACCGGTACGCGCTACGCTACAGCTACGGATGTGGCCGGCCGCTATGCCATCCACTCGGCCAGGGTAGGTGGACCCTACACGGTAACTGTGACTTATGTGGGTTATAAAGAGCAGGTTAAGTCGAATGTATATGCCAGCCTGGGTTCCAGCGCCATCGTAGACTTTACCCTGGCGGAAGACGGTAAACTACTGGAAGATGTGGTGGTTACAGCCACACGGTCTGACGTATTTAACTCTCAGAAGACAGGAACTGCCACTAACATTTCTAAAGAAGCGCTGACGCAGCTTCCTACCGTAAGCCGGAGCATCAATGATTTTACCCGTCTGGCTCCCCAGTCTAACGGAAACTCGTTTGCCGGTAGAGACGGACGTTACAATAACGTTCAGATTGACGGTGCTAACTTCAATAACGGTTTTGGTCTGAGCTCTAACCCGCTTCCCGGCGGTGGTGGTCTTTCCATTGATGCCATTGAGGAAATCCAGGTGAATATTGCTCCTTATGACGTAAGACAAGCCGGTTTTACGGGAGCGGGTATCAACGCCGTAACCCGTAGCGGTACTAACCAGTTTGTGGGATCGGTATATGACTTTTTCAGAAATGAGAAGCTGATCGGTACTAAAATCAATGGTAAAGAAGTAGACGGTCTGCAGGTGGGATCTACCAATACCCTGGGCTTTCGCTTAGGCGGACCCCTGGTTAAGAATAAACTGTTTTTCTTTGTGAATGCAGAGAAAATTGATCAGAAAGGCCCTGAAGCCGGAGCGGTGAACAATTGGAGAGCTTCAACTGACGGTGTTTCAAACCAGGATAACAATATTACACGAGTGAAGAAAAGTGACCTGGAAGCTGTTAAAAATCACCTGATCAACCAATGGGGATACGATCCGGGCCGTTACGAAGGATATGCTGACGGAGAAGGCGGAACCAAATCTTTCCTGGCCAGAATAGACTGGAACATTAACTCCAAGCATACTTTTTCAGCGAGATATAACTTCACGGAGGCTAACCGCCCTAACCTGGCTAACGGTAACTCAGGCCCGCAGCCCAGATCTACTGCTAACCGGGTGAGTATAAACTCTATGGCGTTTGAAAATACCATGTACTACCAGACCGATAACGTGAAATCCGTAGCCGCTGAATTAAACTCACGGCTGACTTCCCGGTTATCGAACCAGTTACTGGCTACTTACTCCAAGATTAACAGTGTCCGTACTTCACCTTCTTCTATTTTCCCAATGGTGGATATAGGTGACGGTAAAGGTACTTCATCTACGTATGTTAACTACATTTCTGCCGGTTATGAGCTGTTTTCATACAATAACGGTGTGATTAACGATAACATTAACATCTTCAATAACCTGAGCTATACAGCGGGAAGACATAACCTGCTGTTTGGAGCCAGCTATGAAATGCAGAAATTTGGAAACAGCTACCAGAGATCCGGTACTTCTTATTACCGGTACGCTTCGGTGGATGATTTCCTGAAAACCGGTACACCACAGGAAGTGGCACCTATCCAGTACTCGCTAACGTATGTATACCCGGGAATGGATCCTTTTGCGTCAGCGATTTATAACCTGCCTTCTATCTATGCACAGGATAACTTTAACCTGGGTCAGCGTCTTAACCTGACACTGGGTTTAAGAGCGGAGATACCTTTCTTCAGTGATAACTTAACGGCTAATAAAGCAGTAGATGGGCTGGAGTTCCTGGATCTGGGCGGAAAACCTACCCACTACATTTCTGATAAATGGCCTAAGACCCGTGTGCTGCTGTCGCCTCGAGTGGGCTTCCGGTACGATGCCACTGAAGATAAGAGCCTGGTGGTACGGGGTGGAGCCGGTATCTTCTCCGGACGGGTTCCGTATGTATGGTTAACTAACCAGCCTACTAACCTGGGTGTGATCCAGAATACCATTGAGCCAGGTAGCTACGCAGCTTCTGCCGCGTGGATCGGTGATATCCGTTTTAATCCTAACCGTACCTACTGGTTAGATAACACACCGGCCAGCGCTCAGAACGTGTTCATTAAATCAGCTACGGGTGGTGTACCAGGTACGATAGCGGTGGTGGATGAAAACTTCAAAATGCCACAGATCTTCCGGTTTAACCTGGGTGTGGATAAGCGTATTGCCAATTCTCCGTTTACCGTGGTGGCTGACTTTATGTACTCTAAAGATATCAATAACGTGTACCAGTTTGGTGCTAACCGGAAAGTACCTGCTACCAAAATGTATGACGGAAGAGAGTATTACGCCAATGCAGCTGCCTATACTTACAATAATAAGGTAGGGGCAAACAATATGTCCGTACTGACTAACACAAACCTGGGTTATGGTTATACGGCTACTATCGGTGTGAATATGTCGCCATGGAGAGGTCTTTTTGGATCACTGCACTATAACCATACCAGTAACAAGACGGCGTCAGATAACAACGGATCCAATGCGCTTTCGGCCTGGGGTGCTACTCCGAACAGAAATAACCCGAACGACCTGTTCCTGGCTTACTCAGACGGTTCAGTGCCTAACCGGGTGATCGGTACCCTGTCTTATAAGATCACGTATGCCAAAGCACTGGCTACTACCGTGTCTTTACTTTATAACGGTATGAACCAGGGAAGATACTCTTTCACCTATAACGGAGACGTAAACGGGGATGCTATTGCAGGTGACCTGCTGTATATCCCTAAGAATGCCAGCGAGGTGAATTTTGTAGCTATCCCGGCTTCAGGAAATAACCCCGGCTTTACCGTGCAGCAGCAGGTGGATGCCTTTAACAAGCTGATTGAAAGTAATAAGTACCTGCGTGAGAACCGCGGTAAGATAGCCGACAGAAATGGAGCTATCATGCCTTTCCTTCACCGGTTTGACTTCAGGGTATTACAGGATATCTTCGTGAATATCGGCAAGCAGAAAAACTCACTGCAGCTGAGCATGGATGTAACGAACTTCGGTAACCTGCTGAACTCTAAATGGGGTATCGGCCAGGCACTGGTTACCCAGGGTACTTCGCCACTGCAGGTGGTTACGCGTTCTGAAAATCCTACCTTCAGAATGAATACCGTAAACAATGCGCTGCCCTCCGAGATCATCAGAGATCAGTCTTCTTTCGGTACTACCTGGACCATGCAGTTAGGTCTGCGGTATAACTTTAACTAAGAATATCGGTTTCCAAGAAAGGCTCTTCCGCAAGGGAGGGCCTTTTTACGTTCAGGCAATTCATAAATTATCTGTAGATAAGAAATTCAGGGATAGAGGGACTAAATGAATGAAATTATTTGAAAGCATGGAATTTGATGTTAATTTTATCAGGCTATTAATACTGCACGTGATGAAATTAACCGAACAGGAAAAGGAACTTATTGAAGCAATACGGAACTTTAAGCGATCCAGGCACAACCCCAGCCATGAACTGGAAATTTGGATTGTACGCCTTTTTGAAAAACTGCTTTATGAGGTGTGACAGATTAAATATTTAGAGAATATGGAAGTACTTATGATGAAAAAACCGGTGTTAAGAAGCCAGCTGAAAGATATTATCCTGGATATTTCATGGGCGAAAGTGGCGGACCGGTATTTCGATCGTTCGCCTTCGTGGATCCATCAGAAAATAGACGCTGCAGATGATTCTGAGGGGTTCACGCCTGCTGAACGGGAGCAGCTGAAAGAAGCGCTGAATGACCTGGCTGACCGGATCCGGCGTGTAGCCGATGATATTTAAGGCGGCTTGGGCTGCAGTAAACAGAATGGCTGTGAAGAACTATCTAAATTTGCGGCCTTAATGAATATTAAAGTGAATAAGCCCTGTAATTATCCACTCGGAGCTAATTTATGCAGATGAAAAAAAGTTTCACGAATGTCGGGGTGGAAGGCCTACCGGAGGTGGTGGCGGCCCTATTTGAAATGGGAGAGGATCTGGCTGTCTGGACCTTCACCGGTGACCTGGGTGCCGGTAAAACCACGCTGATCAAGGCCCTGGCGGAAGTTCTGGGTATCCGGGATGCCGTTTCCAGCCCTACCTTTAATTATGTGAATGATTATGAGGGCAGGCTGTACCATTTTGACTGCTACCGCCTGGAGACGGTGGAAGAGGCCCTGAACCTGGGTTTGGAAGAATACCTGGACTCCGGCCGGCGCTGCTGGTTGGAATGGCCGGAGGTGATAAGGCCCCTTTTACCGGATCGCTGCCTGGATATCGTGATCACGCACAATAAAGACGCTACCCGTAATTACATCCTCTCAGTGGGGCAGGCGGTTTCCGAAACGTGATCGAATAAAATGCACGTTTTTGAACCGTAGTATTTCGGTATTGCCCAATTAGTACTAAATTTGTCAGAATCACCATTCTCTTACATGGATACGCTGAAAGACCTGGCTTTGCAAACGGCCCTGACGCCCAAAGAATCTCCTTTAGCCTTGAAGAAGAAGGGCAGGAAAGTGAGCATAGGGCTGCCTAAAGAGTTGTCGGCGGATGAGAACCGGATCGTTCTTACCCCCGATGCCGTAGGGGTGCTGGTCAGGAATGGCATAGAGGTGACGGTAGAGGCAGGAGCGGGTAGTGGCGCTAATTTCAGTGATACCGCGTATGCGGAGGCCGGGGCGGATATTGTTCAGAGCCGCAAAGAGGTGTTTGATAATGACATCATCCTGAAGATAGAGCCGCTCCGGGAAGAGGAGTTCGGCTATATCCGGGCGGGTTCCACGCTGATCTCCACCCTGAACCTGCCCAAATTAACCGCGGAGTACTTCAAAAAGCTGAATGAAAAGCAGATCACAGCCGTGGGCTTTGAGCTCATGGAAGATAAGGCGGGTGAATTCCCGGTGATCCGGACCATCAGTGAAATAGCGGGCAGCTCGGCCATCCTCATCGGCTCGGAATACCTGAGCAGCGCTAATGGCGGCCAGGGCGTGATCCTGGGTGGGGTGACCGGTGTGCCGCCGCGGAATGTAGTGGTGGTAGGGGCCGGCACCGTAGGTGAATTTGCGGTGAGATCCGCCCTGGGCCTGGGAGCCAATATCAAGGTTTTTGACCGGCAGATCTACCGGCTGCGGCGCCTGCAGTATGCGGTAGGCACGCGGGTGTATACGTCGGTGATCGACTCGGTGAACCTGCCTAATGCACTCACTGAGGCTGACCTGGTGGTGGGTGCGCTCCGCAGCGAGTTCGGTTTTGCGCCCATGGTGATCACGGAAGAGATGGTGTCCCGGATGAAACCCGGCGCGGTGATCGTAGACGTGGCCATCGATACCGGCGGCTGCTGCGAAACCTCGGAGGTGACGTCCCACCAGAAGCCGGTTTTCAAAAAATATGATGTGATCCATTACTGTGTACCCAATATTTCTTCGCGGTTTGCCCACACGGCCAGCGAAGCACTGAGCAATATCTTTGCGCCGGTCCTGATGAAGGCGGCCAACCTGGGCGGTATAGACGAAATGATCCTGCACAATAAGTGGTTCATGAAAGGAGTTATTACCCACAAAGGCAGCGTAACCCATCTGAACCTGGCCCGCCGCTTCAATCTCCGCTATAAAGATCTTGGATTGATCATCTCTGCCGGATTTTGAAAGTTTTTCACTAGTTTTGTTAATAATGACGGTTTAAATGATCAACCACAGTAATGAAAATACCCTGATGGACGATGCCAACTCGCCGGAGATCAACCGGAAGCTGATGGGCAAGGTATCGTCTGATTTTTTGAAAGTCTCTGACCATCTGAAGGAATCTTCCTACCAGATCCGGAAAAGAGGCTTCTCCAAATACCCGGTTTTTGTGTTGGCTGAAAGTGAAATAGACCTGGGGGCACTTTTATTTGACAAACCCGACTTTCAGACCACCTACCAGTACCGGGCCAATTTCCTGGAAGATTTTATTAACCGGGACATGATCGGCGAAGAATCGCGTGAGCTTTTTATCGAAAATTATAAAGACCCGGAAGAATACTGCTGCCTCTTTGTTATTGACGGCGATTTCGCCGGGTTTATTTACCTACCTTACCCTGTTGACACCCATGAATAACCGAAGAAGTTTCCTTTCCAAAGCGCTGTTAAGCCTCCCCGTGCTGTCGTCTGTACCGCTGTTCGGGCAGAAAAAACAGGTCCGGAAGCCCATTGTGATCAGCACCTGGGACAGCGGGATCCCGGTGAATGAAGCGGCTTTTGAAGTGTTAAAGCACAAAGACGGCCGGGCATTGGACGCTGTAGAGCAGGGTGCCCGTCACATCGAAAACCAGATCAACTGCTGCGTGGGGCTGGGCGGAAACCCCGACCGGGACGGTTACGTGACCCTGGACGCCAGTATCATGGATGATAAGATGAACTGCGGCGCCGTGGCTTTCCTGGAAGACATCAAAAACCCCATTTCCGTGGCGCGGAAAGTGATGGAAACCACCCCGCACGTATTCCTGGTAGGAGAAGGAGCCCGTGCTTTTGCCCTGAAAAACGGCTTTAAGGCCGAGCCTAAAGAACTCTCCAAAGAAGCTGAAAAGGCCTATAAGAAATGGCTGAAGAAATCGGAGTACAAACCCGTTAAAAACATTGAGCTGGAGCAAAACAAGGCCCTGAAAAACGGCCCGTTTGCCCCTAACCGTTTTGAAGACGGCAGTTTTAACCACGATACCATGGGGCTGGTGGCCCTGGATCAGGCCGGTAACCTGTCAGGCGCGTGTACTACGTCAGGTATGGGCTTTAAGCTGCGGGGGCGTGTAGGTGACTCGCCCATCATCGGTGCCGGGCTTTACGTAGATAATGAAGTGGGGGCGGTGACTTCCTCCGGCCAGGGGGAAGAAGTGATCCGGATAGCCGGCTCCCACCTGGTGGTGGAGTTTATGCGGCAGGGGAAAGCGCCGGAAGAAGCCTGTCGCCTGGCCATAGAGCGCCTGGTGAAGATTAATCCTGAAAAAGCCAGGGATTTCCAGGTAGGGTTTATTGCACTGAATAAATACGGGGAATACGGTTCTTATGCCGTGAATCCGGGTTTTGTATTTTCCGTCACCACGGAACCGGGTAACGGTAAGGTGATCGAAACCCCATCGTATTTCAAATAATAACCTATTGAATAGCCTGAGTAATCAGCTGACGGCTTTAATTTTATACCTATGAGAAAAATTCTAATCGCATTAGTCCTTTGCCTGTCCGTTTCTGCCCGGGCTCAGTACACCCCTGACTGGGAAAGCCTGGACAAGCGGTCCACACCGGCCTGGTTTGAAGATGCCAAGTTCGGGATTTTTATCCACTGGGGCGTGTATTCGGTGCCGGCATGGGCCACGCTATCTAATGCCGACGGTTTCGGGAGTAACTACGCCGAATGGTACTGGCAGCGCCTGAATAATAAAGACCTGAAGATCCATAAAGAGTTTGTGGATTTTCATCAGAAAGTATATGCCGGTAAGCCTTACCAGGATTTTGCCAATGACTTTAAGGCGGAGCTGTTTGATCCGGACCGCTGGGCCGGTATCCTGAAGGAGTCCGGTGCAAAATACGTGGTGCTGACCTCCAAACACCACGAGGGTTTTACCCTGTGGCCCAGCAAGCAATCCTGGAACTGGAATGCGGTGGATATCGGTCCGCGAAGAGACCTTTTAGGGGATCTGACCCGCTCGGTAAAAGCCAAAGGCCTGAAAATGGGCTACTACTACTCACTCTATGAGTGGTATAACCCGCTGTATACCACCGACCTGGACACCTATATTGACCAGCGTATGCTGCCCCAGATGAAAGACCTGGTGGAAAGCTATCAGCCGGATATCCTCTGGGGCGACGGCGAGTGGGATCATCCCACCGCTAAATGGCGGGTGGCCCCGTTTATGTCGTGGCTCTTTAATGAGTCGAAGGTAAAAGATTCTATCGTGATCAATGACCGCTGGGGATCGGATACCCGGAACAAATACGGCAGCTTTTACACCACGGAGTATGCCGATGTAAGCAAGGTGAAATTTAACCGCCCCTGGGAAGAATGCCGGGGTATCGGCGAGTCTTTCGGATACAGCCGGAACGAGAACCTGGAAATGTACAGTTCAGCCGATAAGCTGGTGCACATGCTGGTGGAGATCGTATCCAAAGGCGGAAACCTGCTGCTGAATATCGGCCCGCGTGCTGACGGGGGCATCCCGGTGATTATGCAGGAGCGCCTGGCGGAGATGGGGGCCTGGCTGAAGGTAAACGGCGAAGCCATTTACGGCACCCGTGCCCTGGATGACGCGCCTAAGGCCGATAAGCTGTTTTTCACCCGGAAAAACAATGCCGTGTACCTGATCACCACCGAGTGGAAGGATGTGGTGCAGGCTAACCTGAAGGAGCGGCCTAAAAAAGTGAGTATGCTGGGAGTGGAAGCTCCTGTAAAATATACGTGGAAAGGCGGGGTGCTGACCATCACGGCTCCGCACTTAAGTCCTAAAACCAATCCGTGTAACCATGCATGGGTCTATAAACTGGAGTACTAAACCGGTTAACCGGCGGAAAATATTCAATGACCCCGTATACGGGTTCATTACCATCCCTACGGATTTTATTTTCCGGGTGATCGAGCATCCGTATTTCCAGCGTCTCCGGCGGATCCGGCAGCTGGGCCTGGCGGAACTGGTTTACCCGGGTGCCGTGCATACCCGTTTCCAGCATGCCCTGGGGGCCATGCATCTGATGAATGAGGCGCTTCAATCGCTGGAAAATAAAGGCGTGCTTATCTCACCAGAAGAAAAGGAAGCTACGCTCCTGGCCATCCTGCTGCATGACGTAGGGCATGGGCCCTTCTCTCATGTGCTGGAGCACGCCCTATTTCACGAGGTCTCGCACGAAACCATCTCGGAGCTGCTGATCGGGAAGCTGAACCGGGAGTTCGGCGGACGGCTGACCCGGGCCATCACCATTTTTAACGGAACTTATCCCCGGGCTTTCTTTCATCAGCTGGTGTCGGGGCAGCTGGACATGGACCGGCTGGATTACCTGAACCGCGACAGCTTCTTTACGGCTGTGGCCGAGGGCAAGATCGGTGCGGAACGCATCATTAAAATGCTGCATGTGTTTGAAGATCAGCTGGTGGTGGAAGAAAAGGGGCTGATGAGCGTGGAAAACTTCCTGGTGGCCCGGCAGCACATGTACTGGCAGGTGTACCTGCATAAAACGGCGCTTTGTGCGGAGACCGTCCTGCTGAAGATTTTTGAACGGGTGAAAGACCTGCCGGAATCCGGGAGGGGGGAAGCGCCCATATCGCCGGCGCTGCGCAGGTTCCTGGATGAGCGCATCAGCCTGGACCGTATTATGGCCGAACCGGGTATCCTGGAGGCATTTGTGAGCCTGGATGATACGGATATCTGGTCGGCGGTGAAACTTTGGGCTAACCATTCAGACCGGATTTTGTCCGTTTTGAGCCGAAGTTTATTAAACCGAAATCTTTTCAAGATTAAATTTGACAAAAATTATGATCTGAATATCCTGAAAAACAGCCTGCAAGAGCGCTGGGAACAGGCCGGAATTAATGATCCGAAGTATTTTTTCCGGGAGGGAACCCTTAGAAGCAGTGGGTATGACCTGAACCACTCCGGCATAAAAATCCTCTGGAAAGACGGGAAATGCATGGAGATCACGGAGGCATCGGAGCTTCCCACTATTCGCGCCATAAGCAATATTGTTGAAAAAAAGTACTTATGTTATGCCAATGATGTATATTTACAGGATATTTCGGACTAAAGCTGAAAACAACTTATAAATTGATTAAATGAAGTTTTCTGTTGAGCAGATAGCTGAGATTCTGGAAGGAGAAGTAGAGGGGGAAGGAGGTGTTCTGATAGACCATTTTGCCAAAATAGAAGAAGGGAGAGCGGGAAGCATCTCTTTTCTGGCAAATATTAAATATGAACCTTATATCTATTCCACCGAATCCAGTGCCGTAATAGTTTCCAGGGAGTTCATTCCCAAAAATGCCGTAAAAACTAATCTTATCCGGGTGAAAGACCCTTACCTGTCTGTGAGTAAACTGATGGCAGCCTACCAGCAGATGAAAAAGGTGAAAAAGACCGGCCTGAGCCCGAAAGCAGAGATAGATGAAACCGCCGGCATCGGGATGGATGTGTATATTGAACCCATGGTATATGTAGGGGAGCAGGCGGTGATCGGCGACCGTGTGAGTATTCTGGCCGGCGCCTACATAGGTCACCGGGTAAAGATCGGTCCTAATACCGTCATTCATCCCGGCGTGAAGATCATGGAAGACTGTGTGATCGGGAGTAACTGCGTACTGCATCCCGGCGTGGTCATCGGCTCGGAGGGATTCGGTTTTGCCCCGGATGAGAACGGGGTTTACCAGGATATTCCCCAGCTGGGTAATGTGGTGCTGGGTGATAACGTCAGCATAGGCGCCAATACCACTATAGACCGGGCCACGATGGGTTCTACCCGGATCGGGACCGGCGTGAAACTGGATAACCTGGTGCAGATCGGGCATAATGTGGAAGTAGGCGAAAACACGGTGGTGGCTTCCCAGACCGGCATTTCCGGCTCTACCAAGATCGGTAAAAACTGCATGATCGCCGGACAGGTGGGTTTTGCAGGACATATTAAAATAGCCGACGGCACGAAGATTGGCGCAAAAAGCGGGGTGGCAAAGAGCATTGATGAACCCGGTGGGGTGTACTCAGGCCATCCTCTGCTGCCATTGAAACAATACCTCAGGCTGATGATCAACCTGAGTAAAATGAAATAGTTCGTAGAATGAATCTGAAGCAGCATAGCATTACAAACCCGGTTACCTTAGCCGGAAAAGGATTACATACCGGTGAACTGGCGGAAATTACCCTGAAGCCGGCACCTATCAATTCGGGTATTGTATTTCAGAGAACTGACCTGGAGCATAAGCCGCTGATCCCGGCACTGGTAGACTACGTGGTGGATACCAGCCGGAGCACCGTGCTGGAGAAAGACGGCGGGCGGGTAGGTACGGTAGAACACGTGCTGTCTGCGCTGGTGGGCTGTGAGATAGACAATATCCTGATTGAGGTCAAAGGCTCGGAAATTCCCATCCTGGACGGCAGTTCGGCCCCTTTTGTGGAGGCCCTAGAAGCGGCCCTGCCGGTAGAGCAGAACGCCATCCGTAACTTCTACGAGGTTTCAGAAGCCATTCACTATAAAAATACAGACAAAAACATTGAGATCGCGGCCCTGCCGCTGAATGACTACCGGCTGACGGTAATGGTGGATTTTAACTCCACCGTGGTTCACAGCCAGCACGCCCAGCTGCATGAGCTGAAGCTTTATAAAGAGCACATCAGCCCCTGCAGGACTTTTGTTTTTGTGCACGATATCGAAATGCTGTTCCGGAACGGCCTGATCAAAGGGGGCGATATGGATAATGCGGTGGTGATTGCGGAGGAAGTCCTTTCGGATGAGACCATCGATAACCTCTCGGCTATCCTGGGCCGGAAGCTGGATGCCGGGAACGTCCGCTCAGGGATCCTGAATGCGGAGACCCTTAAATTTCAGAATGAACCGGCCCGCCATAAACTGCTGGATCTGATGGGTGATCTGGCCCTGGTAGGCCGGCCGCTCAAGGCGCATATCCTGGCGGCCCGCCCGGGTCACCAGTCCAATGTGGAGCTGGCCCGGCTGATCAAAAAGCAGATCGACGCCAGCGAGACCTCGGCGCCCACGGTAGACCCTAATGCGCCGCCGGTATTGACCGTGCAGGACATTGCGCAGCTGCTTCCGCACCGTTATCCTTTCCAGCTGGTGGATAAGATCATATCGCTGGACGGCACCACGGTGGTGGGCGTGAAGAATGTAACCATGAATGAGCCCCAGTTTACGGGCCACTTCCCGGATAACCCGGTGATGCCCGGCGTACTTCAGGTGGAGGCTATCGCCCAGACGGGCGGGGTGCTGGTGCTGACCTCTACGGGTGAGCCCGAGCGTTATTGGCCTTACCTGGTGGGGATAGAAAATTGCCGGTTCTATAAAAATGTTGTGCCCGGAGACACGTTAGTAATACGGTGTACCCTGTCATCGCCGGTTCGTCTGGGTGTGGCTAAAATGACGGGTGAAGCCTGGGTGGGAAAAACCCTTGTTTGCTCTGTAGCCATGACCGCGCGTTTAGTCAAAAAATGAAAAAGTAAAATATATGAATCAGCCTCTGGCATTTATTCATCCGAATGCGAAAATTGCAAAAAATGTGGTGGTGGAACCGTTCACAACCATTCACAATGACGTGGAGATAGGAGAGGGGACATGGATAGGTTCAAACGTTACCATATTTCCAGGGGCCAGGATAGGCAAAAACTGTAAAATATACCCGGGGGCGGTGATTTCCGCCGAGCCCCAGGACCTGAAATTCGCCGGGGAATACACCACGGTGGAGATCGGGGATAATACGGTGGTGAGGGAATGCGCCACCATTAACCGGGGCACCACTGACCGGCTGAAAACCGTGGTGGGTTCTAACTGCCTGATAATGGCGTATGTGCATGTGGCCCACGACTGCGTAGTGGGAAATGGCGTGGTGATCGCTAATTCCGTGCAGATAGCCGGCCATGTGAAAATCGGTGATTTTTCAATTATCGGCGGAAGCAGCGCCATCCGGCAGTTTGCTCATATCGGTTCTCATACCATGATCTCCGGCGGATCACTGATCCGTAAGGATGTACCGCCATTTATCAAAGCCGCCCGTGAGCCGCTTTCCTACGCCGGTGTTAACTCCATTGGCTTAAGAAGAAGAGGGTTTACCATGGAAACCATATCCGCCATCCAGGAGATCTACCGCATCATTTACCTGTCAAGGCTCAATAACTCGGAAGCCCTGGATAAGGTAGAGCTGGAAATGCCGGCCACCGCCGAGCGCGACGAGATCATTAATTTTGTCCGGAATTCAGAAAGGGGAATTATCCGTACAGGTTCTGCTAAAAATGTGGAAATATCTTGATCACCCTGGATAATGCCGGAAAGAAATTCTCCCGGGAATGGATTTTCAGGGCTTTAAGCTATGAATTTAAAACAGGAAACCCGGTATCCATTACCGGCCCTAACGGTTCCGGTAAAAGCACGCTGGTGAAGGCCATTGCCGGTACTATTCCCCTGAATGAAGGCTCCGTCAGTTACACCCGGAACGGTGAACCGGTGCCGGAAGAAAAATGGTACCAACTGAGTGGCATTTCAACCCCTTACCTTGAGCTGATCGAGGAATTTACCCTCTCAGAAAGCATTGATTTTCATGCTCGTTTCCGGCCGTTTGTGGATGGCCTCAGCAGAAACGAATTTATTTCCAGGCTGGGACTGGAAAAACATAGCCACAAATACCTCCGCGATTTCTCCTCCGGCATGAAGCAGAAGCTGAAGCTGGGCTTTGCTTTTTTTACCCAAAATGAAGTGCTGATCCTGGATGAACCTACGGCTAACATAGACCAGAAGGGCTACGAATGGTACATGGAAGAGGTGCAGAAGCTGGTTCCGGAGCGGGTGGTGATCATTTCTTCCAATGAACCGCGGGAGTATACCTTCTGTACGGAACAGCTTTCTGTTTCGGACTTCAAGCGTTAGAATACGCAGCGTATTAGGTTAGAATAATTCTAAATAAATGCGTTGCTTAACCCGTTATTATTAAGTACTTTTGTAAAAAAAAACTTCAAGCTAACAATGAAAAAAATACTTTTCAGTATGTTTCTGATGATCTGCACGGTAGTGGCATTTGGTCAGAAGTATGATTCTTTCGGTAAGAAGATCAGTGCAAAGGGCGCGGAGCCGGTTTCCAGCCTGGAAGGAAAGAATGAATTTAACGGCGGAGTGGTGAAGGTAGAAGGTGAAGTGGAGTCGGTATGCCAGATGAAAGGCTGCTGGATGCGGATCAAAAAAACCGACGGCACCACCATGATGGTGAAATTCAAAGATTACGACTTCTTTGTGCCCAAAGACATTGCTGGTAAAAAAGTGATCTTTGAAGGGGTTCCTTCGGTGAAAACCCTTTCGGTAGCCGAGCAGAGACACTATGCCGAAGATGCTAAAAAATCAAAAGAGGAAATCGAGAAGATCACGAAAGACAAGGTAGACCTGACCTTCCTTGCTGACGGGGTTCTGGTTCTCAAAAATTAATTCAGACCCGAAATACGCTCCTGTAACTGGAGCATTTCATCCCTGAAACGGGCCGCCTGCAGGAAGTTGAGTTCGCTGGCGGCCTTTTCCATATTGGCTTTGGCCTCCTGCATCAGTTTTTCCAGCTGGGGTTTGTTCATGTACGCTACTACCGGATCGGCCGCTATGTTAGTCCTTTCCGGCTCCACGTAATAGCCTTTGGCCACCGGCTTGAAGTCGGCTATAGAAGTTTGCTCCAGGATAGCCTCCTTACTTTTCAGGATAGTTTGCGGCGTGATGCCGTGGGCTTCGTTATACTCCATCTGGATGGCCCGGCGGCGCAGGGTTTCGTCTATGGCGGTCTGCATGGAGCCCGTGATGCGGTCGGCATACATGATCACCTTCCCGTTAGAGTTCCGGGCGGCCCGGCCGATGGTCTGGATCAGGGAGCGGTTATCGCGCAGGAAGCCCTCTTTATCGGCGTCCATAATGGCCACCAGCGATACCTCCGGCAGGTCAAGGCCTTCCCTTAGCAGGTTAACCCCCACCAGTACATCGATCACCCCCAGCCGCAGCTCGCGGAGGATCTCCACCCTTTCCATGGTCTTGATCTCGGAGTGGATGTAGCGCACTTTAATGCCCACGCGTTCCAGGTAGCGGCTGAGCTCTTCGGCCATGCGTTTGGTGAGCGTGGTGACCAGCACGCGTTCTTCTTTTTTGATCCGGTCATTGATCTCTTCCAGGAGGTCATCGATCTGGTTCAGGCTGGGCCTGACGTCGATCTCAGGATCCAGCAGGCCTGTAGGCCGGATGATCTGTTCCACCACCACCCCGCCGGCCTTATTCAGCTCGTAGTTAGCGGGAGTAGCGCTCACGTAAACGGTGCGGGGAGTCAGGGTTTCAAACTCCTGGAAGGTCAGGGGCCGGTTATCCAGCGCGGACGGAAGCCGGAACCCGTACTCCACCAGGGAGGTTTTCCGGGAGCGGTCGCCCCCGTACATGGCCGTGATCTGGGGAATGCTGACGTGGCTTTCATCCACCACCAGCAGGAAATCATCCTGGAAGTAATCCAGCAGGCAGAAGGGGCGTTCACCGGGCATCCGCCGATCAAAATACCGGGAATAGTTTTCGATACCGTTACAATAACCCAGCTCACGCATCATTTCCAGGTCAAACTCCGTACGTTCCTGGATGCGTTCTGCTTCCATTTTCTTGCCTTCACTTTCAAAATGTTGGATCTGGGTTACCAGGTCGTCCTGGATCTGGTGGATGGCTGTCTGCATGACGTCTTTTCCCGTCACAAAGAGATTAGCCGGGAAGATAGCGATGCTGGTCTCCTGGCGGATCTTTTTGCCGGAGTGGGGTTCTATCATCTGGATATCCTCCACCTCATCGCCCCAGAAAATGATGCGGTAGGCAAAATCGGCGTAGCCGGGGTAAATGTCCACGGTATCGCCTTTTACCCGGAAAGTACCCCGGTTAAATTCGACTTCCGTGCGGGAGTAAAGAATGGAGACCAGGTCATACAGCAGTCGGTTCCGGCTGATGGTGTCGCCTTTTTTTACCTTTACAATGCTCTGTTTGAACTCATTGGGGTTACCGGCACCGTAGATGCAGGAAACGGAAGCTACCACGATCACGTCTTTCCGGCCTGACATCAGGGAAGATACGGCCGAAAGCCGCAGCTTATCAATCTCCTGGTTAATCATCAGGTCTTTTTCAATATACGTATTGGTAGACGCGATATAGGCCTCCGGCTGGTAATAATCGTAATAGGAAATAAAGTATTCCACGGCATTTTCCGGGAAAAACTGCCGGAATTCCCCGTACAGCTGGGCCGCCAGCGTTTTATTATG
The DNA here is from genome assembly GCA_019638185.1 of Leadbetterella sp. Taxonomy (GTDB): domain Bacteria; phylum Bacteroidota; class Bacteroidia; order Cytophagales; family Spirosomataceae; genus Leadbetterella. The sequence goes on from JAHBUH010000002.1 coordinate 17,097, forward strand.
GCTCAGGATGAGCACAGGCATTTCCAGCCGCTGGATGGCATTAGCGATGGTAAACGTTTTCCCACTGCCCGTAACGCCCAGCAATACGGTGGCTTTTTCACCGGATTCCACGGATCTGACCAGCTGTTCAATGGCCTGGGGCTGATCGCCGGTGGGTTTGAAGTCTGAAGTGATCTTGAAGCTCATATTACAAAGTTAAACGATCCGCCTATTACAGGTGATTTTTTAAGGAGAACTTTTTCCCGGGACTTTGTTTGATGATTTCCCGGAACTCCAGGTCAATTAAGATGTAGGAAAGCCTGTTCAGGCTGATTCCGGTGTGCCATGCCAGGTCATCGATGATCACTTCCTCTTTTTTGATCAGCATTTCCAGTACCCGCTTTTCTTCATCCGAATAGGCAGAAAGGTCAGGGGCAGTAACCTTTTTCTTAGGCGGCTGTTCATCCCATCTCATCCATTCCGCCAGGGTTTCGGCGTCGGTAAAAAGGTGGGCTTTGTTGGTAAATATAAGCTTATTCGGCCCTTTGGAGTACTTTCTGTGCAGGTCACCGGGTACGGCAAAAACCTCTTTGTTGTAATTGTTGGCATATTCTGCAGTAACCATAGACCCGCCTCTGATCCCCGATTCCACCACCAGGGTTACCTCGCTCAGCCCGGCGATGATCCGGTTCCGGGCTACGAAAAACTGGGGATGGAGTTTAGTGAACAAGGGCTGTTCGGAGACCAGCAGGCCACCTTTTTCCAGGATTTCTTCGGCTGTTTTTTTATGAGCCAGCGGGTATACGGTGTTGTGCCCGGTGGCCATAACGCCTACAGTAGACAGCTGGCTGTTCAAAGCGGCCCTGTGCGCCGTAATGTCAATCCCATACGCCAGCCCGCTGATGATCTGGATGCCTTTCAGCGCCTGAACCAGTTCTTCTACCACGCTTTTGCCATAATCGGTGGCATCGCGCGTGCCCACTATGGCCAGTGTCTTATCCGGCTGCAGTGTGCCTGAACCTTTACAATACAGAACCGGGGGCGCATCATAGGCTTCTTTCAAGGCAGCGGGGTATTCCGGTGAGCGCAGGTAAAGAATGCGTATGCCGGCTTTGGCCGACTGCTCCATGATTTTTTCGGCTTCCCGCAGGGCCTGTTCTTTTCCGTTAAGTCCTTTGATAAACTGTTCGCCTATGCCCGATACTTTCAGCAGTTTGTTTCGGGGCATCCGAAACACCTCCCGGGCAGAGCCGAAGTAGGTGACCAGGTTTTTAAAATGAACACTTCCCACCCCCTCCAGGCGGCTCAGGGCAATCTCGTAAAGGAGCTCTTCAGTTATGCGATTTGATTCCATCCCTTAAAAGTACTAAGGACTTCCGGATTTCCCGCAATCGCCCCAGAACTTCTTCGTTCCCGATGTCATTTTTTACCTTCAGGCGTAATTTTTCCTTTGCTCCTTCCAGGGTGTACCCCTGGTTTTGGATCAGGTCCACGATCCGCTCGAGTTTTTCAATATCTTTATGCGAAAACTTCCGGGCTTTTCCTGATTTTTTGATATTCAGCTTAAATTCCAGGAGATAATACTCCAGGGTGGTCCGGGGAATGCCGAGGTGCCCGCTGACTTCTTCGGTAGAGTAGAAGAGCTTCATTTTTATCGTCGGTTATCGTCATTTTCAAACATGCTGAGGTAGCTGAGGTAGCGGCTCAGGTAAATTTCGCCTTCGTCTACGGCATTTTTCACAGCACACCGGGGCTCATTGATATGCAGGCAGTTATGAAAGCGGCACTGGCCCAGGAGATCGCGAAACTCCGGGAAGAAATGAGCCAGTTCTTCCTTTTCAATATCCATCAGGCCCAGTTCTTTGATGCCGGGGCTGTCAATGATGCGGGTGCCGGGCTCCGGCTCAAACATTTCGGCAAACGTGGTGGTGTGCACCCCTTTATCCGAGAAACCGGACACCTCCGAGGTGGCCAGCTCCAGGTCAGGCTGCAGCACATTGAGCAGGCTGGATTTTCCCACGCCCGAATGCCCGGAGACCAGCGAGGTTTTCCCGGCCAGGGCGGCCTTAAGTGCTTCGATTCCCTGCGGGGCATAGGTGGAGGTTTTGATACAGCCGTAGCCAAGGCCGGCGTACAGCTCCATCAGTTCTTCCTGGTAGGCCAGCTCTTCTTCATCCAGGATATCCTGTTTGTTAAAAACCAGCGTGGCCGGGATACGGAAGGTTTCTGCCGTAACCAGGAAACGATCTATAAAACCCAGGGAGGTTTTGGGGCTACGGATGGTCACAATCAGGATAAGCTGGTCCACATTAGCCGCCAATAGGTGGGCGTGGGCCGATTTATGCACACTCTGGCGGATCACATAGTTTTCACGGGGCAGGATATCTTCAATGATGTTTTCCGCCAGATGAAAAAGTACGCGGTCACCCACGGCAATGGGATTGGTCACTTTCAGGTTTTTGATCTTGAATTTTCCTTTCAGGCGGCACGAGACCATCCCGCCGGTTTGCAGGTCTTTAACCTCGTACCAGCTGCCCGTAGACCGGAAAACAATGCCCTCTTTAAGTTCCAAGTTCCTCTTTTTTCAGCAAAGCTAGGATATTTATCCGATGTATGGAAGACGGGAACCCCATACCTTAAAAACTTAAAAAAAACTTAAGGGTCCCGGCGTGATTTTTTCGGAAACGGTGGGCCCGGAATTGTTGGAATAATCCAATCCGGATTGCGTTTTTTGGAAAAAATATAGCCCCAAAATCATATTTTTTACCGAATACTAAATTTTAAGGTAAATTTAAGCTGTCAGGAGGACATAATTCACTGATCCTGCGTTATCTTAGCATAACAACAAAAAAACACTTACAAATATGAAAAAGGGATTCCTATTCGGTATTGCTGCGCTGGCAGTAGGAGTAGTAGTTTATACATTAGGTAATAAAAAAGTAAAGCCTGGTTTCTATCCGGGAAAAGCTGTTTATAAATACTGATTTTAAAATACTACTTTAGAAAAGGGCCTTCCGGGCCCTTTTCTAATTTCCGGGGATATGACAATTAAAATCCGGTAAGTACCGGTATTTTCCGCAGTTTTAAGTATTTTTGAATTCATTCCAATAGCATTTATGTACAATACCCTCCTGTTTGAGAAAAAAGACCGGAAAGCTTATATTACCCTGAACCGTCCGGAGACCTATAATGCCTTGAGCCGTGAAATGCTGGGCGAACTGAACCGGGCCGTGGCGGAATGCAGTGCAGATGACACTATCCGGGTAGTGATCCTGTCGGGTGGAAACGACAAAGCCTTTTCTTCCGGCGCTGATCTGAAAGAGGGGCTGGCCGATACCCGCCTGGGGAATGTGCTCAAAAGTACCTATAACCCGCTGATCATGGGCTTGCGCGGGCTGAGAAAGCCGGTTATCTGCCGGATGAACGGACTGGCCGCCGGAGCAGGGATGTCGCTGGCCCTGGCCTGTGACGTCATCATTGCGGCGGATGATGCCTATTTTACGGAGCTTTTTGTGGGGATCGGCCTGATGCCGGATGCCGGCTCCCTGTTTTTCCTGCCCCGGCTGGTGGGGCCTTTAAAGGCGTTTGAACTATGCAGCACCGGGCGCAAAGTGTATATGGAGGAGGCCGTCAGCATAGGCCTGGCTAACAAGGCCGTGCCTAAAGACCGTTTAGACGCCGAAGTGGAAGCGCTGGCTGATGTGTACGCCGCTTCCGCCACCCGGAGCATAGGCCTGATGAAACAGGTACTGAACCAGTCGTTTAATATGGACCTGGAAGGCGTGCTGAACCTGGAGGCAGAAGGCCAGACCCTGTGCGGGCAAACCGAAGATTTTGCAGAAGGGGTAATGGCCTTTATGACTAAAAGACTGCCGGCTTTTAAGGGAAAATAAGTTTTTTATGCGCCAGATAGTAAGAAACAGCCTGTCAAACTAATAAATTTGCGAATCAATAATCGTTTTTATGTCAGAGGAAGGTAAGGAGAGGAGTCTCAATTTTATAGAAGAAATAGTAGAACGCGACCTGGAAAACAATACCCACTCAGGGCGGGTGCTGACCCGTTTTCCGCCCGAGCCGAACGGGTATCTCCACATTGGCCATGCCAAGTCCATTTGTCTGAACTTCGGGCTGGCCAGGAATTATGGGGGCGGGACTAACCTGCGTTTTGACGATACCAATCCCGTTACGGAAGATACCGAATACGTGGATTCGATTAAGAACGACGTAAAATGGCTGGGTTTTGAGTGGGAAAATGAATTCTACGCATCGGATTATTTCGATGAACTTTACGCGTTTGCGCTGAAGCTCATCGGAGATGGCCTGGCTTATGTGGATGACAGCACCTCCGAAGAAATGGCTGCCCTGAAGGGTACTCCTACCATCCCGGGAAGGCCGGGCCCGTACCGGGACAGGAGCGTAGCAGAAAACCTGGACCTCTTTGAAAGGATGGCAAAGGGTGAATTCCCCGAAGGAAGCCGCGTGCTACGCGCCAAAATAGACCTGGCTTCCAGCAATATGCTGATGCGGGATCCGATCATCTACCGGATCAAATTTGCGGAGCACCACCGGACCGGCGATAAGTGGAAGATCTACCCCATGTATGATTTTGCGCACGGGCAGTCGGATTCCATTGAAGAGATCACGCACTCCATCTGTACGCTGGAGTTTGTTTCCCACCGGGAGCTTTACGACTGGTTCATTGAAAAACTGGGCATTTTTCCGTCGCGCCAATACGAGTTTGCCCGGCTGAACATGACCTATACCGTAATGAGTAAGAGGAAGCTGCTGCAGCTGGTAAATGAAAAATATGTGGCCGGCTGGGATGACCCCCGGATGCCTACCATTTCCGGTATGCGGCGGCGCGGGTATACTTCCCGGGCCATTGTGGACTTTTGTGAACGCATCGGCATCCAGAAGCGCGATAACCTGATTGATGTCAGCCTGCTGGAGTTCTTTGTGCGGGAAGACCTGAACCGGATTTCCACCCGGGTGATGGCGGTATTTGAGCCGCTGAAAGTGGTGATCACCAACTGGCCTGACGAGAAAAGCGAGGTGTGCCGGGTAGAGAATAACCCCGAAGATCCGGAAAGCGGGCACCGGGAGATTTATTTCGGGAAAGAGATTTATATAGAAGCCGGCGATTTCATGGAAGAGCCCCCGGCTAAATACTTCCGGTTAAAGCCGGGCGGCGTAGTCCGCCTCAAAGGAGCCTATATTATTCAGTGCGACGAAGTCATAAAAACAGACGACGGCCGGATCACCGAACTGCGCTGCTCGTACATTGAAAACTCCAAAAGCGGCGAGGATGTCAGCGGCATGAAGGTCAAAGGGGTGATCCACTGGGTGAATGCAGTGGAGGCCGTGGAAGCGGAAGTCCGCCTGTATGACCGCCTGTTCAAGGCCGAGAACCCGGCCGCCGAAGAAGGTGATTTTAAGGATTTTATCAATGAAAACTCCCTGACCGTAGTGAAAGCCCTGGTAGAACCTTCCCTCTTAAAGGCCACGTCGGAGGATAAATACCAGTTTATGCGAAACGGGTATTTTGTACTGGATCCGGAGAGCAGTTCGCCCCATACCCTGATCTTTAATAAGACAGTAGGTTTGAAAGATAGTTGGAAATGAGGCTTTTGGCCTCATTTCTTTTTTAGGTCAGATCCCGTATAAGAATACCTTAAAATATTTTCACCGCCCAAAACGCCACCACTCAGAAAGCGGGTGTTCCTTGCCTTTCAGGAAATCAGACACCATTTCCATTCCGGTGACAGAAAAGGTGATGCCGTTTCCGCCCATTCCCAGCACGAAATAGGCGCCGGGGAAGTCCGGGTGCTCACCGATGTACGGCAGGCCGTCTTTGGTCTCACCGAAAGTACCGGCCCAGGCAAAGTCTGTCCGGAAGCGGATGCCCGGGAAAAGCTTTTCAAAGATCTGCTCCAGGCGCTTTTTCTTTTGAGTGATAGACTGGTCTCTTTTCTGCGGATCCTGGAACTCATCGTCTTCACCCCCGATAAGAATGCGGTGGTCATCGGTGGTGCGCATATAAATGTAGGGGTCACCGGTATCCCAGATCAGGGTTTCGGAAATTTTATCAGGTTTTTCCAGGAAAGGTTCGCTGACGATGGCGTAGCTGCTGAGCAGGTCCACGAACTTCTCCGGGATGATCTGCGTGCTTTCAAAGCCATTGCAGTAAATGATCTTCCCGGCCCGGATGGTGTTCCCGTACTGGGTGGTGGCCACTATTCCTTTGCGGCCGTATTTCACTTCGGTGATCTCGGTCTTGTCAAACACATCCAGCCCTTTTTTGAGGTTATAGTAGAGCAGATCGTGGGCCAGGCGGAAGGCGTCGATACTTCCGCCCTGGAAAGTGAGTATGCCACCGTGTGAGCCGGTAAGGTCATACCGCTCCCGGATTTCATCGGCTTCCAGCCATTCGCCCCGGAAACCATGCTTCAAGCGGGTTTCGTGCTCTTTTTGCAGGTCAGGGACATCTTTTTTGTATTTAGCATACAGCAGGGAGTTTTTCTTTTTAAACCCGCAGCCTGATTTTACTTTCCGGGCCAGCCGGCCCAGGGTGTCAATGGAATCATAACAGGCCCGGTAGCTGGCTACGGCCCCTTCTTCTCCGATCATCTCAATGAGTTCCCACAGGGGAGTGTCTACCTCGTACTGCAGCATGGAAGTGGTGGCCGAGGAGCTGCCGTTTGCGATTTCCCGTTTATCCACCAGTACGGTTTGGTAGCCGTCTTTGACGCATTGGTGGGCAATCAGGCTGCCGGTGATACCGGAACCCACCACCAGGACATCGGTACGGATATCTTCCGCCAGGGAAGGATAGGAGGCGATCAGGCCGTTTTTAACCAGCCAGAACGGTTCGTTGGAAGTAAGTTTCATGTGGTAAAATGATTTGGTTAAAGTAGAAAGTTAGGAAATAATTCCTGGTTAACCAAATAGGACTGCTGAAAAAAGATCTGAAAAATACTGTCTTGACAGTATTTTTTCTATGATAACTGTTCGTCACTTTTGTAATAGAAATCCGGAGCATCATTAGGATTAAAAAGATATTTTGGGGAGATTTGGAATAAACCCGAGTTTCCATGAAAAAGATTAAGATCCTGATTGCAGATGACCACCAGTTGGTAGCGGAGAGCCTGTCTTTATTATTGAAGTCTGAAGAGGAGTTCGAAATCATCGGAATAGTGAATAACGGCTGGCAGGCGCTGAGTTTTGTAGAGAAGTACGGCGCAGACATTGTGCTGACCGATTATATTATGCCGCTGTTAAACGGGGTGGAGCTGGCTATGCGGCTGAAGGAGCAGGCCCGTGAGGTAAAAGTCATTATGCTCACCATGAATGAGCAGGCAGATCATATCCGGGAAAGCATCCAGGCAGGAGCACACGGCTATGTGATGAAAAGTGCCGAAAAGGCGGAATTGGTCAAAGCCATAAAATCGGTCTACCGGGGTGGAAAGTATTTCAGTGACAAGACGCTCAAAAAGCTGGCTGAAATACCCAATAAGAACTCGATAAGCGGGAAAACGAAGGTAGAAGACGTACTGTCACTTACCCGCCGTGAAGTGGAGATCGTGCGGCTGATCAGTGAAGACCTGAATAATACGGAAATAAGCGAGCGCCTGAACATAAGTCCTACCACTGTAGAAACCCATCGCCGTAACCTGATGAAGAAAATAGGGGTTAATACGGTGCTGGGCCTGGTCAGGTGGGGGCTGAAGCATGGGGTGGTGAAGGAATTATGATGTAAGGCTTATATATACACGGAAATTTGTTTTTTAGTAATACCCTAATCAGCTTAATTTATGGAAAATAAAAGTAATGAATTAACCGGGAATGACCCCGAGGTGGTAGCCAGCCTGAGGCCGGACCCTTCCCCGGAATTTAAGATTAACAAGACGGAACTGACCGGTTTCTTAAAAGGGCATTTAAACCCGGAATACCTGGTGGTTTTCTCTTTTGGCCTGGATGAAAGCCGGAAAATGGTTCTTTTTGTGGATATCAAAGACCAGAAAGGAACGGTGATAAAACCCGCTGAAATGATCCAAAGCGGCAGCACAGACCTGGCTAAACCCGTTAATGAGGCCGAAAGAAAGAAAAGCTATATTGACAGCCTGGGAGGGCTTCCGGGCAAAAGAAACGGGCTCTGCTACTGGCTCACTACGGGCAGCAAGAGCCACCCCGGATTTTATGATTTCCTGGTGAAACATCCGGGTGAGCAGCTTTACATCTATACGGGAGAAGGAAAGATAGAAGGCCAGACCGGAATCTACCGGAAACTCTATTTTTCCTTTCATGATAAGATCAGTTTTGCAGCCGAGGAAACGCTTTATAACAGAGGTGGGGCATGTTGCCCGCCACAGGCACCTCCGCCTCCGCCCCCTGACCCGCCGGGTGGTGATGATTAATCCGCTTATTCAGACAGGGAGACTTTCGTTTCCCTGTCTTTACTGATAAGCCCCCACAGGATCAGCCCATAAAAGAATATATTCAGGACAGAGTTTATATTGTATAATTTTTTGGCGGCACCCAGGTCTGTATTAGCGATCAGCATGATCAGCCCGTTCAACAGAACCCCCCCCGTATGGTAAAAAAGAGCCCCGGCCATAATGATAAAATAGCCGTCCAGATCCAGGTTCTTCCGAAGAATATGGAAAAAATAAAGTCCTATCAGAAAAGTGACGATCAGGTTATTTAACACAATTCCCTGGTGGTTAAATAAAGAAATATCAAACCCTCCCAGGTAGGAAAGCAGCAGGACACATACCCCTAAAATCAGCCAGAACCTGAAATTCAGGGGGCGCTGCGTGATCTGGAAGTAAAAAGCCAGCCATATACCTATTTCAAAAAAAGTGAAGACATTATAGAGCGGAGTAAAGGCGTGGTTAAATTTATAAAGGTAGAAATAACCGGCGGCTTCCGTCAGCAGGGTGACTATGGCGTATAGTTTGATAATAAAAACCCCTTTCTTAAGGGTAAAAGCAGAATACACCCCTAAAATAAACAAAATGGCCAGATAAAGGTATTCAAAAGGGCTCATGGAAGTTTGGGGATAGTGATGAGGGTGGTCATTCCTTTGGAGCCGTTAGGGCGAACATCAATCTGTCCTTTAAGCATTTCCACGCGTTTCAGTACATTTTTCAGGCCGCTTCCCTTATGAAACCCGTACTCACGGGCTTTTTCGTGAAAATCATAGGGATTACCGTCATTTGCAATGGTTAATTTATAGCTGTTATCCCCCTCTGCCAGCTCTATAAAGATATTTTCTGCCTGGGAGTGTTTAATAATATTGGTCATCAGCTCCTGGAATATCCGGAACAGGAGGAGCTGGGTGTTTCCGGAAAGGGGAATGTCCGTCACCTCAATAAAAAAATCAATATTCCACCTTTTTATTTGCCGCAACCGGTCTACTTCAAAATTCATGCTTTGAATTAAGCCCGCTTCCATCAGGTTATCGGTGTTCAGGGCTTTAGAAAGCAAACGGATCTGCATAATGGTATCCTGCAGGGAGGAGCGGGTCTCCTCTAATACCGGGGAATCTATTTCCAGGCGGTTCAGGTTATAATGCGTGATGGTGAGGATCTGGGAGATATTATCATGAAGCTCCCGGGAGATAAACCGCATGGTCTCTTCCCGGATCTCCGTTTGGGCATTCCAGATCTCTTTTTCATAGAATTCCCTTTCCTGCCTTCTTTCCTCTTCTATGCGGGTTTTACGTTTCTGGTAGATGACAAAGAAGGCAATGAGAATGAAGATCAGAAAGACAAAAAGCAGTGTGCCTGCTATAAGCACAAACGTAATTTCAGATAATTCACTGCTCATGATTTCGGGCTTAGGAAGCTTAAAGATAATTTATTCTGCCGGAATTTTATTTCCTGGACTGGTAGTATTCACTCGGTGTCTGGCCTGTCATCTTTTTAAAAGAGCGGTTAAAGGCGGTTTTGGAGTTAAAGCCTACTTCAAACGCAATTCCCAGCAGGGTGTAATTGTGGTACCTGGGGTTACTGATATTCTCTTTAAACTCCTCAATACGGTAGGAGTTAATGAAATCAAAGAAGTTTTTGTCATATCCCTCCCGGATCACTTTGGAAAGGGTATGTGACGGTGTTTTAACCAGTGTAGCCAGGTCATTCAGCGCCAGGTTAGGATTCCGGAAAGGTTTTTCTGTTTTCATCACCTCCTCAATGCGCGCCCGGAAGGTTTCCAGTTCATTTTCTGAAATTGAGCTCCGGCTCCGGGCGGTTTCCGCCTCAGGCAGGGCCATTTCGCCTTCGGTGGTCACCTCATGGCTGATCTTGAAGATCTCCGGCTGATGGATAGCGTAATAGCCCAGCACAAAGCCGATCAGCGAAAAAGCTATCCAGATGAGGTTAATGCTGTTTTCCAGCAGCTCGGTGATCTGGCCTCCCTGCCAGGTATTGACCACAAACAGCACACAGGTGAACAGCCCGAGAACGATACAGCTCATAAAGATCACCAGTACGGCCGAAAGGTAGTTGATATTCTGGTGGTAGGCCGTTTCATGAATATAATTTTCTGAGTAGTTACGGATAGCTTTCCTGCACTTGTAATAATAGTACAGGTTACTGAAGACGGCTATCACAAAGGTGACGGAGAAAACCCATTTCAGGTCCGCCTCGTTATTGACGATCTTGTGCTGGAAACGTTTCCCATCCATAAAGAAATAGGGAATGTAAGCCAGGAACTGGAGGGCCGGGAGAATAAAATGAGGCCAGGCCTGGTTAGAGGTGAAGCCCTTTTTAAACAGCAACTTATGCAGGTAAAAATAGAAGACCGGGGCAAAGGTGAACAGGGCAAAATTCGGCACCAGTATCAGCTTGGGCAGCCAGTTCGCCACATCGCGGTAATACCCGGTAACTTTAAAAAAGAGGAAGAACGAGGCCAGCCCCAGCAGGATAACCAGCAGGCGGTTGGCTTCCCGGTTAAAATCCTGCATGGTAGGGATCACAATCATCAGCAGGAAGCCCTGGAAGGCCGCGAAGAGGAGAATGAGATCAATCAGCGAGAAGAAATTGAAAGTGGAGGAGAGGTCTTCCCAGTTTTCAATTTCCACTTCTACCTCCTGGTTAGGCCTGACCTCTTTTTCATGCAGCATGCGGTTAGGCCGGGCCTTGCCGCTTTTCCAGCTCTCAGCCGAGTTCCAGTCGCCCCGGTGAAACTTATATTCCAGGTTCTCAAATTTGGAAAAAATATTGATCTTGTAACTGCCGTCAAACTGCTTCTTCAGTCGGAACAGCTCGTCTTTGATCTCCCAGTTATTGAAATTCCCCGATATATAAATGGCGGCATCGGGCGGTGTATTTTCGGGCACTTTGGTGACGTGGATCTGGAATTCAGGGCGCTGTTCCCAGCCGGCTATGGTAAGGTATTTCGTGCCGTTTACGGTTTGGGTTTCGTCAAAGAAGCGGTTAGGCAGGAGCGACCCGTCGCGCCGGGCTTCCACAATATTCCAGTTGCCCTGGGTGAATTTATATTCAAAATCAGTGACATCCTCACTGATGTCAATGGTATATGTGTTCTTGTTGATCTTCCGGAGCTTCCACTGGGGATCTTTCGGGTTCCAGTTGTTCAGGGTGGAGGCCATGTAGATGGGTTGGTCGGGCAATAGCAGGGTATCCACTTTGACTTCGAGCCTGATCTGGCCAAAGAGGGTGTTCAGGGGCATTAGAGTCCCTGTAAGAAAAAGTAGCAGAAAACGGGACAAAGTGCAAATATTGATTCGATTCAAAGATACGAAGGGTTGATGAAATTTTCAGGGGTGAGTGGAAAATTAGTTCCGGGTACCGGAAGCCGTGACAGCACAGCTCCGGTACCCGGCTCCGCATTCATTGGATCAGCGGCCGGGATTCTCCAGTTCTGCCGTAAAATGCCTCAGCAGCGGTGCTTCATAACTGATCCGGTATCCTGAATACTGCGTCCGTTTACCGAATACTTCGATGATCACTTCGCACACGTAATCAATATGGCTTTGGGTGTATACACGCCGGGGGATGGCCAGGCGCACCAGCTCCATAGGCGGGGCCACATGCTTTCCTTTAGCATCGTACTTCCCGAACATCAGCGAGCCGATCTCCACACCCCGGATGCCGCCTTCCAGGTAGAGGGCGTTAGCCAGGGCCACGCCGGGGAACTCCTCCACCGGAATCTGAGGCAGGAAAGCGCGGGCGTCGATGTAGATGGCGTGTCCGCCGGTGGGTAGGATGATGGGTACCCCTGCGGCGGTCAGTTTCTCGCCCATGTATTCTATGCTCCGGATGCGGTAGCGGAGGTACTCTTCGTCCAGTACCTCTTCCAGCCCCTGGGCCATAGCCTCCAGGTCACGGCCGGCCAGGCCGCCGTAGGTAGGAAAACCTTCCGTGATGATCAGCAGGTTTTTGGCCTCCCGGGCCAGGGTGTCATCCTGGAGAGCCAGGAAGCCGCCGATGTTCACCAGGGCATCTTTCTTGGCGCTCATGGTACAGCCGTCGGCCAGGGAGAAGATCTCGCGGGAGATGTCCAGTACCGACCGGTTTTCATAGCCTTTCTCCCGCTTTTTGATAAACCAGGCATTTTCAGCAAAGCGGCAGGCGTCAATAAAAAAGAGGATACCGTACTTCCGGCAGATGGCCGCCGTTTCCCGCATATTCTGAAGGGATACGGGCTGTCCGCCGCCGGAATTATTGGTAATGGTCATCATGCACAGGGGGATGTTTTCAGCCCCTTTTTCCCGGATGAAAGATTCCAGCGCCGCGATATCCATGTTTCCTTTGAAATCAGCTATCAGCTGCGGCTTTTTGCCTTCTTCCGTCAGCAGGTCTACCGCTTCCGCACCGGAGTATTCGATATTCCCACGGGTGGTGTCAAAAAAGGTATTGCTGACAAAGGATTTTCCAGGGCCGCCCAGCAGGGTAAACAGGATCTTTTCGGCCGCCCTGCCCTGGTGGGTGGGAATGATGTGTTTAAAGCCGGTAATGCCGGTGGCCACGTCCCGGAAACGGTAAAAGCTCTGGGAGCCGGCGTAAGATTCGTCGCCCGTCATCATGCCGGCCCACTGCCGGGCGCTCATGGCGGAGGTGCCGCTGTCAGTCAGCAGGTCAATCAGCACGTGCGCGGCCCGGACCAGGAAAAGGTTATTTTTAGCGTCTTTCAGTATCTGCTCACGTTCCTGACGCGTGGTAAAAGTGAGCGGCTCCACGGATTTTATCCGGAAAGGTTCAATAATCGTTGCCATGTTAATGGGTTTAAAATTTAAACAATAAATGATCAGGGAAAGAAAGATCTACTGCTTTCCGCCCCGGTCTTTTATCCGGATAAATAATAACCACATTTCGAAACTCATGGTCTTACAGTTAACAGGCGAAGATAGGAATTTTAGCGGATAAATACAAGAGGAGAAGAGTGTCGCCCTATTTGGTTAACTCTCTGCATTACTTACAGGTCGGGGAATCGCGATTTAATGTACCCAAATATGGGTTAAACGGGTTCAGGATAGATGGTTTTCAGTCCATTGATTTTAGCAAAACCACGATCACCGGTAATAAGTGTAAGGTTATATGTAATAGCGGTAGCAGCAATAATGTCATCAGGGGTTTTTATCTTTCGGCCTCTTCTGATTTTTACGCATTGAGCTACCACTTCTGCTGAGAGAGGTAATATATGGGCATCTTTAATGAATAATTGGACTATGGTTTCTTTATTTTTATCCGGACTCGTCCAGGATAAGGCTTCAATTTCCGTAATCACGGAAATATTGGGGGTCATATCAATGACATCAGTCAGAAAATTCATGGATTTTTCCCGGAAAAGGGAAGAGAAGTAGCCGGATATGATATTACTGTCTATCAGGTATTGTCCCATTCTGTTCGCATAGTGTGAATGTGGTCATTAAAGCTTTTCGCGTCTTCTTTGGAGAATACACCTTTATATTTATCAGAAAGTTTAGGCTTAACAGGAGCGAGATTCCCTTTTATCACTTTTATAAGGTGCAATTCTTCCAACTCATGCAGCAAGCGCACAGCTTTCAGATTAGTTACCTGTATGAGCATTGTATTGTCCATTCCCGTAATATTTACCAATAAACAAATATATTCTTAAATACGTTCCGGGCCTCAGGGCCTGATATTTAACTCCGTCCCCAGCACCACCGTCTCAAATCCCTTCCCGCGGCGCTTATTCTCAATCTCATCCAGCAGGATCTCGGCGGCTTTCCGGCCGATGCTGATGGCCGGCTGCACCACCGTGCTCAGGGGTGGCTCCAGCAGATGGGCCACGCTGAGGTTAGTGAAGCCCACGAGGGTGATGTCCTCCGGCCGGCCCTGCGCCTGCTTTTTATAGGCCTCAAAGCAGTCCAGGGCCAGGCGGTCGCTGCCCATAAAGAAGGCGTCGGGCCGTTCGGTTTCCAGCAGGCTGCAGATGGCCTCTGCGGCTTCTTCGGGCCGGAAGCCGCAGTAGCGGATCAGCTCTTCCCGTACGGGAAGGCCGTGCTTTTGGAGGGCGCTTTTATAACCGGCCATCCTTTCCTGGGTGATCGACAGGGTAGGCGGGCTGGTAATGTGTGCAATACGCTTTTTGCCCCGGATGATCAGGTGTTCCGTGGCTTTAAAGGCGCCCTCGAAATTATCCGCCACTACCTTATGCGCTTCGGCGGTCTCCGGTACGCGGTCGAAATACACGATCGGGAAATTATTCCGGCGGTACTCTTCCAGGTGGCTGATGTCTTTATGCGAGCCCGAAAGGGAGATCAGCAGCCCGTCTACCCGGCGCTCAAACAGGTGGCGGATATTGGCGATTTCCCTTTCCAGCAACTCGTGGCTCTGGAAGATCACTACCGGGTACCCCCTTTCACAGGCGATCTCCTCGATGCCGTTAATGGCCTGGGAGAAAAAAGTATTGGCAATCTCCGGTACGATCACCCCGATAGACCGGCTCTTGTTTTCTTTCAGGCTGAGGGCAATGGGGTTAGGGCGGTAGTTCATCTTTTCAGCGTATTCCACTACCCGTTTTTTGGTTCCGGCATTGATATCGTAGCTGTCGCGTAACGCCCGGGAAACGGTAGAAACCGAAATATTTAAAGCCCTGGCAATATCCTTGATCGTTACTGAACTCACTCTTTCCTCATTTTTAGACAAACTTCTATTGACTGCCCCGCTGCTGCGCAAGGGTAGTAAATATCGCTTCCGGGGAGCAAATAAGCAATATTTCCGGGGTTTTTCTTTTCAAAGCGGCACCCGGCGGCGGGTCCGGTAACGTTTGCATAAAATTTTAAGGCGGATCGTTTGTTTCATGCATTTATTGTCCATATTCTTACAGTAGAATTAAGAACAGTACAAAATGAACTTATTTGATCTCACAGGAAAAACGGCGCTGGTTACGGGGTGTAACCGCGGAATCGGTAAAGCCATGGCCGAAGGACTGGCCGAAGCCGGCGCGGACATTATCGGGGTATCCGGGAATATGCCGGTGAGGGATTCGGATGTTCAAAAAGAAGTGGAAAAACAGGGCCGGAAGTTTTGGGCTTACCAGGCTGATTTTAACGACAGAGCCGCACTTTACCAGTTCCTGGACCGGGTGAAGGCGGAGCACCCGGTGGTGGATATCCTGGTGAATAACGCCGGGACCATCCTGCGCGCGCCGGCCGCCGAACACCCCGATGAATATTGGGATAAAGTGATTAATATCAACCTGAACGCCCAGTTCCTGATCACCCGGGAGATCGGCAAAGGCATGATAGAGCGGGGGAGCGGGAAGATCATTTTTACGGCCTCGCTGCTGACCTTCCAGGGCGGAATAAACGTGCCTGGATACGCCGCCAGCAAGGGCGCCGTGGGCTCACTGGTGAAGGCTTTTGCTAACGAATGGGCCTCTAAAGGTGTCAATGTGAACGGGATAGCACCGGGTTATATTGCTACGGATAACACGGAAGCCCTGAGAAATGACCCGGACAGAAGCCGGTCTATCCTGGACAGGATCCCGGCCGGGAAGTGGGGCCAGCCCGATGATTTCAAGGGGCCGGCCGTATTTTTATGCTCAAAAGCAGCCGATTACGTGCAGGGAACCATCCTGACGGTAGACGGCGGATGGATGGGACGATAATTAAATTAAAGACAGATATGCAAATACGATATGAAAGTGGTCCACGGGAAGTGGAACGGATGAATACAAGTGAGCTGCGGGCGGATTTCCTGGTAGAAACCGTTTTCCGCGACGATGCCATAGAACTGGTGTACACCCATTACGACCGGCTGATCGTGGGCGGCGTAAAACCGGTGTATAAGTCGCTGCTGCTGCCTACCTATGATGCCTTAAAGAGTGATTATTTCCTGGAAAGACGGGAACTGGGCATCATTAATGTGGGCGGAAAAGGGAAAGTAACCGCTGAAGGCACGGCCTACGAGCTGGAGAAACTGAGCTGCCTTTACGTGGGCAAAGGAACGGAAACGCTGAAGTTTGAGTCGCTGGATGCCGAACAGCCCGCCCTCTTTTACCTGCTTTCCACGCCGGCGCATAAGGAGTATCCCACCACCCTGTACACCAAGGAGCAGGCCTTCCCCATGACCATCGGTGCACCGGAAACGTCTAACCACCGTACGGTATACAAGTACATCCATGCCGACGGCATAGACAGCTGCCAGCTGGTGATGGGGCTGACCATCCTGCATAACGGCAGTATCTGGAATACCATGCCGCCCCACGTGCATGACCGCCGGGCGGAGATCTACCTGTACTTTGATGTGAGCGAGCACCACGGTGTGATGCACTTCATGGGCAAACCCGATGAAACACGCCACATGTGGGTCAGAAACCACCAGGCCATTATCTCCCCGCCGTGGTCTATCCACTCCGGCGCCGGTTCTGCCAGCTACTCCTTTATCTGGGGCATGGGTGGCGAGAACAAGGATTACACCGATATGGATTTTGTGGATCTGGCTGATCTGAGATAAATGAAATAAGCTCCATTAAAAAAATAATTTTGCATAGTTTTCAGCGGATAATTCTTAATTTCGGCGGACTTTATAAATAACCAAGGAAGAATAACTTTCTGAATGATATGCTGGGGCTAAAAATTTTACTCATTGAAGACGAAGTAAAAACACTCAATCTGATAAAAGAAGGGCTGGAAAAAAATAACGCGCAGGTGGATATTGCCTATGACGGACAAATGGGCCTTACCCTGGCAGAAAGAAATGATTATTCTCTTATCATCAGTGATATCATTCTGCCGGAGGTGAACGGGCTGACGCTCTGCAAAACCCTGCGGGAAAACGGGAATAATACGCCCATCCTGCTGCTGACGGCGCTGGGAACTACCCAGGACATCATCACCGGGCTGGATGCCGGTGCGGATGACTACCTCAGCAAGCCCTTTGAATTCAGTGAGCTGAAGGCCCGGATCCGGGCGCTGACCCGTCGTGGCAATGCGGTGATCCAGAAATCCAATATCCTGCGGATAGCTGACCTGGAACTTAACGTAGACACCAAGGCCGTACGCCGGGGAGAGAAGGAGATCACCCTCACGGCTAAAGAATTCAGCCTCCTGGAATTTTTTATGAATAATGTGGGTCGCGTGATCTCCAAAGTGGAGCTGGCTGAAAAGATATGGGATATTACCTTTGATACCGGCACAAATGTCATTGAAGTATACGTAAACTTTCTCCGGAAAAAGATAGATAAGGATTTCGATGTGAAACTGATTCATACGCAGATCGGAATGGGGTATGTAATGAAAGTATAACCGCCATGCTAAGCCGCTACCTCACCAAACTCAATATCCGGCAGCGACTGACCCTCCAGTTCCTACTCCTGGTGAGCGTGCTCTTTTTGTTGTTTTCCGTCAGCATTTACCTGTTCAGCAAGCTCTACCTGAATAACCGTTTTTATAACGGCCTCCAGGAAAGAGCTATCATTACCGCCTCCCTGAAAATAGCCCTCAGCGCGGATCAGAAAGCCATCCAGGACCTGGTGCGCAACAGCGACGAGCGGATGCTTACCGAAGAAATCGTATCCATTTATGACCCTCAGCGGAATATGTTCGTGTTTACCACCGACATCCTGAAAGAAGGCTATCACCGCAGTTTCCTGAACCCGGCCGATACCAGTAAAAGCGTCAATACCATTTCCCGGAATAACTACAAGATCTGTGTGCTGAAGATCAAAAACTACTGGGTGGTCATCAGCGCCAAAGACGTCTATGAAAAAGAAGCCCTCAGTAACCTGCGCGATATCCTGGTCATCCTGAGCCTGGTGGCTCTCCTATTTATAGCCTATATCAGCTGGTTTATGGCTGACCGGGCTCTTTCTCCCATCTCCAAGATAGCCCGGCAGCTGGACGAGATCTTCCCGCGGAACCTCTCCCGGCGGATAGACTACCCGCATACCGAGGATGAGATCGGCTTCGTTACCCGTACCATTAATAAGCTGCTCCAGCGGGTGGAAACCTCCATTAATACCCAGCGGATGTTTGTGGCCAATATCTCGCATGAGCTTAAAAACCCGCTGACCAAGATCTTTACCCAGATAGAGCTGCTGGAAATGAAATACAGGGACCATCCCGAGTATTATACCCAGATCATGTCACTACGGTCCGATACCCTCATGCTGAATCACCTCACCCAGGCGCTGCTGGAGCTGGCCAGCATCAGCGCCAGCGACAGGGAACTGCCCAAAAGGGAACTGCGGATCGATGAAATCCTGATGTCGGCCATTGCCGAGTTTAAACGCTGGAACCCCGACTTTGAGATCCTCCTGAACCTGGAGGAGTTCCCGGATAACGAAGAAATACTCATTTACCCGGTAAATGAAGATGCCCTGAAGATCGTTTTCAAAAACCTGCTGGATAATGCCTGTAAGTTTTCAACCGATCAGCGCGCCGATGTAAAAATTCATTCCGCTGCGGGCCAGCTGCTGATCACCATCTATAATGAAGGTACGCCTATCCCGCCCGAAGAGATTTCCAAGATCCTGGAGCCTTTTTTCCGGTCAGACTCCACCGCCAAAGGCAAAAAAGGGCACGGCGTGGGCCTGGCCATCGTGAAGCAGATCCTGAGACTGCACGGCATCCGGCTGACCATAGTACCCTCTGCTTCCGGTAACTCTTTTGTGCTCTCTTTTTCGCGTACTCAAATTTAAGCCAAATTTAATTCGAGATTAATTCCGGTTTAAGGTGTGTGTCCCAACTTTGTAACATCAAACAAAGGGAAATAAACTTTAATTGGAATTAAGAGATATGGAAACAACTTCTCAAAATAACTCGGGAGCCTTAAGAATAGGATTAATAGTTTTACTGGCTGCACTGGCGCTGGTGGGTTACCTGTACTTTAATGCACAAACCAAAAATAAAGACCTCCAGGGAATGCTGGATACGAAAGTAGGAGAGTTGTCAGACACCAGGGTAAAACTTGACTCCATCTCAAGAGCACTGGACGCCAAGATCCTAGAAGTAGAATCATTGGGTGGAAGTGTGACAGAACTGGAAAAAATCAAAGCCGAACTGGAAAAAGATATCGCCAGCCTGAAATCTTCCACGAACTTCTCCACTAAAAAATACAACGATAAAATAGCAGAATACGAGAAATTCCTGGTGGCGAAAGATGAAGAGATCATGAAGCTCAAGGAAGAAAACGGGATGCTGTCCTCTGAAAACCTGACCTTGAAGACGGAAAAAGAGGAAGTGGTGAACCAAAACGTGGCCCTTTCCCAGAGTAAGGACTCCCTCACTAATGTAGTGGAAGAAGTCTCTACCAAAAACAAAGACCTGCAGGCAAAAGTGAATACGGCTGCCGCCCTGAAAGCAGTGAATGTGGAAGTAGTGGGTCTGACCTCTAAAGGCAAGGAAAAAGACGGCAAGATCAAAAGCAAGAAAGTGGATCAGCTGAAAGTAACCTATAATCTGCCTTCCAACGCGCTGACCGAAAAGACCAGCAAGGATGTCTACCTGAGAATCCTGGATCCTAACGGCGCGGTACTGAACGACATGGGCAGAGGCGGTGTGCTGGATTTCGGAGGTAAAGAAATAGGATATACACTCCGTCAGGCAGTACCATACACCAATAACGACCAGCAGGTGGCCATGTACTACCAGAAAGGTCAGGAGTTTAACTCAGGAGTTTACGCCGTAGAGCTATACTCCGAAGGATTTAAAATAGGCACAGGAAACTTCCAGATAAAATAAAAACTATCAGGAGTTTACGAGAGATAACATATCATAATGGTTTATAGGGTTCTATCAGATTCCTGCATTGAGATTCGATGCAGGAATTTTTCTTTATAATCATTCTAATCTTTTAAACCTTTTCCGGAACAATTAATCCTGCTAAAATCGTTTATAATTAAAGTTTCGTAGGAACTCAACACCAATAGCTCCCGGGCGCAGGTCCGGAGCCCCCGAAAAAATAATTTATCGTATGGCAACAGATGTAGCAATAGACCTCAGCTTACCCGTAGACCGGGTAGATTACATAACACGGCAGGAATTCCAGGAAAAATACATGATTCCCCAGAAGCCGGTCATTATTAAACACATGTACGGCAAGGACGCCCAGGTCTACCAGTGGACCTTTGATTATTTTGCCAAAGAGCTGGGCCATATTGAAGTGGGAGTCTTTGATGATGAGTCAGAAGAGCGGAAAGACGACCGGTCCTATAAAAGTGCCGGTAAAAAAATGAAATTCCGCGAGTACCTGGATCTCATCCAGGAAAGGCCCACTACCAAACGCCTCTTCCTGTTTAACGTATTTAAGCATAAGAAAGAGCTGCATAACCATTTCAAATTTCCTAAAATCGCAGACAAAGTAGTGGAATTTCTGCCGCTGGCCTTTTTTGGCGGACAGGGCGCCCTGACCCGTATCCACCGCGATATGGATAACAGCTGCGTGTTTCTAACCGAGCTGGTGGGCCGGAAACGCGTGGTGATGTTTGCACCGGAATACTCCAAAAAACTTTATCAGTACCCGTTCTCTACCCATACGTCCATTGATGTCAATAACCCGGACTTTGAGAAATACCCGGAGCTGGCTAATGTGAAAGGTTACGACTGCGAAATCGGCCCCGGAGATACCGTCTTCATGCCGGCCGGTTACTGGCACCACATTGAGTACAATACCGCCGGGCTGGGCTTTGCCGTGCGCTCCCTGAGCCCGCACGTGTCTGACCGCCTGGTAGGTTTCTGGCAGGTAGGCATCATGACCCACCTGGATGAGATCTTTAACAAAGTGCTGGGAGACAGGTGGTTTAACTGGAAGAAGAAGGCCGCCGCGCGCCGGGCAGAGCAGTAAGCTTCAGCCCGGAGGGGTAGGCTTCGGCTGTTTGAAAAATCCTTAAAAAGGGGGATAGTGATTACAGGTATTTATGTGTTATTTTGTGTGCATAAACCTGTAGGGGACTTTTATGTACAAACTATCCATCCTGTTGTGGTTCATATGCTTTACGGGTACTGCACAGACCCCTATGAACAAAGACAGCCTGCTGCGCCAGCTGCCCGGAACCCCGGAAGACACTACTAAAGTCTTCCTGTACCTGGAGATTGGGAACCAGTATGAGTTTGACAATCCCAATACAGCTGCCCGATATTATCTCAAAGCCAGGGACTTAAGTGAAAAACTGAATTATAAGCGGGGACTGGTGAAGTTTGCCTCTAATTATACGGCGATACTCAATAACCGGGGGCAACTGGACAGCGCATTAATCCTGAATAAACAGGCATTGGCCCTGAGCAAGGAACTGAAAGATACCCGGCTGATCGGGATAAGCAGCGCTAACCTGGGCAATAACTTTAACTTCCTGGGCAACTATGACAGTACGCTGTACCATTATGAAACGGCCCTCCGGTCTTTTGAACAAATGGGCGATACCGTCATGGTAGCCCGTACCTATGACCTGATTCAGAACCTATATAACTACCTTCGTCAGTACGATAAAGCCCTCCAGTACGGTAAAAAGGCCCTTGCGGTATTACGCCACGGCAATGACCCCATAGCCCTGTGCCATGTACTGGCTAATATAGGCACTCAGTATTTGTCGCTAAGGCAATTTGACGAAGCCCTTTCTCATTTCAATGAAGCCCTGGCCATTGCCAAAAGTCTGAATTACAAAGCCGCCGAACTCACCTGCTACCTGAACATAGGCGATATCCATTTGCAAAAACTGGATATACCCCGGATGAGGCCTTTTTTTGAAAAGGCCCTGACCATCAGCCGGGAAATAGAAAGTGTGGAAAGTGAGGCCATTGCCACCCGGGGGATGGCCATTTATTATCTTTTCAGCAGGAACGAAGAAGAAGCCTATAAATACATTCTGGCCGCCGCTGCCCTTACTGAAAAAACGGGCTTTCGTCTTCAGCATATCAAAAACCTGGAAACCATGTCCAGCATTCTCTTTGCTCTGGGCCGGTACGAAGAAGCAGAAAACGTACTTAAAATAGCTACCGACCTGAATAACGCCGCCATAGGCGATGACGCCCAGCAGGCCACGGCCCTGCTGGCAAAACAGTTTGAAACGGAGAAAAAAGAAGCCCGGATACAACTGCAGGAGGCACAGCTAAGACAAAAAAACATCTTTAACTACCTCCTGCTGGGAGGTGCGGCGGCCCTGGGCCTGATTTCCCTGCTGGGTTACCGGAATTACCGGCATAAACGAAAGCTGCAACAGGCCAAAATAGACGAGCTGGAAACCGAAAAGCAGCTAACTGCTACAGAGGCCGTGCTCCGGGGCGAAGAGCAGGAACGCACCCGCCTGGCCAAAGACCTGCACGACGGCCTCGGCGGCATGCTCAGCGGCATTAAGTACTCCTTTCAGAACATGCGGGAAAACCTGATCCTGACCCCTGATAATGCGCAGTCATTTGAACGGAGCCTGGATATGCTGGACAGTAGCATCCGGGAAATGCGGCGGGTGGCGCATAACCTGATGCCGGAAGTGCTGGTCAGGTACGGGCTGGATACGGCGCTGAAGGAATTTTGCGACGAAATAAGCGGCAGCGGCGCGGTCAGGATGAGTTACCAGTGGTTAGGAACAGGCACGGTGGAGCAAAGCGTTTCGCTGGCCGTTTACCGCATAGTTCAGGAGCTGGTGAATAATGCGCTGAAACATGCCAAAGCTGAAAATGTGCTGGTTCAGGTGCACCTGCATGAAGGCCTGCTGTCTGTCACCGTGGAAGATGACGGAAAAGGCTTTGACACGGCCTTGCTCCGCTCACCCGAGGGAATAGGCTGGAATAATATCCGGAACCGGGTGGATTTTCTGAAAGGGAACCTGGATGTCCGGTCGTCACCGGGTAACGGAACCTCAGTGCTGGTGGAAATCACCTTATAGTAGTTCGCGGCGGCTAACCGCTAAAATTTTATAAAAATGAAAACATCCATATTTATCGTAGATGATCACTACATGGTGATTGAAGGGATCCGGTCTTTGCTGCAGTATGAAAATGACCTGGAGTGGCTGGGCCATGCCACCAGCGCCGCCTCCTGCCTGTCGTTCCTGCAGAACAGCCGGCCGGATGTGATTTTTATGGATGTGAACCTGCCTGATATGAGTGGTATTGACCTGTGCCGGGAAGTAAGAACCCAATACCCTTCTATCTGGATCCTGGGCCTCAGTACGTTTAACCAGCAGTCGGTGATCCGGAATATGATGGATAAAGGCGCTTCCGGTTATGTATTAAAAAATGCTACTAAAAAGGAATTGCTGACCGCCATAGCTACGGTCAAAACGGGAAAAAACTACCTGAGCCTGGAAGCGGCGATGTCACTGCGGGAGCCCACCACTGAGATCCCCCTCATCACCCGTCGTGAGAAAGAAGTCCTGCAGCTGATAGCTGACGGCCTGACTAACGTGGAAATTGCGGATAAGCTCTTTGTGAGCATTACCACGGTGAATTCCCACCGAAAGAGCCTCCTGGAAAAACTGGACGCCCGGAATACGGCGGCACTTATCGGCATTGCTATTAAGGCAGGGATCCTTCCATAACGGGTTCCGGAAACGTTCCCGGAATTATTTTACCCGTTTTATTCTTTTATTCCCATATTTTCTTCCTATTATTAAAATTCAAATGGGCAGTGGCCCTGAAAATACCGTATAGCACGGGGATAAATGAAGAATTTACTGTTGATTTTTTTACTGCTGGCGGGCGGCATGCTGACCGCTCAGCAGCCTTACCCGGTTCAGTTGGCGGATGCCTATATGAAACGTAACCCCGATTCCATCCGGGTATCGGAAACCAAGGCCGCGCGCTGGGGCTATGACCAGGGGATCCTCCTGAAGGCCCTGGAGCGGGTGTGGGTAACCACCGGCGACGCCCGCTACTTTAATTATATCAAAAAGGAAGCCGACCTCTATGTAAAAGCAGACGGCAGGATTACCGGTTATGTGTATGACCACTTTAACGTGGACAATATCCCCTCCGGCAGGCTGCTTCTCATGCTTTACCAGGTATCGCTGCCTCAGAAAGAAAAATATAAGAAAGCGGCGGATCTGCTCTGGACGCAGGTGAATAACCAGTTCTCTAGCCAGGATGGTGGTTACCCCGGCGGGGGTACACTGCCTTTTTCTGCCGAATACAGCAGGATCTTTGACCGGCCGGAATACCTGGACCGGATTTTTGAGCAGATAGACCAGATTGAAAAAATTCATAAAACACGCGGGCATTTCAAAGACCCGGCCGTAGGCGGCTATGCCATGGCGCTGGTAGATGTATTAGACTATGTGCCGGCAGATCATCCGAAAAGAGAGCACCTCATCAGCTACCTGCAGCGCCTGGCGCCGGAGATCGTGCACTACCAGGAGCGCAGGTCCGGCCTCTGGGATGCGCCGGAATCTGATATTTCCTGCATGTGGGTTTACACCCTGGCCAAAGCCGCCGGCAGGGGCTATATCCCGGCTAAATACCTGGAAAATGCCCGGAAAGGATATAACGGCATCCGGAAGGCCATCCGGAGCAAAGAGAGCACTTTAAGCGTGGCCTATACCGGAACCCTCATTTTAGCCGGCCTGGAAATGGAGGCGGCTGATGAAAGGCAGGTGCTGAAACCGGGCACCGTGGCCCTGGACTATTACTTTAACCGCGAATTCCGGAAAGACCTGAACGGAAATACAGAGCAGTTTCACTACACCTGGGAAGACCGGATGCACTCGGGTTTCTGGATCTGGGGGCAGGTATTCCAGGACCTGGGAGCGCGTACCATCGCCATTAAGGAGGCTCCTTCCGCTGAGAACCTGAAAGATGCGCAGGCTTATATTATTGTGGACCCGGATACTCCAAAGGAAACCGCTGAACCTAATTATATCGGTGCAGAACATATTAAAACTATCCGGGAGTGGGTGGAAAACGGCGGTACGCTGGTGCTGCTGGCTAATGACACTTCTAACTGCGAGATCCCCCGGTTTAATGAGCTGGCTGGCGCCTTCGGAATCCGTTTTACCCATAAAAACATCAATTACATCCCGGGCGGAAAAGACTTTGAGCTGGCGGCGGTGAATATTGAGCCCGGCAATGAGATCTTTAAAAACACCCGGAAAGTGTATGCTAAGGAGATCGTGACCCTGGAAGTCAGTGAGCCGGCCCGGGCGCTGGTAAAAAAGGGCGAAGACATTGTGATGGCAGTTTCGGCTGTGGGCAAAGGCCGGGTTTTTGTGATCGGCGACCCCTGGCTGTACAATGAATACGTGGACGGCCGGATCATCGGGCCGGAATATCAGAATATGCAGGCGCTGCGCGACCTGAGTCATTGGATCTTAAAATAAAAAAATAATGAAATTACTCCTTATCGTACTGTTCATGAATATAGCCCCTGCTCCGCAGAAAGAAGTGGAGAAAGCCGTGGAGCAACTCCGGCTGCTGATGGTCACCCCGGACCGGAAAGGCCTGGAAGACCTGGCGCACGAAGAACTCACCTACGGCCATTCCGGCGGAAAGGTGGAATCCAAAAAGGAATTTGTGGAAACCCTGGTCAGCGGAAAATCCGTCTTCCGGAAAATAGAGCTGAAAGATCAGAAAATAGTGGTGGCCGGGAATACGGCAGTAGTGAGGCATAGGCTGGAAGCCGATACCTTTGACGGCGGGGTGCCTAACACCATCCGCCTGCATATAGTGCTGGTATGGGTCAAAGAAAAGAATTTCTGGAAATTACTGGCCCGTCAGGCTGTAAAATTACCTTAAACCGTGGAGAAACTATCAGGAAAAACATTATCGGAAAACCTGGCCTGGGTGGCGGGGCAGCGCTCCCCCGGAGAGCTTTTGAACCTGCCGGAAAAAGTACTGCAGTTCGGTACCGGCGTATTGCTCCGGGCACTGCCTGATTTTATTATTGACCAGGCGAACAAGGCCGGTATTTTTAACGGCCGTATAGTGGTGGTGAAAAGCACCGGCCAGGGCGGCACTGACGCCTTCGCCGGGCAGGATAACCTCTACACCGTGTGTGTACGGGGCATTACCGCCGGCCGGCTGGTGCAGGAAAACGTGATCAATACCTCGGTGAGCCGCGTACTGACCGCCTCGGCGCAGTGGGCAGAGATCCTCGAATTTGCCGCAAGCGAGACCCTGGAAGTGGTCATCTCTAACACCACGGAAGTGGGAATTGTGCCGGTAGAAGAAAATATTCATGCGGGCGTTCCGGCTTCTTTCCCGGGTAAGCTCCTGGCGGTGCTCTACCGCCGGTATCAGCATTTTCAGGGGGACGAAAGCCGGGGGCTGGTCATTATCCCTACCGAGCTCATCAGCGATAACGGCGATAAGCTTCGGAAGATCCTCCTGGACCTGGCCCGTTTTAATACCCTGGAAGAGGGCTTCAGGGCCTGGTTGGAGAATCATAATACCTTCTGTAACTCGCTCGTAGACCGGATCGTTCCCGGGGCGCCCAAAGGCGATCTGGCCGGTGAAATCCGTAAGGAGCTGCCCTATGAAGACTCCCTTTGCATCATGTCAGAGCCCTATGCGCTCTGGGCCATTTCAGGGGATGAGAAAGTAGCGGAAAAGCTGAGCTTTGTCCGGGTGAAGGCAGGGGCGTTTGTGGAACCGGATATCACCCGTTTCAAGGAGCTCAAACTGCGGCTGTTAAACGGCACACACACCCTGACCTGCGGTCTGGCTTACCTGGCCGGCTTCAGCACGGTGAAAGAAGCCATGAGTGACGGCGACTTTTTCACTTTCCTCAATGAGCTGATGTTTAAAGAGATAGTCTCTTCTATTCCTTATGCTTTAAGCAAAGAAGAAAGTGAGGCCTTCGGCCGGGAGGTCATTGACCGTTTTAAAAACCCGTTCATTGAACATTTCTGGATAAATATCACCCTGAACTATACGCAGAAAATAGAAATGCGGGTGGTATCTTTGTTACAGGAATATTACCGGAAGAACCAGGCGGTTCCGAAGTATATGGCGGCCGGACTGGCGGCGTATATCCGTTTTATGAAGCCCGTTACGGAAAAAGAAGGAAAGTGGTACGGGGAGTTAGACGGAACGGCTTACCTGCTGCAGGATCAGCAGGCTGCGGTCTTTAAAAGCATTTATGAGGAAAAATCACTGGTGGGCAGCATTTTGGGTCATACGGACTTCTGGGGAGGCGCCGATCTGCGTCAGATACCCGGGCTGGAAGAAGCCGTAACGGAAGACCTCGAAACACTGAACAGCAGGGGTTCACGGTACCTGATCAGGCAGGTTATACATTAAATTGGGCAAAACAAATGAAAAGAAATGTTTTAAAAGTTCATCCCGGTGACAATGTCATCGTAGCACTGACCGACCTGAAAGCAGGAGAGGAGATTACCTTTGATGGAAAAGTTTTTGTATTGCGGTCTGACGTGGCCGCAAAACATAAGTTTGCAGAGCGAAGGTTTGAGGCAGGAGATGAGATCATCATGTATGGGGTGCTGGTAGGCAAGGCCCAGACGGTCATTGAGGAAGGAGAGTGGATCAATGTATTCAATGTCAAGCACGCTTCTGCCGACTTTACGGTAGGGGAGCGCACTACCTCCTGGCAAAAACCTGAGACCTCGCGTTTTGACGGGAAAACTTTTATGGGATATCACCGGGCCGACGGCTCCGTGGGAACGGCTAATTACTGGATCGTGCTTCCTATGGTTTTTTGTGAAAACCGGAACCTTGACGTCATGAAAGGTGCCTTGGTAGAAAGCCTGGGCTACTCCGGGAACGAAAGGTACCATCGCCAGGCAGAGCAGCTGATCAGCCTGTATAAATCCGGCAAAAGTGTGGAAGAGATCCTGACCACTGACGTTAACCCTACGGCTGACACGGATAAGAACACCCGGCTTTTTCCGAACATAGATGGGGTGAAGTTTTTATCCCATGACCTGGGCTGTGGCGGAACCCGGCAGGATGCGCAGGCGCTCTGCGGGCTTCTGGCCGGATATATCACCCATCCTAACGTGGCCGGTGCTACCGTGCTGAGCCTGGGATGCCAGCATGCCCAGTACTCCATGCTCCAGGACGAAATAGAAAAGCGGGGCGGGGCAAAGAAACCGGTCTACCTCTTTGAGCAGCAGGAAATGGGAACGGAAGAAGCCCTGCTGGGCGAAGCCATTAAGCAGACTTTTGCCGGGCTGATAGAAGCCAATAAAATTACCCGCCAGCCGGCTCCCTTGTCTAAGCTGGTCATTGGCCTGGAATGCGGTGCCTCTGACGGTTTCTCCGGCATATCGGCTAACCCCGCCATAGGTTATACCTCTGATCTGCTGGTGGCCCTGGGCGGCTCCGTGATCCTGGCGGAATTCCCGGAACTGTGCGGTGTGGAGCAGGAAATGAGTAACCGCTGCGTAACCGAAGAGCTGGCCACGAAGTTTAACCAGCTCATGACCATTTATAACCAAAGAGCTGAAGAAGCCGGATCCGGGTTCTACATGAACCCCTCGCCGGGCAATATCAAAGACGGCCTGATCACGGATGCCATTAAATCAGCCGGGGCTGCTAAAAAAGCAGGAACCTCACCCGTAACGGATGTGCTGGACTACCCGGAAAAGGTAACCAAACCCGGCTTGAACCTGCTCTGTACGCCCGGGAACGACGTGGAGTCTACCACCGCGGAAGTAGGCTCAGGGGCAAACATCGTGCTGTTTACCACCGGTTTGGGTACGCCTACGGGTAACCCCGTGGTGCCGGTGATCAAGCTGGCCACCAATACCCGGCTGTTCCGGAAAATGCCGGATATTATCGATATCAATACCGGAACCATCATAGAAGGAGAAGAGACCATTGAAGAAGCCGGCGAGCGCATCCTGAATTATGTGATCGGGGTGGCAAGCGGTGAGATCGAGGCCCTGTCCGTGAAAAACGGCCAGGAAGATTTTATTCCGTGGAAGCGGGGCGTGTCTTTGTAAATGCCTCTGAACGACTGTAGAGTAGTGAACTATGGATATATTGACAGCTCACCAGAGGAACGCGTACGGGCATAAGCCCGGGCGATGACTCCGGCGGGTCGCCATAGCACTCTATGAAATTTAATAGTATATGTATGAAAAAATTTCTTGACGAAAACTTCCTGCTGACCAATAAAACCGCGGAAACTCTGTACCACGAGTTTGCGAAGGCCATGCCGGTGATCGACTACCATAACCACCTGCCGCCTGACCAGATAGCCGGCGATACGAACTTCGGGAATATCACCCAGGCCTGGTTATACGGTGATCACTACAAGTGGCGGGCCATGCGGGCCAACGGGGTGGATGAATCGTACTGTACCGGGGCTACCGGCAGCCAGTTCCCTGGCGGCAGAAGTGACGAAGAAAAATTTCAGAAATGGGCGGAAACGGTGCCCTACACCCTGAGAAACCCGCTGTATCACTGGACCCACCTGGAGCTTCAGCGGTATTTCGGGATTGATAAGGTCTTAAACGGAAACTCCGCCCCGGAAATCTATGCCCGATCATCGGAACTGCTGCGGGAGAAAGACTTTTCCTGTCGCAACCTCCTGAAAATGATGAACGTAAAGGTGGTATGCACCACAGATGACCCCCTGGATTCCCTGGAGCATCACCGGGCTTATGGCGCACAAGGTCAGGAAATGAAGATGCTGCCTACCTTCCGGCCGGATAAATTTATCCTGATCGATAACCCGAATTTCAGCGTTTACCTGGAAAAACTGGGTGAAATCGTGGGTTTTGAGATCCGCTCTTTTGAAAGCCTTAAAAAAGCGCTGGAGCAGCGGGTCTCTGATTTTGCCGCTTTGGGCTGCCGGCTGGCTGACCACGGCCTGGAACAGATTTATGCCGCTGATTTCACGGAAGAGGGGGCTGATAAAGCTGT
This sequence comes from Leadbetterella sp., assembly GCA_019638185.1. Taxonomy (GTDB): domain Bacteria; phylum Bacteroidota; class Bacteroidia; order Cytophagales; family Spirosomataceae; genus Leadbetterella. Next base: position 47,323 of record JAHBUH010000002.1, read on the forward strand.
GAAAAAAATATTAAACGGCCAGGCGCTGAGCCCGGCCGAAGCGCTGGAATACAAGTCGGCTATCCTGCATGCATTGGGCGTAATGTACGCCGGCCGGGGCTGGACCCAGCAGTTTCACCTGGGGGCTTTGCGGAATAATAACCCGCGGGCCATGCGGCTGCTGGGCCCGGATACGGGCTGGGACAGCATCGGTGATTTCCCGCAGGCCGTGGGGCTTTCGCGCTTCCTGGGCAGGCTGGATGAATATGACCAGCTGGCTAAAACCGTCATCTATAACCTAAACCCGGCCGATAACGAGGTCATCGCCACCATGATCGGTAACTTTAACGACGGCTCTGTGGCCGGGAAGATTCAGTTTGGTTCAGGCTGGTGGTTCCTGGACCAGAAAGACGGCATGATCCGCCAGATCAATGCGCTGTCTAATATGGGGCTGCTTTCGCGCTTCATCGGGATGCTAACCGACTCCCGGAGCTTCCTGTCCTTCCCCCGCCACGAGTACTTCCGGCGGATCCTTTGTAACATCCTGGGAGAAGATATAGAAAACGGCGAGCTGCCGGATGACCTCGCCTGGACCGGTGAAGTGGTGCAGAACATTTGTTATCATAACGCAGCCCGCTTTTTTAACTTCTGAAGCTATGGTGCTGACATTGGGTGAGATATTACTCCGGCTTTCACCGGAATTCGGCGGAACCTGGATCCGACAGGCAGCCATCCCGGTTTTCATCGGCGGCGCGGAACTGAATGCGGCCACGGCGCTGGCTAACTGGGATATCCCCGTGGCCTACTGCTCGGCCCTGCCGGATAACGCGCTTTCCCGCGAAATTGAAACCTACCTCCGGGAGAAAAATATTCATACGGAAAAACTCATTTGGGGTGGCGAGCGGATCGGCATTTACATGCTTCCGCAGGGGGCCGACCTGAAAAATGCCGGCGTGATCTATGACCGTGCGCACTCCTCTTTCTCGGGCCTGAAAAAAGAAGGCAGGGATTGGGAAACCCTCCTGCAAGGGGTCACCTACCTTCACCTGAGCGCTATCAGCCCCGCCCTGAACCAGGATGTGGCGGATCTCTGTGTGGAGGCTGCCCGGCAGGCGGCTTCGCGGGGCATAACGGTGAGTTTTGACCTGAACTACCGGGCCAAGCTGTGGAAATACGGCAAGCAGCCGGCAGACATCGTACCGGAAATCGTACAGTATTGCCACGTGGTGATGGGCAATATCTGGGCAGCTCACACTCTTCTCGGAATAGACATTGACCCGGAAGTGGCCCTGAACCGGGCCGGTAAAGAAGATTATCTGCGCCAGGCGGAGCTGACCTCCCGGCAGATCACGGAGCGCTTCCCTGCGGTGCACACCGTGGCGAACACCTTTCGCTTTGATGCCGGGCAAGGGATAAATTACTATGCCACTTTTCTTTCCGGGCAGGATTTCGTAGTTTCGAGAGAATTTAATACCGGGAAAGTGGTGGATAAGGTAGGTAGCGGCGACTGTTTCATGGCTGGCCTGCTGTACGGGTTATACCGGGGCCTGGAGCCTCAGCAGACCATTAACTTTGCAGCCTCAGCCGCCTTCGGCAAGCTCCAGGAATACGGCGACGCCACCACACAGACCATCACAGACGTTTTAAACCGAATAGAACAATGACGCCCATCGAAACCCTGCTGGCCTATCCCCTGGTGCCGGTTTTTTATCATGCCGATGCCGAAACCTGTAAAACGGTACTTCAGGCCACCTATGACGGGGGCGTACGGGTATTTGAATTTACTAACCGCGGGGAAAACGCTTTGGAGGTGTTTTCGGAGCTGGTAAGCTATGCCCGTCAAAACTGCCCCGGCCTGCTGCTGGGCATAGGCACCATTGCCACACCGGAATCGGCGCAGCAGTTCATTGATGCCGGCGCCGGCTTTGTGGTGCAGCCCTTTACCACCCCGGCTGTGGGGGAAGTATGCCGGAAAAACGGTATTCCGTGGATTCCCGGTACCATGACCGTCACCGAGATCCACCAGGCCACCGTGCTGGGCGCTGAGGTGGTAAAAATATTCCCGGGGAATGTGCTGGGCTCCGCTTACGTCAAAGCCCTGCGCGGTCCGCTGCCCAAAGTAAAGATCATGGTTACCGGCGGCGTGGAACCCACCGAAGCCAGTATCCGCGAATGGTTCTCGGCCGGCGTGAATGCCGTAGGGCTCGGGTCGCAGTTGTTTAAAAATACCGGTCAGCCGGAGAGCATCACTCAAACCCTGGCCGCTCTTTTCAGGATTAACCTTAAACCTTAGATAGAATATGGAGAAGACAATCGGCAAATACCGCTGGACCATCTGCGCCCTGCTGTTTTTTGCAACTACCGTTAATTACCTGGACCGGCAGGTGCTCAGCCTGCTGAAACCCCAGTTGGAAGAACTATACGGGTGGTCAAACACCGACTACGCCAATATTACAGCCATCTTCCAGTTTGTCTATGCCATTGCCATGCTCTTCGCCGGGCGTTTTGTGGATAAGCTGGGTACCAAATGGGGCTATGGCTGGGCCATCATCATCTGGTCTGTAGGGGCCATCATTCATGCGTATTCCATCAGCATCGGTGAGGCCCTGGTAGCCGGGCTGGGCTGGTTAGGCATAGCGGCCTTTTCTGCTTCTATCCTGGGATTTATGTTCTCCAGGGCCATACTGGCCCTGGGCGAAGCCGGTAACTTCCCGGCTGCCATCAAGGCCACCGCCGAATATTTCCCGAAAAAGGAGCGGTCTTTTGCTACCGGGATCTTTAATTCCGGGGCTAACATCGGTGCCGTGCTGGCGCCGCTTACCGTGCCCTGGATAGCTAAGCACTGGGGCTGGGAAATGGCCTTTATGGCCGTAGGGGGCGTAGGTTTCCTGTGGCTCTTCTTCTGGATGTTTTTTTATGAATCACCAGAGAAGCAGAAGCGGCTTTCGGCCGAAGAGCTGGCCTATATTAACTCGGATGTAGTGGAAGAGGTGGAAAACGCCCCGGCCAAAGACGAAAAAGTGGGCTGGTTTAAGCTGCTCACCTTCCCGCAGACGTGGTCGTTTGCCATCGGTAAATTTCTTACGGACGGCGTTTGGTGGTTTTTCCTGTTCTGGCTGCCGGCTTACCTGAAAGACCAGTATAACATGGTGGGTGAAGACATTATGCTACCGCTGGCCGTGCTGTACAGTATGACCATGATAGGCAGTGTGGGCGGAGGCTGGTTCCCCACTTATTTTATGAATAAAGGCTACGCTCCTTACGACGGGCGCATGCGCGCCATGCTGGTCATTGCGATGATCCCGCTGGTGGTGCTGGCCGCCCAGCCCCTGGGCCATATCAGCTACTGGATACCCGTATTGCTGATCGGTATCGGGGCATCGGCTCACCAGGCCTGGAGCGCTAATATCTTTACCACCGTATCCGATATGTTCCCGAAGAAGGCCGTAGCTTCCGTAGTGGGCATCGGGGGTATGGCCGGCGGCATGGGCGGCGTGGTGGTGAATAAGTTGGGCGGGGCCTTATTTGATCACTACAAGGCCCTCGGGCACATCGAAACCGGCTATACCATCATGTTCACCATCTGCGCGGTGCTGTACCTGGTAGCCTGGACCATCATGAAGACACTGGTACCGAAAATGAAGTTAGTGGAACTCTAGGTGGCCTGGAGTTCCTTTATCTTCAGATTCCGGAAAGATACGCTCTTATACCATTTCTGTAACCCGATCCGTCCTTTGGTTACTTTTCCAAAATCCGGGAAATAATTAAAGCCGCTGGCGGCCACCATTTCTTTCCAGGTATCGCCGGTCAGGTCCTGCTCCGCGGTAAGGATACCGTTCAGGTAAAACTGCACCTTGCCGTTCTGTTGCACTATCCTTCCCTGGTTCCACTCGCCGGCCGGGCGGGCCGGTACGGGGTTCTTTTGTTCACTGAAATTATAAAGGCAGCCCGGCCTTTTTTTCAGGTTTATGGCGTAATCCGGATGAAGGCTGTCTAAAAGCTGGTACTCAGGGCCGGATGACCACGCCGTGGGGATGTCCTTGCGTTCCACCACATTGATAAATACCCCGCTGTTTCCTTCTTCCGAGATCTTCCACTCGAACCGGAAATCATAATTTTCATATTCCTTATCAGAGACCAGGTCTTCGTGTTCCACCCGGGCGCTGTCAGACCGGTACACCAGTTCACCGTTTTCGGCTTTCCAGGCAGAGGGTTTGTCTCCCTGGTTATACAGGTGCCAGTTCTGAAGTGATTTCCCGTCAAAGAGCAGCTTCCAGCCCTCCTTCTGTTCCTCTTGGGTCAGGCGGTTATTTTGTTCCCCGCTTTCAGAGCAGGCCCAGAGCAGGGTTACGGAAAGGACAAGTGCCCAGGTTTGAATTTTCAGCATAACAATTATAAGATTAAAGCCCCTAATATCTGCATTAGCGGGCTGATCAGGGAATAAAACGCCAAGTTTATTTTGGGAGCCTGCCGGAGATAAAATCTTAAAGTCTAAGTGCCAGTTGTTTAATCCAAAAAATATACCTAGTTTTAGAAAAAAAACGTAACGATGAAAGCTTATTTCTTATCCCTTTGGATCATGGGCGCCGCTTTTCTGCCGGCCCTGGCCCAGGACAGCCCCTTTGCGAAAGGCGCCAAGCCGGAGAGTGCCTATACCTTTAACGCATCCATGACCTATAAAATGACTACGGTTAACCGAAAAGGCAAGAGCAGCTCAATGACCACGAAGTACTATTTTTCGCCGAAAAGCACTACCATAGGGATGAAAATGCTCAGCAGCAGTGATAATGCCGGGGGCGGGCTTGATTTTATGGTGATGGATATCAGCCAGGCCAAAGTATTCACCTTTATGGAGAGCAAAATGGTCATCGGGATGGCCCTGCGGCAGGACAAGGTCAATGAAATGATGGAAAAAGAAAATGGGGCCATCAGTGTGACCAAAACGGCCGAAAAAAAGACCATCATGGGCTATGATTGTGAAGGCTACGCCGTTAAAAACGATAATGATAAATCGGATATCCTGATGTGGGTCTCCAAAAAACCGGTAGAATCCATAGCCGGTCTGGGGGAACAAATGGCCCGGACGTACATGGGAAGCGGTAAAGGTGCACAGAATAATTATTTTGCCTATAATGCCCATCCCGAGCTGACTAAAATGGCCAAAGAGGGCAGGGCCATCCTGGGTTATACCACTAAAACAGAGAAAGGTGACGTGACCGAAATGGAGCTGACGGAGATAGAACCTAAAATTAACTATATTTTTAAAGCAAGTGACTATAAGTCAATGTTTTAAATAGATTTACCAACCGTACCCCCGCTGTTTTCAGTACAGGGGCCGGCAGACCCGGTCCGCCGGGCGGGAATATCCCCGGAAAAATCCAAGAATAGCCTGTATTTTTTTGAGGATTTATGGGAAATGTCAAATTTTATTGCTTATTTCGCACCCGAAAATCCCTATGAATCAAAACCGTAGGGAGATCAGACAAATCGTTTTACAAAAAAATAATATATGTCAATTGCATCGATAAGACCAGATGAGGTTTCAGCCATCCTGCGTGAGCAGCTGGCCGGGGCGAGAACCGAAGCAGAACTAGAAGAGGTAGGCACCGTACTGCAGATAGGGGACGGAGTAGCCCGTATCTATGGCCTTTCAAAAGTACAACAGGGAGAATTGATCGCTTTTGAGAACGGTCTGAAAGGACTGGCTCTTAACCTGGAAGAAGATAATGTGGGCGTGGTGTTACTGGGAGATTCTTCCGAGATCAAAGAAGGTGCTACGGCAAAACGTACCGGCGATATCGCATCCATTAAAGTGGGTGAAGGTATTGTAGGCCGCGTGGTGAATACCCTGGCTGAGCCTATCGATGGAAACGGCCCTATTCTGGGTGAAACTTTTGACATGCCCCTGGAAAGAAAAGCTCCGGGTGTAATTTACCGTCAGCCGGTAACCGAGCCTCTGCAGACCGGTATCAAGGCCGTAGATGCCATGATCCCCATCGGAAGAGGACAGCGTGAGCTGGTGATCGGTGACCGTCAGACCGGGAAAACAGCGGTGTGTATTGACACCATCATTAACCAGAAAGAATTCTTCGACAAAGGAGAACCCGTATATTGTATTTATGTAGCCTGTGGCCAGAAAGCTTCTACCGTGAAGGCGGTAGAGCAAACGCTGCGTCGCTATGGTGCTATGGACTACACCGTGATCGTAGCCGCTAATGCTTCTGATCCTTCCCCTATGCAGTTCTTTGCTCCGTTTACCGGTGCAGCCATTGGTGAGTACTTCAGAGATACCGGCCGTCCGGCACTGGTGGTATACGATGACCTTTCCAAGCAGGCCGTAGCGTATCGGGAGGTTTCCCTGCTGCTTCGTCGCCCACCGGGACGTGAAGCCTATCCGGGAGACGTATTCTACCTGCACTCGCGTTTACTGGAACGTGCAGCTAAGATCAACGAGTCTGACGCTATTGCACAGGAAATGAATGACCTTCCTCCTTCCCTGAAAGGAAAAGTGAAAGGTGGCGGATCCTTAACGGCCCTGCCTATCATCGAAACCCAGGCGGGTGACGTGTCAGCCTATATTCCTACTAACGTGATCTCCATCACTGACGGCCAGATCTTCCTGGAGTCTAACCTCTTTAACGCGGGTATCCGTCCCGCTATTAACGTGGGTATATCGGTATCCCGGGTAGGAGGTAATGCCCAGATCAAATCCATGAAAAAAGTAGCCGGTACGCTTAAGCTGGACCAGGCGCAGTTCCGTGAGCTGGAGGCATTTGCCAAGTTCGGTTCTGACCTGGATGCGGCTACCAAGCTGGTGATTGAACGCGGTAAGAGAAACCAGGAGATCCTGAAGCAGGGCCAGTATCAGCCTTCTGCCGTGGGTGACCAGGTAGCTATTATCTACGGTTCCATTAACGGTATCATGGACAGCGTTCCTGTAAATAAGGTAAAAGAATACGAAACCGAGTTCCTGTCTCTTCTGAACTCTACCAAACCGGAGGTTATCGCTAACCTTTCAAAAGGTAAACTGGAAAAAGAAGATACGGATTATATAGTTAAATTCGGAAAAGAACTGGCGCAGAAATACACTGCCTGATCCCTTTTCTGAAAGAATTTAAACCTATATTATAAAATGGCTTCATTAAAAGAAGTAAGAAACAGGATCGCTTCCGTTAACTCTACCATGCAGATCACGAAAGCCATGAAAATGGTGTCTGCAGCAAAGCTGAGAAGAGCGCAGGAAAAGATCACCCAGTTAAGACCGTATTCCCAAAAGCTGAACGAACTGATCAGCCAGGTGTCGGAAAACACCGAAGTAGGGGCATCCAGCCCCTATACCCAGGTGCGGGAAGTAAATAAGGTGCTGGTGGTGCTGGTGACTTCCGACAGGGGACTGTGCGGAGCCTTTAACTCGAACATCATCAAAGCCGCTAATGCGTACATAGCAGAAAACTATGCCGCTCAGCAGGAGAAAGGGAATGTAACCCTGTTTTCCCTGGGTAAAAAGGGCATGGAGGCTTTCCAGAGAAGGGGAGCCACCGTTAGTACTTCCTATACGGATATCTTTTCCAGACTCTCTTTTGAGACCGCTAAAACGGCCGCAGAAGGGATCATGGAGAGCTTTGCAGACGGTGTATACGATGAAGTGGTCATCATTTATAACGAGTTTAAGAACGTAGCTACGCAGATCGTAAGAACGGAGAAAATGCTTCCGCTGGTGAGTGATAACTCCGGGGAGGCTACTTCTAACATCGACTATATCTTTGAACCCTCGGAAGAAGAGATCCTGCTGGACCTGATTCCGAAAGCCATCATACTGCAGCTGTTCAAAGCGGTACTGGATTCTAACGCCGCTGAACACGGCGCCAGGATGACCGCCATGGACAAAGCTACCGAAAACGGCGGGGAATTGTTAAAGTCGCTGAAAATTGAATATAACCGTTCGCGTCAGGCAGCCATCACCACCGAGATCCTGGAGATCGTGGGCGGTGCGGAAGCGCTGAAGAATTAAGAACAAATACGTTTTATAAGGAAAGGCTCTCTGGAAAGAGAGTCTTTTTTTATGGGTAATTTCTCCACCCGCGGGAGATAAACACAGGTTTCTTTGTTCTGCCTGGCCTGTTACGGATAGTTAAATCCCTGAGGGGTGCCGATAATGATTACCCATGTATAAACAGTCCACAAAAAAGGGCGGCCATTTGGCCGCCCTTCCTTATAATTGGTAAGGAAAATTAATTCCTGATCACCTTCCGTGTTTCTTTGAACTCACCGGTAGAAACTACCACGTTGTAAGTTCCCGGAACGTATTTCTTAAGGTTCACCTCAATGGCAGAACCCGGCTTATATGACTTGGCAAATACCAGCTGGTTCAGCTGATTGTACACATTCACTTCTACCTGCTCTGCTTGATAACGGGCCGGCATAGCCACGCTCACGCGGTCAGCAGTAGGGTTAGGATAAACTGTCATAGAAGCACCACCACCGGCTTTCTTCTCAATTTTAGCCACTTTAGAGGCTGCAGATACACCCAGTGGGTTTTCCGCTTTCACCCGATAGAAGAAAGCAGATGCGGTATCCGTACCGATCTTATCCGTGAACGTGATAACACTTCTTCCTACCTGTCCTACTTCTTTGAAGGTACCATCTGCTTTGTAAGCTCTCTCAATAACGTATTTCTCTTCCTTATTAGAATCATCTACCCAGGTCAATACCACGTCAGATCCGGACCACTTGGCTACCAGGCCGTAAGGCGCATTTGGAATAGCGGAATAATCTACGGATACGTTACCGTTCATATAAGCATAATCCGACGCACCATAGAGGTAGTTTCCGGCTTTCACGCGGTAAGTATATTTCTGTCCTTCGGAAAGGTTAACATGCTGAACCGTATTCTCACCGGTTTTTACAGTTCCGAAGTTGATCCAGGTCTTGCCTTCGTCGGTGCTGTAGTCGATAGAATAGTAATCGGCATCATCACCAGGGTGAGTCCAGCTGATTCCCAGGGCCCAGTTGTCAAACTTGTCTTTGTATCCCACACCGATAACGTTAGTAGGTATGGCTGATTTTCCGTGAGTTTTTTCGTGCAGGTGAGCCCAGTTGCCCTGGATGCCCTGATCGCTGTAAGAGAATACGGCGATATCTACAGGCTCGCTTTGTTCCAGTCCGCTGATCTCATAGCCGGTAGCAAAAGGATAGGTAGTACCGATGATTTTGTATTCCGACTCAAATCCTCTTTTCATGGCAATGTAGTATACCTCACGGATATTGGAGCGACAGCCCAGATCTTCTTCGGGGTTATCCCAGGCCAGGTTAATGCTGTAGTTGGTTTTACTAACCGCACGCAGGTTTAATGGAGCGCCGGGAGCCACATAAGGCCTTACCTGTAGGCTGACCTGGTTAGAAGGAGTAGCTTCTCCCAAGGCGTTTTGAGTATATACCACATAAGTAGTATGGATGCCCGGACGCGCGTCAGTGTCATAGTAAGAAGTTTCGTAAGGGGGCAGGTTAACCACATCATACCAGGGGCCACCGTAAGATTTCTTGATGTTAATGTTTTGTACGGGTCCACCGCTGGAAGGATAGCTCCAGTTAAGGCCTACAAACTGCGGACAGTTACCTTCCAGTTTCAGCAAAGCGGCCGGAGGGGCAGCTATCTGTGTAGTGGCATAAGTCACTACCGGGGCACTGGTGGTGGCACAGCTGACCGCTGTGGTACAGGCCAATGTACGGGCTGTAATGGTGTAGGTGCTTCCGGGCTGTAATCCGGGGAAGGTGAAAGGTAAAAAGGTCTGACCTGTGGCCAGGACTTCGAACTTGGTAACAGGAGTGATTCCGGGGCCTTCCACTTTCACTTCCACTGATTTAGCAAGGGCATCATTCGGTACCACCACCGCCATAAAACTGGTCTTGGTCACGTTTGAGACTTCCACCTGGGGAGTTGTCAATTGTGCGGCCGCTATATACCCGCTCAAAATCAGGAAAAAAGATGGTAATAATTTTCTCATGATCGAATTTAATTATGTTATAAGTAATGTATCACAAATATATAAAAAAGTGAATAGGCGCAGTTAAAAATGGTATTAAAATATCTTCAAAAGTTATTATACGGTAGAGAAAGTTTAAATTGACGGTTAATTTGAAGGATATCGGCGTGCGCCCGCGGGTCATGAACCCGTATGATTTTTGCTCCCTTTAAAACGGCCAGTCCATGCAAATAGAGGGAATAGGGAAGGGCCTCTTCCGGGGTGATCCGGAGAAGTTTCCAGATCATTGATTTCCGGGACATCCCCGCCAGCAGGGGGTAGTGGTCATTCTGCAGCAGTTCCAGGTGCTGCAGCAGCTGGTAGTTTTCTTCCTGGCTTTTGGAAAAGCCGAAGCCGGGATCCAGGATGATGTCAGCTACCCCCCGGCTCCGCAGGTAGGCGGCCTTTTTAAAAAGCTTATCGAAAACCCCGGGCAGGAGCTCCTTATGATGGCCTGTGGTATGCATGTCCGCTACCGAGTGCCCCTCCTGGTGCATCAGGATGTAAACGGGTTTCTTTTCAATGATGAGGGGAAACATGGCCGGGTCAAAATCCCCGCCGGAGACGTCATTTACCATAACCGCCCCGGCCTTCAGCGCTTCACGGGCCACGCCGGCCCGGAAAGTATCTACGGAAACCGGCGTGCCGGGAAAATGCGCCGTCAGCTGCTCAACGGCCGGGATCACGCGCTCCAGTTCCTCTGCCTCAGAGACCTCGCTTCCGCCCGGGCGCGTGGAATATCCGCCCACATCCAGCAGGTGTGCCCCGTCATGGATCATCGCCTCAGCTTTTTTCAGAAACGTTTCCTGATTAGGATTAAATCTGCTATCTTTGTAAAATGAATCCGGCGTAGTATTCAGGATTCCCATGATGAGGGGTTGATTTAAACTCAGAATCTTACCACCGATATTTAATGTATTTTTCATAGTTTGCAAAAAAACTAAAAACTATTGAATTATATAAATGCCTAAGACCGAAACTGAATATTTGAGGATAATAGCTCTTTGCTTTGAGATATTTTCAAAGAAGAATTTAGATTATGGTACCTCGTGGAAAATACTCCGGCTCCCGTCCATCACCGATCAGATCTATATCAAAGCCCAGCGGATCCGGACACTCCAGGAAAACGGGTTTTCCCGGGTGGACGAAGGTGAGGTGCCGGAATTTATCGGGATCATCAACTATTGTGTAATGGCTCTTATGCTCATGGAGCACGGGCCGGAGATTGAAGAGGTGGAGGCCGCTTACCAGGAGGAAATTACCCGGGTAAAGGCCCTGCTGTTTGATAAAAACCATGATTACAATGAAGCCTGGCGGAATATGCGGGTGAGCTCTATGACCGATATCATCCTGATGAAGCTCATGCGCATCAAGCAGATCGAGGATAATAATGGGCGGACCCTTATCTCGGAAGGGATCAGGGCGGGTTACCAGGATATTATCAATTACTCGGTATTTTGTCTTATAAAACTGAATGAAAGACAGGAACAGGCTGTCCAACAATAAAAGATATGAAAGTATTGGCGAACTTTTCACGTGTGATCGTCGGGATGTACCTTATTTTCTCAGGCTTTCTGAAAGTAGTGGATCCTTACGGTACAGCGTTAAAGCTGAAGGAGTACTTCGAGGTATTCGCTATGGATATACCGGCTCTGAAGGGCTTTTTTGAGGGCCTGGGCGCATCGTCAGTGCCCCTTTCGGTATTTTTCTGCTGCCTGGAACTGGTAATAGGTGTAGCCCTGCTGTTTGGTTTTAAGCTGAGATGGACCGCCTGGGTGGCCCTGCTGCTGATGACCTTCTTCACCTTCCTGACGTTTTATTCCGCTTATTTTAACCGGGTAACCGACTGCGGCTGTTTCGGCGAATTTATGAAGCTGAAACCCTGGGCCTCTTTCTGGAAGAACGTGGTGACCATGATCTTCATCGTGATCCTGTTTATCTACCGCAAAGAATTCAAAAATTCAGGGGCCGGAACACCGGCCGTGCTGCTGGCCATCATTATTTCCACCGGGCTGGGGATCTACAGCCTGAGCTACCTTCCGGTGGTGGATATGCTGCCTTACGCCGTGGGAAAAAGCATCCCGGAGCAGATGAAGCGCCCGGATACGGCACCCGAGATAGAATACCAGTTCCTGGACGATTCCACGGGTAAGACCGTCCTGTCAAAGGAATATCTGATGGATACTTTACGTTATACTTATCAGGCTTCGAAAGTTTTGAACGAGGACGCCATTAAGCCGGCCATCACGGATTTCAGCGTGGTAGACACTTCAGGCGCTGAAACGCTCTCTGCCGTGCTGGAAGGAAAGGTGCTGGTGCTGATCCTGAAGTCTACGGCGGATATAGAAGACCTTGATTTTAAGAAATACCGGGAGGTAGTGACCAAAGTGGCTAAAGTGCAGGTGAAGCCGGTGGTGCTGACCCCAGAAACGGGCATCGGAACCTATCTTAAAACCAAAAAACTGAATTATCCTTATTACTTTGTAGATGAAAAGGTGCTGAAGACCATGGCCCGGAACAATCCCGTGATCTACCTGATGCAGGACGGCGTGGTTTTAGGGAAATGGAGCTTTAACCGCCTGCCGACGGATGCAAAGATTAAGAAGTTGATTAACAATAGTACTACAAGTTTATAAATGACTACAAATATTTTTATGATTGGAATGCCGTCTTCCGGGAAAAGTACGCTGGGAAGGCAACTGGCAAAAGAGCTGAATTATGAGTTCATTGACCTCGACAAAAAGATCGAGCTGGCGGAAGGGAAAAAGATCAGCGAGATTTTCAATCTGGAAGGTGAAGAATACTTTAGAAAAATAGAAACCGAGCAGCTGAAACGCATTGAACCCAATTCCAGCCTGGTGATCGCCACAGGAGGCGGAACCCCCTGCAGCGGCAATAACATGGACTTTATCAAAGAGAATGGGATCAGTGTTTTCCTGGATGTAAAGCCCAATAAGCTGGAAGAAAGAATGCGCAATTCCAAGAAAAATAACCGGCCGCTTTATAACCTGGAAAGCGAGTTGCTGGTAGATACGCTGACCAAAACCTACGATGACCGGATCGAAATTTATAAAAGAGCCGATATCGTTATTGAGGGAGATACAGATGCCAATACTATTCTGTGGATCCTGGATGCGCACTTTTCTAAAGTGATGAAAGACATATTCTAATATTATTTTAATCGTTCTGCCTTGACTGGCTACGATATTTAGGCTAAACTCGCACTAAGATTTAAACAACCGGCGTAGAATAATTGCTACTGCATAGCTATGAAATCGATTAAAAACTGCTATAATGACTTCTTCAGGTGGCAAAAAGAGAACAGGAGCATCCTATGGATCCTCCTGGCGGCGTTTGTTATTGTGATCATTGCAGTACCGAATATCACCACTCCCGGGAAATTTGACCGCCGGGTCTGGATCTCCTGGGCGAATTATATGCTGGAAAACGGGATTCAGAACGTGTATAAGCTGGGGGTGGACTACCTTCCGGTCACACATTATATCCTGTATATCTATGCACAGATCGTGGGAAGCACTGAAGCCATTATCCTGCATATTAATTCCCTGAAAATCTTTACTTTTTCCATAGAGCTCCTGGGCATTTACTATGTGTATCTGCTTATCCGGGATCATTATAAAAACTACCGGCAGGCGGCCCTGGTTTGCCTGCTCATCCTGCTGAACCCGGCCTACCTGTATGACTCGATTCTGTATGGCCAGTGGGACGGGATCTATACCACTTTTACCTTCATCAGCTTTTATTATGCCTTGAAAAAACGGCTGGGGCTCAGTATCCTGTTTTTCTTTGTGGTGCTGAACACCAAACTCCAGGGGCTGGTTTATTTCCCCATGATCGCCTTTATCTGGCTGGAAGACCAGATTGAAAAATTTGAGCCGGTCAGAATTATAAAGGCCCTGGTTCCTTTTCTGATCTTCCAGGTGCTGATCCTGGTGCCATTTATGATTTCCGGTGATGTGCTGAAAGTGTTTCACACCGGTGTGAGCCTGGTGGGGAAATACCCGCTGGTTTCCATGGGGGCCAGTAACTTCTGGTTTTTTATCCTGGATAATCCTTTAAAGGAGCTGGATCTACGGGGGCATTGGGGGCTGAGCTATAACTCCATCGGTTTATTAATGTTCTGTACGGCCATAATTATCATTTTTGTGCCCGTGCTGATCTATTTTATCCGGAAGATAATGACCCGGAACTACAGCGGGAGATTCCCGGTAGATAAGCTGCTGCTGATGGGGGTGCTGATCCCGGTGGTCTTCTTTTATTTTAACACACAGATGCATGCCCGCTACGCGCACTCGGCCATTCTTTTTGGCGGGGCGTATGCCCTCTATACCCGGCGTTACCTGATCTACGGCCTGGTCAGTACGGCTTACTTCCTGAACCTGGAGATCGCAGCCAAGATCCTGAAGGGTGACATCCAGGAATACACCCTGTTCTTCATGCAGCCGCGTTTTGTGGCCTCCCTGTTCGGCCTGGTGCTGATTCTGGGCCTGGGTAACCTGTACGGGGTTTTTAAAAATAAAATAGTTTAACCGTTTCCTTCCAGCTGCCTCCATGCCTGCGGGATAGCCCGGATCAGATCCGTGGCGGTCATGCCCCGTGGCCCGATCTCCGCAGCCGCGCAGTCTCCCGCCAGGCCGTGAAGAAAAACGCCCGTTATGGCCGCCTCATGAGGCGGATAACCCTGCGCCAGGAGAGACGCAAGCATGCCGGTGAGCACATCGCCGCTGCCGCCTTTGGCCATTCCGTAATTCCCGGTGGAATTATACCGGATCTGCCCGTCAGGAAATACCAGGGCGGAATTTGCACCTTTGATCACCACCAGCACGTTCAGGCGGTGAGCCAGCTCCCGTACCTTTTCCAGTTTTTCGAAATCATCTGACCAGGGGCCGGTGATCCTTTCCAGCTCTTTGGGGTGCGGGGTTAAAATAGTACCCGCCGGTAAACGGGAAAGCAGCTTCGGGTTACACGATAGAATATTCAGGGCATCCGCATCCAGCACCAGGGGCGGGGCGGTTTCCAGGAGCTTGCCCAGGGCGGCTTCGGTTTCCGCAGCGGTGCCCATGCCTATCCCCACCCCCAGGGCGGAGAAACGGGTAAGCCCCTCAGGGAAAACAGACAGGTACTCCTCCTGCGGGTCGGTCAGCACCATGGCTTCCGGCAGGGAGGTCTGGAGGGGTATGTATCCGCAGCGGGGAACATAGGCGGTAACCAGGCCACAGCCGGTTTTCAGGGCAGCACCTGCGGCCAGGATCACGGCTCCCGTTTTACCGTAGCTTCCCCCGGCTATCAGCGCATGGCCGAACGTGCCCTTGTGTGAAAACCGGGAGGGTGTCCTGAGCAGGGCTTTAACAGTAGCGGCGGTGATGTACTGCTCCGGGGCGGAGGAAGGGTCATCCAGCCCGATATCGATCACCCGGAAGTTCTCTGCCCTGGCCGCATTTTCAGGGAGTAGCAGTGCCTTTTTAGGGCCATGGAAGGTGTACACCATCTGCGCTTTTATCACGGGCGCCTGAGGGCCTGTGGGCGCATCTGCCAGTAGGCCTGAGGGCATATCTACGGCCATCACCCTCCTGCCGGAAGTATTGACCTGGTCCGCCAGGGAAGCCCATCCCGGATCCAGCGGGCGGTTCAGCCCGTAACCGTAGAGGGCGTCTATGATGACCGTGTTTTCCAGAAAACGGAGATGGGAATCCCGGTCAAAAACCGTTACGGGCAGGTCTCCCAGGCGTTTCTGATTTTCAAGATTATCGGGTGAGTAAGACGATGCCCTCAGCAGGCAGACCTGCACCTGGCTGCCGGCAGAAAACAGCATGCGGGCCAGGGCCAGGCCGTCACCGCCGTTATTTCCCGGTCCGCAGAGAATGGTAAAATGCGTACGGTAAATATCCATATCGGCCTTCAGGCTTTCGAAAAGCGCGCCGGCCGCCCTTTCCATTAATTGCCAGGAGCTGATCTGCTGAATGGCCAGGGTCCGGGCATAGGCTTCTTTTAACTGCTGTGCACTGAGAATATTCATAGACGCCAAAGTTTTTGTAAAAATAGGGTTTATCGTTATAGGGTGTTGCTTCCCGACGGCTTTTCCCGGGTGGTTTATGATTTTTACGGGGCACAAAAAAAGGCTGCCTTTGCAGACAGCCTTTTCCGGATATTTTTAGAAAATCCTTATTTCGCTCTTACCGAAACGGCTATCCGGCGGTTTTGCGCCTTGCCTTCTTCGGTGTCGTTTGAAGCTACGGGATGTTCCTGCCCGAATCCTTCCGAAGTCAGGCGGTCAGCTGCCACACCCAGGTTAACCAGGGCCTTCTTAACGTTAGTAGCTCTTTCGTCAGACAGCTTCAGGTTACCTTCCGCTGTGCCGGTGTTATCGGTATAGCCACCGATTTTCACCTTCACATTGGGATATTCTTTAAGGATAGCGGCAATGTTCTCCACTTCTTTCATGCTGGTTTCGTCGATCTCGTTGCTTCCGGATTTGAAGTTCAGATCCACAAAATTGAACCAGTTGTCATTACCCGGCTTCTGCGCGTCGTCTTCAATGAACCCGATCAGCTGGTCTTCGATCCCGTTATCCGTGAAAGACAGCATCAGGCCGGAAGGCAGTACTTTAGATACTGAAACTTTTTCTACTACCACTATGGCGTCATCGTCTTCCACTTCTGTGGCGGCCGGTGCTTTGGTAGCGATATAAGGGGCAATCACCAGTGATACAATAGACATCAGCTTAATGAGGATGTTCATAGAAGGGCCGGAAGTATCTTTGAACGGATCACCCACGGTGTCACCGGTTACGGCGGCTTTGTGCGGATCAGAACCTTTTTTGTAAGGTTTTCCATCAATGATCACCCCTTTTTCAAAGGATTTCTTGGCGTTATCCCAGGCACCACCGGCGTTAGATTGGAAAATACCCATCAGTACGCCGGATACGGTAACCCCGGCCAGCAGACCACCCAGGATCTCGGCAGAGCTGGTATCGGCAAAAATGCCTTTCAGCCCGAAACCTACGATCACCGGAACCAGCAGGGCAATAGCCCCCGGAGCGATCATCTGCCGGATAGAGGCTTTGGTAGAAATCTCCACACATTTTTCATATTCCGGAGTGGCTTTGTATTCCATGATACCCGGAATTTCGCGGAACTGGCGACGCACCTCGTTCACCATTTCCATGGCTGCTTTACCTACGGCAGATATGGCCAGGGCAGAGAAAATGAACGGGATCATTCCGCCTATGAAGAGCCCCGCTAAAACCGGCGCCTTGTAAATGTTAATGGCATCAATTCCGGAGATACCCACAAAGGCCGCAAACAGCGCCAGGGACGTCAGTGCTGCCGAAGCAATGGCAAAGCCTTTTCCGGTAGCTGCCGTGGTATTTCCTACCGCATCCAGGTTATCGGTTCTTTCCCGTACTTCCGGCTGCAGCTGTGACATTTCAGCAATACCCCCCGCGTTATCCGCAATAGGCCCGAAAGCGTCAATAGCCAGCTGCATGGCCGTGGTGGCCATCATACCGGCAGCGGCGATAGACACCCCGTAAAGGCCGGCAAAAGCATACGATACCACAATACCCACTGCCAGGATCAGGATAGGGATCACGGTAGATTCCATACCTACCGCCAGGCCGCCAATGATGTTAGTGGCGTGACCTGTACCTGATTTTTGTACAATAGAATCTACCGGCCTGCGGTTCATGGCCGTGTAATATTCAGTAACAATAGACATCAGCGCACCTACGATGAGGCCTGTCACGATGGAGTAAAATACCCCGTTAGCCGTAAATTCAAACCCTCTGAGGGATAAAGTTTCCGGCAGGATGTGTTTGGTAAGGAAGAAAGAAACGATCAGCGTAATGATGATAGACGCCCAGTTCCCTAAGTTAAGCGCGTTCTGAACGGAATCGTTTTCGTTTTTAACCCGTACAAACCAGGTGCCGATCCACGAGGCCACCACACCTACGCCTGCAATCAGCATAGGCAGCAGTACCGGTGAATATCCCCCGAAATTATCGGTTACATTGATCTCCTGGCCCAGCACCATGGTAGCCAGGATAGTGGCCACATAAGAACCGAAAAGGTCAGCGCCCATACCGGCCACGTCACCTACGTTATCGCCTACGTTATCAGCAATGGTAGCCGGGTTACGTACGTCGTCTTCCGGGATACCCGCCTCTACCTTACCTACCAGGTCAGCGCCCACGTCAGCGGCTTTGGTATAGATACCGCCACCTACCCGGGCAAACAGCGCGATGGATTCCGCTCCGAGCGAGAAACCGGCCAGCACTTCAATGGCCTTTTTCATTTCTACGGAAGTAAGGCCCAGGCCCTGGGCAAAATGATTGTAGAAAACAATGAACAGGCCTCCGAAGCCCAGCACGGCCAGACCGGCTACGCCCATACCCATTACGGCACCACCGGTAAACGACACGTTCAGCGCCTTAGCCAGCGAGGTTTTAGCGGCCTGAGCCGTTCTCACGTTAGCCCGGGTGGCTACTTTCATACCAATGTAGCCGGCCAGCGCTGAAAACACCGCACCGATCAGGAAAGACAGCGCGATCAGCGGAGAAGAATGAATAGGATGTTCGGGTGTTCCCTCATCACTGCCCAGGAAGAAAAGGATGATAGCAGTGGGTAAAGCAAACATGGCAAGAATCCTCCACTCTGCTTTCAGGAAAGCAATAGCCCCGTCAGCGATGTAACCGGAAAGTCTTTTCATGTTCTCCTCTCCGGCGTCCTGTCTGGACACCCAGTTGAACTTAAGCGCCGTATAAATAAGGCCTAACAGTCCAAACAAAGGCACAAAGTATACAATTGAATTCATAAATAAATGGTTATATCTTTTAACAAAATCGTGCAAATTTATACTATCACGCAGAGAATTAAAAGGAATTTGTGTAAAGATTAATTAGGCTGGTTATAAATAAGCCGGTAGAAGTTATTCCAGTGTGAAGGATACCTGAACGGAAATACTTTTCTTTACACTCTGCGGTATTTCTGCGATAAACCCGCCATCGTTACCGGATTTGGCATAGGCCAGCTCGGCACGGAAGACCGGATCCGGCTGCACGGTATCGGATACATGGGTAACCCTGCCCAGCTTCCGGCCGGAAGCCTTCGCCATAACCTCCGCTTTTTTCCGGGCTTGCCCAATGGCTTTTTCGATCAGCTCACCGTGAAAATCATTGGACCGGGAGGACGTGAAAGCCGGATTTACATTGGTAAAGCCGGCATTTACCAGGCGGATCAGGAAATCGGGATAGCTTTTGAGGTCTTCCAGTTTCACCGTAATGTTCTGGTGGGTGCCGAAATACTCCTTCGGGG
Organism: Leadbetterella sp.; assembly: GCA_019638185.1. Lineage (GTDB taxonomy): Bacteria > Bacteroidota > Bacteroidia > Cytophagales > Spirosomataceae > Leadbetterella. Next base: position 66,656 of record JAHBUH010000002.1, read on the forward strand.
TTCCGTCAGCTCTGAATTCCATCTGCCGGTTAAAGCTAATCAGTGAATAAGTGATGTTTTTGTCTGGTATCCGCAGGTCCTTCAGGAACCGGAGCAGTTGGGCTTCCGCTGTCTTGTGCTGGTCAAAGGCTGTTTTTACCCCGTCGTAATCTTTGTAATTCAGGTTAATGTTAAACCATACCTGGTCTGCAGGAATCTCTATTGCAGCTTCCCCGCTGACCTGTATTCTTTCGTCCTGCAGGGTTTTTTGTGCAAAAGTGAAATGAGACATTACTACTAAACCCGCAATAGCCAGCTTCTTAATCATGATAAAATTTTATTTGTTTGTACGTTAGGACTGTTTCCGGAGGCGGATGGTTGCAGAAATGAATGTTCTTATGAAAATATTAACAATTGACTTACTATTTTTACACCTCCATCCGTTGATCCTATTTCTAAAGCATAAATGAAAAAAGTAGTTCTGTGTATATTTCTCCTGTCTCAGGTACTCCCGGGGCAGGCCCAGTCCCATCCTCTGAACAGCAGTGAAATTTACCTGGGCCTTCAGCGCCTGGCTACCGTAGGGAACGTCATGTATATTGCGGCTCACCCGGATGATGAAAACACCCTGCTCATTACCTGGCTGGCAAAAGAAAAGAAGGTCAGAACGGCTTATTATGCCATGACCCGGGGCGATGGCGGTCAGAACCTTATCGGTCCCGAACAGGACGAGTACGTGGGGCTGATCCGTACCCATGAGCTGCTGGAAGCCCGGAAAATAGACGGGGGTGAGCAATATTTTTCAAGAGCCGTGGACTTCGGTTTCTCCAAATCTACCGATGAGGCCCTGCTGCTGTGGGGGAAGGAGAAGATCCTGGAAGACCTGGTTTACCGGATCCGGAAGTTCCGGCCGGATGTGATGATTAACCGCTTTCCGCCGGATGAACGGGCGGGCCATGGGCACCACTCGGCGTCAGCGGTGCTGTCGAAAGAGGCCTTTGATGCCGCTGCTGACCCGCGCCGCTTCCCTGAACAACTGAAGGAAGTGGAGGTGTGGCAGCCCAAACGCCTGGTCTGGAATACCTTCGGGAGAGGGTTTACCAATACCGCTCCGGAGGGGGAAAGCTATGTGGAGGTGCCGCTGGGCGAGTATAATCCTGTACTGGGGGAGGCTTATACGGAGATTGCGGCCCGGGCCCGCAGCAAGCACCGCAGCCAGGGCTTCGGCAGCGCCCCCACCCGCAGCGAGCGCTCGGATTACCTGGTGCATATTAAAGGCACCCCGGCCTCCAAAGATATTTTTGACGGCATAGACCTCAGCTGGAGGCGGGTAGACGGGGGCCAGAAGATCGCCCTGCTGCTGGACCAGGTGATCGGGAAATTCGATTTCCGGAAACCGGCGGCCTCCGTGCCTGACCTGGTGAAAATTTACGGTTTCATTAATTCCCTGCCGGAATCGGTGTATAAATATGAGAAGCTGGACGAATGCCGCGAGCTGATCTTTGCCTGTGCGGGGCTCTACCTGGAGGTGAGCGCTTCCACTAACAGCACCTCGCCGGGGCAGAGCGTGAAGCTGTTCTCTACTGCCGTTAACCGCTCCGACCTGCCCGTAGAAGTCAAAGAGTTGAAGATCACCGGCGCAGTGAGCCGGGATACTGTTCTTAACACGCGGCTTGAAAACAATAAAAATTCGGAAGTGGTCTTTGACGTGAAGATCCCGGCTAACGCAGAAATCACCCAGCCTTACTGGATGAAAGAAAGCAAAGAGACCGGGAAATACCGGATCTCGGATGAGAAGCTGCGGAACCAGCCTATGGCTCCGGATCCGCTTTGGGCCGAATATACCCTGAGTATTTTGGGGGAGAACCTTACTTACCGGCACCCGGTGAAATACAAATACACGGAACCCTCCCGCGGCGAGATCTACAAATACCTGGAGATCCGGCCGGAGATCATGCTGAACTTTGAGCAAAACGTCTTTATTTTCACCGAAGGCCAGGCCAAGACCGTGGGAGTGGTGGCTAAAAATAACCTGGCGGCGAATAAGGCCACGGTATCCCTGAAGCTGCCGGAAGGCTGGACCTGCACGCCGGCATCGGTAGGGGTGGAGTTTACGGAAAAGGACCAGGAAAAGCCGGTGTACTTTACCGTTACCCCAGGAAAAAACACCCGGGAAGCCACCATTAGTGCCGTGGCCGTCAATGCCCGCGGTACCTACGATCACGCCTACCGGCATATTTCCTATGAGCATATCCCCGAGCTGAATGTTTTCCCGAAAGCCGCTGCCCGGGCCATTAACCTGGATGTGAAGATTGCGGGTAAAAAGGTGGGGTACGTGATGGGCGCCGGTGATGAGGTGGCGCAGTCGCTGATGCAGATCGGGTATGAAGTGACATTTTTGGATGAAAACAGCATTAAAGGCGATCTGAGCCGGCTGGACGCCATCATTATCGGGGTACGGGCCTACAATACCAAAGACTGGCTGGCGAATTCCCAGAAGCTGCTGCTGGAATATGTGCAAAACGGCGGTAACCTGCTGGTGCAATACCAGACCCAGGCTTTTTACGGCAAGATCAAGACCAATGAACTGGGGCCTTACCCCATGACCATTGGCCGGGGGCGGGTAACGGAAGAAGATGCCGCCGTGCAGTTTCTGAACCCGCAGGATCCGGTGCTGAACTACCCGAACCGCATCACTGCCCGCGATTTTGAGGGCTGGGTGCAGGAAAGGGGCCTCTATTTTGCCCAGGAATGGTCCGATAAATACACCACGGTGCTGGCCATGAAAGATAAGGGCGAAACGAAGCAGGAAGGATCCCTGCTGTATACGCGTTATGGCAAAGGGAACTTCGTGTTTACGGGCTTGTCGCTGTTCCGCCAGCTGCCGGCCGGGGTACCGGGCGCCTACCGGCTGATCGCTAACCTGATCTCCATGAAGAAATGAATTTCAGCAGGGAATTTACCCGGGTAGAATACCTGTTCCTGATAAGTTTTGTGCTTATCTACCTGTTTTATTTCTACCGGGTGTTCTCGGCGGCCCGGAAACTGAAGACCACGGCCACCTCTTCGGTTTTCAAATTCCTGGTACGGTCTATTTACCTGGGCCTGATGTCAATGGCCATGCTGGGGCCTAACTTTGGGGTGACGGAAACCGAAGCGCGGGCCTCGGGGAAAGATATTTTTATAGCCTTTGACCTCTCGGAATCCATGAATGCCAATGACGTGGAACCCAGCCGGATCGACAAATCCAAGAGCGAGATGCTGGGACTGGCAGACCGCTTTAACGCTGACAGGATAGGGGTGATGGTCTTTAATTCGGAAGCGTATGTACTCACGCCGCTCACCTTTGATGAAGAAAACATCCGGAACTCGGTTCGTACGCTGCGCACCTCCCTGCTGGGCCGGGGCTCCACCGACTTTAACCCGGTGCTGGCCCTGCTGAACGAAAAACTGGGTACGGGATCGCAGAACCGCGGCAAGGTGGGCGTTATTATTACCGATGGCGAAGCGCACTACCCGCTCCGGCAGCAGGAAGCCGGCCTCCTGAAAAAAAATAACATCCGCCTCTTTTTTGTGGGGGTAGGTACCCTGGGCGGAGGAAAGATACCGGTGATGCAGGGCTATAAGAAGGATAAGGAGGGAGAAGACATTGTCACCAGCCTGGAAGTGGATAAGATCAGCGCTTTGGCCAAAGCCACCGGCGGGGAATACTTCATTCTGAATAATATCCAGAATGACCTGCCTGCATTGGCTGACCGGATCGCCCTGGTGGCAGGCTCGGCAGATGACCTGAACCGTCAGAGCGTTACCTATAACAAATATATATTTTTCCTGCTCCTGGCGATGATTTTTGTGGGAGTGGATTTTCTGATCACGGTTAAAGTATTGAAGATATAAGTGCATTTCTTTATTTATTATATCATTTTTTTTCTTCTGAACCCCCGGTTCTATACCAATATAGAGCAGAGGAACCACTATATCGATGAGTTTAACCAGAAGATGGCGGCCCGTGATTTCCAGGGGTCCATAGCCATCTTTGAGCGGCTGGAGGAGGTGCACCGGGTGATTGACATTCACCTGCGCCTGGATGCCGCGCATGCCTATTTTGCGGTGGGGGATACCTCTGCCGCCCGCATTAACTATGAACTCTCCCGTGACATCAGTGACCCGGGGCAGTCGTCGGTATCCCGGAACCAGCTGGGTATCCTGGCCCTGATGCGGAAAGACACGGCCACGGCCCTGGATTTTTTCCGCTCCGCCATCGAAAGGAATAACGACTTGAAGGAAGCCCGGTTTAATTATGAGCTGATCTCCCGGCTCTATCACCGGAAAGCGCCGCCCACACCCCTGGAAGAAGAGCGGAACACCCAGGTGGTGACGTCGGACGAGCGCGAAGAAGAGCTGGGCCGCTATGTTTCCGAGAACATTACACGGGAGCGGGCGCTGCAGCTGCTGGATAACCTCCGGATGTCAGAGAGCAAAGGCCTGATCCCCGGGAAAAATAGTGATCAGAAAATAGAAAAAGATTGGTAAATTTGTAGTCTGTAAACATTGCAGCAAACTTAGTCCTTCGAATTTTCAGGCAAATGAACACCATTAACGAAACCGATTTCCAATTTAAGAATCAAACTTCATTTTACCGGGGTAAAGTACGGGATGTCTACGGACTGGGTAAATACGTACTCATGGTAGCTACTGACCGCATTTCTGCTTTTGACGTGGTATTGCCCCGCGCTATTCCGTATAAAGGACAGGTGCTGAACCAGATTGCCGCCCGTAACCTGGAAGCCACACGTGATATTGTACCTAACTGGCTGATTGCCGTTCCGGATCCTAACGCTGCCCTGGGGCTGAAATGCGAGACCTTCCCGGTGGAAATGGTGGTACGGGGTTACCTGGCCGGGCATGCCTGGCGGGAGTACCGTGAAGGAAAGCGTAAAGTGTGCGGCGTTTCCCTTCCTGACGGCCTGAAAGAAAACGATAAACTGCCGGCACCCATCATCACACCTACTACCAAGGCCCACGAAGGGCACGATGAGGATATCTCCCGGGAGGAGATCATCAGCAGCGGGCTGGTGGCCGTGGATCAATACCTGCAGCTGGAGAAATATGCCCTGGCGCTTTTTGAAAAAGGTACACAGATGGCCCGGGAAAACGGGCTGATCCTGGTAGATACCAAATACGAGTTCGGGCATGTGGGCGATACCGTCTACCTGATCGATGAGATTCATACGCCGGACTCTTCCCGCTATTTTTACCTGGACAAATACCGGGAAAACCAGGAAGCCGGCCGGCCCCAGAAGCAGTTGTCCAAGGAATTTGTGCGCGAATGGCTGATTGAAAACGGGTTCCAGGGGAAGGAAGGGCAGCAGGTACCCGAAATGACGGACGAGAAAACCGAAGAGATCTCTAACCGCTACATTGAGCTGTATGAGAAATTTACGGGTGAAAAGTTCAAAAAGCGGCCGTCAGAAAATATCCTGAAAAGGGTGCAGGAAAATGTAGAGCGATTTCTCAAAAAACTCTGATATACTTCAACCTGATATGAATAATGGAAATTCTGAAAAGCGAAAGGCTGAATAACCTTTCTTACGCCATCCGGGGCCCCATCTTTGAAAAGGCGCTGGAACTGGAAAGACAGGGCCATCCTGTTCTCAAGCTGAATATCGGTAACCCGGCGCCTTTTGGGTTTGATGTGCCTCCCGGCATGATGGAAGGCATGAAAGAACACCTGAAGCAGGCGGAAGGCTACTCTCACCACCTGGGTGTAATGGAAGTACGCGAAACCGTCTGCCGGTACTACACGCAGCACGGCTTCACCGGCCTGAAGCCCGAAGAAATATTTATAGGGAATGGCGTAAGTGAGCTGATCATCATGTGCATGCAGGCCCTGCTGAACCCGGGCGATGAAGTGCTGGTACCGGCGCCTGATTATCCCCTGTGGACGGCGGCGGTGGGTTTCGGTGGCGGTAAAGCCGTGCATTACGTATGTGATGAGGCTAACGACTGGAACCCGGATGTGAAAGACATGGAGCAAAAGATCACCGCCCGCACTAAGGCCATCGTGATCATTAACCCGAATAATCCCACCGGGGCCGTTTATAAGAAGGAAGTGCTCCTGGAGATCGTGGCGCTGGCTGAAAAACATAACCTGGTGCTCTTTTCCGATGAGATCTACGATAAGGTACTTTACGATGGCCTGGAGCACATTCCGGTGGCCACCTTATCCGATAACGTGCATTTCATGACCTTCGGCGGGCTGTCTAAAAACTATTTTGCCTGCGGTTTCCGCGGTGGCTGGGTGATCCCCTCCGGGAAGCGGTCCGCCTCTTTCCTGGAAGGGCTGAACCTGCTGGCTTCCATGCGTTTATGCGCCAATGTGCCCACGCAGTATACCATAGCGGCAGCGCTGAAAGACGACAGCGTAATCCGCGGAATGGTGGCCGATGGCGGGCGCTTAAAGGAGCAGCGAAACCTGATCCATACCCGCATGTCTGCTATAGACGGGGTTTCCTGTGTGAAACCCAAGGGTTCGCTGTACATGTTCCCGCGTATAGACCTGAGTAAATTTAATATCGAAGATGACGTGGCCTTTACCTACGGCCTGCTTACCGAGAAGAAAGTGCTGGTAGTGGCCGGCACGGGCTTTAACTTCATTGATAAAGAACACTTCCGGATCGTATTCCTGCCGGACCTGGCTACCCTGGCGGATGCCGCTGACCGGATCGCTGAATTCCTGGAGAGCCGGAGGAAATAACATGATGGACATCTTACTCCTCGTAGCCGGTATCCTCGGCCTCCTGACCGGCCTGGCCGGTGCGGTGCTGCCCATCCCGGGCCCGCCGCTGAGCTATGCGGGGATGATTGCGTTGCACTATTCCCGTTTTGCGGAGTTCAGCCAGACCACTCTTATTGTATTCGGTGTACTCACCGTAATGGTGACGGTGCTGGATTATTATGTGCCTATCTGGGGTACTAAAAAATTCGGCGGAACCCGATGGGGCATGTACGGTTCGGGCATTGGCCTGATAGCCGGTTTGTTCCTGGGGCCTTTCGGGGTCATCATCGGGCCGTTTGCGGGAGCTTTCATCGGCGAATACCTGCATGATAAGAGCACCGGCCGGGCCTTTAAGGCAGCCGTAGGGAGTTTCCTGGGCCTGATGGCGGGCATCGTGGTGAAAGTATTGCTCTGCCTGGTCATGCTGGGCTGGGCCTGTGTGGAGATTTTCAGGAATACGGTATGAGCAGGGGTCTGGTAATAAGAGAATGGGAAAGGGCCGATAAGCCATCCCTCACTGCCCATGCTAATAACATACGGGTCTGGAATAACCTGAGAGATTATTTCCCCTCGCCTTATACCCCGGAAGACGGTGAAAAATTCATAGAAATGGTCTTGCAGAAGCCCCGGCCCGTTACTGACTTTGCCATTTCCGTGGAGGGAAAAGCGGTAGGCGGGATAGGGCTTATTCTTCAGACCGATGTGCAGCGGATAAGTGCCGAGGTGGGCTTCTGGCTGGGAGAAGATTATTGGAACAAAGGGATCATGACCGCTGCCCTGAAAGAGCTGGTGGAGTATTCTTTTACCAGGCTGCCTTTAGTCAAGCTTTACGCTACCGTTTTTGATTTTAACACGGGGTCGCAGAAGGTGCTGACAAAAGCCGGTTTTGAGAAAGAAGCGGTCTTAAAGCGCGCAGCCATGAAAAATGATAAGATCATTGATTTACATTACTACGGACTCATAAAACCGGGGTATCTATGAAAATAAAAGAAGTAACGGCCTACCTGGAACAGCTGGCGCCGCTGCAGCTGCAGGAAGATTACGATAACTGCGGGCTGCTGATCGGGCATCCGGATACGGAGGTCACGGGCGTGCTGGTCAGCCTGGATGTGACGGAAGAAGTGGTACAGGAGGCCGTCCGCAAGGGCTGTAACCTCATTGTGGCCCATCACCCGCTTATTTTCAGGGGTCTGAAACGGCTGAACGGCACGGATCACGTGGAGCGTACGGCCATCTCCGCCATTAAGAATGACGTAGGCATTTACGCTATCCATACTAACCTGGATAACGTGGTGAACGGGGTTAATTATAAAATTGCCGAGAAGCTGGGCCTTAAGCAGGTCAGCATCCTGAAAAAAAAGAAAAATACGCTGCTGAAGCTGACGGTTTTTGTGCCGGAAGGAGAGGCTACGGCACGGGTGCTGGCAGCGCTGCACAAGGCGGGTGCGGGTGAGATCGGGAACTACTCCGACTGTAGTTTCCGCACCACGGGTATCGGCAGTTTCCGGCCGGAAGAAGACGCTAACCCGGTCATTGGCAGGCGGGGAGCCCTGGAAGAAGTGGAGGAGAACCGCGTGGAGGTGATCCTGCCGGCTTACCTTAAAAACCCGGTGCTTCGCGCCATGCAGGCGGCACATCCTTACGAAGAAGTGGCCTACTACCTGCATGCCCTGGAAAACGAAAACCAGGAGGCCGGATCCGGCGCCGTGGGTTTCCTGCCGGAGGCCATGAGCGTGGAAGACTTCCTGCCTTACCTGAAGCAGCACATGAACCTCTCGGTGATCCGGTTCACGCCGGTCAGTAAAATGATCCGGAAAGTGGCGGTGTGCGGCGGTTCCGGCAGCTTCCTGCTGGGCGATGCCCTGGCGGCCGGTGCTGACGCTTTTATCACTTCCGATTATAAATACCATGAGTTTTTCGGAGCGGAGGGCCGGATCCTGATTGCTGATATCGGACATTTTGAAAGTGAAGTATTTACAAAAGATCTGCTGGTAGAAATTATATCAAAAAAAATTACTACTTTTGCAACCTGTTTGTCGGAAGTGAATACCAATCCGGTGAATTATTATTACTAAAAAGTGGTTATAATACTATATGGAAATTACAATTGCAGATAAACTGGTAACTCTGTTAGAGCTTCAGGAGATTGATTCCCGGCTGGACCAGCTTAAAAAACTCCGCGGCGACCTGCCCGAAGAGGTAAAAGATCTGGAAGATGAAGTGATAGGCTTTGAAACCCGGGTAAAGAAATACGAAGCGGAGATAGAGGGCTACAGGAGTGAGATAGAACACCACATTGAAAATAAAAGAGAGGCCGATAAGCTTATCCTGAAATACAAGGATCAGCAGATGAACGTACGGAATAACCGGGAGTTCGATGCCATCTCTAAAGAACTGGAACTTCAGGAACTGGAAATCCAGCTGTCGGATAAAAGAATCCGGGAGGCGGATTTCAAGATCGCCCAGAAGCTGGCTGACATTGAGCAGACCAATGAAATGAAGGCTAAGCGGGTGGCTATCCTGGATCAGAAGCGGACCGAGCTGGAGAAACTGGTTAACGAAAGCCAGGAAGAAGAAGATAAGCTGAACCGCCAGTCGGAAAAGCAGGCCAAAAAAGTAGATGAGCGTCTGCTGAAAGCCTACCACCGGATCCGTTCCGGTGCTAAAAACGGGCTGGCCGTAGTAGCGGTAGACCGGGGTGCCTGTGGCGGATGCTTTAACGTGGTACCTCCTCAGCGCCAGGCCGATATCATGGAAAAACAAAAGATCATTATCTGTGAACACTGCGGACGTATCCTGGCGGATGCGGACATGATCAAGGTTCACCGGAAGAAGAAATAAGAGGTCATCAGACCTCTTATTTTTAGCCCCGGATTTCGCAGATTCCCGGTTCCGCCGGTCTGAACCCGGTTCCGGAATCAGCATGCCGGACCTAACCCCCTCCCTGTCTGTATGCTACATGCCCAGAAACTCAGCTACTCCTACGGCGATACTTTTTCTTTAAAACCGGTTTCCCTGGGCCTGGAACCCGGGTCTATCACTGGGATCATCGGGCATAGCGGCTCGGGAAAAACCACCCTGCTGCACCTGCTGGCGGGGCTGAAGGAGCCCGCATCCGGCCAGACCCTCCTGAACGGCGAGGCCATCCTCACGCCCTCCCGGAAACTGGTGCCGGGCCATGAGAAGATCAAGCTGGTGACCCAGCAAAATACCCTCTTCCCCAATATCAGCATTGCCGAGAACATAGCGTATGAACTGCGTTACTACGAAAAATCATATCAGAAAGCACGGGTAAATACCCTGGCCAGGGCCCTCAATCTGAAGGCTTTACTGGCTAAGCTGCCTCGGGAACTCTCCGGCGGGGAGATTCAGCGGGTGATGATAGCCCGGGCACTGGCCGATGAGCCCGTGGCCCTGCTGCTGGATGAACCCATGGCTAACCTGGACCGTATCCATAAAAAGCAGGTGATGCTGAACCTGAAGGAGGTGGTAAGGAAAGAACAAATCTCCTGCGCGCTGGTCACCCATGATATTTACGATGCTTTCGGCCTGGCCGATCAGCTGGTGATCATGAACCGGGGGAAAGTTCTGCAGACCGGAACCTCAGAAGATATTTATCATCATCCTAAAAACCGGTATGTGGCGGAACTTACGGGTGAAATTAACACCTGGGGGGAAAATCGGTATTTCAGGCCGGAGAGCGTGGAATTTTCACCCAAAGCACGGGAGATCGGGACGGCAAAGGCGGTGATTTTTCAGGGCAGCTATTATGAGATCCTCCTGGATACAAAGAACGGACCGATCACTGCCCGCTGCGGGATCCGGTTAGTGAAAGGTGCGGAATACAACTTCCACATCCGGTCATTCATCCACTTTAATTAAAATGGAGTTATGGTTACGGCCGTAACCGTTATAATCCAGGCCGTAGCCCAGTACAAACTGGTTGTCAATCTCAAACCCAATGTAATCTATCTTCACCGGCACCACCAGGGCAGCGGGTTTATACAGAAGCGTGGCTACTTCCACCGAGGCCGGGTTCCTGTCGGAAATGGTTTTCAGGATATAATCCAGGGTACGGCCGGTATCTACAATGTCTTCCAGGACCACTACGTGGCGGCCTTCCAGCGACTGGTTCAGGCCGATCAGTTCCTTTACTTTTTCGGTAGACGACGTGTTCAGGTAGGAGTTAATCTTAAGAAAGCTGACCTCACAGGGGATATTCACGTGCTTAAAGATATCAGCGATAAACATGAAAGAACCGTTCAGGATACCCAGGAAGAGCGGGTCTTTACCGGCGTATTTCAGGTTCAGTTCGGAGGCAATGGCCCTTACCCTTTCCTGTATTTTTTCTTCACTGATGTATTCCTCAAAGCGGAGATCCAGAACTTCAATCATTGGCGAGAATTTTACACAAAAATAGAAATAAAATTTTCTTCCGGGGCATGAAAAACCCGGGGATATCATAAATTTTAAATCATCCTGTTCGTTATGTAATTTTGTGGGGAGAGAGAACCTGAACATATATTGAAAAAGCACTTAATCGTATTACTTCTTACTTCGGCATTCCATTTTACTTCGGCCCAGTCTGTGCCCTATGTCAGGGGCGATAAGGGACCGGATATGAATAAGATCCTGACCGACCGCGGGATACAGATCAGTACCACGGAGGGATTTAACCTCATGTACAATTTCCACTTTGATGAGGCCGCCCGCGAATTTAAGTGGCTGAAGGTGGAATTCCCGGAGCACCCCATCGGTGATTTTCTGCTGGGGCTGAATGAATGGTGGCGCATCGTACCGGATACCAAGCAGACGCGCTATGACGACGGCTGTCACCTGTATATGGAGGAGGCCATAGATAAGGCGGAGAAGCTCCTGAAAAAGAATAAAGGAAATAAGGAGGCCATGTTCTTCCTCTGCGCCGCTTATGCCATTAAAGGCCGCCTGTACGCCGAGCGGGAAAAATGGGTAAAGGCCGCCTGGGCGGGGAAGAAAGCCATTAAATACCTGGACGATAGCCGGGGAGAGGAAAACATTAACCCCGAGCTGCTGTTTGGTGACGGCGTGTATAACTATTATTCCAAATGGATCCACGAGAACTATAAGTCTCTGCGGCCTCTGCTTACGTTTTTCCGCAAGGGAAGCAAGGAGCAGGGCATCCGCCAGCTGGAAATTGTGGCTAATAACGCCTTCTACTCCCGGATGGAGGCCCGGTATTTTCTGGTGCAGATCTATGCCATGGAGAAGCAGCCGGGCAAGTCACTGGTGATGGCGGCACAGATGCACGGCATGTACCCGGATAATTCCTTTTTTCACCGCTTCGTGGCCCGGAATTCCTTTGCCCTGGGCCGCCTGAACGAAGCCGAAGTATATGCCCGGGAGTTGCTGAACAATGTGGATAGCGGGAAATACGGTTATGGCGCCAATGACGGCCGGTATGGGGCCTATATCCTGGGCTATATTTATCACCATAAATACCGGAATAACGAGGAGGCGAAACAGTATTTCAGCCGGAGCATTGAATTTGCACTGGAAAACGACTCAAAAGAAACCGGCTATTACGCCAGTGCTAACCTGGCGCTGGGCAAGATAGCCGTGGCCGAAAAAGACTATGCACAGGCCGTTAAGTACCTGGGGGAAGCCATGAAAAATTCGGAAAAGAAGTCATCGGTTTATGCTGACGCCAAAGAGGAGCTGGAAACTTTAACCAAAACACTGAAAGCGGCTAAGAAAAAGAAGTAAATCAGGGCACAGGCATTACCTTGCTGCTCTTGAAGGTAGACAGGATCACCATAGTCTGGGTGCTGGCCACCACCTCGATCTCGTTAATGGTTTCCATGATGAGGGTCTGGTAAGAAGCGATATCCTTGGCGATCACCTTCAGCAGGAAATCGCAGGAACCGGTCACGTGATGACATTCAATGATCTCCGGAACACGCTCAATCACCCGCACAAAAGTCTCAGTGATGGATTTTTTATGCCCGGAAAGGGTTACCTGCACAAAGGTCATTACCCCAAGGCCTACTTTCTGGCGATCCAGCTGAGCGTGATAGCTTTCAATGATACCCGCATTCTCCAGTTTTTTTACACGCTCTAATGTAGGCGCCGGTGATAAGCCGATTTCTTTGGAAAGTTGTGCATTGGTGATCTTTCCGTTGCTTTGAAGGATCTCCAATAATTTCCGATCGATCTGATCAAGTTTTACTGATGCCATTCTATATTTTTAAAGTATATGAGAGTCAAAATAATATTTGGTGCAAAGATATAATATTTTAGAATAATTTTAAAGTAAAATACATCTGGAAAAATTAATTTTACCTTAAAGCAACTCTGCCGAAGGATCCCAAAAATGCTCCGTGAAGTTCAGGATCTGATCATCGGTGATCTGCAGCCCTTCTTTCTCCAGGTCTTCCTGCATTTTTTGGGGCGGAGTAAAGTGCATTTTGCCGGTCAGCACACCGTTTCTGTTCACCACCCGGTGGGCAGGTACGCCGTCTTCCCCCTTCACGGAATTCATGGCCCAGCCTACTATGCGCGGCGAAGTGCCCAGGTAACGGGCTATGGCGCCATAGCTGCTTACTTTTCCCCGGGGGATCAGTTTAACTACTTCATATACTTCATCAAACCTTTCCATGGGCTATCTCTTCTTCCAGTTGCCGGTACCAGTCCTCACCATAGGCACGGATGAGGGGTTCTTTCAGGAATTTATAGACTTCCACGCCCAGGTGCTCGCCCAGTGTGCAGGCATCGGAGCAGATGCTCCAGCGGTCGTAATTCAGGGCGTGAAAATTGTCGTATTTGGTGATACGGATGGGATAAAGGTGGCAGGAAATGGGCTTTTTAAAGTCCGTTTTCCCATCCAGGTAAGCCTGTTCTATCCCGCATTTGAGAATGTTCCGTTCATCATAAAAGGCATAGGCGCACTCCCGGTCGTTAATGGTGGTGGTGGAGTAGTCTCCCTCCCAGTCGCGGATGTACTTTCCCTGCTCTTCAATAGCTGCAATACCCTCCGGCGTCAGGTAGGGTTTTACGTTTTCATAGATCTCTTCCAGTACGGGTAGCTCGGAGGCCTCCAGCGGGGCGCCCAGGTCACCTTCCACGCAGCAGGCCCCCTTACATTTTTCCAGGTTACATACAAAAAACTTTTCTGCGATATCGTCGCTCACGCAGGTATCATCAATCAGGATCATTTCTTAACAATTATCTTTTTCCCGGACACAAGGTTATTATTTTTCATGTTATTCCAGTATTTCAGGTCTTCTACGGTGACGCCGTAGCGGTTAGAGATGCTGAAAAGCGTTTCGCCGGCCTTTACGGTGTGGTATTGGGCCTCCGGAGCCGCAGGGCTGCTACCCTCTTTCACCTTCAGCTTCTGACCCGCCTGGATGGAATTGGCCGAAAGGCCGTTCAGGCTCCGCAGCTCGTCTACGGTTAAGCCGTAGCGGTTAGCAATACTGAACAGGGTTTCCCCCCGCTGCACGGTATGCGTAGACGCCGTGGCCGTGTTTTTGGAAGGCTCGGGAGTGCGGGTAGTTCCCGGAGTGGATGCTCCCGGAGTGGATGCTCCCGGAGTGGATGCTCCCGGAGTGGCGACTCCCTGAGAAGTGGCTCCCGGTGTCCCTGTTGAGGCAGCTCCGGAAGAATTAGCTCCTGTGGTACCGGTTCCCGGAGCAGCGGCCCCAGAAACTATCAGCGTAGTACCCGACTTCAGGGTTTCTGAAGGGCTCATATTATTCATACGCCGCAGCTCGGCTACAGTAGTGCCATAACGATTAGCAATGCTGAAGAGCGTTTCACCCGGGCTGACCCGGTGCCGTTTTGCCGCCGATACACCACCTGCCGGTGTCTCTCTGACCACCGGAGTAGTGGTTTTTTCAGCCGGCGTGGTCACCACCGGAATTTCCATGGGTTTCTCTTTCGGGGTTTCCGTTTTGGGCACCGTCTCTTTTTTAGGCGGCATCAGCACGGCCTGCGTTTGTTTCTTCTCGTCTTCCACCCAGTCGTCTTCCGGTTCATCTGAATACGGTACCTGCAGGCGCTGGTTATACTGGATACCTTCATTGGGCTTAAGACGGTTAAGCTCTCTCAGCTTCTCCACGGTGGTGCCGTATTTTTTGGCCAGTGAAAACAGGGTCTCGTTTTCCAGTACCCGGTGCGTAATGTAGCGGGTGCCGGCGGAGTCTTTTTCAGGCGTATCCGGAACGGCCGTGGTCACGTCTGTAAGCGTGGTTTCCGGGCTGAGTACTTCCGGTGGTGCTGTCAGGTTCGTGTTGTATTGGATAGCGGTTTTCCGCGGGCGTTTTTTCTGAAGCCAGAGCACTCTTCCCGTACGGATATCCTCGTTTTCAGCTAACCGGTTAAACTTTTTAAGTTTTTTCAGTCGCAGGCCGTAGATGTGGGCCACCTCCCAGAGGTTCTGCTGGTCAGACACGGTATGATAGGGCACGGGGCCTCTTTTGTGTTTCTTTTGCAGGTAATATACGGTGCCGTCTTTTACGCGGTCGCGGTCGGTCATATCGTTATAAGACAGGAACTTATAAATACTGGTCTTCCCTTTCCGGGCCAGGGAGGACACTTCGTCACCGGACTGGGCCAGGATCCCCCGTTTGTCGTTTATTTCGTAAAATACGGGCTGATCCGTGGAGGTCACTACCAGGGTCTGGCGCTTCAGTTTGGGATAGCCTATGGAGATATAGTCGGTTTTAGCCAGGTCATTGGCCTTCGTGGTGATGGTGCCGGCATAGGCTTTATCCGTCTGTAGCAGGATAACGTAATCTTTATCAGTCGGTACGGAAGAGGCGCGTAGCCAGGAGTTATACTGCCGGATCTCCTCTTCGGGGAGGTTGATCTCCGAGGCTATATCCGTTATCTTTTTTCCTTTGGCGGGATATTCCACCAGGGCTTTGGAGGTAGGGGGGGTCTGCCTGAGGCGGTGGCTGTAGGCCAGCTTGTGGGCCAGGGCCTTGATCAGGTAGGGGTGGGGGATCTTTTCCAGCTTGATCTCGCTGGCAAACGACCACTCCACGGGCACCAAGTCTGCCGCACCACCGGCACCGGCTGTATAGGAGAGGGTGGTAGACACCCAGTTTTTAAAGACCTTGTTATTTTTTTTCAGGTATTGGGCCGCTGCCCTGGTAGACAGGTGCAGGTTTTTCCGGTCATCCTGGGTACCTGACATGGTCAGCCCCATTTCCTTAGCCGTAAAATCTTTGAACTGCCAGAAGCCCACGGCTTTGGTAGGCGAGACTGCATCGGCGTTCAGATCGCTTTCCAATACCGCCAGGTACTTGATATCGTCAGGCACGTTTTCGGTTTCCAGGATTTTCTCAATGATGGGGAAATACAGCTGCATCCGCTCCAGCTTCTGGTTCAGGTAGGTGCTCTGAGGTGTGAGAAGGCGCTGAACCTCAGCGTTGATCTTTTGGCGTGCATCTGCATTCAGCAGGATCTGTACATTGGCAAACTCTACTTTCAGCGGGGTTTCCGGTATGGTTTGGGAGATTCCCGGTACGGCGGTAAGGAAAAACAAAAAGGATAGCAGATGTTTTTTCATAACATTTATTTTGTTTTTAGCGAGACGTACAAGCCGTCGCGCACAGGTAAAAGCACTTTATCTGTTCTGTCATCTTGAGCCAGGTAGTCGTTAAACTCCCTGAGCAGCTGTGTGGTGGCATCATTTTTTGTTTCATCCGTTACTTTCCCTGACCACAGCACGTTATCTGAAATGATCACACCGCCGATGTTCACTTTCTCAATAACCAGTTTATAGTAGTTCAGGTAGTTAAGCTTATCCGCATCAATGAAAACCAGGTCAAATTTAATATCTAAAGTGGGAATTATGTCCAATGCAGGACCAATAATTAATTCAATATTTTCTGTTTTTCCTGCTATTTCGATATTCCGGCGTATTCTTCCCTCCAGTTCTTCATCGGCTTCCAGGGTATAGAGCCTGCCGCCTTCCTGCAAACCTTCCGCCAGACACAGTGCCGAATACCCCGTATAGGTGCCGATTTCCAGGATATTCCGGGGTCTGACCAGTTTGGATATAAGGGATAATAACCGCCCCTGAAAATGCCCGGAAAGCATCCTCGGTTTCAGCAGGTTAGCATGCGTATCGCGGTTAATGGCCGCCAGCACTTCCGGTTCAGGATCGGAGTGGGTGAGGCAGTATAGTTCGGTTTCCTTGTTGATGATGTCCATGATGCGTCAAATATACATGAATGTTTGCCCGGGGAAATGAAAAAGCTAAGGCATTTCTACCTTAGCTTTAATCTTTTCACTTTTATCTTTTTACAGTGACCTCTTCAGCTCCCTGATCTCGAAGCTTTCGATGATGTCACCGATCTGGATATCATTGAACTTATGGATACTGATACCGCATTCGTAGCCGGCTTTCACTTCTGCCACGTCGTCTTTGTAGCGTTTCAGCTGGGAAATCTCACCTTCGTGAAGCACGATACCCTCACGGATGACGCGTACTTTGTTATTCCGTTTTACGTAGCCGTCAGTTACGTAGCTACCTGCAATGGTACCCACTTTACTGATCTTGAAAATCTCTCGTACTTCAATGTTACCGGTAACCACTTCTTCCTCTTTCGGCGCCAGGAGGCCTTCCATGGCGTCTTTGATCTCGTTAATGGCGTCGTAGATGATGGAGTACAGGCGGATCTCGATCTGCTCGTTCTCGGCAATACGCCTGGCGTTATTGGAAGGTCTTACCTGGAAGCCCACTACAATAGCATCTGCGGCGGAGGCCAGGGTAACGTCTGATTCGGAGATCTGACCCACCCCTTTGTGGATGATGTTCACCTGTACCTCGCCGGTAGACAGTTTCAGCAGGGAGTCAGCCAGGGCTTCCACTGAGCCGTCTACGTCACCTTTGATGATGATGTTCAGCTCTTTGAAGGTACCGATAGCCTTTCTCCGGCCTATTTCGTCCAGGGTAATATGCTTCTTGGCCCGGATGCTCATTTCACGGTTCAGCTGTTCGCGTTTGTTCGCGATCTCCCGTGCTTCGCGCTCGGTATCCATGACATTGAATTTGTCACCGGCCTGCGGCGCGCCGGGTAATCCCAGGATCTGCACCGGGATGGAGGGGCCGGCTTCCTTGATCCGGGAACCCAGGTCATCTACCATGGCTCTTACCCTTCCGAAGTACTGGCCGGCCAGCAGGATATCTCCTACTTTCAGCGTACCGTTTTCTACCAGGATAGTGGATACATATCCCCTTCCTTTATCGAGGGAGGCTTCGATCACCGTACCCGAGGCGTTCCGGTTCGGATTCGCTTTCAGTTCCAGGAGTTCCGCCTCCAGCAGTACTTTGTCGAGGAGGTCGTCTATCCCTATCCCTGACTTGGCCGATACTTCCTGTTCCTGGAATTTACCGCCCCAGCTTTCCACCAGGATGTTTTCCTTGGCCAGGTCTTCCCGGATCTTATCGGGATTGGCACCGGCCTTATCTATTTTGTTCAGGGCAAATACAATGGGTACACCGGCGTTCTGCGCGTGGTTAATGGCCTCGCGCGTTTGAGGCATCACGCTGTCGTCTGCTGAAATCACGATGATGACCACGTCAGTGACTTTCGCACCCCGTGCCCGCATGGCGGTGAAGGCCTCGTGACCGGGTGTATCCAGGAAGGTGATGGATTTGCCTTTGTTCGGACCGTCTTTGATGCTTACCGAGTAGGCACCGATGTGCTGGGTGATACCACCGGCCTCACCGGAAGCCACTTTGGCGCGCCGGATGTAATCGAGGAGGGAGGTTTTACCGTGGTCTACGTGACCCATGATGGTCACAATAGGAGCCCGTGGCTCCAGGTCTTCCTCGGCATCTTCTACCTGGTGAGTATCAAATGACACTTCTTCTTCGGCCGAAACGAATTCGGCTTCGTAGTTAAATTCCAGGGCCACCATCTGGATGGTCTCCGCATCAAGGCGCTGGTTAATGGAGGCAAAGATCCCCATCCGCATACAAGCGGCGATGACCTCGTTCACCGAAACATTCATCAGCGAAGCCAGCTCGGAAGCCGAGATGTATTCGGTAACCCGCAGGATACCGCTTTCTTCCAGTTCCCGGGCGTCTCGGGCATCCTGGGCTTCGGCACGGCTGCGCCGCTTCTCTTTCCGGTACTTGGCACCAAAGTCGTTTCCTTTGCTTTGCATCCGCGAAAGCGTGTTCTTGATGCTGTCTTTGACGTCGCTGTCGGAAACAAATTCCCTTCTTTCCCGCTTGTCTTTTTTTCCGCCGCTGCTGTTCACGCTGCCTTTGGCCGCAGGCTTGTCGTTCGTAAACTTCCCGTCTTTCTGACCGGCTGGTTTGGCTGGCTGATCGCCTTTGGGCTTATTAAAGTTCTCAAAGGTGGATTTAGACGACGTATCGCCTACTTTTTCTCCGCCTACGATCACCCGTTTTCTCTTTCTTTTCTGCTTCTGGTCTTCTTTCGAAGATTTTTTCTCTACCGGCAGCTCAATTTTACCCAGTACCACCAGTCCCTGCAGCTTATCGCCCTGGGCTTTGATGAGCTCAGACTCTTTCGGCGGTTCCGGTTTTTTCTTCGGCTCTTCCCGTTTTACTTCGGGAGCTTTTACCTCCGGTTTGGGGGCTACTATCGGCTCTTCTTTTTTCACCGGCTCTTTTACCTCTTCTACTACAGGAGGAGCTGGCGCCGGCGCTTTTTCTTCCACTACAGGCGCTTT
The DNA here is from genome assembly GCA_019638185.1 of Leadbetterella sp. Lineage (GTDB taxonomy): Bacteria > Bacteroidota > Bacteroidia > Cytophagales > Spirosomataceae > Leadbetterella. The sequence goes on from JAHBUH010000002.1 coordinate 86,109, forward strand.
TTCTTCCACTACCGGTGCCGGCGGCGGGGCCACCACCACTACGGGCGGTTCGGGTACCGAAGCGGGCTCCGGTTCAACGGCCTTAGGATGTTCCTCTTTTACAGGTTCTTCCAGGGGCTGTATTTTTACTTCGCCACCACGGGCATTGAGGTCAATTTTACCCAATACCTTAGGGCCTGTCAGGGTAGTTTCGATCTTAACGATCTCCGGCTCCCTGGCTTTCGGCTCCTCCCGGAAATACAGGATGTCGGAGTCGCTTTTCTCAGGGGCTTTGGTCTCACTGGCCGGAGCAGGCGTATCCCCTCCTAATAGCTCGGGAGCATCAAGTTCCCGGGCCAGTATCTCCAGCTGGTCAAATGCAAGTTTGGCGTTAGGATTATTGTCAATACGATGCCCGGCCGAGCCTAAGATCTCAATTACTTTGGCTATGCCCACATTCAGCTTTTTAGCTGCCTGGCTAAGTCGCATCATTTTTTCTTCTGCCATATATTTTTCTGAATAATTATCAATAGTTATTGTTTTTTGTGCGGATCCAGCCTGTTTTCTTATTCAAATTCCTTCTTCAGGATCTCAAATACTTCGCTGATGGTCTCTTCTTCGAGAGGAGTTCTCCGCACCAGGTCGTCTTTCGGAACATTCAGCACGGATTTAGCGGTATCCAGGCCGATCTTCCGGAATTCGAGAAGTATCCACTCTTCTATCTCATCGGTGAATTCCATCAGGTCCACATCTTCTTCTTCCACCACGCCGTCAATATCCCGGAATACATCAATTTCCAGTCCGATCAGCTTGCTGGCCAGCTTGATGTTCAGCCCGCCCTTACCGATAGCCAGGGAAACCTGGTCGGGTTTCAGGAAAACCGATACCCTTTCGGCACCTTCATCTAACCTTACGTTACTGATTTTAGCAGGACTCAGTGCTCTTGATATCAGCAGGTTCACATTGTCGGTCCACTGGATCACATCAATGTTCTCGTTTTCAAGCTCACGCACGATAGAGTGGATCCGGGATCCTTTCATACCCACACATGCACCTACGGGATCAATCCGGTCATCAAACGATTCCACGGCCACTTTGGCCCTTTCCCCTGGTTCTCTAACAATTTTTCGGATAGAAATAATTCCATCCTGGATCTCGGGGATCTCCAGCTCGAATAATCTTTCCAGGAAAACCGGTGAAGTTCTGGAAAGGGTAAGCTTGGGATTGCCGTTATGAATTTCCACCTTATGGATGATGGCACGGATGCTGGAACCTTTCTTGAAACGGTCTTTCGGGATCTGCTCGTTTTTCGGCAGGGAAAGCTCGTTACCTTCCTCGTCCATACAGATTACCTCGCGGCTCAGGATCTGGTACACCTCCACGGTCACGAGTTCACCCACCTGGTCTTTGTACTGGTCATATAACATCTCCTTTTCCAGGTCTTTTACCTTCTGGATCAGGGTCTGGCGGGCCGTTTGAACGATCCGCCGGCCGAAGTCTTCAATTTTTACGGATTCAGCCACTTCTTCACCGATCTCGAAGTCAGGCTCGATCTTCTGGGCTTCCGACAGCGGAATTTTATCGTGATCCCAGATGTCTTCCGAGTTATCGTCTACAATCTCCCTCTTCCGCCACATTTCCAGGTCACCGCTTTCGGGGTTCAGGATAATATCAAAGTTATGATCTTCCCCGTAGGCTTTCCGGATCATGGTCCGGAGCACATCTTCCAGGATGGCGATCATGGTGGGCCTGTCTATGTTCTTTTCTCGTGCAAACTCCGCAAACGATTCAATTAAATCTCCACTTGACATACGTGTATTTCGTTTTATTTGAATGAAATGATGACTTTTGCCTCCAGGATCTCGTCCAGGCTAAGGGCCATCGCTTCGGGTTTTACTTTCTTTTTGGCTTCCGGTTCAATGACCAGCGTGCCGTTATTTACTTCAATCAGTTTTCCTTTTATTTCGGTTTTATCCGTTTTGGTGATCCGGAGGCTCCGGCCGATATTCTTTACATACTGCCGCTCAAACTTCAGCGGGCTGTCTGCTCCCGGAGAGGAAACTTCCAGCGTGAATGCCTCTTCAATGATCTCTTCCAGCTGATTTCCCAGCTGCCTGCTGAAAGCCGTGCACTGGTCAATGGTGATCCCCGCGTCGGAATCCAGGAAGATAGTTACTTTCCTCCGGATCTTAGAGTCGGAAACGGCAATGTCTACCACGTAGCAGTCGGTTTCCGCTACCAGGTCATCCACCAGTTTAACTACAGTTTCTTTCAGTGACATGTATTAATCAAAAAAGGAGGTTCCCACCCCCTCCGCTCTTTGTAAATTTTATGCAAAATTACACTTTTTATTTTATTTTTTTCAGGTCTCTGTGTAAAATATTCATTACGACGCGACGCTCCCGCTCAAAAATCAGTCAGCGGCAGAATAAATAAGCCGTTTTAAGTGCAATCTATCAATTAACTTATTTAATTTGTGACATGGTCCATGATGCGGAGTGATGTTTTTAAAAGCGGTAGCCAACTTTGTACGGAAGTTTTTCTTTCTGATCAATATCCTGTTTGCATTGTATTCCCTGCTGGTGTATCAGCTGGTGTTCTCTGCCAATATCCAGCACTGGATAGGTGGTTTCCTTATGCTTTCTTTTCCACTGGTGCTGCTGGGTAACCTGTTTTTTGTAATCTTCTGGACCCTGGGGCGGTCGTTTAAGGCCCTGCTTTCCCTGGCCCTCCTGCTGATGACCTGGTCTATTAAAGACCGTACCCTGAAGCTGGGCCTGAAAGACCGGGCAGAAGGCCGGGCCGATGTTTCGCTTCTGAGCTACAATATTATGTATGCGGATTACGGCAATTACCTGGGGCATGCGCCCGGGAAAGCTGCTCCGGCCAGGAACGACGATGAAGCCGCCAAGGGGATTTCGGAAACGGCCGTGTCTTTTCAGGCCGATATCAAGTGCTTCCAGGAATTTTATAACGATGAGAAGATCTTTGAGTTTGACCTGATCCGCCGCACAGCCGTGAAAAACCCGTATTATGTGTATATGCATTCGGAAAAAGGGAACGACAGGGGAAAGGGCGCTATAGGACTGGCCACTTTCAGCCGCTATCCCATCATCCGGAAGGAAGAAATGTACTGGCCTACCAATAATAACGGCCTGCTGGCCACGGATATCGTGGTGAACGGCGATACGATCCGGGTGATCAACTTCCAGTTAAAATCCATGGGAATAAGGGTCAATAAGATGTTTGACGGCAGTCATAAACTGAATAAGAAAGAGACCCGCACGGTGCTCAGCCAACTGAAAAACGGCTTTTCAGAGCGGGGGAATGAAGTGGGCATCCTGGAAACCTGGATCAGCCGCAGCCCTTACCCGGTGATTGTGGCGGGTGACCTGAACGAGCTGCCCTATGGCTACGCTTACGGAAAGCTGAGGCGGCTACTGGATAACAGTTTTGAGGAGGCTGGCCGCGGTTTCGGTTTCACTTACCACAAGATCCTGAGCTTCCTCCGGATCGATAACCAGTTTTATGACCCGAAACGATTTAAGGTGGTCCGGTTCAATACCCTCCACGAGTTCAAGTATTCCGACCATTACCCGATCTACGGCGAGTACGAAATCCGGTAGTACCGGGCCCTCATCCCCTAAAGTACGCCTCCAGTTCCTCCAGCTCCGTCTCAAAACCCCCGCTCAGGATAGGAAAGCGGCACCAGCTCCGCGGATCCAGGTTATGGGAGTCCAGGTGAAAGCCGGGTGCATAACGCTCCCTTTTCCACTGGTTCCGGCTCCAGAGCGTGAAAAACCGTTTCACCCAGTGATACAGATCTTCCCTACGGTAGCCGGTTTCCGAGTTTTCCAGGATACGGAAGCATTCCAGCGGTGATTTTTTATCGCGGATGCCCAGCTCCTCAATGCGGTTAAGAATAGGGTAGGGCATGAGGTCTTTCTCATCGGTCTGGGTCTTTTCTTTGGGCCGCAGCTCGGCGGTGGGCTGCAGGGCGTTCACGTATTTCAGGCCGTCTATACGGATATGCCGGCCCTTCACCTCACAGCCGGTCTTTTCCAGCCATACCAGCCACTGGCGCAGCCAGGCCTTGTCAATGCCCGAAATAGGGGCTATGCTGCCGGCGGTATCGCCGTCCATGGTACAATACCCCACGGCGGCCTCCGAGCGGTTAGAAGTGGTGAGCAGCAGGTGGTTTTTCAGGTTAGCCAGCAGCCATACTCCCGGAGCCCGTACGCGGGCCTGGATGTTCTGCAGGGGGATGTCATCGGTTTCCCAACTGAGATTCCGGCCTATCTGCCCTTCTATCAGCCCGGTGTAGGCGCTTACCAGTTCGTCTATATTCACCTGGTAAAACAGGGCGCCGCAGTCTTCTGCCAGGGCGCGGGCTGAGTTCAGGGTGTCTTCCGAGCTGTTCCGGGTTCCCTGGTAAATGGTGCTGATCAGCAGGTAACACGCGTCCGGGATGGTCTTGCAGCGGTCCATGCCGGGTATGTAGGCCAGCTTTTGGCGGAAGGCTTCCAGTCCTATGCTTTCATCCGCCAGCCTGACCATCAGCGCGCAGAGGGCTGTGCAGGCGGAGGAGTCGGCCCCGCCGGAAAGGGAGATGGTAAAACCGTAGGAACGGGATTTTCGTAAATAATCAAAGAGCCCCAGGCTCACGGCCCGGGCAAATTCCTCTTGTTTCAGGTGGCCGCCTTTTTCAAAGTTTTCCAGTACGGCACCGGTCAGCTGGGGCGTAAAGGAAGTTTCAGGCCGGAAAGGAGAGAAGGCTGTCACGTAATCACCCGTAAACGGCGATTTGATCTTAGACTGCTCCACCCGGTTTTTTTCAATGTCTATCACGGCGGTGGTCAGGGTGTGATCGGCATAGCTGAAGCGGTCACTGGAAGCCAGAAGCTCGCCCCCGGAGCTGATCATGGCGTCACCGTCAAAGATCAGCCGGCCGGATTCATTGCCCAGCAGGTTCGTGTAGAGGTAGGCGCAGGCGAAAGTACGGGAGGCGTCAGTCACCAGCTGCTCACGGGTCTGGAATTTATTAAAGGTAAAGGGGCTGGCGCTGGGATTAAGGATGATATCTGTGCCGCGGTCAAACAGCCGGGTGCCGGGCCGGCCGGCCACCCAGGCGTCTTCGCAGATCTCCACACCCAGCTTTATCCCGGATATATCAAACAGGAGGTCACCTGCGGGATAGCTGATGCCGTTTACCTGCACGGTGGTAGTTTTTCCGGCCTGCCAGCGGTGAAACCAGCGGTCTTCATAGAAAACGCCGTAATTGGGCAGGTGCTGCTTACAGGCAAAACCCAGGATCTGCGTATCCGCTACCACCGCCACGGTGTTATAGGTTTTATTCCGGATGCTTAAAGGCAGGCCAAAACAGGTGACCATACCGGCGGTTTCAGGGACCAGCAGGGTCAGGATGTCCAGGCTGCGTTTCAGGGTATCGGGGGAATAGAACGCATCTTCACACCCGTAGCCGGGAATGGCCAGTTCCGGCAGGCAGAGGATCTGCACCCCGTTCTGCCGGGCATCCTGCAGGGTTCTGATGATACGCTTTTGGTTTCCCTTCCAGTCCAGGGGGGTCTGATTCAGGGCTGCCGCTCCTACTTTTAACATTTCCGATCTATCTATTTAGGGCCAAAGTTAAATAAAAAAGAGAAGCCGGAGGCTTCTCTTTTTTATTTCGTTAGCAGGGGATTTCAGGAACGGATCCTGATTTTCTGACCTACCACCACGTTATTTCCTTTCAGGTTATTCCATTTCTTGATGTCGCTTACGGTCACTCCTTCATACCGCTGAGAAATGTTCCAGAGGGTATCGCCGCGTCTTACCGTATGGAAAGCTGGCTCTTTCACGCTCTCGGAAGATTTTTTGGCCACCAGGCTGTTGGCTTTCACCTTCTCGTTCTTATCTACATATACGGTCAGGGCTTCTCCTACCATTACTTTGGAAGAAGATTTTCCGTTCCATTTTTTGATGTCGCTTACACTTACATCGTAGCGGTTGGCTATCTTGTTCATCACCTCACCCCGCCGTACTTTGTGGATTTTCTTCACTTTCCGGGTAACACTCACATAATCCTCTGAAACGTTTGAGGCCACGTTTTGTTTGGCGGCAGGCCTTCCGATCACGATGGCGCCGTCTTCGGTAGGCTCAGCAATTACGGCGGCGATCACGGCTTCCGACTGCGGAGCGGTTACGGTCTCCAGGCTTCTGAATCTTTTTCCGGCTGAATCCAGGATGGCTACCCGGTTAGCATTAAAGTTCTCCATAGAGCTCACCGGGAGGGCTATTTCATACCCGTAACGGGTCTGGGGAAGCACCGTGGTTTTCAGGTGCGGGTTATATTTTTTCAGATCTTCAATATCATTACCGGTCAGGGCAGCCAGCACCCCCAGGTCTATGTTACTATCCACGTAGATGTTTTCCAGGGCAGGACGGGTATTCTGTTTTTCCGGGATAATGCCGTGATCCTGTCCGAAGTTCATCAGGTAAGCCAGGGCAATGAACTGGGGAACATAATGGCGGGTGTCTTTCGGAATATGGGGATGGAGGTCCCAGTAATTCGTCAGGCCTGTTTTTTTCATGGCCCGGCCTATCCTTCCCTGGCCGGTGTTATAAGAGGCCAGTGCCAGGTCCCAGTCGTTAAACATGCGGTTCAGGAATTTCAGGTAACGGCAGGCGGCATCGGTCGATTTTTCCGGGTGCATCCGCTCATCCACAAACTCATTAATGGTCAGGCCGTATTCTTTACCGGTGAAGGACATAAACTGCCATAGGCCTACGGCTTTGGCGCGGGAAACAATCTTGGGATTAAGGGCCGACTCCAGGATAGCCAGGTATTTCAGCTCTTCCGGCATGCCGTTTTCCCGAAGAATTCTTTCAAAGATGGGGAAGTACACCGACTTCTCCTCCATCATGGTTTTCGTGAAATTAGGCCGGCGCTGGGTAAAGTAATTCAGCCAGTAAGCCACACTTTCATTATAGACCATGGGCATGGTCTTTTCAATAGACTTCAGGCGGGCTTCAATAATGGCCGGGTCCAGTACGGTGATGGTGTAAGGAAGTTGATCCCTTTCATCAATGACCTGTACCTGGTACGGATAGGAGATTTTTACTTCCTGGACTACACCGGAATCCGTCTCTGCAGACTCCTCATTCACCCCTTCATTAATCTGACCACTTACACTAAAACCAAATCCAACAACCGCAGAAAAGGTCAAAAATAATTTTGAGAATTTCATAATGTTTTTTGAGAGTTTTCAGGATTTTAAAAACAGACAACCGGAAAGCAACGCTCCAAATTTAATAAAAAGATTTAATAAAAAAAGAAAACTTCCCGCAAAAAAACTATTTTTAATGCCATTTATTCTATGCTCTTTGCGAAATTCAATAAATCTTTTTCCCCGAATGCACGTCCCAATACCTGGAAACCCAGGGGCAGCCCTTCCCGGTTTTTCCCGTTAGGAATGGAGATGGCGGGCAGGCCGGTGACGTTAGCATGAACGGTAAAAACGTCAGCCAGGTAAGACTCCATGGCGCTCAGGGTTTTCTTACCCAGGTCAAACGCCGGCGTGGGTGTGGTAGGCGAAACCAGGAAGTCTACCTCTTCCAGGAATTTCCCGGTTTTCTGCATGATCACGGTGCGCACCCGCTGCGCCCGGGTATAGTAGGCATCGTAATAATCAGCACTTAAAATAAAAGTACCCAGCATGATCCGCCTTTTTACCTCCTTTCCGAAACCTTCGCCCCGGCTTTTTTTATAGAGGTCTTCCAGGCCGCGGGCATGGGCGGTACGGTAGCCGTAACGCACGCCGTCATAGCGGGCCAGGTTAGAGGAGGCCTCTGCCATGGTGAGGGTATAGTACACCGGAAGCAGGTATTTCAGCTCCGGGAAGTTCAGTTCAATGACCTCATGCCCCTGTTTTTTCAGGTCTTCCAGCTTGGCCAGGGTGGCTTCATGCACTTCCGGATCCAGGCCGGGAGAATCCAGCGCATCTTTAAAATAGCCCACCCGGAATGTTTGGGGCGCATCCGGGAAAGCGGAATAGGCTTCTACGGGAAGGGAAGAAACGGTGCTGTCAAAATCATCGGCACCGGCCATTACCTCCAGCAGGAGGGCGGCATCGGTCACGGAGCGGGTCAGCGGGCCGATGCAGTCGAAAGACGACGCATAAGCGGCCAGTCCCCAGCGGGAAATCCGGGCATAGGTAGGCTTAAAGCCCACGGTTCCGCAGAAAGCCGAGGGCTGGCGTACGGATCCGCCGGTATCTGAGCCGATAGACGCATGGCATAAGCCGGCGCTGACGGCCACGGCACTGGCTCCGGAGGAGCCGCCCGGCACTTTTTTCTCGTTCAGGTAGTTCAGCGTAGGGCCGAAAGCCGACTTTTCGGTGGATGAGCCCATCCCGAATTCGTCACAATTCTGCCGGCCGATGATGATGGCGTCCTCATCCAGGAGGCGCTGAACGGCCGTAGCGGAAAACTGGGAAATGAAACCGTCCAGGATGCGGGAGCCGCACTGGATGCCGTGATCTTTGTAGGCGATAATATCTTTCAGCCCGATGACCATCCCGGCCAGCCTGCCGGCCGTACCGTTTTTAAGTTTTTCCGAAACCTGCCGGGCACGCGCACGCGCTTCATCGGCATATACTTCCAGGAAAACATTCAGATGACTTAGCGATTGGATCCTTTCGAGAAAATGATTGACGACCTGAACCAGGTCACTTTCTCCCGATATAAGTTGATTTCTGAAAGAGGGATAATCAGAATACTGCACCTTTGTTTGGGGTTTTAAAACAAAAAACAACAGGTTTGTGAAGCCTCACAAATCTGTTGTTCCGTTATATCTGCTAACAGGATAAAATTAATCTTCTAGTTTGGTGGCCTTTTCGATGTTTTCTTTCACATCTTTAGTGGCGTCCTTAAACTCCTTAATTCCTTTTCCCAGTCCTCTCGCCAGTTCAGGAAGCTTCTTAGCTCCGAAGAACAACAGAATAACGAAAAGGATGATAAATATCTCAGAACCTCCCAGAGATCCTAAAAACAAGAATGTTGTTAGTTCCATCTCAACAATTTTTTAATGTTCAACAAAATTAATAACTTTTACGGTAATTAAAATTAAAAACCGTAAAAAAGTGATTCAAGCCTCCTGCACCTCTGCTTTCTGATTTAAGAGCCACAGCTCAAATTTCTCCAGCTCTTCCGCCACGCTGTTATAGATGAAGGTGATAAGGGCGATGTCATCAGCAAAACCTACCACCGGGAGGATATCCGGGATCAGGTCCAGCGGTGAAAGAAAGTAAATCAGGCCGGCCAGGATGATCACTACGTTTTTCCCTTCCACACTGCGATAAGTGCCGTTAGCGTAGTATCGCATGAGCAGGCCCATGGCCTTGACCTTGTCTTTTATTTTCTGAAAAGGCGATCCTCCGCCTTCTGATTTCATTTTGGTGAAAACCGTTCCCAGCAGTAATATGATGCCTTTGGAGTTTTTGGATAAACGGCTGGCCTTCAGGAAAGAGTTTTTAAAGAAAAAGGAGCCGAGAATCGTTTTTAAAAAGCCTGTTTTTTTCATATTTTGTACACGTGAATTTTCTTCCGGTCAGAGCACGTACTTTTCAAACATAAAAAACGAAAGTCAAAGTTCAATATTGGAAAAAAAATAGATATTTTTGTATATAATTGTTCAACTTAAACATATCACAAAAGCACGATGAAGGTTACCATAATAGGAGCGGGGGCAGTAGGCGCTACAGCCGCTGATAACATAGCCCGGAAAGAAATAGCTTCGGAGGTTGTCATTCTTGACATTAAAGAAGGTTTTGCGGAAGGGAAAGCGATGGATCTCGCTCAGACAGCCTCGATAGAAGGCTTTGACACCCGGATCACCGGGGTTACCAATGATTATTCCAAAACGGCAAAATCTGACGTGATCGTGGTCACTTCCGGTATTCCGCGTAAGCCGGGGATGACCCGGGAGGAGCTGATCGGCACAAACGCCAAAATAGTGGGCGGAGTGGTGAGGAGTGCCCTGGAAGTATCCCCCAAAGCGGTGATCGTCATCGTTTCGAACCCTATGGACACCATGACCTACCTTACCTATAAGATCGCTACGGAGATGGGTATCTCCAAGCGCAAGGTGATCGGTATGGGTGGCGCGCTGGATTCATCGCGTTTCCGCTACCGCCTGGGTGAAGCGCTGGGTGTGGCCCAGAGTGACCTGCAGGGCATGGTGATTGGTGGTCACGGTGATACCACCATGATCCCGCTGACCCGCCTGGCCACCTGGAACAGTATCCCGGTAAGCCGCTTCCTGTCTGCCGGGCAGCTGAAAGAGGTTTCTGACAAGACCATGGTGGGCGGAGCCACGCTGACCGGCCTGCTGGGAACTTCCGCCTGGTATGCACCGGGTGCGGCCATCGGGCAGGTGGTGGAGTCTATCCTGCGGGACGAGAAGAAGATCATCCCTTCCTGCGTTTACCTGAACGGTGAGTACGGCCAGAAGGATATTTGCATGGGAGTACCGGTGACCATAGGCCGTAACGGCTGGGAGAAGATCGTGAACCTGCGCCTGTCTAATGAGGAAAAAGCGGCTTTTGAGAAGTCAGCTACGGCGGTGCGCTCCATGAATGCAGCGCTGTAATTAAACGGCCGGATAAAAAATGAGGCTGTTTCGGGGAGTATCCTGAAACAGCCTTTTTTATGATGTCTTTAGTCCGGACACCCGGGTGAGCGGACTAAATCTTCACAGCGCTGCTGTCACGCGGGGCGTTATAAGGTACCAGCCTCAGGCGCCTTTCGTCATTCGTGCCTTTTCCCTGGCTGAGGCGGATCTCACTGTTTTCTGCCACGTCAATGTTCCAGGTGGTACCGAAGTTCGGATCCAGGTTCCCCCCGTCAATGTAGGAATAGAAGGTGATTTTAGTCAGATCCTCTTCCAGTACGAAAAACAATTTGACATCCTGCTCGCCGGCCTCGCATTTTAAGTTATTCTTCTTCCAGATATAAATGGGGTAGCGGATGTTTTCATCCTCATCGCCTTTGGAGAAAAGGACGGTATCGTCTTTGAAGCATTCTTCCGAAGCGGTGAAATTCTCACCGGAGAAAAAGTTTTCCACGATCAGCCATTCTCTTGATTTCCCGCCGGTAAAGGTATCTATAGGAGAGAGTGTCACCTCCTTTTTACTGCAGGAACCCAGCAGGAAAGCCGTGAAAAACAAAATAAGTAGTACAGGTCTCATATAGTCACACGTTAGTTATCTGTAAACGAAAAAAACTCTGATTTATGGTATAAATCAGAGTTTAAAAATTGTGCCAAAGTTGATATTTTACCTACCTAAAGCTTTCAACATTGTTTCGCCAATCTCGGCAGGGGAATCTACCACGTGAATTCCGCACTCACGCATGATGGCCATTTTAGCCGCGGCGGTGTCATCCGCACCACCGATAATGGCTCCGGCATGACCCATTCTTCTACCTTTCGGCGCGGTCTGGCCGGCAATAAAGCCTACCACGGGTTTTTTATTTCCTGATTCTTTGATATAACGGGCGGCTTCTGCTTCCATACCGCCGCCGATCTCACCGATCATTACGATACCCTCTGTAGCGGGATCGTTCATCAGCATTTCCACGGCCTGTTTCGTGGTGGTTCCGATGATGGGGTCACCTCCGATACCGATGGCGGTGGTCTGGCCCAAGCCCACTTTAGTCAGCTGGTCTACGGCCTCGTAGGTCAGCGTACCTGACTTGGAAACTACCCCGATGGTGCCTTTTTTGAAGATAAAGCCGGGCATGATGCCTACTTTAGCCTCTTCTGCCGTGATAATACCCGGGCAGTTCGGCCCGATCAGCGTGGTGTCATAGGCTGCAATATAGGATTTGGCTCTCACCATATCTTTGGTAGGGATACCTTCGGTGATACAAACGATCACCTTGATCCCGGCCTGAGCCGCTTCCATGATGGCATCGGCCGCAAACCCCGGTGGAACAAAAATGATGGAAACATCTGCCCCGGTTTCTTTAACAGCTTCTTCAACAGTATTGAATACAGGTCGGTCCAGATGGGACTGTCCTCCTTTTCCCGGAGTAACTCCCCCTACCACGTTCGTGCCGTACTCGATCATTTGGCCTGCATGAAATGTTCCTTCCGAGCCGGTAAAGCCCTGTACTATTACTTTCGAATTTTTGTTTACAAGAATACTCATTTTTTATTGGGTTTGACAGATGTCTGTTTTGGAAATTCCTTAGCCTATAAAAACGCCCAAATGTACCTCTGAAATCAGAAAAATACAAATTAAATACCAAAAGCTTCTTTGACCTTATCCACGTAATCCAGCTTCTCCCAGGTGAAAAGTTCTACTTCTACCTCGGTGCGCTGACCGGCATTTTCAAATACCTTCTTCACTACTTTGGACTCCCTTCCCATGTGGCCGTACGCGGCGGTTTCGGAGTAAATGGGAGTACGGAGTTTAAGGCGCTGCTCAATGGCATAGGGGCGGAGGTCAAAAATCTTTTCCACCAGGCGGGCGATCTCCCCATCCGTCAGGTTTACCTTAGCCGTGCCGTAGGTGTTCACAAACACGCCGCAGGGCTGCGCTACCCCGATGGCGTAGGAAACCTGCACCAGCACTTCGTCACACACACCGGCTGCTACCAGGTTTTTAGCAATATGACGGGTGGCATACGCGGCGGAACGGTCCACCTTAGAGGGGTCTTTGCCGGAGAAGGCACCCCCGCCGTGGGCTCCCTTACCGCCGTAAGTATCTACGATGATCTTCCTGCCGGTAAGGCCGGAGTCACCGTGCGGCCCACCGATCACAAATTTCCCGGTAGGGTTAATATGGTAGGTGATATCACCGGTGAAAAGGGCCTGAAGCTCGGGCTTAAGACGGGCTTTTACCCGGGGGATCACGAGGTTTATCATGTCAGATTTGATACGGTCCAGCATTTCCTGGTCTTCAGCGAAGTCATCGTGCTGAGTAGAAATTACGATGGTATCGATCCGCTGCGGGCGGTTATCATCGGTATATTCTATGGTTACCTGCGACTTGGTGTCGGGCCGGAGGTAGGTGATGTCTGTATTTTCTCTCCGGATATCGGCAATTTCCTGGAGGACCTTATGGGACAGGTCCAGGGCCAGCGGCATGTAGTTATCGGTTTCGCGGGTGGCATACCCGAACATCATTCCCTGGTCACCGGCGCCCTGGGCGTTCGCTTTTGCGTCAAAGTCGTCTTCTGAATCCCGGTCTACTCCCTGGTTAATGTCCTGCGACTGCTCATGAATGGCGGAGATGATACCGCAGGAGTTGGCTTCGAACATGTATTCGGCTTTGGTATAGCCGATCTTCCGGATCACATCGCGGGCAATAGACTGCACATCGAGGTAGGTGGTGGTGTTTACTTCACCGGCCAGCACCACCAGCCCGGTGGTTACCAGGGTTTCGCAGGCTACTTTGGAATTGGGATCGAAAGCCAGGAAATGGTCAATGAGTGCGTCGGAGATCTGGTCAGCCACTTTGTCAGGGTGCCCTTCGGAAACAGATTCCGATGTAAATAAATATGCCATATTTTTATTGGAAGTATTTAATGTTATTTGTCCCGCTATCTACCCGCAGGCACAGGAAGCGGCAAATTTGGTGATTTTTTTTGTTATCTGAAACAGTATTGGTTAATTAATCTTATTATTGATTGAATAACAGATAAATTGTCTGTTTTCTGTATTCTTTTTGGATAAAACATCGCCTCAGTTGGGGCTTTTTTCTATCCGCCGGGTCAAAGGCTTTTTCACACATTCACGTGCCTTTCCGAATGGTAGGAAGAACGCACCAGCGGGCCGGACTCCACGTATTTTATTCCTCTCTTCAGGCCTTCCACGCGGTATTCCTCGAAGAGGTCGGGATGAATAAACTCGATCACCTCGTGGTGCATTTTGGTAGGCTGCAGGTACTGGCCCAGAGTAAGGATATCGCAGCCCACGCGGGCCAGGTCATCCATGGCTTCAAAAACCTCTTCTTTTTTCTCGCCGAAGCCCAGCATGATGCCGGTTTTGGTCCGTTTTCCGTATTCTTTGGTCCGGCGGATCTGTTCCAGGCTGCGGTCATATTTGGCCTGGGGGCGGATTTGCCGGTAAAAGCTCCGTACGGTTTCCATGTTATGGGAGACCACCTCCTGCCCGGCAGAAATCATGCGGTACAGGGCATCCCAGTCGCTTTTAGTGTCCGGGATCAGTGTTTCTATGGTGGTCTTGGGGGAGAGCTCCTTGGTTTTTACCACGGTCTGGTACCAGATCTCCGCGCCTTTGTCTTTGAGTTCATCGCGGTTCACGGAGGTGATCACGGCGTGTTTTACGCCCATGGTGGAAATGGCTTCGGCCACTCTTTCGGGCTCGGCGGTGTCATACTCATTGGGGCGGCCGGTGGCCACGGCGCAGAAGTTACAGCTGCGGGTGCACACATTTCCCAGGATCATGAAAGTGGCGGTGCCTTCGCCCCAGCATTCGCCCATGTTAGGGCAGTTTCCACTCTGGCAGATGGTATGAAGCTTGTTATTATCAACGATCTCCCGGACTTTCCTGTAGTTTTCCCCTATGGGTAGTTTAACACGAAGCCAGTCGGGTCTTTTTTTTCTTTCAATCAATTCCATTACCGGAGTCTTTCTTCTTAACTATAGATTTATTTCCGAAGTACAAAGTTAGGTAAACGCTGACAAAGGTCTGTGGATTATCGGAGAAAGTTGAAGCCAGGATCTCGGGTTCTTTGAGGAAGGCTTCCACCGTGGTACCGATCTCCAGGCCGGTGACGTTATCGCTGAAGGTGTTAATGTCAATATTCACAGCGGCTTTGGCGTGGAGACCGGGGATGAATTTTATTCCTTTGACCCCGTTTTTAAGGAGGCCGCCCACGCCGTTGATATTTCCCTTGCGGTTAGGATCATACTGCACAAAGGCATTTGAGTCTTCGTAGCGCACGTAGTAGGGTTTGAGCAGGCCAAAGCTGGGACCGGCGGCAAAGATCATGCTCAGGCCGATGTTACTGTCTTTGGTTTTCTCAAATACGGCGTATTCTCTCCCGTACTGGGGCCGGATGGAGAAAAGGTAATTCCGTTTCCCTGGCGTGTATTTCGGGCCGAAGCCAGTAAACTGGCTGTATTCCCGCGGATTTTTCAGGCAAAGTGCCTCCACGGCCAGGTAGCGGTAGACGCTTTTGTTTTTGCGTACGGATACCGGTGTGGAGCTCCGGGCCACCACACCGCCGATCAGCCCGGTATAGTTACTGGTGAGGGCACCAAATGCAAGTGTCTTGGTATCAATGCCTTCTTCTTCCTCTTTTTGCGCAAAAGACGGCCAGGCCAGGGTGACGAACCATAAGGAAGTAAGTATTTTTTTTAGCATCTTAACACAATATGAACAGGTAAAAATAGATTTTGATCCCTTAAATTACTAACGAATCCAATGAATAATTTGTTCTAATGCACATCCTGTTTTAAATTTGGTGTTGAATCCATGGATACCATTAGCGGATAGATCACAACAAAACGGTGGTTGAACGAAAGGTTGTAACCGTGGCCGGCTTATACAATGCATTCAACCTAAGCGGCTGTAATTTTAACTGGGTTTTACAATTTTCAGGGCTTTGTTATTCCGGAGTCTCTGTTTGTTGAAGAAGTTTTTATGCTTAAAAATCAGGATATTTCCTGCACCCACAATGGGGGCTATCCAGAGGAAGTCGCCATTATGCCAGGGTTTATTGTTATAGAGGCCCCAATCCAGGAGGGCCATGGGCACAAAGGGCCCCATGCTGAGTAATCCCGTTTTCCAGACCCCGCCCCGTTTGTATTTGTAGACAGCGCTGACCTCATCGGTATGGAAGTTCAGGTATTCCATCCGGTCTGCTGCCGCGTTATATTTGTAAATGGTAAAGGTACTGTCCTCAATATAGGCCAGGTCTTCTTCGAAATACTTTCCGTCACGGGTCCGGAAGCGGAGCACATCACCTTCAAAATACCGCCATCTTTTGCCGTTACGGTAGTTAGCCACCACCATAAAGGGGGTTTTAGAGGACATGGCCTTGTAGCCCTTGGGATCATTTCTCTTCAGGAGCTCATCAATTCCGTAGGCCTCTCTTTGGTGAGGTTCTTTGCCTTCGTTCCGTTTCTCCAGGCTTTGCGCGAAAGTGGAAAGCGTAGCGCAAAGAATAAGTACAAGTATTTTTTTCATTCGTCTAAAAATCAATAATCCCAAAACTCCCCCCATTAATCATTCACCATTATTCCTCTCCCTTACTTCACCTCGCTGATCGATACACCGCCGGATATGGCCATTTTCATGAGCTCCGTGCTGGGGATATTCAGGATCTCCACATCATTACGCGATACAATGAACGTTTGTCCCGAGATGGCATAGCCGTGCGGACAGTAAACGGAAACCATATCGGGCAGGTTAAAGATATCCAGGTTCTCCTGCGTCAGAAATCCCATTTTTTTAACTACAGGCTGATAGTTTATAGTAACCAGCACACCGGTGGTGAACTTTTTCTTTTCTCCTAAGAACGCAGAAATAAGATCTTTAGTAGCCGAATAGAAAATTTTTACGATAGGGAGGCGGGTGAGCTTGTCTTCCAGCCAGTTTTGCATGGTAAAAGGCAGGATGCGGGTAAACAGGAAACCGGTAAAGGCGGTGCCTCCCACCACGATCAGGAAACCCAGGCCGGGGATAAAGAATTTTTTATTAGGATCCGACCAGCCTTCAAACTGTATCCTTCCCAGGCTGTCTACGAAGTCGAAGGCCGAAAAGAGGATCAGCACGGTGATACCCACCGGAGCCACAAAAAGCAGCCCGCGCAGGAAGTAGGAGGTGAACCGGTTAAACAGATATTTAAGTGTATTTTCCATGGTGACAGACGGGAGTGCAGGGGAACTATTTTTGCACCAAAAATAAGGGTTTATTTTGAGGTATGGGATGCGTTCAGGGGAAAAGGTTTTGGAGACGTAAAAAATGGCGGAGGGCGTAATTTAACAAAAGAGTAATGCGGTTTCTTCTGTTACTTCCCCGGAAAGCCGCTTATTTTGAGTGGAATTTAAAAAAAACTTTTTATGCGCGGAATATTACTTTTAATGATGCTGGCTCCCTGCCTGAC
Source organism: Leadbetterella sp. (assembly GCA_019638185.1). Classification (GTDB taxonomy): domain Bacteria; phylum Bacteroidota; class Bacteroidia; order Cytophagales; family Spirosomataceae; genus Leadbetterella. The sequence goes on from JAHBUH010000002.1 coordinate 103,226, forward strand.
GTTTGCACAAACCCAGAAAGGGACAGTCTATGAAGACCTTAACGGAAACGGGAAAAAAGACAGGAAGGAAAAAGGAGTAGCGGGCGTGTCAGTGAGTAACGGGGTGGAGGTAGTTCAAACCGGCACCGACGGACGCTATGAGCTGCCGGTAGGCACGGATAACATCTTTTTTGTGATCAAGCCTGCAGATTACCGGGTGCCCGTGGATAGCTTTAACCTGCCCCGGTATTACATGATCCATAAGCCCCAGGGTTCACCGGCAGCCTTTAAGTATGCCGGTGTGGCGCCTACGGAGGCCTTGCCGGCTTCACTGGATTTCGGACTGAAGCCCGCCCCGGAAAGCCGGGATTTCACGGCATTGATCTTTGGAGATCCCCAGCCGTATACGCTCCAGGATATCGAATGGTTTACCCGTGGGGTGGTGCAGGAAGTGGCCGGGATCAAAGAGGTGGCCTTCGGCTTGAGCCTGGGTGACCTGGTGGGAGATAACCTCAGCCTTCATCAGCCCTATATCCGGGCCATGCGGCAGGTAGGCCTGCCCTGGTATAACCTGATGGGAAACCATGATATGAATTATGAGGCAAAGGAAGATCATCTTTCGGATGAGACTTTTGAGGCTAATTTCGGGCCGGCCAATTATGCCTTTAATTACGGAAATGTGCACTTCATTGTGCTGGATGATATTCTTTATCCCGATCCTCGTGACGGCAAAAGCTATTGGGGCGGATTCCGGAAAGACCAACTGGACTTTGTGGAGAATGACCTGAAGTTTGTACCCAAAGACCGGCTGATCGTGCTGGCCTATCATATTCCGCTGCTGGAAGAGGGCGACTCATTCCGCGACGAAGACCGGCAGCGGCTGTTTGACCTGCTGAAAGACTATCCGAATGTATTTTCGCTATCGGCCCATACCCACCTGCAGCGCCAGAATTTTTTTGGTCCTGAAGAGGGCTGGCACGGAGTAAAGCCCTGGCATGAATATAATGCGGGCACTACATCGGGCGACTGGTATTCGGGGGAAATGGATGCCCGGGGCGTGCCTTATTCTACCATGCGCGACGGCACCGAAAGAGGCTATGCCTTTCTCCGGATCCGGGGCAATGCCTATAGCGTGGATTATAAGGTGGCAGGTGAGTCAGCGGCTTACCAGATGGAGATTTTCGCGCCTAAAGTGATCCCGCATGGCAGGAGTACCTCAGCTTCCATTTATGCTAATTTCTTTATGGGGCACAAAGACAATAAGGTGGAATACCGGATTGATAACGGGGAGTGGAAGGCCATGCAGCATGTGGAGGAGCCGGATCCGTCCTATCTTCACCGCCTGCACCGCTGGGATTATACCGATGCGCTGATGCCCGGCAGAAGGCCCAGCAATGCCGTAAACAGCACCCACTTATGGAAGGCCGGTTTCCCGGCCGGGCTGGAAGAAGGTAAGCACACCCTGGAAGTGCGGGCTGAAGATATGTATGGAAAAGTGAGTGTGCAGAAGAAAGATTTTAAAGTGGAGAAAGCAAACTAGAATAAAAATTATTTGGTTAACAAATGAAAAGCATAGTCACTTTGATTATGCTTTTTTCTTTAGGATTTATCTGCCGGGCATGAGCAAGATCATAGGACGGGTAAAGGGGAATGTAGTATATTTCTGAAAAGTTATAAAGGAGATGAAAGTAATAGTAGTGGCTACGGATTATTCCAAAGAGGCGGAAAATGCCCTGGAATATGCAGCGGCAGCGGCCCGGGTGGCCGGAGCACGCCTGGTTTTGTTTCATGTTTATAAGTTATCTGTCCATGCCATGAATTCCAGGCTGGGGCCGGGGTCTTTTGATGACCTGTATAAGGCCAGCCGGAAGCGCCTGGAAGACCGCGCAGCGGCCATCACCGCGGAGTATGGAGTGGCGGCGGAGGCCGACTGGCATAAGGATGATTTCTATAGCGAGCTGAAGCAGAGTATCCGCTATTTTAATGCGGATATCGTAGTGCTGGGTATGGCGGAGAAGTCGCTGGAGCAGGATATGCTGGGAAACACCACCACGGCCGTGATTCACCGGCTGCGGTTTCCCGTGCTGGCCGTGCCTTATGGCGTAAAGTTTGAGGGGATCCGTACCCTGCTCTTTGCTTCGGATGTGGTGCGGGGTGTGCACCGGGAAGTACTGGAGAAGGTGAAGGAAGTGGCGGCTGATTTTGGTGCGGAGCAGGTAGAGATCTTTCATGTGAGTGAGAAAGTGAAGGAGATAGAAGCGACGGGTATCCGGGCAGGGGCGGAGAGTGTGTTCGGGGAGGGCGCAGACGGCGTACGGTATTTTTATAAGAATGTGGAGTCCAATGCGGTGATCCGGGAGATCCAGAAAGAGCTGGCGGAGGTAAAGGCGGATATGCTGATCATGGTGCCAAATCGTTACGGTTTCTGGGCTTCGCTGATTCACCGCAGCAAAACCCGCATCATGGCTTCCCTGAGTGAGGTACCTTTATTGTCATTGCCGTTATAAGATGGTTATATATGAAGATACGGAGGTGTATGTGGTGAATAAGCCTCCGGGGATGTCGGCCCAGGATGATCTTACCGGCGGCGATTCGGTGGTGGCCTTATTTCCGGGTAGTCACTGCGTGACCCGGCTGGATAAACGGGTGAGCGGCCTGATGATCCTGGCTAAAAACGAGGTTTCTGCGGGGGTGTGGACCCGCTATCTGCAGTCGGGCAGGATCGGTAAGGTGTACCACTGTGTGGTGGCGAACCGCCCGGATGCCGATAGCGGCCAGTGGGTGCACTGGATCCGGAAGGAGGCCAAAGCCCGGGTTTCTGACCGGGAGGAAAAGGGGAGTAAAAAGGCGGTGCTGCGGTACCGGGTGGTGCGCTCGTCAGATCGCTACCACCTGCTGGAAGTGCAGATTGAAACGGGGCGTTTTCACCAGATCCGGGCCCAGCTGGCCTTTATGGGAAGCCCCATAGTGGGAGATCTGAAATACGGTTTTAAGCGGAGCAGCCCGGACGGTAGCCTGTTTTTATGCTGTACAAAGGTCAGTATGGGAGATATTACGGCGGAGATTCCCCTGCCGGAAGGATGGAAAAAGTACGGGATATGAGCCGGAATTGTATTTTTTGCCCCAGAAAAGGCGCTGTAAAATTTCGGGGTTACTAATTTTTTTTGTTGGTTTGCAGCATCATTCAATTAATTATGATCATGCGCAAGTTTAAAATCTTCCTGTTCATCCTGTTCCTGGCGCTCCTGGGGGTACTCTGGTTTGTAAGCACGGGGTATTATTCATCCGGTAACCGCGCCGGCACCATCTCCAAGTTCAGTGAGCGGGGTTATGTGTTCAAGACCTATGAAGGACAGCTGATGGAAGGAGGGTATTCGGGTGAAACGGGATCGCTTTCGCCCCGGTACTGGGATTTTTCCACCAAAGAGGATTCGGTAGTGAAGAAGATCGAAAAGGCCCTGGCTACCGGTGAGCGCATAACACTGGTCTACCAGGAGAAGTTTGTGAAGTTTCCGTGGAACGGTGATACCGAGTATATCGTGACTGACGTGCAGTTTTTGCCGAAAGTAGAAAAAATAGAGCCGCGGCGGGCGCTGCCGCCTTCTGCTGAAACGAAGAGTGATAGTTTACCTGCAGATTCCACTGAATTTATCTGAGAAATAATAAGAAGGGGAAGGGGCGTAGCAGCCCCTTTTTTTATGTAGTTTTGTGTACAAACCGAATGTTTTTCAATGGACAGAGCGCATAGCTTAGAACGGCTTTCACAGGAGAATTTTGATATATGCATTATAGGAGCGGGCGCCAGTGGTGCCGGGGTGGCCCTGGATGCGATTTTAAGGGGTTACAAAGTGGCTTTAATAGACAGCGGGGACTTCTGCGGGCAAACTTCCTCTAAATCCACCAAGCTGATCCACGGGGGCGTGCGCTACCTGGAACAGGCGTTTAAGAACTTTGATTTCGGTCAACTGAAGCAGGTGAAGCACGGTTTACGGGAGAGAAAATACCTGTATTCCAATGCCCGTTATATCACTAAAAAACTGGGGATTATTACCCCGGTATTCAGCGCCCTGGAAGGCTTCTATTACTTTATGGGATTGAAGCTGTACGGCTTTTTTGCGTTAAAAGACCATTTTCCGTCGGCCCGCTGGCTCACCCGGAAAGAAATGCTTACCGAAAGCCCGAACATCACTTCGAAAGCCCATAGCGGGGTATTGTATTATGACGGTCAGCTAGACGATGCCCGCTACGTGATGGCCCTGGTGAAAACGGCCTACCGCGAGGGCCTGGCAGCGGCCAACTACTGCCGCCTGACCGGTTTTGATAAAGACAGTACCGGGAAGCTTTCCGCCGCCCGGGTAGAGGATGTACTGAGCGGAGAAACGTTTACGATAAAGAGCAAGCGGTTTATCAACTGCACCGGACCGTTTTCTGATGCGGTGCGACTGATGGCAAACCCGGCTGAGGAACGGCGGATCGTGCCGTCAAAAGGCGTGCACGTGATGGTACCGCGAAAGTATTTTGAAGGCGATAAAGCGCTGCTGATCCCCAAAACCTCGGACGGGCGACTGATCTTTGTGATCCCGTTCCGGTGGAAAGTGATGATCGGCACTACGGATACACCCTACAAGGGCGGAAGTGAGGAACCCCGCCTGGAAAAAGAGGAGGCGGAGTACCTGCTGGAAACGGCGAAACCCTACCTGAACGAAGTGCCCGATATCAGCGAGGTAAAAGCGGGTTTTGGCGGGGTGCGCCCGCTGCTGCTGGCCCGGCGGAGAAGCGAAGAAAACACCAAGTCGCTGCTGCGCGACCACGAGGTGGAAACCGACGAAGAAAGCGGGCTGATCAGCCTGTTAGGCGGTAAATGGACCACCTATCGCCTGATGGCCCAGGATACTATGGATGTGGTGGATTCCCTCTTCGGCAAAAAGAATGCCTGCCGGACCCATGATTATAAGCTGGTAGGAAACGATGCGGAAACAGAACAGCCCGTAGAATACGAAGATCTCTACTGGCAGCGCCTGCTCAGTTATTACGGCTGCCAGACGCCTGAAGTACTGGCCCTGGACGGCGGAAAAGAAGAAAAACTGCACCCGGCCCAGCCCTACCTGAGCGCGGAAGTGGTTTTTGCGTGCCGCTATGAAATGGCCCAAACCATCCGCGATTTTATGGCCCGGCGCGTCCGCTGGGAAATACTGGACTGGTCATCGTGCCGCGAAGCCGTAGAGAAAGTAGGAGAGATTATGGCCGCCGAACTTCGCTGGACCGATACCCGAAAGGAAAGGGAAATAAACGAGTACCAAAAGCTCCTGAAAGACCTGATCGACAATGTCTGACCGCACCGCCCGGTTCCGCAGGAACCTGACATCCCTAACTCGGGGACGTCAGTCGAGAGAACCCGGGGCCGCACTACCCCCAAACTAACCCACTCCCAAGAGATATAACAACAAAGAGATGTTCGCAGATATAGATAAACTCGATGTACAAGGAAAGGTACTGCTGACCGACAGCCGGTTTCTCTCGGATCCGGAGAAAAGCATTTTCTTTGCTATCCGGGGCATCCGGCACGACGGCCACCGGTTTATCCAGGACCTCTTCCAGGCCGGTTTACGGGAGTTTGTGGTGGAGGAAGAAGCGCTTACCGCTGAGCTGAAAACTTTCCTGGAGAACCCCGGGATCAGAGCCTATACCGTAAGCAGCAGCATAGGTGCCTTGCAGCAGCTGGCCGCCCGGAAAAGGGCCCGGTACCGCTACCCGGTGGTGGGCATCACGGGGAGTAACGGCAAGACCATTGTGAAGGAGTGGCTGAGCTCCCTGCTGGAGAAAGATTTTGATATTGTGAAGAGCCCCCGCAGCTATAACTCCCAGATCGGGGTGGCGCTGTCGGTATGGGAAATGTCTTCCAAAAATGACCTCGGTATTTTTGAAGCCGGTATCTCCCAACCCGGCGAGATGGAGGCCCTGGAAAAGATGATCCGGCCTACGCTGGGGATTTTTACGAACATCGGGTCATCGCACAGCGAAGGATTCCGGGACAGCCGCCAGAAGATCCGGGAGAAGCTTTTGCTTTTCCGGGAAGCAGAAGCGCTGGTCTACTGCCGCGATCACCGGGAGATAGAAGAGGAGGTCGAGGGCTTTTTGCGGCCGTTGAACGCCGCTATCCGGCTTATTTCATGGTCGGCTTCCGATATCCGCCCGGTAGACGGGAAACTTAGCCTGGCGGTTTCGTGGGGAGCGTTTTCGGGAGTCCTGCCCCTGCCTTTTTCCGACAGTGCATCCGTGGAGAATGCGGTGCATTGTGCCTACGCCGGGCTCTACCTGCTGGATGGGGCGGATCCCGGCAGGTTTTTTGAGCGTTTCCGCTTCCTGAATCCCGTGGAAATGCGCCTGGAGCTGAAAGAAGGGCGGGAGGGGAATTACGTGATCGATGATACGTATAATAATGACCTGGGCGGGCTGAAGATGGCGCTGAACTTTATGAGCCAGACGCATACCAAGCGCGATAAGGTACTGATCCTGAGCGATGTGTTCCAGTCGGGCCTTTCGGGGCAGGAGCTCATGACCGAAATGCTGGACCTGATCCGCCCGCAAAAGATCAGGACGTTTATCGGTATCGGGGAAAACCTGTCTGCTTTCCCGGTGGAATTACCGGGCACAGAGGTAAAGCTTTTTAAGACTACGGCTGAGTTTCTGAAGAGCGGGATATTGGACCGCTTTCAGAAATCGCTTATCCTGGTGAAAGGCGCCCGTTATTTCTCGTTCGAGCAGATCGTGGAGCGGCTGGTGAAGCGCATTCACGGCACCGTACTGGAGATTAACCTGGATGCCGTTACCCATAACCTGAATTTCTATCGCAGCCGGATCGGGCCTGATACCCGGCTGATGGTGATGGTGAAGGCGTTTGCCTACGGGAGTGGCAATGAAGTGGCCGCCTGGCTGCAATACCATCGCGTAGATTACCTGACGGTGGCTTATCCCGATGAAGGGGTGGCCCTCCGCCAAAACGGCATCACCCTGCCCATTATGGTGATGAATGCCGATCCCGACAGCTATTCTACGGTTTTTGAGCATCGCCTGGAACCGGAAATCTACAGTTTCCGGGTGCTGGAAGCCTACCTGAAGGCTAAAATGCTCTGGAAACCCGCGGAGGTCACCCGTATCCACCTGAAAATAGATACGGGGATGCATCGCCTGGGTTTTGTGGAGAGTGAGGCGGGAATGCTTATTGAGACCCTGAAAAAGCATAAAACGGTGGAAGTGGCCAGTATCTTCAGCCACCTGGTGGGAGCCGATGCGGCCGAGCATAATGCCTTTTCCCGGGGGCAAATCGCCTGTTTTGAACGGGTTTCTTCGCGGATCATTTCGGAGACTGGTTATACGCCGTTCCGGCACATCTGCAATACCGCCGGGATCATCCGTTTCCCGGAAGCAAAATACGACATGGTACGGCTGGGGATCGGGCTGTATGGGGTGGAGTCGTCCGGGATGGAAACCGGCGTGCTGGAGCCCGTGGCTACGCTGAAGACCACCATTTCCCAGATCAAGGAATTACCGGCCGGTGAGACCGTGGGTTACAGCCGCAGCGGGGTGCTGGAGCGGAATTCCCGCATAGCCACGATAGCCATCGGCTATGCCGACGGTTACGACCGGCGGTTCAGTCGCGGCCGGGCCGTGGTTAACGTAAACGGAACCCTATGCCCCACCGTGGGCAATGTATGCATGGACATGACCATGATAGACGTTACGGATGCCGATTGCCGGGAAGGCGATGAGGTGATCGTTTTCGGCGAAAATCCCGGTATATCTGAGCTGGCGGAACGCATCGGTACTATCCCGTATGAGCTACTGACGGGGGTGTCTGAGCGGGTGAAGCGGGTGTTTTATCATGCGTAGAGTCAGGATCAAACTTAAGTAACTATCTGGGGAGAGGCAGGTATTTTATCACGCGTAGAGGTTACCCCTTCCCGTCCAGCACCAGCACCCAGTCGTGCCCGTAACCGGTGGTGGGAGGCGTAAACACATGCTTTTTGCTGTTTTCTATTTTCCCGGCGTCTGTGGATTCGCCGGTTCGGGGGTTATACCATTGGGCCCGGAGCGTTTTGCCGGCTATTTTCCCCGGATTTAGGGTAAAGGGCTTGCCGTAGGCGGTATAGATAAAAGCGTAATCTTTGCCGCGGGTGGCCTGTACTCTTTGGTGGGCATCGTAATTATTTTCTTCGATGAGGCTTTGATCCGGAATGCGGTCTAAAACCGGCCGGGAGGCAATCAGCTTCTTCAGGTGTTTCATCTGGTTGGCACCTGGGAGGTCAAGGGCCTGGTACCAGTAGTAATGCGGGTTATTTACGGGCTCAGCTCCGGGGCGGTTCATCTGCCATACGCTGTGGCAGCCGTAAGTGACGCCGAAACCGCCGGCAAACATGCCCAAATAAACGGCTTTACGGATGTCATAGGCGCCTGAAGTGCCCAGTTCACCGGCATTGAAGCAAACGGGATGGTCTTCGTAAATGGGTTCACCGTCCAGCACCGGCTTATGGGGGAGGCGGTTCCAGGACTGGAAGAGCTTACGATATACGGCCTCATCGCGGCAATGCCCGGTCTGGAACATATTCACATCCAGCCAGGAATCCCGGGGAAACCATTCGGACGCGCCCTCTTCATTGGGCTGGGGATGAAAGGTGATGAGCGCCATTTCAGGCCCGCCGGTACCTTCTTCAATGCCCCGGGCCATGGCCCGCCATACTTCCACATCATCGGAACCTTTCCTGGGGTTCCGGTCGCCCCCTAATACCCAGATGATGTTTTTACGATCTTTGTAACGGTTCCCGATCCACCGGCCGTACTGATAGGCATTTTGCGGATGAAAGATCTCCGGGCCTTTGCCCCAGGAGCTTTTGAAGAGTTTATCGCCCCAGGTGGGCAGTAGCGCCAGGGTCAGCCCCAGTTCCCCGGCCTTGTCAATGACGAAGTCCACATGCTTAAAGTAGGCCTCATCAGGGCGGGTAGGATCCAGATCCACCAGCGGCGTATGCCCGTAGGCATTGGGCGTATTCAGGCCGTCCAGTTCGGCCAGCACCACCGCCTGAATTACGGTAAAGCCCTGCTCCGCGCGTTTGGAAAGGTAGTATTCTGCCGAGTCACGATTCAGGGCACGAAAGAGTTCCCAGGCGGTGTCGCCTATCCAGATAAAGGGCTTTTGGTCCTTAAGAAGATAGCGTTTGTTTTCGCTTACCGTAAAAGACTGGGCGCGGCAGAGAGTGCACAGGAAGAGGAAGATAAGGGTCAGGCGCATGGTTATGAAATGAAGGCAAATGTAGTACGGGATCTTTAAAGAATCCAGGCTTTTGCGGATCTATTTGTCATCATAATGCCAGACAAAGACCAGGCGACCCGTAATCTATTTTATACGGAAAGAATCCAAATTCTCCTGTATCCTGCCTATATATTCCTCAAATTTCGCTGTCTCCGCCGTGAAGGTCACGATGTACATTTTGGTGCCTTTGATGTGGTAATATTGCTTCCAGGTCTGATGAAACTCACTTTTAAGGCCTTTGTAAATGATGTACTCGCTGTTACCGGGGAGCTTCTTCCTTTCCACAAGCTCGAAGTTTTCGATTACGGAGGGGAGGTAACCTATGGAGAAATCGGTGTATTTAGTGACCGGGTAGTTTTTAGACGGTGCGTCGGCCACGGTGATGTTAATGTTTTCCAGGAAGGTGTCTGTGGGGGCATCCTGGGGTGCCAGGAAGGAGCAGTCATTTTCCGTGCAGTTTTCTTTGGTTTTCCAGCCGTCAGGAATGTTTATGGAATAGGAGAAGCGGGCCAGGGTGTCAACAGGGGAGGCCTGAGCCTGGAAAGCCAGGAAACAAAAGATGACGAGTAGTTTTTTCATACAGGTTATTTGTCCAGGTAATGCCCTATGGCAGAAACAATTACTACCGTAATTATATGTTCTTCCACTTTGTAAATTAACCGGTCTTTTTTGTTGATTCGTCGTGACCAGAATCCTTGCAGATCATATTTGAGGGGTTCGGGTTGACCTGTACCTTCGTATGGGTGAATTTTTAGTTCTGAAATGAGTTTCTGGATTTTATTCAGAACCGGTTTGTTGCCTGATTTTTTATGCTTTTCTAAATCAGTGATGGCGTTTTCAGTATATTCGATTATATACTGTCCCATATATTTTCTGTTTCGATACGAATCCTTTTATCTTTTTCGTAGGAGTCTTTTACCTTTTTTACGAATGCCGGATTGTATGGGGCATCATGAAATTCAACAAATGGAAGAGTACGCAAGAGCTCAATAAAGGCTTTTGCCTGTTTTGAATTTTCTTTAATTGTAATCGTTACCATTGTTAATCGGCTTTGGTTATAAAAATAACAAAATCGTCCCGGATTTAGTTTATCTCCGTAATTTTCCCCAGATCCTCCCAATAGCTCGGGTAGGATTTGGCCACCACGCCGGGCTCTTTGATGATCACGTCTCTTAACATGGCCACGGGGGCAAAAGCCATGGCCATGCGGTGGTCATCGTAGGTTTCGATGACGGGAGCGGTCGCCGCCGGATCGCCGGCCGCAGGAACGCCTGCCGCAGGGTCGCCTGCCGAATCCGAAAAGTTCGTGACCTTGTATTTATGGTTAGGCTCAATCTCCAGGAGTTCGGCGCCTATTTTCTTCAGCTCATTCTGCAGGGCCAGGACGCGGTCAGTTTCTTTTATTTTCAGGCTTTCTATCCCGGTCAGCTCGCCTTCCATTTTCAGGCCGGCCAGCACTACGGCCACGGTTTGGGTGAGGTCCGGGCAGTTGGCGAAATCCCAGCGGAAGGATTGGGCGGGAGCGATCTTCTCCAGCAAAACGCCGTCTTCGGTGAAGGTGCTTTTTACCCCCAGCTGAGCCATGATGTCTACGATGGCGCTGTCGCCCTGCAGGGAATTTTGCTTCAGTCCGAGCAGCTCTATCCGTGAGCCGGGCTCCTGTGCCAGGGCTACCACAGCGTACCAGTAGGAAGCACCTGACCAGTCGGATTCAATTTTATAGGTAACCGGCCGGTAAGCCTGGGGTTTTACCCGCAGGGTTTTATTAGGCCAGTCGGCGGTAACCTCCACGCCGGAGGCCTCCATCTGCCGGATGGTCATGGTGATATAAGGAATGGAGCCTATTTCCCCCAGGAGCTCGATCTCCAGGCCTTTTTCCAGCCGTGGCGCTATCATCAGCAGGGCCGAGATGTACTGGCTGCTGACGTCGCCGCGAATCTTTATGCGGTCTGTTTTTTGCGGGCCGAAACCCTTGATCTGTAGGGGCGGGTAGCCTTCTCGGTTTAGGTATTCAATGTCAGCACCCAGTTCTTTCAGGGCTTCCACCAGCAGGCCGATGGGCCGCTCACACATCCGGGCCGTACCGGTCATGATGCGGGGCTGGTTCGTCACGGAGAAGTAGGCCGTGAGGAAACGCATGGTGGTGCCGGCGTCCAGTACGTCAGCCGTGGGGCCTTCGGATTCCAGCAGGCGGATCATGGTTTGGGTATCCCGCGCGGTGGAAAGGTTCTGCAGGTTACTTTTAAAGCCGGTAAGCGCATGAATGATCAAAGCCCGGTTACTTTCACTTTTGGATGAGGCTAAGGCTATGCGTTCGTTAAATTCTCCTGCGGGTTTCCGGATAAGGTACTGGCTCAATTCAAATGCATTTTGTTAGGCGACAAAGATAATTTATTTTTTAGTGCCGGCAGATTTTATTTGGCCTTTTTGCCGGAATACCCGGCTGATATATGGTATTTTTCCAAGTTTGGGTTTCACCTTTTGCCGTTTGTCCGTTTAGGACGCCTGTCTTCTTTTGAAAGGATACGTTCATCCGAAATTTGTTGCCTAAGCCCGGAAATAATCTATTTTTGTAATAAGAAAGCAGAATTCTAACACTTAAATTTATATATATTATGTATGCTGTACTTGCTATTGTGTTTTTGGTGGTGGTCCTGATAATGATGGGGGTCAAAGTAGTGCCCCAGCAGACCGCCTTTATTGCGGAGCGCCTGGGGAAATTTAACGGCGTGCTTCAGCCGGGTATTAATTTTATTATCCCGTTTTTTGACCGGATCGCTTATAAGCACAGCCTGAAAGAAAAGGCTTATGACATTCATGAACAGATCTGTATCACCAAAGATAACGTTCAGGTACGGGTAGACGGCGTGATCTTCCTGCAGGTGATTGACCCCAAGCAGGCCTCTTACGGGATTAACGATTTCGTGTTTGCGGTGACCCAGCTGGCCCAGACCACCATGCGGAGTGAAATCGGTAAAATAGACCTGGATAAGACCTTTGTGGAACGGATGGTGATCAACCACGCCGTGGTGGCGGCCATTGATGAGGCGGCTATCGGCTGGGGAGTGAAGGTATTGCGGTACGAGATCAAGAACATTACCCCGCCGGCCACTGTGCTGCAGGCCATGGAAAAACAGATGCAGGCAGAACGGGAGCGGCGTTCGGTGATCCTGGAGTCAGAGGGTAAGAAGCAGTTTGCCATTAACGTGGCCGAAGGCGAGAAAGCCCGGCTGGTACTGGAGTCGGAAGCCCAGAAGCTGCAGCAGATTAACCAGGCTGAAGGGGAGGCATCGGCCATACGCTCCGTGGCGGAGGCTACCGCTGAGTCTATCCGCTTAGTGGCGGAGGCCATCCAGGCAAAAGGGGGCGAAGCGGCGGTTCAGCTGAAAGTAGCCCAGGATTATATTGAGCAGTTCGGTAAACTGGCTAAAACCAATAATACCATGATCCTGCCGGCCAATCTGGCGGATATGTCGAGCGTTATAGCTACAGCAATGAATGTGATTAAACAAGAAAACAAGAAATAATTATGGAGCCTATCAGTATTTGGATTGTAGTGGGAGTAGCCCTACTGATCGCCGAGATCCTTTCGGTATCTTTTTACTCCATTTTTTTCGGAATAGGGGCATTGGTGACTGCACTTTTTATTTATATGGGTTTTGCAGATGATATCACTACCCAGCTGGTGATCTTCGGTATCGCTTCTATGGGTAGCCTGCTGATCTTCCGGCAGCGACTGCTGGAAGTGTTTAATAAGAACGCCAAAGAGTTTAAGGAGATCGTGGATGATTTTGCGCAGGTGTCGGCGCCCATTCCGCCGCACGGTGAAGGGAAGGTCTTTTACCGCGGTGCCGACTGGATCGCTTATTCGGATGCGGAGCAGAGCATTGAAAAGAATTCAAGGGTGAAGATCAGGAGGGTGGACGGCATTAAGCTGATTGTGGACCCGGCCTGAGAAGGTTTAGGAGTAAGCTGCCCGGAAGGTACAGAAATGTATCCGCCGGGCAGCTTTTCTGTTTTCAGGCAGCGGGGTTTTGTCAAAAATGAGAAAACGGGTTCACCTGTGTCAAGTTAATTTGTTATGTTTTAAATGCAACATTGTTGCAAATAAAAAATACCTCTTATATTTGCAGCATTATTGCAAATAAGGGCATTTTGAGAACAGGTATGAAACAGACAGGCAAATTACCGGTGACCGTTCTGAGCGGTTTTCTGGGCGCAGGGAAAACTACCCTGCTTAACCATATTTTACACAATAAGGAGGGGCTGAAGGTGGCGGTGATTGTAAACGACATGAGCGAAGTGAACGTAGATGCCCGGCTGGTGGAAAGCCAGGATACGCTTTCGCGGACGGAGGAGCGACTGGTAGAAATGAGTAACGGCTGCATCTGCTGCACCCTGCGCGAAGACCTGATGACGGAGGTGGAAAAGCTGGCGAAAGAGCGGAAGTTCGACTACCTGCTGATAGAGAGTACGGGTATCAGCGAGCCCATACCCGTGGCCCAGACGTTCTCTTATGTGGATGAGCAGAGCGGCATAGACCTCTCGCGGTTCAGTTATATTGATACCATGGTGACGGTAGTGGACTGCTATAATTTTTTCAATGATTTCGGGACCAATGAGTTGCTGAGCGACCGCGATCTGACGGATATGGAGGGCGACGGGCGCACCATAGTGAACCTGCTGACGGACCAGATCGAGTTTGCTAATGTGATCATCCTGAATAAAGCTGACCTGGTGGATGCCCACACCCTGGGTCTCCTGAAAGCTTCTCTCTGTAAGTTGAATCCCGGCGCTAAAATCATTCCTGCTATTTTCGGGAAAGTGCCGGTAGGGGAAATGCTGAATACGCACCTTTTTGATTTCGAGGAAGCGCAGTATGCGGCAGGGTGGCAGAAGGAACTGGAGGCGGAAAGTCATACACCGGAAACGGAGGAGTACGGGATCAGCTCTTTTGTGTTCCGTGACCGGCGGCCCTTTCATCCCGGGCGTTTCTGGAAATACCTGAATGAGGATTATCCCGAAGGGGTTATCCGGGCCAAAGGCCTTTTCTGGCTGGCTTCGCGCCCGGATGACGCCCTTAATTTTTCCCAGGCCGGGGGCTCTTCCCGGCTGGAGCCGGCGGGCGTGTGGTGGTGCAGTATGCCGTACCAGGAGCGGATCCGCTATGCGTCTTTTGTGAATAACCGGGGGCTGATAGAGAGCCGGTGGAGCCGGCAGTGGGGCGACCGCATGAATGAGCTGGTGTTTATCGGGCAGGATATGGATAAGGAGAAGATGATCGGTGATTTACAGGAGTGCCTGCTGAATGGAGAGGAAACAGAAGCATTTAACCGGAAAGAGATTTTCAGCGATCCTTTTCCGAAGAATATGTAAGGGGTGCTGAAGGCTGACAGTGTAATTTTATACCCGTGAAATGGCTATGCGCCTTCAGCCGGGTGGCGAATCCCTTTCGGAAATTGAGCGGAGCGGCGATCCGCCCGCTTGCCTATGAATAAGTGGTTTGCAGCTGAAAGCTTAAATTTTATACCAATGAAGAACAAAAAAGATTTTGATGTAATCATTATAGGCGGAAGTTATGCGGGGCTTTCGGCCGGGATGGCTCTGGGCCGTTCCTTGCGGAATACGCTGATCATTGACAGCGGGAAGCCCTGCAACCGCTTCACGCCGCATTCGCATAATTTTATTACGCACGATGGAGAAAAACCGGCGGTGATCGCTGAAAAGGCCCGGGCACAGGTGCTGAATTATCCTACGGTGCAGTGGCAGGAAGGCCTGGCAGTGAGCGGGAAGGCAGTAGAGAGTGGTTTTATGATCACTACGGAAACCAGGGAAGAGTTTGGGGCGAAAAAGCTTATTTTTGCTACCGGGATAAAAGACATTCTGCCTGATATAAAGGGTTTTGCGGAGTGCTGGGGGATCTCAGTGATCCATTGCCCGTATTGTCACGGGTATGAGGTGAAGAATGTCCGGACCGGCATCTTGGCGAACGGGGATTTTGCTGTGCACTATGCCCAGCTGGTCCGAAACCTGACCCCGGATCTGGCTATTTTTACGAACGGGCAGGCCGCCTTTAGTGATGAGCAGGCGGCTAAGCTAAGCCGGCACGGGATCCCTGTCATTGAAAAGGAGATTGCGTATTTCGACCAGGAAAACGGCAGGATCCGGCAGGTAGTGTTCAGCGATAACTCGGTTTTTCCGCTGGAGGCCGTTTATGCCCGGCCGGCGTTTGAGCAGCATTGCCGGATACCTGACATGCTGGGCTGTGAACTGACGGAGCAGGGGCTGCTTAAAACGGATATGTTTCAGAAAACCAATGTGACCGGTGTTTTTGCCTGCGGAGACAGTGCCAGCCCGATGCGCTCGGTAGCCCAGGCCGTAGCTACCGGGAACATAACCGGGGCCATGGTAAACAGCCTGTTGGCCGGGGAGGAGTTTCAATAAGAATATTGAAATATATTTGTTAGTTTAATCTAACATTTATATTTTTGCCCTATAATCGAAAGGAATATGAGGTATATATTGACATTTATAATAGGGTTAGTGGGTATAGGGGTGCATGCTCAAACGGGGAGCATAGCCGGTCAGGTGCTTTCAGGGAACAAGCCCCTGGAGTCTGCCACGGTAACGGTAAGAGGTAAAAATATAGGTGCGGTGACGGATTCTACGGGTGCATTTATCCTGGCTAATGTTCCCGTGGGCCGGCAGACCATTGATGTAAGCCTGATAGGCTATAACCGTACGGCAGTGGGAACTGACGTAAAAGCCGGCCGGAATACCCTGGCGGATATCGCTTTACTGCCTACGGATAACTCGCTGCATGAGGTGGTGGTCAGCGGTACCATGAAAGAGGTTTCCCGCCTGGAAAGCCCGGTGCCGGTAGAGGTTTTTTCGGCCCGGTTTTTTAAGGCAAACCCTACGCCTTCTATTTTTGATGCCCTGCAAACGGTTAACGGCGTACGGCCGCAGGTAAACTGCAATGTATGCAATACGGGTGATATCCACATTAACGGCCTGGAAGGGCCCTACACCATGGTCCTGATAGATGGGATGCCTATAGTAAGCGGGCTGTCTACGGTTTACGGCCTAAGCGGCATTCCGCAGGCCCTGATAGACAGGATGGAGGTGGTAAAGGGGCCGGCTTCCACGCTTTACGGGAGCGAGGCCGTGGGCGGACTGATCAATATTATCACCAAAACGCCCCAGAAAGCCCCGGTGTTTTCGGCCGATGCTTTTGCCACTACCTGGGGCGAGGTAAGCACTGACCTGGCCGGCAAGTTCAGCGTAGGGGAGAAGACCCGGTCGCTGCTGGGGGTAAATTATTTCAATTTCCAGAACCCGGTGGATAAGAATAAGGATAATTTCACCGATCTGACGCTGCAGAACCGGATATCGGTGTTTAATAAATGGGATTTTCAGCAGAAGGGAGGCCGGGCGCTGTCGCTGGCTGCCCGTTATATGTATGAAGACCGCTGGGGCGGCGAAATGAACTGGAACCGCTCCTACCGGGGCGGCGACCAGGTATATGGCGAAAGCATTTATACGAAACGCTGGGAGGCATTCGGCAATTACCGGCTGTCATCGAAGCTGAATTTTATGTTCAGCGCCAACTGGCACGATCAGAACAGCGTATACGGCCACACGCCTTACCTGGCTAACCAGAACATTTATTTCGGGCAGCTGACCTGGGGCCACCGGGTGAAGGCGCATGACCTGCTGGCCGGCCTGGCGTATCGCTATACGTATTATGACGATAACACCCCGGCCACTTTTGTTAACGGCCGGAACCGGCCTAACCACACGTATCTGCCGGGCGTTTTTCTCCAGGATGAGATCCGGTTGAACACTAACCACACGGTTATGCTGGGTGCCCGTTATGATTACAATTCGGTGCACGGAAGTATTTTCTCGCCCCGGGTGAATTATAAATGGAGCTCGGATGACCGCACTACGGTATTCCGGCTGGGCGGAGGAAACGGCTTCCGGGTGGCCAATGTATTTACCGAAGACCATGCGGCCCTTACCGGGGCACGGCAGGTGGTGTTCCTGGAAGACCTGAAGCCCGAAACTTCCTGGAATGTAAATGCTAACCTGGTGAAGAAGTTTTACCTGAAAAGCGGCACTTTCCTGAATTTTGACGGTACGGCTTTCTATACCTATTTTACGAATAAGATCATTCCCGATTATGATACCGACCCTAACCGCATTATTTACGCTAACCTGGACGGTTACGCGGTGTCCCGGGGAGTATCGCTGAATGCCGACCTGGCTTTTGCCAGCGGCCTGAAGTTCTTACTGGGCGGTACCCTCCTGGATGTGTATAATACCGAAGCCGGTGGTAAGAAGGAAAGGCAGATGTTTGCCGAGCGTTTTACGGGCACCTGGAGCATAGGCTACACGTTTCCGAAGCCGAAGATCAGCATAGACTACACCGGGAACGTCTACGGTCCCATGCGCCTGCCCCTGTTAGGGCCTACTGATCCCCGGCCGGAGTATTCACCGGTGTGGAGCATTCAGAATATCCAGGTGGTGAAAACGTTTAATGACCGGTGGGAGATCTACGGAGGGGTGAAAAACCTCCTGAACTGGACCCCGGCTAAGAGCGTACCCTTCCTGATAGCCCGGCCGCAGGACCCCTTTGATAAGCAGGTGGTATTTGATGCCAATAATACCCCGGTGGTGAATGAGAATAACCCTTACGGGCTGACGTTTGATCCGTCGTATGTATATGCCTCTAACCAGGGGATAAGAGGATTCCTGGGGGTACGGTTTACGGTGAAATGATGCAGCTGGCCGCGTTTCCGGTAGGTTAAACTTTCCCCGGCGGGATACCTGTAAAGCTGCCGGGTTTACAGCCGGAAGCTTCCCCGGATCAGGAACTGCCGCGGTCTCAGTTGAAATACAGTTTCCTGCATCAGGTAGTTATTCAGGTAAATATTCCGGAAGGTATCCTGGTCCAGGAGGTTAATCACCCCCACCTCAAAGTCCTGTTTGATCTTAGGGATAGTGTATCGAAAGGTCAGGTCACTGAAAAAATAGTCGGTCTTCCGGATGCGGTGATGTTCTGCGCTCAGCAGGATCACCGTATTTTTCAGGGCACTCACGGCTATGCCCACCTGCTGCTGAAACTGTCTTATGTTTTCCGGGTTTCCGCTTACCTGCGATACAGCATACTGGGTGGCATAGCTCAATTCCAGTCGCCTGAAGCGGTTAACGCTTACCCGGGCGTGGGGTGTCAGGGTACGGTTAGTGTAAGTACCGAGGGTGCCGTTAACCGATTGCCGGCCGGTAAATGAGGAGACGCTCAGCCCCGCCGAAACTAGGGATTTAACTCCAAAGAAGTATTGGGCCGCCCGGACACTCCCGAAATGCATGCGGGTGACGTTTCTTTGGGCGGTGTACTGCACTTCGCCGGAGCCGTCGGGAAGGATGTGGTTTTGGGGAAGCTGGTTCAGGGTATTCCGGGTAGTGTTTAGCTGGATACTCATGCTCAGGCCGGCCACCACGTTATTGTAATTAGCACCTGTTCCTGCCGAGAGCTGGTGGTTATCCGTGAACCCTGCATTTTTACTGACCACGCTAAGGTAGTTTCGCATGATGCTTCCCGGGTACATATCGCCCAGCCGCGCCAGGGTGTTATTGTACCGGATATTACCGGTAAATTCCAGGTTAGGGGTACTTCTCAGCCGCGCATTCAGTACGGGTTCCGGCACCAGGCGGCTGAAGGTTTGGCTGCGTTCCTGCGGAGCATAGAGAATATAATAATGGGCCAGGGGCAGGTTCAGGCTGAGCCACCATTTGCCGGGTGTAAGGACCATTCCTGCAGAAACGTAGGTTTTAAAGGTGTTCCATTGAAAATTATTGACCGTATCCATGGTGATCTCATGGCCGGTAAGCCTGGTTTTTATATGCGAAAGCGCTATCTGGGAACCTGCCCGCAGCGACAGCGAGACGCGTTTTTTCAGCTTTACCGAAAAATCGGCGTAGTTATGGGTGCTGAGACCGCGGTGGGAAAAATCCTGCTGCGGGTTCGCCAGGCTATCCGTATCGGTAAGCTTTACAGACAAGGCCTGGAGATTCTGCACATAGGAAGTAAGCGAATAGAAGTTATAGGTTTTATGGGTCCGGGTAAATATCCGGTGGAAGTTATTGCTTATGCGGAGATTCCCGGTAGTGTTTTCCTGGCGGTAGAGGCGGGTGAGGCGTTCGTTCTGCCCCTGGTCGGCCCGCCATTCTTTTTCCACGATGAGCTTATTGGTAAAGTAGGTTTTCGGGGCATTTTTAATCAGTTCCAGGGTGCCGGAAAGCTGGTTAGTCCGGAAGCGGCTGTGAATATCTTCGGTAAAGTGTACGGTTTCATCGCCCAGGAAATAGGTGGTGGAGCTGGTTCCGGCACGTTTTTGCTGATCCAGGATAAGGGAGGTGTTCAGCTTCACTTCCAGGGAGCGGGGTGTTTTTTTTAGTACATTCAGGGAGAGGGCGTGCGAGCGGTTATCCATCCAGCGCTTCGAAGCGAAGCCCGGCGGGACGGGTGAAGACACGGTCAGCCAGTTTTCTTTGGAAAACAGCTCGTTCTGAAACATATCGAAAAACAGGGGAAAGAGATTTTCACCGGTGTTATTGGATCGGGCGGAGGCCAGGAACTGGAAGTCGGGCACAAAGACAATGGGCGTGGCATTCACGTTCCAGAGAAAAGGCGTCAAGCCGGCGCCGTACTGGAAATTCCCGGTTTTAGTGACCTTATTTTTCAGCCGGATATTAATGGCTGCCCGTTCCGAAGGCTGGAGGCTGTCCAGCGCCCGGATGGGCTGGTGATTTTCAAAAATTTCCACCGTGGCCACTTTGCCGTGGGGCAGGTTCTCGTTCACCAGGCCGTAGCGGCCATCCAGGAGGTTCATGTTTTCCACATAGTAGCGATTGATGGGTTTGCCCTGGTATAAGATCTTGCCGTCGGGATCCACGTCTATGCCGGGTAGTTTTTTAATCACATCACCGATGGTACGGTCAGCCGCCGACTGAAATTTTTCCACGTTATAGGAGAGGGTGTCGCCACGCCGCCGGATGGGCGGCGCTTCCACTTTCACTTCTTTCAGCGCGAAATCCCCTTTCTGAAGCGTAAAGTTCAGTTGTTGGTTTCGATTAGGGAGCAAGTATTCCTGGTTAGTATAGCCCATTTTACTGACGGTGAGCAGGAGGCTGTCGGCCGCTGCCGTCACCTTCAGCAGGTAAGAGCCGTCGGCTTTAGTGATGGCGAAGGCCAGGATCCGGCCTTCTGCTTTGGCGGTGATGTTTGCGGAGGGCAGGGGTTTCTGATCGGTATCCCGCACGGTTCCTTCTATGAGGGTCTGGGCGAAGCTGAATTTCCAACAAAGCAAAAAGGTAGCCCAAAGTATTATTTGGATAAAAGACTTCATGATAGTATAACTATTCCGGAATATCTATTTCAGTCTCAACTATTTAAGAGAAACTCTAAAAGTTAAACAATTAATGAATTTTAACCATCTTTTTCCTTGGCGGATAGCGCTACATATAATTTTTCTATATCATTCGATATAGTTATAATCACGCTGTTCTTTCTTTATGAAAAGCATTAATTCCTCTTTTGTCATAGATTTGCCACTTATTCTTATATCACCCACAATTGCACCTCCATTACTTTCCATTTGTTCAAATGGGTTATCTCTTATCCTTTGCTGAATCTCTTTAAATCTTTCTTCATCAATCAGATGGTAGTTAGGGGGGATGTGTAGGAGTTTCTCCGGCAATTGGCGTTCCAGGCCGGAAATATGAAAAATATAGTCCCCTTCTTTAGATACTATTCTAAGAATCAACCCGGGAAGCCCGGCAAACTTATAAGGGCCATCAGAAACAGGTATTTCCGGGGTAAACCAGGCTATCCATTCTCTTTCACCAAATTGGCATTCTGCTTTGAAGCACTGCATTCCGCTAATGATACTGTCTCCGTTGCTGATAATGTTCCAGTTTTGGGGGTTCATAGAGGCGCGCCGGTATGCATTATACTGTTTTTGCAGATGTTCTTCTATAACCGTAGTATTTCTTTCCTCGAAATTCTTTACAATAGTGCATTTAAACCATGGAAGTCCGATCATACTTAATTCGCTTGCCCTTTCCTGGGGTGATATGGCTTTTTCCAACGCAATATTTTTAAGTAATAATTTATTATCGATGAAAACGGATTCTTTTGGTGAAATAAACAATTTAACAGCCTCTTTTGATCTCTTGCTACTGTTTTTCATCTTTTTTATATCTAATGTGTAAGAGACAATGAGAACATTATCCTTTTCTCCTTTAAAGACTTCTCTAGGAGCGCTAATCAGGTAAAAGAAAAATAATCCCCCTATACATTTTATGAGGAAATTAATATTTAGAGCATATAACATATTATAGGATATTTAATATTAAGAAAGAACAACCACTGAAAAATAAATGGTTGTTCTTTAATAAATGCGTCTTACTAATATTCTAAACAATCACTAGGATTCATTCCAACTGATGAAATACTATAATTGCAGCCTGGGCATAAGGAGCTGCTAATACCTAAAAGTTGGCTTAGTGCGCTGCCCATCGACTCTTCAGGTAGTGTCGCGATATTGATCGAGCCGGAAGAACATGGGGGGGCGCAACTTACAGAGCCGGATCCAATGAAACATTCCCTTACCATAATTTGAGAGGAAGGGTTATTCTCTTGGGATAGATGAGCTTGTATTTTTTTGATAACTTCATCAGAAATTATTTCACCATTACTGATTAAAGGGAGCTCATCAGATACCATTTGTTGAGATTTTTTAGCCAAACCTTCGTTGGCAAATACCCCAAATGAAATTAATGAGAAGAATACTACAAAAAAAGATTTCATGATTTTTAAATTTAAATTGGTTTATTCATTACCGTGATTTTTAAGCAGCTGTCTGAATATCTCCTGCTACATGCATGTATTGTAAATCTTGGAAAAAAAAATGGAACAATGCAAATTTATGAAAGTACATTTCAGGATATTTTTATTAAACGGTACAAATCAACCATTTAATTTCTACCATAATACTGTTCAACTCTCCGTTCTACATAAACCGGATAGCCTCTTGGCGGTTCATAAAAAGACCATTTATTGTACCATTTATATGGACATCAGATGGGATTATGTGTTCATAGTCAATTTGCGGAATTTCTTTTTTGACCAGTAGGCGTTGGGGCAGTAGTAGACCGTACAGACGACACAGGCTGCTTCGATATGCCAAATACCGGGACTCATCATTTCTTCTTTTTAAGCCATATATTCTTTCCCTTATAACTCCAGCACCATCCCCTCTTCCGCCACATGAAAGCCGGCCTGAAGTACTTCACGGTAGGCCGGGCTGGCGGGGTTAAGGAGGGGGTTGGTGTGGTTCAGGTGAATGAAGTATACCTTGGCTTTTTCGGCGGGGGGCAGGTTTTGGAGGAGAGCCATGGTTTCTTCCACAAACGGGTGGGGGATCTCGGACATGTCGCGGCCGGGGATCTCGCCGTTTTTAAAGAAGGTGGCGTCTACCAGGGCGTAGTCTACCTGCGCCAGGATGTCTTCCAGTTTTTTGTTCCAGTGGTTCCATTTGTCTATGTCGGGCAGGAAAAGCGCCTTTTTGGTAGGGCCCTGGATGATGAAACCCACGGTTTCAGAGTATTCATCGCGGTGGGGAACCCGGATGGGGCTTACCTGCAGGGTGGGGGTGAGGGCCACCGGTTTTTCTTCCTGCATTTCGCGGAGGGCTATGTTATCCAGTTTTACCAGCTGCTCCCAGGGGCCGTTACTTTCCAGGAAAGTTTTGAGCCGGGGCATGGTGTAGGCCGGGGTTTTATGGGCGCCGGCGGCTTCGCGGCCCAGGTACATCAGGCCGGTATAGTGGCCTATGTGAGCATGGGTAAGGAAAATGCCTTCCGGTAAGCGTCGGGCGGGGTTTCCGGCAGCGGTGAGGAGGGCTTTTATCTGGGCGGGCATGTCAGGAGTGGCATCAAACAGCCAGGACCGGCCGGCTTCCGTTACGCCTACACAGGATACCAGCCGCCTGGGGGCGGTGCTGTTCCATTGATTTTTACAGCATTCCTTTTCGCAGCCGATGTGTGGGTAGCCAGCATCCTGTACCGTTCCTAAAACCACCAGGCGGGTTTGGGAGAAGGCCGGAACCGGGTCCAGGAGGAGCAGGAGTAAGGCGCATTTTAGCATAACGGAGAGGGAGGTAGTCGTCCTTTTGTTTATTTCAACCGGCAATACGCACTCTGCCTCATTCGTGAGTAGCCGGATCATCCCTTTGTTTGTTTCAGTCGCCATCGATAAACCGTTTTGTGATGGGGGTATACGAGTCTATCCGCCTGTCGCGCAGGTAAGGCCAGGTGGTGCGGTAATATTCGGTTTTGTCCAGGTCTATTTCCTGCACGTGCACTTCTTCCCGGTCGTGGGAGGCTTTGTAAAGCAGCCTGCCGTGGGGGTTAGCCACAAAAGAACCGCCCCAGAACTGCTGGTTGGCCTCCGTGCCCACCCGGTTAACCGATACCACGTAGAGGCCGTTAGCTACGGCGTGGCTGCGCTGTATGGTTTCCCAGGCGTCATGCTGCTCCCGGTTAATGACCGGATCTTTTTCATCCAGATCCCAGCCGATGGCCGTGGGGTAGAAGAGGATCTCGGCGCCCATGAGCGAGGTGATGCGGGCGGCTTCGGGGTACCACTGATCCCAGCAGATGAGCACGCCGATGCGGGCAAAACGCGTTTCGAATATCTTATAACCCAGGTCGCCGGGCGTGAAGTAGAATTTCTCGTAATAGCCCGGGTCGTCCGGGATATGCATTTTCCGGTATTTGCCCAGGTAGGTGCCGTCGGCGTCCATGACGGCGGTGGTATTGTGGTAGAGTCCCTGGGCTCTTTTTTCGAAAAGCGATGCGATGATCACTACGCCCAGTTCTTTCGCCAGGGGCTGGAGGATATCGGTAGTGGGGCCTGGGATGCTTTCGCCCAGCTTAAAGTTATCGTGGTCTTCCACGTCACAGAAGTAGAGAGAGGTGAACAGCTCCTGCAGGCATACGATCTGGGCCCCTTGTGCAGCCGCTTCCCGGATTTTTTCCACTGCTTTGGCCCGGTTTTCATGGATATCGGCAGAACAGGTGGTTTGTACGGTACCTATTTTAACGTTTTTCATCAGTAATCTTAAATTCCGGGTAGCAATTTCGTTAAATTTTCCGGTACTATTGATAAGACGGGGCTTTTAAGGTGCGTTATGATGTAACCATTAGAGATATTCCCGGTTATTAATACTATTTACTCAGCATTCACCTTATACGTATGAGAACCCTGTTTTTTGCCTTTTTCTTTCTTGTTAATGTATGCTACGCACAATCCGGCCTTCAGGTAGGAGATGATGCCCGGCAGGTCCCGCTTAACGGCATTATTAATGCTGAAAACGTTTCGGCTAAAGTGGGAGATTACGAATCAAAAATCGTGATCCTGGACTTTTGGGCTACATGGTGCGGGCCGTGTATCCAGTCGCTGCCCCACATAGAGGGCTTACAAAAGGAGTTTCCGGAGGAGATAAAGGTATTTACCGTGAACCAGTCGGATTCCAGGAGCCGGATCGACCGGTTTCTTACCAAACGGCCGCTCGGCCTGCCCATTGTACGGGATACGGCCTATGCCCTGAAAGATTATTTTCCCCACCGGGTGATCCCGCATACGGTGGTCATCGGGAAAAACGGGAAAGTGGCCGCCATTACTTTCCCGGAAAAAATTACTCCGGAACTGATCCGGGAGCTGTTAAACCAGAAGACGGTAAACCTGGAGGTGAAAAAAGAGGCCATGGACTTTGATCCGGTCCGGCTCCTGATGGGCGACGGAAGTTCCGAGTTTTTATTTGTGGTGAACCGGTTTATCCCGGGGAACAGTTCGTTATCCAACACCAGCTACCGGAAAACCCTGTATGAGAACCGGCGGATATTAATGTCTAACCTGGGTCTGAGGAGCATTTACGAAATAGCCTGGCAGATACCGGCCATTGAGAAAACCACGGTGGAGGTAAAAGACCCTTCTAAGTTTGAATGGAACGAGGCTAACCTGTACAGCATTGACCTGATCCTGCCGGAAGCCTTGGGAGAGAAGCGGTTTGATATTTTACAATATTACCTGAACCTGTATTTTCCTTACAAAGTGGAGTGGGAAAAGAGGCTGGCCAATGTGAAATTGCTCCGGAAGAAAGCGGGGGTGGAGTTTGCCCTGGCCGACACGGGCAAAGAGAAGAATATCTATTACGGCCTCAGCGGAAAAGGACTTAAAGCCGAAAATGCAGGCATAGAGGCTTTGGTGGAGCTTTTGAATTTCAATAAACTGGTGGGTAAAACGGTTTTTGATGAAACGGGCCTGACCGGTACGTATAATTTTGATGTTCCGTATTACCTGGAAGACCGGAATAATATTTATAAGGAGCTGGATAAGCTGGGCCTGGAGCTGATCGACAGTAAAAAGGAGATGACATTCTGGTATATCCGGGACAAATAAACCGGCTGATATACCCGCCCAAGCGCTGCTGCCTGTACACGGTTTAATTTAAAGCCGTCTGAAAATCCTAATACTAAAGAATATTCGGAAAAATACTGAAAATGTTATATGTTTGTTTAGTTTCATGAGTGAATATATGAATATTATTGCCAATAAGGCCGAATATTATTCAGATTCAAAACGGGTTTAGGATAATTTTTATAGAAATTATAATTTAAAAAATAAAATACGCATTTTCAGTAGAAAATATGGATTAGGTGTATTGTTTCGAAATAAAAGTCTGATAAATTGCATTGTGGGTATATTTTATATCAGCCAATTGTATTTTTCTGATATCTTATATCCTTTTTAGAATATAGTGGCAGTTTCAGAAGACTATGGAAGCAAATAAAGGATTGTATTTACCTGATTTTGAGCATGATGCATGTGGTATCGGCTTCAGGGCGCATTTAAAAGGCGGAAAATCGCACCAGATCGTGGCCGATGCCATTACCATGCTGGAGCGGATGGACCACCGGGGCGCCTGCGGCTGTGACCCGAATACCGGTGACGGCGCCGGGATTTTACTCCAGATTCCCCATGAATTTCTTTACGACGAGTGCCTGGAGCTGGGTTTCCGGCTGCCGAAGTACGGCGAGTACGCCGTGGGCATGATCTTTTTTCCTTACGATGAAAACCAAAGGCGGGAGTGCAAGGAGATCATTAACCGGAAGGTGGAGAAACTGGGCTTTGAGCTGCTGGGTTACCGCAAGGTACCCACCCGCAATGAAACCCTGGGGCAGGGCTCTCTCTCCGTGGAACCCTGGGTGGAGCAGCTTTTCCTGAAGCTGACGGACGTAGACACCATCACTTTTGAGCGGAAGCTCTACGTGCTGCGCCAGATCACCACTAAGCTGATCCATGAATCGGTGGCCGGTTCGGAAGATAGCTTTTATTACAGCTCGCTGTCTACCAAGACCATTTCATATAAAGGCCAGCTGACCACCGATCAGCTGAAGTATTATTTCCCGGATATCACCCGGAAAGACGTGATCTCGGCTTTTGCCATTGTACACTCCCGTTTTTCTACCAATACATTTCCTTCCTGGAAACTGGCCCAGCCTTTCCGGTATATTGCCCATAACGGCGAGATCAATACCGTAAAAGGCAATGTAAACTGGATCCGGGCCGGGGAGGCTTCTTTTTATTCGGAGTTTTTTACGGATAAGGAGATGCAGATGATCCTGCCGATCTGCCATAAGGGCAATTCCGACTCGGCTCACCTGGATAACGCCATTGAGCTGCTGCACCTTTCGGGCCGCTCGCTGCCGCATGTGATGATGATGCTGATCCCGGAGGCCTGGGAGGAAAACCCGGATATGGATCCGGTGAGGCGGGCTTTTTATGAGTTTCATTCGTCGGTGATCGAACCGTGGGACGGCCCCGCCTCCATCTCGTTTACCGATGGCAAGATCGTAGGCGCCACCCTGGACCGGAACGGTCTCCGGCCTTCACGCTACTGGGTTCTGAAAGATGATACCGTGGTGATGGCGTCGGAAGCCGGCGTGCTGGACATTGATCCGGCGCAGGTGCTGTACAAGGGCCGCCTGCAGCCCGGGAAGATGTTTGTGGTGGATATGGAGCAGGGGCGCATCATCCCGGATGAGGAGCTGAAAGCGGATATCTGCAGCCGGCAGCCTTACCAGCAGTGGCTGGATGAGCATAAGATCATGATCCAGGACCTGCCGGAGTCTATCCGGCCCTATACCCAGTATAGCGAGGAAGGCCTGCTGAAGCGACAGATCTCGGGCGGTATGACCTCCGAAGACCTGAGGCTGATCCTGGCGCCCATGGCGGCGTCCGGCGCGGAGGCCATCGGCTCCATGGGTATTGATATCCCGCTGGCGGTGCTGTCTAACCAGAGCCAGCATATTTCCTATTATTTTAAGCAGCTTTTTGCCCAGGTAACTAACCCGCCCATTGATTCCATCCGGGAGCGGTCTATCATGTCGCTGATCTCCTTTGTGGGCGCTTCGGAAAATATCCTGTCGGAGTCGCCGAAGCACTGCCGCCAGGTCCAGCTGAACCAGCCGGTGCTGACCATCAAGCAGTTTGATAAGCTTCGTTTTGTGGATTACGAGGGCTTCCAGGCCAAAACCATCAATACGTATTTTAACGTGGATAGCCCCGATCCGGCCCGGGCGCTGGAGTTTGCCCTGGAGCGGATCTGTCGTTATGCCGTGGATGCTATTTATGACGGCTTTGAGATCATTATTCTCTCTGACCGGGCCATCGATTCGGACCATGCGCCTATCCCGTCGCTTCTGGCGGTTTCGGCGGTGCATCATCACCTGATCCGCAAGGGCCTGCGGGGCAAGATCGGCCTGCTGGTGGAGAGCGGCGACATCTGGGAGACCCACCATTTTGCCACGCTGATTGGTTACGGGGCTTCCGGGATCTGTCCGTATATCGCCTTTGAAACCCTCTCCAGCATGAACCGGACCCATATGATCAGCGGCGGGTTAAGTGATGAGCAGCTGTATAAAAACTATATCAAAGCCGTGAACAAGGAGCTGCTGAAGATTTTCTCCAAGATGGGGATATCCACGCTGGCCTCTTACCGCGGCGCCCAGATTTTTGAGTGCATCGGTTTAGGGAAACCGTTAGTAGACCGCTTCTTTACGGGGACGGTCTCACGGATCGGCGGACTGGGGATTGAGGAGATCGCTCGCGAGTGCCTGATCCGGCACGCGGTGGCCTTCCCGAAAGTACCGAGTGTGAAAAAGCTGGAAGTGGGCGGGGTGTACCAGTGGAAGCAGCGGGGCGAAAAGCACCTGTTTAACCCGGATACCATCCACTTGCTGCAGCAGTCCACCCGGGTAGGGGTTTCTGACCCGAAACGCGGCTACGAGATTTTTAAGAAGTATACCAAAGTAATGAATGAGCAGGCGGATAAGACCATGACCCTTCGCAGCCTGCTGAAATTCAAAGGGGCCAAACCCATTCCGCTGGAAGAGGTGGAGCCCGTGGAAAATATCATGCGGCGTTTTGCTACCGGGGCCATGTCTTTCGGGTCTATTTCCTGGGAGGCGCACACCACGCTGGCCATTGCCATGAACCGGATAGGCGGGATGTCTAATTCCGGCGAAGGCGGCGAAGACGAGGCCCGCTACACCCTGCTGCCGAACGGCGATAACATGAACTCGCGGGTGAAGCAGGTGGCTTCGGGGCGCTTCGGGGTGACCTCGTATTACCTCAGCAATGCCGATGAACTCCAGATCAAGCTGGCCCAGGGTGCCAAGCCCGGTGAGGGCGGACAGCTGCCCGGCCACAAGGTGGACGAGTGGATAGGCCGTGTACGTCACAGTACCCCCGGCGTGGGACTGATCTCGCCGCCGCCGCACCACGATATTTATTCGATAGAAGACCTGGCCCAGCTAATCTTTGACCTGAAAAATGCTAACCGCAAGGCGCGGATATCCGTGAAACTGGTGTCTGAAGCCGGTGTGGGAACGGTAGCTTCAGGGGTGGCCAAAGCCCACGCCGATGCCGTGCTGATAGCCGGTTATGACGGCGGTACGGGAGCCAGCCCCCTGTCTTCTATCCGCCATGCGGGCCTGCCGTGGGAGCTGGGCCTGGCGGAAACCCACCAGACCCTGGTCAGGAATAAACTGCGGGGCCGGATAGCGGTGCAGACCGACGGGCAGATCCGTACGGGGCGGGATATCGTGATCGCCACTCTGCTGGGGGCAGAAGAATACGGTGTGGCCACGGCGGCGCTGGTGACGGTGGGCTGCATCATGATGCGGAAGTGCCACCTGAATACCTGCCCGGTGGGGGTAGCTACCCAGAATAAAGAATTACGCGCCCTGTTTTCCGGCCAGCCGGAGCATGTGGTGAATATGTTTACCTACCTGGCCATGGAGGTACGTGAGATCATGGCGGAACTGGGCTTCCGGACCATTAATGAGATGGTGGGACAAAGCCAGTACCTGGCGCCGCGCAGCCGGGCCGACCACTGGAAGCTGAAGCACCTGGATCTGTCAGGAATCCTGTACCGCGAAGAAATGGATGTGGCGCTGTACAAGCAGGAAGAGCAGGATCACGGCATAGACGGCGTGCTGGACCGCACGCTGATCCGCGATGCGGAGCCGGCGCTGGAAAATCGGACTCCGGTGACCGGTGAATATACCATCAACAACCTGAACCGCTCCATAGGCGCCATGCTTTCTAACGAGATATCGAAGCGCTACCAGGGCAAAGGCCTGGCGCCTGGCACTATCCGTTATAAGTTTTACGGCACGGCGGGGCAGTCGTTCGGGGCGTTTTCCACCCGCGGGATCCGCTTTGAGCTGGAAGGCGATGCCAATGATTATTTCGGCAAGGGCCTCTGCGGCGCCGAGCTGGTGGTGTACCCGTCACGGAAAGCCACTTTCCGGGCCTCTGAAAACATGGCGGTAGGAAACGTATCCTTCTACGGCGCTACTTCCGGTGAGGCTTTTATCCGCGGAATGGCCGGTGAGCGCTTCTGCGTGCGTAATTCCGGGGCCAAAGTGGTGGTAGAAGGCATCGGTGACCACGGCTGCGAATACATGACGGGAGGAATAGCGGTGATCCTGGGGGAAACCGGCCGGAATTTTGCGGCGGGCATGAGCGGTGGAATCGCTTACGTGTATGATGCGAGCGGGTCGTTTGCAGGAAAATGTAACCCGGAAATGGTGGACCTGGATGACCTGACCGATGAGGATGTGGAAACGCTGAAGGACCTGATCACCCGGCACCTGGAGAGCACGGGCAGTGATGTGGCGCAGGCCATCCTGGAAAACTGGAGCCTGGAGCGGGAGAAGTTTGTAAAAGTATTCCCGCGCGATTACAAGAAGATATTGATGGAAAAAGAAATTTTAGCGGCCTGACAGATATGGGAAAGCCAAGTGGATTTTTAGAGTTTGAAAGACAAGCCGCCCTGAAAAGGGGCATTGAAGAGCGCCGGAAAGATTACCGGGAGGTGGAGCAGAAGTACAGTGAAAAACAAACTTCGGAGCAGGCCACCCGCTGCATGGACTGCGGGGTGCCGTTTTGCCACAGCGGCTGCCCGTTGGGTAATAACATCCCGGATTTTAACGATGCCATTTACGAAGGTAACTGGAAGTACGCCTTTGAGATCCTGGATTCTACGAATAACTTCCCCGAGTTTACGGGGCGGATCTGCCCGGCTCCCTGCGAGTCGGCCTGCGTGCTGGGGATCAATAAAAACCCGGTGGCCATCGAGTACATTGAAAAGTCAATCATTGAAAAGGCGTTCGAAAACGGCTGGGTGACCGCCCATCCGCCGAAGAAGCGAAACGATAAAAAGGTAGCGGTGATCGGCTCCGGCCCTGCCGGGCTGGCGGCGGCTTCCCAGCTCAATAAAGCCGGTTACCGGGTCACGGTCTTTGAACGGGCCGACCAGGTAGGCGGGCTGCTGCGCTACGGGATACCGGATTTCAAGCTGGAGAAGCAGGTGATAGACCGGCGGCTGAAGCTGATGGAAGAGGAAGGCGTGATCTTCCGTACGGGGGTTAATGTGGGCACGGATATTTCTGCTGCCCAGCTGCAGGAAGATTATGATGCCGTGCTGCTGGCCATCGGTTCCACGCTTCCCCGCACGCTGGAAGTGGAGGGGAAAGGGCTGAACGGCGTTCATTTTGCCATGGATTACCTGACGCAGCAGAATAAGCGCGTAGCGCTGGAAGAGGGCTATGACGGCCTGGACCTGGCCCGGAATCATGCCGGTGAAGCGTATGAGAAGGAGGATATCCGGGCTACCGGCAAGAAGGTATTTGTGATAGGCGGGGGCGACACCGGTTCTGACTGTGTGGGTACCGCTAACCGCCAGGGGGCGGAGCGCATCACACAGATCGCTTACGGCCTGCTGCCGCCCACGGAAAGGGATGCTAACACGCCCTGGCCCATGTATGAGCACAAACTGCGTACGTCTACCTCGCACGAGGAAGGCTGCGAGCGGCTCTGGAGTGTGAATACCAAAGAATTTATCGGCGATGAAAACGGGAACCTGAAGGCCCTGCGGCTGGTGGAGGTTTCCTGGAAGTTTGAAAACGGCAAGCGGCTGCTGATTGAAAACCCGGCCAGTGAACGCCTGGTGGAGGCGGATATCGCCCTCCTGGCCATTGGCTTTTCCAGCCCGCAGGTCGGCGGCCTGGTAGAAGACCTGGACCTGAAGCTGGATGCCCGCGGGAATATTGTGACCGAAGATTACCGTACCTCCCGGAAGGGCGTTTTTGCCGCCGGCGACTGCAAGCGAGGCCAATCCCTGGTGGTATGGGCTATATCCGAAGGGCGGGAAGCCGCCCGGGCCATGGATGTCTTCCTGAGTGGCAGCTCGGTGCTGGAGGCGAAGGAAGTGGGCATGACGAGCGCGGCGTTTAGTAGTTAAAAGCAGCGGCCGTTTTTCACTATAGTTTTACGATCCTGTCCCGTATAGCCTTACTCACGGCCTCCGTGCTGGAGTGCACGTGCAGTTTGGCATAAATATTCCGGATGTGTGATTTGATGGTCTGGAGG
This sequence comes from Leadbetterella sp., assembly GCA_019638185.1. Lineage (GTDB taxonomy): Bacteria > Bacteroidota > Bacteroidia > Cytophagales > Spirosomataceae > Leadbetterella. Next base: position 135,583 of record JAHBUH010000002.1, read on the forward strand.
GATACAATGAGGCTGTCGGCGATCATTTTGTAGCTTTTTCCGGCCACCAGGAGGGTGAGTACTTTTGTTTCCTGTTCTGTAAGATTATACCGTAAAGCGGCGGCGTTTTTAGGCTGGTACCCGGTTTTGAAAAGTTCCAGAACCCTGCGGGCGATGCCCGGCGTCATGGGGGAGCCGCCGGTGTACACTTCCCGGACCATATCCAGGTATTTTTCCGGGCTTATGTTTTTCAGGAGATAACCGGATGCACCGTTACAGATGGCCCGGAAGATATAGTCGTCATCGTCAAAAACCGTCTGAATCACTACGTTTATATTGGGCAGATGCTCCTTAATATGGGCCGTGGCTTCTATACCGCTGATTCCGGGCATTTCCACGTCCATGAGCACCACATCGCATTCGGTAGTCCTGAGGTTTTCTACGGCCCGGTTCGCATCGGGCCAGGCCCCTACGCAGGTGATATCGGGTGCGGCATCCAACAGCATCCGGCAGGTATCCCTCAGGTGCCTGTTGTCTTCAAATAGTGCAACCTTTATCATACGCGTATTTTTTATACAAAGGTGAATGTTTTTTTCGGGTGGGGAAATAGCGAGAAAGGGGGATTTTTTTTAATGGTGAATGGTCAATGGACGGAGGCAAACCTCTCATTAATAATTAACCATTAACCATTAAGGTTCACGGCCAGGCTTACGGTGGTGCCCTCGCCCTCGCGGGATGAAATCTCCAGGCGGGCGTTTAGTTCTTTTGCCCGGTTGCGGATGTTGGTTAGGCCGTTGCCTTTTTTGACGGTGGCGGGGTCAAAGCCGCGGCCGTGGTCTTCTACGTTCAGGAGGATGTCTTTGCCGGTGTGGGTGAGTTGCACGCGCAGTTTTGGGGTGCCGGAATATTTTACGGCGTTATTTACGGCCTCTTTGAAGATGAGGTAGAGGTTTTTGCGCTGCTCCATGGTGAGGGTGTCTTTTTTGATGTCGCTGATGTCCAGTTCCAGCTCAATGCCGGCGCTGATGCATATATCGTAGGCGAAGCGCTCCATGCGTTCGCGGAGGTTTCCTTTTTCGTTTTCTTCGGGCTTTACCACCCACACGATGTCCGTGACGCGGTCTACGGTTTCTTTGACGTTCCGGCTCATGGTTTCAAAGAGTTCGGAGCGTTTGGTGCTTTCGGGCTGGTTTCTGATCATCTGGCTGAGCAGATGAATGCTGCTGAGGGAACTGCCCACCTCGTCGTGCAGGTCGGAAGCGATGCGGTTACGCAGTTCCAGCTCCCGGATCTGGTGTTTAAGCCGGCTCCTGTTTCGTAGCAGGATAATTCCGCCCAGCAGCAGAAGGGTGAGTGTCCCGGTCAGGAGGGAGACGAGGGTTTGCCTGAAGAGGCGCTGTTCCTGTAATTCTTTTTCCTGGGCCAGTAGTTTTATTTCGTTGTCTTTTTCTCTGAAGCGCGACTGCACCTGCATGCGCCGGGTTTCCATGTTAAGCTGCTGCCTGAGCAGGCTGTCATGCAGGGCGGTATAGGTTTTATGGTAGAGGAGGGCCTGCCCGGTATCCCCGGTTTTTTCATAGGCCTGGGAAAGAATCTCTGCCAGTTTGCGCTGATGCCATAAATCCCGGGTATGTTCGAAAACGGGGTAAGCCTGTAAAGCATACCGGATGGTTTCATTGTAGTTTTGTTGTGCCTGTTCAAGTAGGGAAAGGGATTCCAGTACGTAGCCTTTGATGCGTGGGGTATCAGATAGTTCCGCAAATTTCAATGCTTTCTGAGCCGTAGACCGGGCTTCCGTGTATCGCTTTTCTTCGGTCAGGATCTCGATTAACACCTGGCGATAAGTGGCCATGGAGGCGTAGTTTTTCAGGCTATCGGCTATGGTGATGGCTGTATTCAGGACTTTATGGGCCTCTGCCCTTTTTTTCATCCGGGAAAGCAGCATGGCATGGGCGTACAGGGCATGGCCTTCTTCGGGCCTTTTCTGCAGCTGACGGAATAGATTAATTGCTTTGAGCTGAAATTCCAATGCGGGCGTGAATTGGTTTTGGGAACGATAGATATGGGATTGCAGTTGAAAAATCTGTGCCAGGGTCTCCTGATCACCGGTCTCCCGGGTATAGTTTTCGGCCGTGAGGCAGTCATTAAGGGCCAGCTGATAGTTATTAATGGAGAGGTGGATATTGGCACTCCCTATATAGGCCTTGGCCAGTTCGATGGGGTTCCCCGTTTTACGCAGGTAATACAGGCTGGTATCTACATAGGCCCGTACCGAATCATAGGCATCATTATAATAGTGAACAATGGCCATGCGCGAATAGCCTTCCGATAAACCCGCGTAATAGTTCAGTTCACGGGCCAGGGCCACCGACTGCCGGTAGTAGGCCATTGCCACAGCCGAATCTTTCCTAAGCTGTATTTGTCCCGCTTTCCGGAGCAGGTTTACACGGTGAGTATCCGGTGCGGACGCGGCGATTAAAGACAGGAGGGAGTCCGGCTTTTGATTTTGCGGAAAAGCCCATGAGGATATGGCGGAAAGAAGAAAAATCAAAAATGTTTGTTTCATGTTACCCCCTCATTTTTTGACCTTTCCAAATATACTACATTTTTTCACCTCCCGCTGTTAAACGGGAGGTGAATCAGGCTATGCTAATAAGTAAAAGTCATGACGGCCCCGTAAAATGTTTTACCCTCAGAGGTGGTTACGAAAGACCTGTAATAGTACACTATAGCCGCTTTACGTACAGCGGGCGTGTTTAAGGAGTAATCGAACGGAATTTTCAGGTTCCCCGGTGTAGACTGGCTGAGTTTATCGGCATTGGCCAAGGTGGGGGTCCTTTGACCGGAGCTCCAGACGAATCCATGTTCCACGAGGCTATAAGAGCCGGTTCCGGTAATTTTTCCGTATAAGGTAATGACGGCTGCAGCACCTGTGGAAGGAGACGTTGAAACGGAATAACGGCCGGTCTCCACAGCGGGGTCAGACAAGACATGCGTTTTAAAGGCGATATCACTGCCATACCAGGTCACCCCATTAGCGACCACATAGGCTCTTACGTGGTATTCACTGGCGGGGTCCAGTCCGCCCACATCAAAGCTGTAACTGTGCGGGTAGCTTACTCCACCCCCTTTGGAGGCCTTGCTGTTAGCGGTGGTGGGATTTGCGTTTTTACCCCAGCACACCCCTATTTCCGATACACCGTATGAACCTCCGTCTTGAACAGTACCCCGGAGCGTGGCATTGTATGCTGATACATTGACAGGCGATTCCGTAGTGATGCCCGGCAGCCTTTCGTCCGGCGTGGTAAAGGTAGTATTGGCCCCGTAGTAGGTGACGCCGTTAGAGGTCACAAAGGCCCGGAAATGGTAAGTGGTGGTCTTGTTCAGCCCGTTAATATCCACGCTATACGAACGGGGATAGCTGGCCACACCGGCGCCGGCAGATACTTTGTTCTGAGCGGTAGTGGGGTTAGCGGCGGTGCTCCACACGATGCCGTGTTCGCTGACAGGGAAAGTGCCGGCGCTTAATACGGTACCGGAGAGCCGCGCCGAATTAACGTTGACATTACTGGCGGCGTCAGTACGGATACCGGGCGGTGTGGCATTGAGTGTACGGAAGGTTTTATTGGCCCCGTAGGTAGTAACACCGTTAGCGATCACGTAACTTCTGAAGTTATAGGTGGTGTTAAGATCCAGGGAAGTTATATCGGCTGTAAATGCCTGGGGGAAGGTGGTGATGTTACCGGTAGTGGCCCGTTTGGTGGTAACGGCTGTAGTAGGATTGGCGGTGGTGGCCCACACGATGCCGTATTCGGTAATGGTATAGGTGCCTTTATTTCGGACGGTTGCGGCCAGGCGGGCAGAATTATGGGTGATGTTTGTGGCGGTATCCGTAGTGATTACGGGCTGGATAATGTCGGCTGTTTTAAAGGTTAGCGTGGGGCTGTACACGGGCCCCGAAGGCAGCAGGGCAAATGCCCTTACGTAATAACCGGTGCTGTTTTTAAGCCCGGTGAGCACCGTGCTGATTTCAATGGGAAGCGGGGTGGCGGGGTCTATGGCTCCTTTGTTGATGGTACTGTCGGTGCCGGTAGCAGGGGTATTATTAGTGCTGGAAATGACAAATCCGTGTCCCGAGATGGCCTGGTTTCCGCTCTCGGTAATTCTGGCCGACAGCCGGGCGCTAAAGATGGCAAGGTCACTCACGGTGACCTCCGAAAGAGCAGGCGGGATCTGCTTTTCCACTTCGCCTTTTTTGCAGGAGTGGAGGAGAACCAGCAGGCAGATCAGCAGTGTATTTTTGACCGGATTTTTCATGGCAATCGATGTTTGTTTTTAGTGAATAGCTCATTCACGGCAGCTTAATTTTTTCCAGCTTAAACGGGTATTCTTTCACGGCCTGGGGGCTCTCTATGACGAGTACGATTTCCATGCTGTTAGAGAGAGGCTGTTCACCCAGGTAGTAGGATATATGATTTATCTTCACGCTGTTTCCGGAGATTAAATTCTCGCCTTCCGCACTCAGAACCCTTAAATCCCTCACCCGTGCCTCCGGGTCGTAAAAGAGGAAGAACAGCTCATTATCATTCCCGTAGGAGGGATCATCCAGCGTGTCATTTAGTTCTGCGATGCTTTCTGCGGCGGGGCCGTATTCTTTTTTGAGTTTAATGAGCTGCTGCTTATAGGCTTTTTCATTTTCCTGTTTTAATTTTTGCAGCTTTTTGCGATCTAAAATCACGATTACGATATCGGAGTATTTTCCTTTCAGGATATTGGTGCCCAGCTTATCTGCCGGTTTATTTACGCTCACCAATCCTTTATTGGCCAGGGTGGGATGGAAGTAGTTCACCGTTCCTTCCAGCACTGAAATTTCAGAAGCGCTTCTTTCCGGGGACTGGAAGTGGAAGTTAAGTACGTTATATTCGCTGTAGTTCTCGGACGTGGATTCCTCTACCGGGATGGTGTTCCCGAGGTTATCTACGGCCCGGGTGATCTTGCCCGGTTTGAAGAGGCGACCGGCAGTGATCTCCAGCCCGGTGACTTCTATCCGGACCATCATGGAGCCGGGAGGGGTCTCCGTTATCCGGCTGCTAAACCGGTTATCCATAATTTCCACGACTTCCGCACTTATTTTTTGAGCATAAGTAACTGCGGGGATACCCCAAATGGCCAGCAGGGTTATGACTCCCTGAAAGTGTAAGGCGATTGTTTTTGAGTTTATTTTCATGATTTTAACGTTTAGTTTCTTAATCCTGCTTCATTGCTTTTGTCGCTTTCCAGCGCTTTGGGGGACAGTGATCTCAGGTAATAAAAATAATGGCGGCCCTTGAGCGCTTTGGTGTCGGTGTAGGTGTCTTTATTGCCCGCCAGGGTGACCAGCTTTAGGGGTTTTTGCCCGCGTTCATAGCGATACACCGTGTACTGAAGTCCCGGGCTACCGGCAGGAGGTTCCCAGGTAAGCTGTACGCCTTTAGGAGTAGCGTTAGCCATCAGCGAGGCAGGAGGGGAGGGCACCCGGCCCTGTAAGGTGGTAAATACGGATGCCGAAGGGGCGCTTTGTACGCCCAGGTAGGACAGCGAGACCACGGTATACCGGTACGTTTCCCCTTCCTGCAGGAGGGAGTCGGCATAGAAGTTATTCGGGCAAAAGAGCGTGTCAGTGCTGTATTTATCCTTCCCGGCCAGGCGCCGGCTCCGGAGGAGGCGGTAACCGGTGACGTAGGTGTCGTAGGCCGACACGTCGTCCCAGCTGACCCAGGTTTTGCCGTCCGTAGTATTCAGGTCTACCTCCCCGGGCGGTTTGGGCACGGGGATATTTTTCAGGGGCCTGGCGGATACGGTGTCGGAGAAGCGGCCCTCCACGAAACTGGTGGATACGGCTTTGAGGGCATATTGATAGAATTTTCCACCGCTTAAAGCGGGGGAGGTGTCTTTAAAAGAATAGACGGTGGCGGTGTCCCGTATGGGGATCAGCCCGGTGATGAGTTCAAACGGCCCGCCGGTTTCGGCGCGGTAGAGGTGAAACCCTTTGAGCTCGTTTTCGCGATTCTGCCAGCCGAGGGTTACTCCTTCCTTGTGGCCGGCAGCCGTGACTTCTACGGGTGGAAACGGAAGCCGGCCGCTTTTGTAGGCGGTGCTGTAGGTAATGCTCCGGCCCGGCTGGTTCAGGGTCTTGTATTCTACCTCAAAGTAGTAAAAATAGGGGGTGGCCGGTTTCAGGCCCTCATCGGTGAAGCGGGTTTGCGTGGGCGACAGCTCGGCCACGGGCTCAAAGCCGTTTACGGAGTTTGTACTGCGGTAAAGCCGCAGCATTTTAATGACAGGAGCATGGGCCAGGGTCCAGGCCAGGGCGATGCTGCCTTTCAGGGAGTCGGGTTGCAGGCTTACGCGGTCGGGCAGGGGCATCTGTACCGGGTCCAGGGAGGCGATGGACAGGGTATCGGTGACGGGGCCCGTATTGCCGTAGGCGTCATAGCTCCGGATAAAATAGCGGTAAAGGCGGCGGGGTACGGCGGTGGTATCCAGGAGGGTAAATTTCAGCGAGTCTTTTACTGTGCGGAAGGTCACGTCTGCCCGGACATTTGTAAATTTCCCCTTTTCTTCACTTCGCCAGGCTTCTATCCACACGGGCTTGTGCTGTCCGGTAGCGTAGGCCGAGAGGCTCAGGGTTTTCCGGACGCTGTCGTAGAAATGTCCGTGGATACGGGCAGGCGCTACCGGTTCGGGGGCGAATTTCACTTCTTCCGACAGCAGGCTGTAGTTATCACCCACGCCGGTGATGCGGTACTGGTAGACCTGGCCGGGGGTGACTTCGGTGTCCAGCCAGAGCAGGTTAAAACCGGCCATGACGGGGATACTGAAACCGATGTTTTTTAATACGTTCACCCGGCCTGCCGCTCTCACTTTCCGCCAGATGCTGTCGGTTTTAAACACGGTGAGGTCTACCGGGTAGGGGAGCCACTGTTCCGTGCGGGCCATGTTAAGCCGGAAGGCCTCGGGCATGGCCACCGCTTCCAGCAGGGCCACCTGCTTAAAGTCAGCCTCGCCCCGGGTGCGGCGTTCTATTCGGTAGGCGCTGCGTTTACCTCCGGCTATCTCATGACCGGCAATCACGAAGATCCCTTTGGCGCCCGGCCGGGCAGCCCGGTAAGTGGCCTGCTGGGGGTAAGCCGGCAGGCAGGCCAGGAAGAAGAGAATAGCGGTGCAAAATGTTTTCATGGCTATTATGTTTCAAAATGAATTTGAGCTGAGCGCCAGTTCAAAGCTGGAATTATTTTGGGTGACCAGCCCCACCGCATCCAGGCGTATGGTGCCGGATGCTTCCTCTTTGACGCAGGCGCCGTCACAATCGCTGTCACAGGAGGGAAGCCCTACCGGCGAGAACCCGGCATAGGCCGTACCGGTAAGAGATATGTATCCACTCACTTCCAGGCTGTAGTTGCCGTTACTCCAATACGTGCCATCCATATTTATCCCGGCTTTCGCCTTTAGTTCTACGCCGGCACAGGCTAGCCCCACGGATGCTCCCAGGCCAAATTCCGCATTTACAAATACGCTCATGCCCATGGTGTAGGAGTTGCTGTTGCCGAAGTTGATACCGAACCGCACATCGCCGCCTACAGTCACTTTCAGCCTTGCGCTGACCACTCCCAGGTCAATGTCGAAGTTAGGAATGAGCGGGAACGGGATTTCCGCCCCCACTTCCATGAAGAAGCCGTTCAGGGCGTTAAGCTGCACGTAGCCTTTGGGCAGTTCACCGTCCATATTCCGGGAATAGTAGCTGTACTCCCGGATGATATTTTCGATGGCCCCCTGCCGGTCACTTTTCTTATGCTCATAATTACCGAACAGCAGGAAGCCCTGGGCGTTTACGGTAGGGTTATTCATGGTCATTCGGGCGGCCGACAGGAAGTAGTACCCGTATTGGTCTACCGCAAATTCGATGTCGGCATTGACCTGAATGGCCTCCATACCGCCCGTATAATGCAGCTGACCTAATAACCTGAAATTCTGAATGTCATAGGTCATGGTCAGGTCACCAAAAGGGCTCTCTACATTTTTCAGCTGGATGGTAGAGTTTCTGACGGAGAGGTGATTTTCAGCCGCAAATGACATGCGCTTGTTATTTCCCCGGAAGCCCATTTCTTCGGGCATGTCGCCGTCAAAAGTGAAGATGGACCAGGCGCCGTTACTGACTGACATTTTGCCGGTAATGGCTGAAACGGTGATGCGGCCGTTATCACCACCACCCATGACGGCCGACTGCCCGGCATCCACATTCAGATCTGTCCGGAGGTTCCCGCCCAGCTGGTTGGCATCCAGGTTGGTTTTGGTCAGGGTATACCGGATGCCTTTGAACACCCGGGTGTTTTCACTTTCCAGGTGGCCTTTGATGACTATTTTTCCCGGACTGAAGACGATGCTGCGGCTGTCTCCGGAGTCAAAATGCCACCTGACGCCCTGTACCAGCACGGGATCCATGGCAAAAGGCCGCAGGGTCATGGCCGAAGGCGTGTTATTGCCGGTAGGGCTGTACAGCAGGCCGGTATTATAGGAGGGCAGGTTGGGTATGCCCGGATCCAGGGAGCCGTTCAGGCCCAGTACATCGTTACCCAGTTCCACACTTTGTACATAAAGGCGGGCGGCATTATGTACGGTAAGCGTGGGTACGGTGTTCGTCAGAAAGAGCTCCTGCCGGCCGTTGCTGTAAAACCACAGGGAGCTGAAGTTGATCCGGGCATCATTGTTCACCCCGTTCAGGTGCTGGCCGGAAATGCTCGCGGCGGTTACGCTGTTATCATTGGCCGTAACGGACAGGTACCAGGCCTGTTCGGCATCGTTATAACCAAAAGTAGCCTGGGCGGTTACTTCCATCGGTATGTTCCCCAGTAAAGTGAACTGGTTGACGTTTAGTGCGCCCTGGGGCACATGTATGCGGTCGGTATGCAGGAGGGCATTGTTAAAGGGCAGGTCAGCCCCCATGGCGTGGATGACTCCCCTGAGGTAGATGCCGCTGGTATTACCGGTGACCCGGGTGATGTCCATGCCGAACCGGCTCATGGGAAGGTTTTTTTGCACGGTATGGGTAAAACCGGTTAGCTGATGCTCGCTGTTGATCAGAACTTTCCCGATGGCCAGGTCCAGGTTCGCCGGGCTGATGTGCTGGAGGCTGGTCTGCAGGCGGGAGTCCAGCACCACCGAATCTTTGTAGAGCCGGGAGGTTTGTGCCCGGGAAATGGCCGTGAATACGTCGGTATTGTAGTTCAGGGTATAACTGAAATCATTGCCCTGGGCGTTAACGACGGGGATGCCGCCGCTCACCACAGCGTTACCAGAGGAGGTAAATACCGGCATGACCAGGGTGCTTGCGCCGGACCTTTTGAGGAACATCTGTTCGTTTTCCCCGTAGCGGAAGATGTTGCTGTTGAAGGAAGTGGCACTGACGGATACCCGGCCCATCACTGCACCCTGCTCCTGTGGGCCGCTGCCGTACTTATTTAATACCACGGGGCCGTTAGCCGCCTCCCCCTGCAGAAGCGAGGTGTAAGAGCCGTAGAGGATAACGGGCTGCTCATTAATCTCTGTAATTACGGGCAGAACGGCGGGTTTGCAGTAGGGAATATTGGCCGTATCGCGTTTGGAGTCGGCCAGCAGGGTGGTATTAGCGATGTCCAGCGTACGGAGGGTCTGGCCATTGGCATTGGTGCCGTTGATCCGGAATACGTTATCCTGGGTGTCGGGTATGGTGAGTATGCCGTTAATAATGACTTTCCCGGCGGTTTCAGTGAGGTTAGTCACCTCCAGGGGGAAACCCAGCAGCTCATTCAGGTTCAGGTCGTTATAAATACGCATCCGGAAGTTGATGGTGGTGATGACGGGTGCTTCTCCCGGCTGGTTGGAGACCGGGAATTGGTTCTGGTATTGGGAGACTATGCCATAGGTTTTGATCTTGGTGCCGCCTTCGGTATATTCCAGGCCCACCAGGCCCTGCCCGCCTTTGGAGACGGTGAAGGTAAGCAGGGTATCTGCCGGCACGGCTTTCATCTCATATTCACCGGCGGCATTGGAGAATACCTCGATCAGCGGCACCGAGCCTTTCACCCGTACGCGGGCCCCGGCTACCGGGCTGTTTTCGGTTCCTACCGTTACGCGGCCTTTGACCGTACGCCCTTTTTTCAGCTTCACGGTCACCACCTGCCAGTTTTTGGAAGGGGTGCTGGATACTATCTTATCCACTACAATGTAGTCCGAATCTTTCGGCCCCCGGATGCGGAAGGTGAACTGGGTACCCGCATTCCGGAAGGCAAAGTCCGCCCGGCCGGCGCTGTTCGTGACCCGGTCAAAAGGCCCGAGTAATTCGGTAAGGGGGTCATTGACATTCACCAGGCCGGAGTTGTTCTGTGGATTGCCCTGGGATTGACCGGGCGTATTGTTCGGCGTGTTAGAATACGACCCCTGGTTAATATAGGGGCTATGCACGCCGGGGTACATGGTAACGTTTGATGAAAGCAGGCCGGTGAGGCTTATTTTCACCCCGGCCAGGGCTCCCGGTGTCAGGCCGGACCCCTCTATTTTGAAATGGATGCGGTGGAGCTTGTATTTCACCACCAGGTCTTTCTGGATGGCCTGGCCTGCCGGCACATCGATGGTAGCGGTATCGGCCTGGTACAGGTCGGTGTCGTAAGGCAGGAGCATCAGCTTGCGGTTATTGCCGGAAGGAAGATGCACCGTATAGTATCCGCCGGAAGCACTTACATTGACCATATTGCCGGTTTGCCCGGTGGCCGGATCAAAGTAGTGTACTTTCCCTTTGATGGGGGCTCCCTGTTCGTTCACCAGCCTTACTTTTATTTCCCCTTTAGGCTCGAGGTAGAGGATACCGCCGTTATAGGCATTGCCGGATTTGGCAGGTGCCATGTCCCCCACAGTAGGGGCCACCCCCCTGTTAATGGCCTTAAAGGCGGGTTTAAACCCGTTTTTCTCTACTGAAAGTACCCAGAAATATCCCTTTTGAATACCGCTGTAGTACTCTACCGGCAGGCCCTTTGCATCGATCCGGCCGTCGTCTGTGGTTACCCCTATCTTTTGTGGGATCAGGGGCAGGCCCCGGTTAGCAAGGAGGCCGGATAACCAGCTGAAACCGGTCTGGCTGCTTTCTATAGTTTCTCCCCATTTGCCGTTAGCGGCTATATTCCGGGCTTCTTCAGCAGTGGGCAGGTTGATCCGCCACAGCGCCCAGATGGCACCCGGCTCGTTTTGAGCCAGGGTATTATCGTTACCGGCTTTCTTATTTTTCACCAGGGCGTATATCCGGGGCATTGTAGGCGAAACCGGGGCAAAGGTGAAGTTGTCAAACGAGGGGTCCTGACCCGGGAGGCTGAAGTTTCCGGCATTGATTTTTGAAATCGCATCAAAAGAACGTAACTCGTAACACGACTCGCTCAGCTGATGAGTGGACCAATTAATATTAAAACAGGTGGGGTTATTGTAATCCCCTAAGGTGGCATAGCGCAGGCTTTGCCCGCCATTGAATATAATGTTCAGGCTTTGAGAAGTAGAGAATTCATTCTTAGGCCTTATGAAGATGAGGTAAGGGCTTTCATTATAGAGGATTACAATATTCCTGAAAGTGGCGATGCCATTGGCATTGGTGGTGGCCTTGGCTACTATTTCATAGTTAAGCGTAGTGTGGGTTTCGGGGTCGCTGAAATCTCCGGGGCTGCCCTCGTCTTTAGGGATATAGGAAAGGCGCGGGTTTTTGCGTACCAGCAGCACTTCCATATTTTCTTTGGTCAGGTTCCAGCTGGTTTTTTCCGCCACCAGCACGGTAGGGTTAAAGGTTCTGACCCGGCTGTAGAAGGTACCCATATCCTGGTGGCCGGAGATGCCGAAGGTGTACTGGATGGGCTGGGCATAGTAAGAGGAGGCGGGACTCCCGATCTTCACCATCAGTACTTTCCGTGACCGGCCGGAAATGTTGTAGTTTACTTCGTCTCTTCCTTCCTTACTGATAGTGGTTTGCTTCCATCCGAAATCCAGGTCGTCCAGGTTAGGTACGTTGAATGAGAAATTGCCGCCGGCATCAGTAAGGGCGGTAGCCAGCACGCCGGTGTTGATACTATTTCCACTGGTGATGGCATCGCTTTCGTGCCATGTAAGGATATTTCCCGGGAGGAGCCCTCCGAACCCTCCGGTAATTACGGGGTTTTCAAATTGCAGCGCTTCTACCAGCTGCACGGTAACCCCGGCCAGAGGGCTGTTCTGATAACCTGCAAACCCGCTGGTATTGCCCGTGAAAAATGTACCGGTATACTGGTTTTGGCCGGCCTGCACCGGGGGCGTGTTGCCTTGCAGGTTCCTCTGCTTGTTTCCTCCGGAATTTCCCGATCCGCCCGAAGCCGGATTCCCCAGGTTATTGATGTCTGAGGATGATCCGGCCTGCATCCAGTAATAACGTAGTTTCCCTTTCAACTGCTGGATCTGGAAAGCCGGGCTGACGTCCTGCGCCACCAGAGGAGGCCGGTCCCTACCGGTTGCCCGGTCTACGGGCACCACTCCCCCCGGGCTGGTTTTAGGCGTAAATGCCCGTACTTCGCTGCGGCCCCCGTTCCGGAAAGCGGTGCCTTCGCCCCCGCCCCTGATGGTTTTGTCGAGCGCTTTTACGGACCATGCGTATTTCCGGCCTTTGACCAGCGGCGGATCGGCGGGGCCATAGACATAGGTGTTCCCCATGACCTCTTTTTCAAAAAAGGCCGGGCCGGTGGAAGACAGGAAGGCGTCGTTAGGGTTACGGTTAGGGTCAAACATTTCCACTACCTTCAGCAGGTAAAGCGTACCCGGCGGGGCTCCAGCCGGAAGGGTCCAGGAGAAGATGGTGTTCTGGGGCTCCATGAGGGTCAGCTCCTCGTTTTCCAGGGGCCGGATCAGAATGGGCGGCTCGGTGAGCGTGAGGCGCAGGGTGGTGCAGCCCATGGGCGATTCCGCCGACAGCGGCACGGTGGGGCGGGCAAAATCATAGGCCCTCACACAGAGGCTGTACACGCCTTCGGGGAGGCCGTTTTTGTATTCAATGTCATTGGCTGAAGTTCCTACAAAGGCAATGTCACTGAGGTTAAACAGGGTCTGTATCTCGGCCACGTTCAGAATTTTAGGGATTCCGGGTTGTAAAGTAACGGGTACCACCGCCCGGTAACCGGGGTCGGTAAAGACCCGCACACCGTTTTCGCCGGTGATGCTGATCCGGAGATACACCTCCAGCGGCCGGGTGGTGGTGCTCCGCAGGGTAATGAGAGTTTTACCGGGGTTATTGGCGTAGTCGCTGAGCCGGGTGGAGTAGGGCGGCACCAGGTTCACCGTTACGTTAACGCTGTTTTGGGCATATACCGTAAGTACCGATAAAAGGAGGAGGAAGAGGGTCAGGCGTCTTTTCATGGCATTAAAAACTTAAAGTATAACTTAGTTCAGCGGTGAGTTCTGAATTTTTCAGGGGGTCTGCCGCTTCCTGTTCTATGGCATGGTTCATGGAATAGATCCGCAGGTTTACCCGGTGGCCTTTCAGGGGCGCATAAGTAGCGTTTCCTCCCAGGGTCAGGATGCGGCTGCTGCCCTGGGTCAGGCGGCTGATGATCAGGGAGTTGCTGTTGCTGACCATGACTTTGTTTTTGAGAAAAGCCTTGGTGAGGCCCAGGGTAAACCCTTTATTGCTGACGGTACCCATGGCCAGGCGGTTATCGGTGTAGTTCAGGCCGGTGTTTACCGACAGGCCCAGGGCGTTCAGGCCCAGGTTATAGTTCAGGAGGGCTACGGATGAGCGTATGTTATTGGTAGATTGCGTCTCTTCGTTCAGGTCCGAGAGGCTGCTCAGGTTATACGAAACCAGCACCATGTGGGTGTAGTTCTGCGATACAAGGACCAGCCGGGGGCTTATTGAAACGGTATTGTTGGTCTGGGTGAGCAGGTATTTGTTCTGGATAAGGGTGACGGTCGGCTCGGAGTTGGTAGAGAAGTTGGTGTAATTAGCATCCAGCCCGAATTTCTCATGGATGTCCCACGATAGGTTAGCCATGCTGATGATCCGCCGGGTGGTGGCCTGTTTCTGCTGTTTCCGGTTATCCTCCTGCACGCCGATGCTGCCCGTAAACCGGAGTTTTCCCTGCAGGGCGTTAAAAGACGGCGACAGGCTGATGCTACGGAGGTCATTCTGGAAGAAATAGACGCCCATGGATTGGAAGTTGGGGTCCACGTGCTTGTAGGCCGCCTTCAGGCCAAAGGTTTTGGCAGTATAACCCAGTCCGCCGCTATAGGCCAGGTAGTATTCCGTGGTGCCGTTAATGGGGATCAGTCCCTTAAGGAAATTCAGTCCGAGGTTCACCGAATCCAATTCCACGCTAAGGGCGGAGTTCTGGTCACGCGTGTAAATGCTCAGGCCGGCATCGGCAAATACATAGAGTTTGCCGGCAAAAGTATACCGGGCTTCGGTACCCACCACCACATTAGCGGCAGGGCGTATGGTGGCGGAGTCCGGGGATCCCTTAAACCCCTTTTGGCTGTCGCGGGCACTCAGGAAGCTCAGGTCTATATAGCTGCCTTCGGTACCATAGCCAATTTTGGCAGCATAGCCATGCCTCGAAAAACTGAAGGGCTGCAGGGCGCCGGTGGTGGTATCGACGGTGGTAGCGCGGTTCAGTCGCCCGGTCATGAAACCCAGCCGGAATTTTCCGGGCTTCAGCTCTACCCCGGCACCCAGCAGGGTGTGGCCGGCCAGGGTATAAGGAGAGAAGCTGACGTTCCGGTACCCCCCGTGAACGGTGATCCATTTGTAGGTGGGGCTCATGCCGAACTGGTTAAAGGGCTGGCTGAACGATCGCTGCTGCTCACTGTAGGTAAAAGAAAGGGGCACCGCTATTCCGTAGATACTCAGGGTGGGGCTGCCGGTCAGCACATACGAAAAGGGGCTTCTCCGGGCGGTCATCCCCTGAGCCGAATACCCGATCACCCGCACATCCAGCGACCCCCGGATATCAAAGGGCTTCTGCGACGCCAGGCCGGAGACTTCCTGGCCCTTTAATTCCGGGGCCACGATCATCAGAACCAGGAGGCAGGTCAGTTTTTTCATGCGCTATTCTTTACCGTTACAAAGTTGGTGCGGTGAGAAATAGACGGCAATAGCGAGAATGGGGGATATTTTGGGGAATAGCGGTCTTGCCTGCCACGCTGTGGCACCTGGTATTTCCGGCCGGCGGGTCTGTGGGAACAGTAACGCGGATCATGTAAAAAATAAGACAATAATTCAGGAGTTGCTGAACATTCCGTCTTTTGCTGTTAATTTTAAGCGTTTAAACCCGTCTCTCTGATGCATCGTTTCTTACGGCTTTTATTGTTCTTCCCTTTTGCCCTTTTCGGGCAGGAAGCGAATGAGGAGAAATACCGGATCGGTATCCGGAAGACGTCAGAAAATATGAAGCTGGACGGCGTGCTGGATGAGGCGGCATGGGGATCTGCTGAAAGGGCCACCGGCTTTTTCCTGAACCTGCCGTTTGACTCGTCGTATGCGTCACCCGGGTACCAAACCTCGGTACGAATGCTGTTTGATGACCATTATATCTATATCGGCGCCGTTTGTATGCAGCCCCGTAATGAAATTATCATCTCTTCGCTGAAGCGGGATTATGAAAACGGGGTCAGTGATGTATTTACCGTAAATTTTGATACGTTTAAAGATAACCTGAACGGCTTCCAGTTTTCGGTAAACCCTTATGGCGTTCAGGCAGAGGGGCTCATCCGGGGCGGGTTTGAGATCACTAATTACTGGGATAATAAGTGGTATTCCGAAACCCGGATTCATGACGACCACTGGGTGGTGGAAATGGCTATTCCTTTCAAGACACTGCGATATAAAATTTCTGACGGGCTCAATTCCTGGCGGATTAACTTTGCCCGAACCGTACTGAAACAGTACCAGGTGTCTACATGGGGGCCTGTGCCCCGGAATTTCACCTCCGGTAACCTGGCTTTTGCCGGGAAGCTGATCTGGGAAGAAAATCCGCCTAAGCCCGGGGTGAATATTTCATTGATTCCTTTTGTGAGTGCTACCCGTACCCACGATTTTCCCCGGGATGAGGATAATCTCCGGCCGTTAGGAAGTAACCGGGAAGGCGCTTTCGGTGCCGGGCTGGACGCCAAGGTGGGCATTACACCCTCCCTGAACCTGGATATCACCGTGAATCCTGATTTTTCACAGGTGGAAGTAGATAAGCAGCAAACCAACCTGAGCCGCTTTGAGCTGTTTTTCCCGGAACGCCGACAGTTTTTCCTGGAAAATGACGACCTGTTCGGGATGTTCGGGTTTCCCAATACCCGGCCGTTTTTTTCCCGCCGGATAGGCATTACGCGGAATCCGCGGACGGGGATGGCGCAGCGTGTTCCTATCCTGGCCGGAGCCCGCCTGAGCGGAAAGCTGAATGACGACTGGCGGATCGGGCTCATGAATATGCAAACCCGGAAAGTGGACTTCGGGGAAGGAGAGGTGCTGCCGGCGGCTAATTATTCCGTAGGCGTATTGCAAAGAAAACTCTTCAAGCGCTCTGCACTGGGGGGAATATTTGTCAATAAACAATTTGATTTCAAAAACCTCAGCAGCCAGCAGGCGGAGGGGTTTGACCGGTATAACCGGGTGGGCGGCCTTGAACTGAACCTGAATTCAAACGACAGCCGGTTTGAGTCGGAAACCTATTATCACCAGTCGTTCTCACCGGAAAAGCAAAAAGATGCCGGGAGTTTTGCCCAATTCATGGGCTATAACCACCCGAACCTTGAATTAGGGCTGGGCGCCATCCGGATAGGGGAGAATTACCGGCCTGAGGTGGGTTATGTACCCCGTTCCGGCATTTGGGAGATTTACCGCCCCTGGGCCCTTATTAAAAACCCGAAATCGGAAAAGGTGGCCCGGCATATTAATAAATTTGGAGTAGGCATGGAGGGAACGGATGTCCTGGACCTGAAAGGGAAGCTTTTAGACAGCCAGTCGGATGTGTTTGCCTTTGCTAAAAGCTCGGCGGAGTCAGAGATATTTGTTTTTTACGGTTGGGCCTTTACGCACCTGTTTCACCCGTTTGACCCTACAAATGCCGGGGATAATCCTGATCCCGACACCCATAAAAACATAGTGGAATTACCCATAGGAAACTACCGCTATCATTACCAGGGCATAGGTTATGTCAGCAGCCTGAAAAATAAAGTTTATGGTGAGGCTGAATACAAATGGGGCGGGTATTTCAATGGCCGGGGCCGGTTTGCCGAGCTAAGCCTGACCTGCCGGCTTCAGCCTTACGGCATTGTAGCCCTGGACGGAAGTTATGCCGCCATTACCCTGCCGGCGCCCTACAACAGCGTGAAATACTGGCTACTGGGCCCGCGGGCCGAGATGGCTTTCAGCAAAAGCGTTTTTACCAGCGTATTTTTTCAATACAATTCCCAAACCAATAACACCAATATCAACGCCCGTTTCCAGTGGCGCTTCAAGCCGGTATCGGATATTTTCCTGGTATACACGGAAAATTATTTTGCCGAAGGCATTTCCAAATACGCAGTGAATGCCTGGGCACCGAAAGACCGGGCTGTTACGCTGAAGATGACGTACTGGCTGAATTTGTAAGAATTATCTGAAATGAAAAAAATATTTGTTATAAACGGAAGTGCCAGTAAAAATTCTTCCAACCAAAAACTCATTGAAATCTTCTGTAACCTGGCGAAAGATTTTTTTAGTGTGACGGTTTTTGAAGACTTAAAAACCCTTCCCCATTTTGACCCGGAACTTTCCGTGACCGGCACGCCAAAAGTGGTTTTAGATTTCCGGCATCGTATTGAAACGGCCGACGGGATCTTAATCTGTACACCTGAATATGTTTTCAGTATTCCGGGCGGACTTAAAAACGCGATAGAATGGTGTGTTTCCACAACTGTATTTTCCGATAAACCCACAGGGCTTATTACAGCTTCGGCCAATGGTGAAAAGGGGCACGAAGAATTGCAGTTGATCATGAAAACCCTAATGACAAAATTCACCACAGAAACAACGCTTTTAATTCAGGGTGTCAGGGGGAAAATAAACCAGCAGGGCGAAATAACCGATGACAAAACAAAAGACGACCTGGCAAAATTTATGGATGCATTTAAAACATTGATGGATAACCCGCCGGACTAAATTACTTAAAAATGAACAAAGAAATCACCCTCCGAATGATACTCGAAAAGCCGGTGGCCGGCGTGGAGTACGGTGTTCAGAAAGGAAAAGGAGCCGTGTACGAGACCATCCAGAAGCAGAAAGCCGGTTTTTCCGACCTGGTTTTTGAGATTCCGGTACTGGCCAAACCGGATGAGCAGGGGAACTACTCATGGACCGGCCCGTTTATCCAGGGTAAAGCCGGTGAGCGGTTTATTTATATTGATATCGGGACGTATGCAGGGCAGGTGGATAGCCCCTGGAGCCGGCGGCTCAAAATCCCATTGACCGGTATTTCAAACACGGTTATGGATACCCTTCACCCGGTTCTCGTTACAAGAGTCCCGGGAACAGGTAAGGACGGCGGCCCTAACTGTGCTACTGTAAAACCCTTTCCGGGGTGGGAATTGAGTTCGTCAGATTAGGATAAAACCAAACGGGTTACTCTATCGGGCAGGCCGGTAAACGGTACTTGTGGGTTCCTTATTTCGGGAACCTGGGATCTGCCAGGTACCTTTTTAGCTGATCCGTATGCCTCACGGTATGGGATATGAGCCATAAGGCCTGCTGATGCAGATCACGGGCCTCTCTTCCCCCTTTTGCGTTATTTCTGAACACAAAATACCCCCGCATGTCCCGGGCTTCGTTTAGGGTAAAAAAGGCTATGGCCTGGTCCCTGACGGTATTGAAAACGCGGATGCCGGTTTCTTTATCGCAGTAGCGCTGCAGGGGAAGGTTAGTACCACGGGCCTGGCTTTTCACCGGGGAGGTGGCATAGTCCATGGCTATTTTGTCACCACCGGCCGTAGAATCACGGTAGGCGGGCATAGGGGGCTGTGCCAGGGCCCACCAAAACTCCCGGATGTAACCTTCTTCCATCTGAACCAGGTGTTCTATGATGTCATTGGCCGACCAGGAGTTTTCATCCAGGCGGTAAAAGTACTGCCGGGTGCTTAAGGGGCTTATGGTGTTTAACAGCTCCTGCCGGGTTTCTTCCAGCTGCCGGAGGATCAGCGCCTTTTCTGCGGCAGACCAGGCCTTCACCTGTGCGCGGGCAGAGATGCATGAAAAGAACACCAGGATATAAAAGAGTACTTTCATGAGAACGGGTTTTTACGGGGAATAAATTACTTTACAGACCGTAAAATTGGGGAGAGAAAAAATACGGGTATTGTAAAAAAGCGACAATTGAACCGAATACAAAAAGAATGCCCTCCCATGGTCACAAGACGTGGGAGGGCAGAAGGAATTCTTTAGGAAGTTCCCTGTTTTATGCATATTAAAGTTTTTTATCTCCGGAAGAAGAATTTTGCCGGAGCGATTTCCGCCTTTATGGAATCAATCAGGGTTCCGTTAGGCTGGTAGCGGAATACGTAGCCGGCCTGCTTGAAAGAAGGGGCCAGCCCGCCGTAGAGATTGCCGGTTTCCGGGTCTGCTGCCATTCCGTAGAAAACTTTCCTGATCAGCGGAGTAGTGGCGTTAATGGTGGTGGCATCTACGGAAGTGCTGTACACTTGTCCTACTTCATTCCAGTTTTCATCGTAAGCAGAAAGGGTGAAATAGAGCGTCTTTTTGTCGTGGCTCAGCACAAACTTACCGGGGCTCTGTCCGGCTGAAGCGGGATTAAGCTTTACCGTGCTTTCGATGGCCTTGGAAGAAGGATTGATTTTCTTCAGTGCCCCGCCGGCATAAACCCAGAGTTTGTTATTGGCATCTACGCCGATTACCTGTGGGTTAGCACCGGCTTCAATGGTTTGTTTGACGGCATCGGTGGTGATGTCTACCACGCTAATGACGGTCCTGCCCGAGTAAATATTTCCTACAAAAGCCTCATTTCCGGATACCACGATGCTCTGGGCACCGTGCTGCACCGGGATCTTTTTGGTCAGCTTATTGGTGGTGAGATCCAGAACCGCAATGTAGCCCGGATTGATGTAAGTATCGGGCCAGTTTCCGGTGGCGTCCCAGGCGGTAACATAGGCTTTGGTATTACTTACTTTCACCACTTCGCGGGGGTTTTCTATTTCAGCGGAAGGGATAGTGGCTTCGGATTTGAACGTTCCGGCATCCACGATCTCGATCTTATCCTGCCCTGCGCCGGAGTTATCTACCAGTATGATTCCTTTGCCGTTCACTTCCCCGTAACCGCTCACTCCGCCGGTCAGGCTCCGGGTATTTTCTTTTAAAAAGATGTCGTAGGAGAGGGCCGGAGAGCCCGTGGGCAGGAAGGAAAGCGTTCCGTTATTATCCGTGAAATTACCTTCGTTTACCACAATCACCCCTTTTCCGTAAGGTTGCTCAGGCTGGGTGTTGTCATCGGGATTACATGAGTAAAGGAATGCGCAGAAAACAATTAGTGTACGTTTCATATTACTAAAATTTAAAAATTTCCAATCAGTATGCTGAGCGCTACAGAGCGCATGGGCATGGCGTTTTTCTTTTGGTTCGGATACAGCACATCGGTAACATTGTTTACCTGGAGGGCGGTATTCAGTATCCTTTTATGAACCCGTTTTTCATAACCCAGCCTCAGGTTCATCAGGTAGAAAGGCATATAGGGCTGGCCGGAGTGGTCAAACGTAACATACCTCCTGGAGTTAAACTGCTGCTGTATATCCACACTCAGGGCTTTGCGGGTGGCAGAAAAGGTGCTGCTGACCGCATGGCGGGGCACATAGACCAGTTGTTTACCAATGATATCCTGAGTATAGGCGCCGTATTCTTTTTGCTGGGAGGCGTGGGTCAGCGTGTATTGGGCCTGAACGGTCAGCCGGGTCTTTTCTATCCGGCTTTGAACAGACGTTTCCAGTTCCAGCCCTTTGGAAAGCACCTGCTGAAGGTTCTCCACCCGGTAGTTTTTCTCGGGGTTCCAGTAGGTCCAGTTGTCTATCAGGTTATGAAATACCGTCAGCCCGGCCCGGGTTTGGGTAATTTCCGAAAATTTATGCTGCCATACCAGGCCGGCTTCTTTATTGAACCCGGTTTCCGGCTGGATATCGGGGTTTCCTAACACCTCCCAGTAGCGTTCATTCAGGGTAGGCACACGATAGCTCCGCGCCAGGGAAACCGGCAGAAGTATCCGGTTCCGGTTATTTTTAACCAAGGTGTATTCCAGTCCTACTGAAGGAGTAAAAGGCGGGTTATAGCCGCTGACCAGTGCCTGCCGCAGGTTAAGCGAGGTACTTAAGCGGGCAGAAAACTGGTGGCGCAGCAGGGCGTACAGGTCCAGCCGGGTTTCGGTTTTGCGGGCTTTGCCATAGCCGTCTACTAAGGCATTGAAATAAACGGTTTCAGCACCCAGCTTCAGGTTAGTGCCTTTGTTACAGTCATGTATCCACGAAAGATCATGCTCTGCCCGCAGGATATAGCGGTCTACCTGCGTGTGGCTGGGGTTCAGGTTTTCCCCTTTACCGTAGTCGGTGATATCCCGGATATAGGCGGTTCGCAAGAGTGTTTTCCCCCATTGGTACGACAGGCTGCCCCGGTAAGCCCGGGTGCGCGTGATCTCGCGAAGCATTATTACGTCCGGCTGAACGGCGAGGTCGTTATCCGAAAACCAGAGATTCAGCGAGAGCAGATCACCTTTTGGATTCATGTAGTACAAATCCTGTACAGCGCCGGCCTGCCGGGTGTGAACGGGCTCTACCGGCAGTGTTTTTCCTTTACGGGTAATGGGTTCCGTACCGAAATTATTCCGGATGCTGCTTCCGTACAGGAGGGTTTTCCCGGAAAGCTTCCGGCTGCCGGCCAGCGGATGGTGAAAACGGAGGCCGCCCTGCCCCGAAAAGTTCTCGGAAGTTTCGGCCCGAAGTGCGGCGATCAGCTGGAGTCCTTCGGTTTTAAAATCAGGCAGGGAGCGCAGCTGGATGCTGCCTCCCACGGCATCGGTGCCTACACAGCTGGCGGCCGAGCCGTATTGGATGGTCATTTCATCGAACCCGGTCAGGGGAATGGTAGAAAAGTCGGTTTGGCCCAGGGAGGGGAAATTGATGTTTACGCCGTTCCACAGCAGGGCGGTATGGCCGGCTGAGGTGCCCCGGAAGGAAATGGTGGCCAACTGACCGGCTCCGTAGCTTTTGAAGGCCACGGGTGTTTGAAACTGAAGGAAATCAGCCAGGGTGCTGAAACGGTTCCTGGCCAGGTCAGTGGAATCCACATCCCGGATCTTCTGCCCGGTCATAAAGCGTTCAGGGCGCACCCCTTTCACTTCCACCTCACAGAGCGTCAGCTCTTTCTGGGCAAAAAGAGAGTAGGGAAGACACACTAGGCTTCCCAGGCTTAACAGCCCGATGATACCGGATAAACCGCCTGCTTTCAATCGTTGAAAATAATAAATGGTCTCCCGGAGGCTATCCGCCGTAGATCTCCCGGTCATTTTGATTCAAGGCAGGTTTCCTGGCTCACTTCCATTTTCCGGGCCTTCCCATCCCGCACAGGAGACAGTGGCTAAGCAGAAGGAAAACGATACGGAAGCTTACAGTTGCGGGGACAGCCCGTGATTCACACACGGTTCCCTATTATCTCCATTCCGGTTATTCCCGGGATGGAGCACCCTGAAACTTGGGGCAAAGATAAGGGGATTATATTTGAAATTGTCTTAATAAATTTATATCTTTGAATACTGAATCTTTTAAATGAAAAGTATACACAATGAACTACAAGATGTCATTATCGGAAATGGACGAGTTAGCCCTGCAGGAAAACTCAAAAAAACGCAGAATTTCCTTAGAAGAAATGCGTCATCAAGCCACAGGCCTGAAAAACAAAAGTCAATCAAAACTGAAGAAGCAGTCCGCCTGATTGATTTTGCAGGGAAAGAAGGCCTATTTTACGAGGGGGAGATTTTAAGAGAAACATTTATCGCTTCAGGGGCTGAACAGCAGGTTTATCGTTATGATGATTATCATGTGGTTAAAATTAACGACGGTATCTTTTACGAAAGCTGGCTGGATTATTTTAATAACCTGCTTATACACAATTACTTCTTTCGTTCTACAGCCTATGATTTTTTAGGTTTCAAAATTATTGATGATGTACTGTTTGCGGTAGTTAAACAAGAGTTTATTGTGGCTGATGAGGTGGTTGACTTGATTATGGTAAAAAATTTCCTGGCGTATAACGGATTTCAAAATACCCGTAATAATGATTATTATAACCCTCAGTTAGGATTAATATTTGAAGACCTGCATGATGAAAATGTATTGTGCAGGAAAGGAGTGTTGTATTTCATTGATACGGTATTCTACGTTACCGATGATTTTTATAAATAATAACTGATAACGCAGATCATAATCATCTGCGTTATCAGTATTCCGGTTATCAATACTCATGCGGCAGCGCCCCATCCACCACCTCCTGCCACGGCAGCCCGTGCTTATTCAGCAGATCCATGAACGGATCGGGGTTCAGCTCTTCCACGTTATAGACACCCGGTTTCATCCAGTCGGCGTGGGTGAGCATCAGCATGGCGCCTATCATGGCCGGTACGCCGGTGGTATAGGAAACGGCCTGTGACCGTACCTCCTTATAGGCTTCGGCATGGCTGCAGTTATTCCATACGTAATAGGTTCTGTCCCGGCCGTCTTTGATGCCTTTGATCTGGCATCCTATGGAGGTCTGGCCGGTGTAGTTCTCGCCCAGGGATTCGGGGGCGGGGAGTACGGCCTTCAGAAATTCAAGCGGCACAATATCCTGACCCTGGAAGCGGATGGGCACAATGCTGGTCATCCCCACGTTTTCCAGCACCTGGAGGTGAGTGATGTATTGCTGGCCGAAAGTCATCCAGAAACGGGCCCGCTTCAGGGTGGGGAAGTTTTTCACCAGCGATTCCAGTTCCTCGTGGTACAGCACATAGGATTCTCTTTCGCCGATGTTCGGGTAGGCGATGGGCTTATGAATGGACATGGCCGGGATTTCCACCCATTCGCCGTTTTCCCAGTAGCGGCCGGGTTGGGTGATCTCGCGGATGTTGATCTCCGGGTTAAAGTTCGTGGCGAAGGCCTTGCCGTGGTCGCCGGCGTTGCAGTCCACGATATCCAGGTAATGCAGCTCATCAAAGTGATGTTTGGCGGCATAGGCGGTGAATACCTGGGTCACGCCCGGGTCAAAACCGCAGCCCAGCAGCGCCATGAGACCGGCTTCCCGGAAGCGGTCCTGGTAGGCCCATTGCCAGCTGTATTCAAATTTCGCTACGTCTTTGGGTTCATAATTAGCGGTATCCAGGTAATGCACGCCGGTTTGGAGGCAGGCATCCATGATGGTGAGATCCTGGTAGGGCAGGGCCACATTGATGACCATTTTGGGGCCGAATGACCGGATCAGGGTCACCAGTTCAGGAACATTGTCGGCGTCTACCTGTGCGGTAGCGATCTCCACCCCATGCATTTCTTTAATATCGGTGGCAATTTTATCACACTTGGCTTTCGTGCGGGAGGCCAGCATGATCCCGGTGAAGACGTCCGGATTGAGTGCACATTTGTGCGCCACCACCGTGCCTACACCACCGGCACCAATAATCAATACTTTTGACATTTGCTTCAGTTTAAGTTTGAATTGCAAAAATAGGGAATTTAAATGGTATATCGGTTCCCCGGAAACCGGCGTTATTATGATGTAAATTATTTTTCAATTACTGCCTCCGGTGTTTACCTTTGTGCACTTTTTAAATAGGAGATGTTGATAAAGAGGTTTTTGTTCTGTGTGTGCCTGTGGATCCCGGGCTCCCTGTCTGCGCAATATAAAAATTCAGTACGGCTAAATCTGACAGGAGCTGCCCTGAATCTCTATTCCATACAGTACGAACGGCAGCTGAGCCCCCGGCTGGCTTTTAACAATACATTTTTCTACCGGCCCAAGACCAATATCCCGTTTGGCGGCTTTATTGATGACCTGGCTAAGAAGCACGGTGTGGGTCTGACAGGTATCCGGTTCGAGTATATTTTTATGGATGAGGCCCAGGTGGGCATCATGGGTTACTCCCCGGAACTGCGGTATTACCTGGGTAAGAAAAAGAACAAGGCTTTTATAGGGCTGTTCGGGATGTACGAAAGCTTCGATATGAAAGTGCCTGCCCTGGTGGGGGTAAGTAAAGACGGACATTATTATGATGTAAAGCTGCCCATTAACTTTACTTTCCGGACGTTTTCAGGCGGAATCCTGGTAGGAAAACAGTTCACCTGGAACCGGGTGGGGCTTGACGTGGTGCTGCTCGGGCCGCACTTAGGTGTGGCAGATGATTTTTACGCCCACGGCGAAAATGAAAACCTGCAGGGGCTTAATGAAGGGGAGAAGCAGTTTGTGAAAGATAAGATTAAAGAGCGCTTTGGCCTGAAGGACAAGTATTTTAATATGGAACTGAATGACAATGCCGCCGAGATAAAATCGGTCCGGCCGGTGCCCTACCTGGGGATCCGGGGGCTGGGATTCAATCTCTCCTACCGGTTTTAAATGGTCCGCTTCAGCCGGAAGCTGATCTGCATCAGGCCGTGATCCCGCAGCACCACCATGTCAATAGGGTGCCCCTCCTTGCGGGAAAGTTCCTCGTATAGTTCGTTGATGGTCATCAGGTTAGCCAGTTTCCGGTTAAAGATGATGATCTTGTCGCCGGGGAGTACCCCTGCATGATACGCTACGGAATTTATGATCACGCTGGAAACCTCAAAGGTCTTGAAGTCTTTTCCCGTGGCCCGGAGGTCCAGCCCGCTCATATCGGATTCAAAGGGTTTATTCAGCACCCGCTTCACGGGCTTCAGCACCATCAGGTTCTGGTTATAATTCAGCGTAACCACAAACCGCTTCAGGATTTCCCCGCCGATACTGCCATGCCGCAGGTGTCTTTCCTGGGTGATCTTACTGTCAAACACCAGGCTGTCAGGAAAGGTGGCGATCACATTTTTAAAATCGTGCTCTCCAAAGCGCAGCACATCCACCCGGCCCAGTTTTCCCTCAATATTGCCGTTCAGGCCCCGGCCCAGGTGGCCGTCAGAAAGGTGATGCGGGATGATCTCGGGAGGCAGGGATTCCTTATTCAAAAGCAGGGAATGCGCTCCGCCGGTATCGATCACCAGCTTCAGGTTTTCCATTTTTTTGCCGTTCGACTCCAGCCGGTTCACCGTAATGTAGGGTTTGGTTCTCTCCAGGTGCAGCGGTACGGCCACGCCTTTCCGCTTTTTGTAACGGTATTTCTCAGGATCACTGAAGATGAGCTCCCCTTTCTGGTAATTGATCTCCACGTTAAAGCGCTTGAAAATATCACTGCCCAGGATACCGTGAACGGGGATGCCCAGGTATTCCGAGAGGTCCAGGAAGTTTTCCTCCAGCAGCACGATGTTCTGTTTGTAACCTACTATTCCCCCGAACTTCACCGTGTGCCCCAGGGATACCGAGGCGGTGAAGGGCGGGGCTTCGCCGATACCGCTGATGTAAATCTCCCGCCCGATATTGGTTTTGATCCTTTGCCGCAGGGTGGTATCCAGGATAATGATGCTTTGAACGCCGGAATCCAGGATAAAATTCATGGTATCCGACTTATCGATGATGGTTTTCACCACAATAAGGTTAGCACGAAGCTCAAAGGGGCAGAAGATGTAGTTTTGTTTTTTCCGGATGGGATTGAATCCGAAGGGCTTGTCCTGAGCCACGCAGTCAAACGCCCCGCCCGCCCAGCAGAATGCCAGGAGTATGAAAAAACACCGGTATTTTTTACAGCTTCTCATAAGTGGGTCTAAAATATTAAAAATATTGAGATAATGTTTAAAAAATCCTATAAAATAGATTCTTATGAACCATGTATTGAGATTACAGGTTTTTATTAAGAATTTTGTACGAATATTTAAGGGCATTATGAAAAAAGATCTGCGGAAGTTAACCCCCGATCAGCTGAAAGAGTGGTTAAAGGCGGAAGGAGAGCCGGCGTTCCGGGCCAAGCAGATCCGGGAGTGGCTTTGGGAGAAAGGAGCTACTGAAATCGGGGATATGACTAACCTCTCCCGGCAGCTGCGCGATAAGCTGGAAGCGGCATTTGAGATCCGGAAAGTGAGGGTGCATACCTCGCAGTTTTCCGCAGACGGCACCATAAAATCAGGGTTTAAGCTGTATGACGACCACCTGGTGGAAGGCGTGCTCATCCCTACCGAAACCCGGATGACCGCCTGTATTTCCTCCCAGGTGGGCTGTTCACTGACCTGTAAATTCTGCGCTACGGGTTATATGAACCGGGAGCGTAACCTGGATGCCGCTGAGATTTATGACCAGGTGATCCTGATCCGTAACCAGGCCGAGCAGCATTTTAATGCCCCGCTGACCAATATCGTGTACATGGGCATGGGCGAGCCCCTGCTGAATTATGCCGCCGTGCTGGAGTCGGTGGAGAAGATCACGTCACCCGAGGGCCTGAACTGGTCTCCCAAGCGCATCACGGTCTCTACGGCCGGTATCGCTAAAATGATCCGCAAGCTGGGTGACGATGGGGTGAAGTTTAACCTGGCCCTTTCCCTGCATGCCGCTAATGATGAGAAGCGAAACACCATCATGCCCATTAATGAGTCCAATTCCCTGGATAACCTGGCAGAAGCCTTAAATCACTTTTATAAGAAAACGGGCAATAAAATAACCTTTGAATATATTGTTTTTCATGGATTTAATGATAAAATTGCTGACGCAAAGGAATTGCTGGCTTTTGTACGGCGGGTTCCTTCCAAGGTGAATATCATTGAATATAACCCGATATCAGAAGCTAACTTTACGAATGCCGACCCGATGGCCATTGATAAGTTTGCCACTTTTTTAGAGGAGAACCGGGTGACGGTGAATATCCGGCGGAGCCGGGGAAAAGACATTGACGCCGCCTGCGGGCAGCTGGCCATAAAAGAGAATTAACAATTTCATAATATAGCATCGGCAAACTTTCTTTTTATTAAGGGGAATTTTGCACCTCTAAAACCAGATACTAACTCTGTCTTTATATGTTCGGATTAGAAAGCGACATTTTCATCCTGCTGGCCGTCTGTCTCTTTGCGGCATGTCTTTTTGAATTTATTAACGGTTTTCACGATACGGCCAATGCCGTAGCCACCGTGATTTATACTAACTCCCTGAAACCCGCCCAGGCCGTGCTCTGGTCCGGGATGATGAACTTCTTGGGGGTGGTCACCGGCGGAGTGGGCGTGGGGATGTCCATTGTTAACCTCCTGCCCGTAGACCTGCTCATAGATCAGAATGTCTACCATTCCATAGCCATGGTGCTGGCCATGCTGTGCAGTGCCATTATCTGGAACTTCGGTACCTGGTATTTCGGCCTGCCATCTTCCAGCTCGCATACGCTGATCGGCGCCATTATGGGGGTGGGTCTGGGATATGCCATGCTGCCGGAGAATGCCTCCGGGGCGGCCGCCATTAACTGGGACAAGGTCAAAGAAATCTTCACCGGTCTCTTCGTAGCACCCCTTCTGGGCTTTACCCTGGCCGTGATCCTGATGTTTTTGCTGAGGATGTCCGTCAGTAAGGACGTACGAAACCAGATCTTTTCCGAACCCAAGAAAAACCAGCCGCCTCCGGGCTGGATCCGCACCACGCTGATCTCTACCTGTACGCTGGTGAGCTTTTTCCACGGGAAAAACGACGGCCAGAAAGGTATCGGGCTGGTGATGCTGATCCTGATCGGGATCCTGCCTTCCTATTTTGCCATCACGGGTGTAAATGACCTGAAGAAGATCGGGCCTGACCTGGCGCAGATCCAGACCATTGTGTCACGGATAGATACTACGGCCCTGGGAGTAGACGAGAAAAACCATATTAAAGGCATTAATGAGAACATCGGTATCCTGATGCCAGTGTCCAAAGGCATCTCTTCTGACACCACGGAAAAGCTGCACCTTCGGGCGGCTATTCTCCAGATCTCTACCAATACTAAAAAGCTGCTGAAAGATGAGAGCGTGAAGCTGAGCAGCAAAGACCGTGAAGACCTGAGCCAACTGGCCACCAAAGAGGAGAAGGGTATCCGGGCAGCCATTGATTTTGCCCCTTTCTGGGTGATCCTGATGATTTCGCTTTCCCTGGGTATCGGAACCATGATAGGCTGGAAACGGATCGTGGTAACGGTGGGAGAGAAGATCGGGAAGTCGCACCTGACCTATGCACAGGGAGCCTCCGCTGAGCTGGTTGCGGCCATCACCATAGGCCTGGCTTCCGGCTTTAAGCTGCCCGTGAGTACTACGCATACCCTGTCTTCGGGTATTGCGGGCTCCATGGTAGCATCCAAAGGGATCAAAAACCTGCAGTCTAAGACCATCAAAAACATCGGCATAGCCTGGATCCTGACGCTGCCTGTGTCTATTTTACTGTCGGCAGGACTGTTCCTGCTGTTCCGGGCTATGTTTTAAGTTTTTTGCAGAGTATATTTTCTTAACAGTGGACCTACCGGTTTTCCGGTGAACGTCCGATAAGAATTTAAAAGGCCCGGAATGCTCCGGGCCTTTTTTAGGGTATCTCCTTCTGCGCTTAGAAAAGCCCGAGCTGTTCTCCCTCACCCCCGGGCTTGGTATGATCGAAATCCGGAGCTTCCGTTTCGTTCTCCCCGGCTGGGTTTTCTTCCGGCTCATTTTCAGTTTCTTCTACGGCCTCATCCAGGTGTTCCTCCTCTTCTTCCACTTCTTCTTCCTCTATTTCCGGGGCCAGCACTTTAAAGCTCACGATCTTATCAAACGGCAGCTTATTACCCAAGGCTTTCCAGCCTTTTACATCGATCATCTCGTCTACTCTGTAGAGGTCGGTAGTGACTTCGGTTTTGCGGTCTTTGCGATGTTTTACTTCCACACGCGGCTTCTTGTCGAAGGAAGCAAACACCAGCTCTGATTTCGGGTGCTCCGAAATGAACGTGAACTTCTTATCCATGGTGGAGGTCTCGATCAGGAAGCGCTTGATGTGGTAATTGCGGTGTTCGCCGTCGAGGTAGATACAGGAAACCGGCCGTTTTTCCTGGAATTTGCTGATGGCCACCACCTGCCGGGGCTCGTAATGGTTAGTCAGTTCAAAATTAGTCAGCTCGTATTCACCGGTATTGTAAATCACCAGGATCTTATCACTGGGGCCGAAATTCCCGAGGGAAGTACCGTGACCATCTTTGTTCAGGCGGCCCAGTGTAGGCGTGTACCAGATATCCACGCCGCCAAGGGTAGACTTTCCGGCGGTTTTAAAGGCTATTTTGCGTACGGCATATTTGGAAACCAGGTTACCCAGCGCCGACCGGTTTTTGATCATCAGGTCGGCAAAATTGAAGTCAAAGACCTTCTTCTTTGCGTTAGAGCTGGCGGTGAGGTTCACCGTGACCATTTCGGCCTCCCCGTTTTCATTGGCGGAAAAGTAAGTGACCTTGGAACGTGGGCTGCCTTTGGTGACGTCATATTCCTTGTCGCGGGTGACTCCCGTCACAGCAAAACGCTTGGCAAAAGTCCGCCCGCTTTTCCCGTCCAGGTACATCACGTTATAAATCTTGCGCTCGTCGTTTTTCCGGAAAACGGCGCAGTAAATGATATTTTTGCCTACAAACCCCTTTTCCTGGATCTTGACCACGGAAAACTTGCCATCGGCCCGGAAAACGATGATGTCGTCGATATCCGAACAGTCCATCACAAACTCGTCTTTCTTCAGGCCATAGCCGATAAACCCGTTTTCGCGGTCTACGTACAGCTTCTGGTTATTGGCGGCCACCACGGCGGCCTGTACTTCCCCAAACTGCACGATCTCCGTTCTCCGCTCCCGGCCTTTACCGTATTTCCGGATCAGCTCCTGGAAGAAATTAATGGTGTAGCGTACCAGGTTTTCCAGGTTATCATTGACTTCCACCAGTTCTTCCTGGAGTTTTTTCATGAGCTCGTCGGCCTTGAAGCCGTCGTATTTGGAGATCCGCTTGATCCGGATCTCGGTGAGGCGCAGGATGTCTTCCCGCACGATCTCCCGGTAGAAATCTTTCTTGTAAGGTTCCAGGCCGCGGTCTATGGTTTCTATCACGGCCTCAAAGGTCTCGCATTCCTCGATGTCTCGGTAGATCCGGTTTTCAATAAAGATCTTTTCCAGTGAGCTGTACAGCAGCTTCTCCATTAATTCGGCCCGCCGGATCTCCAGCTCCCGCTTCAGCAGGTACATGGTCTGGTCGGTGGAATTCCGGAGGATATCACTCACACCCAGGAAACGCGGCTTTTGATCCACGATGACCACGGCATTGGGCGACACCGACACCTCGCAGTTCGTGAAGGCGTAAAGCGCGTCAATGGTGATATCGGTGGAGGTATTCGGCGCCAGGTGGATCAGGATCTCTACGTTTTTGGCGGTATTGTCTTCCACCTTTTTGATCTTGATCTTACCGCTGTCGTTCGCTTTAATGATAGACTCGATCAGGCTGCCGGTGGTGGTAGAGAAAGGGATTTCCGAGATCTTCAGCGTCTTTTTATCCACTTCCGAAATCTTAGCCCGCATTTTTACCTTGCCCCCCCGGGCGCCGTCGTTATAATGGGTGACGTCTATCAGCCCCCCGGTCAGGAAATCCGGGTAGAGCGTAAAAGGCTGTTTTTTCAGGTATTTGATGGAGGCGTCACAAAGCTCAATAAAGTTATGGGGCAGGATCTTGGTGGAGAGCCCCACGGCGATGCCCTCAGCGCCCATTTCCAGCACCAGCGGGAATTTGGCGGGCAGGGTGACGGGTTCCCGTTTCCGGCCGTCGTAAGACATCTGCCATTCGGTAGTATCCTCGTTAAAGAGCACTTCCTGCCCGAATTTGGAGAGCCGCACCTCAATATAGCGCGGTGCCGCAGCCGAGTCACCGGTACGGATATCGCCCCAGTTGCCCTGGATATCCAGCAAAAGCTCTTTCTGCCCGATGTTCACGATGGCATCCCCGATAGACGCATCCCCGTGCGGGTGATACTGCATGGTGGAGCCGATCACATTGGCTACTTTATTGAACCGGCCGTCATCCATTTCCTTAAGCGCATGAAGCAGCCGCCTTTGTACCGGTTTCAGTCCGTCTTCAATGGCCGGAACGGCCCTTTCCAGGATCACATACGATGCATACTCCAGGAAATACTTTTCAAACATATCATCCAGTATCTCCTTCTGGTGTGTAGGGTCGTAAGTCTCGTCGCTCATTTATATGGGTTTCTCAGTTTACGCAAATATAAGAAATCTTGCGGGTTGTTTGATGCAGGGTAGGTAGGGAATAAGCTTTAACAGGCATGTTTTAACTTTTTTTTCTCGTCCCCTGGAAAGGATATTCTTTAACGTATAGCTTTGTGCCTGTGAACAGATTCAGATGATGAAGAAATGTTTAATTTCTATTTTAGGATTGGTCCCGTTTGGACTTTTTCTGAACCGGCAAAGAGACGATATACAAAAAATATCTTTTGAAATTACCTTTCCAATGATGAGTACCGTAATGGATATACCATTTAGGGATACAGTCACCATTTATTATGATTCCAGTTATATAGTCTATGAAAAAGGATTTTTTCATACCGATGCCAGTATTTTTGGAGATATTATTGAAAATGATAGTCTTACAGGTACGTTTAAGGAAACCAACTCTGAAATTAACTCAACTGTAAAATCAGCTTTTTTTGGATATTTGAAGGGAGATAGTTATGGTATACTTTATTATCCATTTGGTAACCAGGTGAGTAAACAAAGAGTGGACACGATGAAACTACAATGGGGTGGGGATGCTTTTAAAAGTCTTTTGAAACTTGAGAATGTCAAACTGGTAGATAGGAAAGCTACTTCGAACAGGATAACTGAGAAGTATATTGCTATTGATAAAAAGGACGAAACATTCCCTGATAGTATATTTGTCAATTATAGTTCTACATTAAAAAGAGATTTTTTCACTTTTAATAAAGAGTTAGAAGAGAAAAATCAGATGAAAATTTCAGACATAGTGATGTTCTTTAAGCAGTCATTTTCTGAGATGTACGCCACAACATTACCTGAAAGAGAACTGTCTATCCGGATGCTGGATTCAAAAATTACTGATTATGATAAGATCAGTAAAATTTTTGAGAAGTTCCGAAAAAATGACTTTTAGGATCAGGCATAAAACAAAAAAATGCCTCCCGCGGGGGAGGCATTAACGCATAACGAGGTCCGAAGTCTTAATATCTCTCTCTTCTCTGAGGTCTCTCTCCTTTAGGCTCGGCAACTTTAACTACGATCGTACGACCGTCCAGTTCCGTCTCGTTCAGTCCATTAATGGCCGCTTGCGCTTCTGAATCGTCAGGCATTTCTACAAATCCGAATCCTTTGGAACGGCCTGTAAATTTGTCAAAAATAACCTTAGCCGAATCTACCGCACCGAACTCCTGGAATGCGCCAAGAAGGGTGTCGTCTGTAGTGTCGTAATTCAACTTTGCTACGAAAATGTTCATTTTGAAAAAAAATAAATAATTAATAAATAGAGCTTAAACACCGTAGCAAAACCGATATGAATATTGACCTGCAAACGAAGTAGTAACTCGAAAACGTAGTAAAGATATTGGATTTAAATCACATTTCAAGTAGGATAGGATTTTATTTAGATGGGCAGCTCGCCACTTTTTTGTACTTTTTTTAGAAAAAAGGGCCTCAGCGCTACTGTTTTCGGCCTTTTTGACTCCCTTGGGAGGGGGAATTCCGGATATTAAATTTTCCTTAAAATTTATTAAACGGTAAGGGCCGGAGCTTTTTATTTTCAAAAAAAACGATTTGACAACATTAAAAATGACGTATCGTTATATATTTGTTAAACAGAATCAAACGGATTGGGATGAGGTCAGCGCTTACGCTTTTACTTTTGTTTTTTTGTTTTTTTTCGGGCCCGGCCGGTGTGGCCCAGCTGAAAAGCTATAAGCGGGGGCTGGCCAGTTTTGATAACGGCCACTATAACATTGCCATTCAGGAGTTTCTCAAAGTAAAAGAGATAGAGCCGGCTTATGCCGGAGAGCTGAACCGTAAGCTGGGCGATGCCTACCGCCTGAGTAATAAATGGGCGGAGAGCATTCCTTATTATGAGAAAGCGCTGGAAAAAGGGGTAAAAGACACCGATATCCTGTTTTACCTGGGCTATGCTTTAAAATCAAAGGGAGAATACACCCGGGCAAAAGAATATTTCAAACGTTTTGCGGATGCTAAACCCACCGATAAGGTGTTAGCGGAGAGGGTGCTGCGGGAAATGAATTCCCTGCTGCTGACCGAATCTATTTTCCAGAAAAATTCGGAAAAAGAATTCCGGAACCTGGAAGCTGTGAATACGCCCGGCACCGAGTTTACAGGCGCCATGTACAGCGGCCACCTGGTTTTTGCGGCATCCCGCAAGGAGAAGATTTATGCCAATGACCTGCCTTACCTGGGATTGTACAAAACCAAGGTCAGTGAAGACCTGGGTACCGTGGGGAAACCGGAACTTTTCAGTGCTTCCATTTTTGCGGATGACCGTAACGAAGGCTCGCCGGCCTTTACGCCTGACGGCAAGATCATGGTGTTTGCCCGTGGAAATTCAGGGAAGAGAAAAGACCTTTCGCCCGATGTGGATCTTTATATGAGCCGCTTTGTGCAGGGCGAAGGCTGGACGGCCCCCGTGCGGGTAACGGCCTCGGATTCCCTGGCGTTTGACGGCTCGCCGGCGTTCTCCGGTGACGGGAAAACACTTTATTTCAGCTCTAACCGTACGGGCGGAAACGGCGGCCTGGATATCTACCGCGTTAATATGGATGCCTCCGGGCGCTTTGGAAATGCGGTAAACATGGGCAAAGCCATTAATACGGCAGGAGATGAGATGTTCCCGTTCGTATCAGCTGACGGTAAGCTGTATTTCTCTTCTGACGGCCACCCAGGCCTGGGTAAGCTGGACCTTTTTGTGGCCGTACGTACCGGCGGTAAGATCACGGTAGAAAACCTGGGCCTGCCGTATAACAGCTCTATGGATGATTTTGGCTACATGGAAGACGAGTACGGCAATGAGTTTTTTACTTCTAACCGCTCCGGAGGAAAGGGAGATGACGATATTTATTATTACCGGGCGCCGGAAACACCGGCCGAGGTAACCCAGGCTCCGGTGCCTGATCCTGAGAAAGACAAAAAGATAGTGAATTATTACCTGACTGGCGAGGTGCTGTCGGAAGGCAAGCCGCTGGATTCGGCGATAGTCCATATATACAAGATAGAAGGCGGCGTGGAAACCGCGTTTGCTGAAAACCTGGTGACCACCGCCGGCGGGAAATTCGGACCGGTGAAGATGGAGGAAGATGAAGATTATGTGCTGCTGACGGAGAAGCCGGATTACCTGACTAAGCGGGAGGGCTTTACCATGTACGGCCGTTCCATCCCCTCAGTGCTGCTGACCCGGCCGGTCACTGACACCACTTTTCATGTACGGATCCCGCTGGACCGGATTTTTGTGGGCAAGACCTTCCGCCTGGAAAACATCTATTATGACCTGGATAAGGCAGATATCCGCCCGGATGCCGCCCTGGAGCTGGATAAGCTGGTGCAGATCCTGAAAGATAACCCGGGCATCCGGATAGAGCTGGGATCCCATACGGATTCCCGTGCTTCTGACATCTATAACCTGCGGCTCTCGCAGCGCCGGGCAGATGCCGCCATTAATTATATCGTGAATAAGGGAATCTCGCGGGAGCGGCTGGAAGCCCGTGGCTACGGGGAGTCAGAACTGCTCATTGATAACGCTAAAACCGAGGCTGAACATCAGCAAAACCGGCGTACGGAGTTTAAGGTGATTGAGATCACGCCCGGTTCCTGATAGGAAGAAAAGCTGTGTGGAAGTAGCGCAATCTATTTAACCAATCAATTCAATTGCTATTTTTCCCAGCTCAGTTCCAGCTTGAGCCTCAGGGCATTATTCAGGTAGGAAGTAGTACTGTTAGAACTGGCCGCTCCCTTTATTTCAATGGAAGTGGGGTACTTATTTCCTACGGTCATCAGGTCAGACAGCTTTAGTACCGCGGTTCCCATAGTCTCATAAGCAGACGACCAGGCCGTACTGTTTTCATCGGCATCCCGGAGCTGAATGGTCAGATCCGGTTCCGAAGCCGGCGAATTGCTCAGCAGCACGCCAGTGCCTGAATGCTCCCAGAAGAGGCTGCCGTTAGTCAGCTGCACGGCTGACACGTTGGTTTTAATGGCAGTGGAATAGCTGGCATTACCTGTGGTACCGAACCGGGCTGCGATGTATACGTCAGGCCCCCCGGTGACGTATACAGTTCCACTGTTCAATACATCCCATCCAGTGCCGTTAGGGTAGGCCGTGGCTGCGCTCAGAATGGTGCTTTTCTTGATCCGGACTTTGGTGTACGGCGCTTCTACTGTAAGGGTCTTTGTTTCTGTTTTGGTGGAGCCATTCGCGGTAAGGCTGAGCCGGATGGTTTTATCTCCGCCGGTAGTATAAACTTTCTTCGGATTGACCTCCGTAGTAGTGGTTCCATCGCCAAAATCCCACAGGTAGCTGGCGTTTCCCAGGTTTTCAGTGGGAGTGAATGAAATTTCAGCAGGGGCTCTGAAATCACCTCCTGTAGCAGCGAAACTGAATCCCGCGGTGTGCTCAGGATCCGGGTCTTTCTTTTTACAGGAAACCACAGTTACGAGCATGATCAGGGCTAAAAGTACTTTTTTCATTTTTTCTGAAGTTTAATTATTATTCAAAATTAGAGGTTAGATCAAAGCCTGTAAATACCCAATTTTGGTGATTTTTCAGATTGATTTTATGTTTATTGGTGATACAAAGTTCGGGCAGGAAAGAATACGGCGGTATCCCCAATTTTGGGGAGGCGTAGGTCAGGAGGCTTTGTATACCCGTGATCGGTGATCGGGTAAGAAGGAGAGAATTTCATTTGCTTTGGTAGTTTTTATGTAATTTTTATAAGGACAAATTTTGCCCTTATAAAAACACGGCCCAATAGCATAATGATGCGGTCAGGTAGCCTACTTCCGGGTATAATAAACCCCCGTGGTAAAGAGTAGGAAGGCCCCGATCATAAACAGGTTTTTTACGATATGTACCCGGTAAAACCAGTCGGAAGTATGATCACTGAACATCTCATTGGAGAGGAAATCAATCAGGCCGGCCACCAGGGCTACCAACAGGATTGCGGTGGCAAAGTAAGTTTGTGGGATACGCAAAAGCGGCTTATCCAGCCGGGTATAGAAGATATAACGGATCAGGACGGAACCAATAAAGACCTTGTAGAGGTTATCTGCCACACTGCCCCAGCTCTGGTATTCTTTATAGGTTTCGCCGTACAGGGAGTTCATGACCGTAAACAGGATGCCTGTCACGGAGAGTATTAAAATATTTCGCTTAAGGGCTTTATTATCCACAAGGTAGTAGGTGTACGCCCCCAGGAGAATAAAGTTTTTGAGAAAGTAGAGGGGGTCAACAAAAAACGTATTGCTGATCTCGAATTTCTCCAGGAAGGGCCGGGCCTTTTCGTAGTTTTTGGTGGCAAAATCCACAAACCACGAGGTGCCCCAGTTCAGTAAGGCCCCAGCCAGGAAGTAAGCCAGCAGGAATACGTTCGGTTTCCTCAGGAAGGCTTTGTATTTAAACAGGGCCAGGATCAAAGGAATAACGGAAAAGAAGGACGCCACTTTCCCGAGCCACAATAAGACATCCAGTGAACTCATTGGGGAGGGGGACCGCTTGAACCTTTTGGAATACCGCAGGGACTCAGGTTTTCACCGGCAGCGCCGTCCCCAAAGATCACCAGCACCGAGCCGAAAACGTGTTTGTACGCCGAGATATTGACCATGACCTGATCATCCCGCTTGCCAAAACACAGCGCAATGCCCTCTGAGTCGGGAAATGGCCGCTCCCCGTTACGGGTTGTACGGTTTAAGAACATTTCCAGCACCTCTTTGGTAACCACGCCGTAGTTCACCGCCTTTTGGGTCTTGTATTTCTTGAATTTCGGCTTTTTCCGCGAAGAGCCGAATTTGGAAAAGGTGTACCCGTTTTCAGGTATCCCGGTTAATTCAGGGGAATCAGCAGGAATAAGATTCCAGTATTGCTGTTTGTAATTCCCCCTCAGCGAACGAACATGCGAGACGTACTCACTGTTCATTTCGAATTCATCTAATACGAGTTCTTCGGGTAACATAATAGTCTATCGTTTAGGTAAAAATAATGTATTTCCATTATTCGGATTTCTTTTCCGGGAATATTTCGCCAGGATCTCGGGATCATCCGGGTTATCCAGCAGCCGGTCCAGGTCTTTTAAGGTAACATTCAGTAAAGGCACGGGATTGCCGGCCAGGCCCACGTGGGCGGTTACATTATCCTGGCTTCGCAGGAGCACCATGTTTTCTATCCGGGTGGGTACCGTCTGGTTAATGATGCAGTTCGTCAGCATGGTTTCTTCCCCGTTATAGGTTTCCAGTAAGAAGGAGCCACTCTGGTCAGATACACCCAGGGTAAGCGTGGCCGAGGTGCCGTCAGGGTAATCTATCCGTACCCAGTAGCCTTCTGTTTTGCCGTTTTCAGGGTTTATGATCCGGATCACGGTGATGGGGCTGTCAGGTGACCTCCGGATCTGGTAGGTATTTTTCAGCTGCTCAATTTCTGCAGTGGCGGTTAATATTTCATCCTGTTGCGATGCTTTCGCATTGGAGGCTTTGTTCAGCAGGTAGGAGGTGATGGCGTTTCCCAGGCTCCTGATTTCGCCAAGCAGGCTGTCTAACGCTGATTTCTGGATGTTAATGTTATAGTAGACATCACTTAACCTGACCTGCCAGGTGGTCCCGGAGGAGCCGCTGTTTTTCCAAAGGTTATTGTAAGACAGGTAATACTGGCACCCTTCACACACTCTCCAGGGGTCCTGGATGTAGAGCAGCTTCTGGTCTTCGTACTCCAGGAAGCCCGTACAGACCAGCATGTGGCTGCGCCAGAACCCGGGGCCGCAGTTCGTGCAGCTGGTGCCGTTAAGGATGACCGGCTGATCCGCAAAGATATTTTTTTTGATGTTTTTCCACAGTTTTTCCCGGGTGGTGGCGGTGTATGTCTTGGTGGAATTAAAAGACTCTTTTTTAATGGTATATTTTTTATTTTTAAAGTAGGTGGTGAGGAAATCGGAGGAGCTGCCGGACTGGGACAGCCCGATGTTATAGCTGGCCGGATCCACTCCGTCCAGGCAGAAGGTGGTGGTATCTATGTTCAGGTTAGTGACGCTGCCCCCGCTCAGGAAACGGAAGTAGTCTTTCACAATATCCTGCTGCTCTACTTTAATCCCGGTGACCTCCCGGTTTACCATTTGGGTACCGGCGGCCCAGCACCAGTTGCTGAGCTGCTGCCCGTAAAGCCTGAAATTAGGGATTTTATAGAAGACATCGGTACTTTTGGCGGCCAGTATGCCCAGACCGGTCATGGCTACTCCTGCAATAATCACCGTTACTGTAAACACTTTTAAGATCTTATTCATCCGGGTCAGGATTAAAAATTCAAGGCAATCGTTATACCGTAAAAACAAATATAAAGAAATTTAACGAATACCTCTACACCAGCCTCATGGCCAGCGCTTTCACTACCGCCTCCGGGGCGGAATTGACGTGCAGTTTATCGTATATTTTCTTCACATGGCTGTGCACGGTATTAAAGCTGATATCGCAGTGGGCGGCGATCATCTTATAACTCATGCCTTTGACCATGCATTGCAGCACTTCCTTTTCCCGGGCCGTGAGGGAAATGTAGGATTGCTCCCGCTGTACAAACTGGTTCTGGAACATGGCCAGCACCCGCGCCGCTATGGTGGGGTTCAGGTGAGAGCCGCCGTTATATACATCTTCTATGGCCTTTACATAGGTTTCAGGCCGGGGGTTTTTAATGATATAGCCGTTAGCACCGGCACAGATGGCCGCGAAGATCTTGTCATCGTCTTCAAAAACCGTCTGGATCAGTACCTTCACCTCCGGGAAGGCGCTTTTGATCTGCCGCATGGCGTCTATGCCTGACAGGTGTGGCATCTGGATGTCCATCAGTACCACGTCCGGCTGGTATTTTTTTACCAGTTTTACAGCCTCTGTGGCATCGGGAAAGGCCCCCGTGAGCCAGAGCCCGTCACTGCTGGCCAGGTAGAGCGAAAGGCTCTCCCGGAAATTTTTATTGTCCTCAAACAGGAGTACCGATATCATCTTTTCACGTGTTATAGTCATGTACAAAACTACGGCGTCTTTTTTACCCGGGAAATCCCCAATTTTGGGGATAGGCTATACCCATACTTCCACCGTTACGGTAGTGCCTTCACCGGGCCGGGAGGTGACGCTCACCCGCATGTTTTCTTCCCGGCCCCGGCTGGCAAAATTCCGGAGGCCGTTTCCTTCAAAGGTAGCGCCGGGATCAAACCCCCGGCCGTCATCCCGGATCCGGATCTTCAGCACATCCCCTTCCTTTTTCAGGGTACATTCTGCATTTTTTGCCTCTGAATGCTTGGCAATGTTATTCACGGCTTCCTTATAAACCAGGTAGAGACTGCGCCGCTGCTCCATGCTCAGGCCGTCACTGTGTTTTAAATCGGGAACGCTAAACTCAAAAGGGATGTCTTTCGCCGCCAGGATCTCTACCCCGAAAGCCCGCAT
Source organism: Leadbetterella sp. (assembly GCA_019638185.1). Lineage (GTDB taxonomy): Bacteria > Bacteroidota > Bacteroidia > Cytophagales > Spirosomataceae > Leadbetterella. The sequence goes on from JAHBUH010000002.1 coordinate 176,384, forward strand.
TCTTTCCACCAACTTTTCAGTAGAGTCATTCTCCGGGTTAATGGCCCACACCGTGTCACGCATGAGCGTTACGGTTTCTTCGGAGTTACTGGTGATGCGGTCCAGGATGGGCAGGAGGGAGGCGTCATTAGCCACTTTTTTCCGTAAAAGCTCGGTGAAAATGGCAATGGAGTTCAGGTTAGCTCCCACTTCATCGTGCAGGTCAGAGGCGATGCGGTTCCGGACATAGTGCAGCTTAAGCTTCTGACGGAAATCATACAGGAAAAATAAATATACGCCCACCCCTGCCAGCAGCAGGAAATAGATCACCACCGAGGGCCAGAACCACCATTTCTGCCAGAAGGCTTCCTGCACCTGGATGGGGATGCGTAATACCGCGCCGGAAAGAGCACCGGGGCCGGATAATACAGAAGAAGACGGCAGCGCAGCGCGGGAAGACAGTGTACTTCCGGTGGCGGCTTCCCCGATAGCCGGCATTACCTCCCGCACTTCCAGCGTATAGTCTCCCCCGGATAAGCCATACAGGCTCAGGACCGGGTAACTGCTCACCTGCCAGAGGGTATCCAGGTTCAGCAGGCGATAGGCTACCTGTCCCGAATCACCGCCTGGGGGGTAAAATTCGATGAAAAGATTCTTACGGGAGATGTCCATCAGGATAGTGGAATCTTTCATGTAAGGGTAAGGCTTATGGTTAATACTTACCCTTTTAACCGTGGGCTGTCCATAGCTAAGCAAGCTGAAAAAAATAAGTGGTATCAGGAGCAGGACTTTCAAGGGTCTGAAAATAGTAGATTAAATATACAAGCTTATTCTGGAGCATCCAAGTTTTCAAATCAGAAAAAAGCTGCCCATGTGACGGGCAGCTTCTTCCTGAGGGGATTCAGGCCGCTTATTTTTTGGCCCGGAAGGAGATTCCACAGGATCCCGAGACCTTTTTTCCTGAATACTGGACCACATGGATATCAAAATCTTCTTTGAACTCTTTTTGCTTCCCTAAACCAATGATCATAGCGGTCAGGCCCGTGTGGGGGAGTTCAAAGGAAAACCGGCCGGGATTAGTGACCCAGACTCCTTTGGCCCGGTTTAGAACCCCTTTAGTTACGCCGTCTGTACCCCGCGAGATCTTTGAGATAAACAGCTCATTGATTTTGGAATCCGGGAACGTAACAAAATAAGGCACTTTTACCCGGGGGGCCGGGAAGATCACTACTTTCAGGTTTTTCAGGCGGCCTCTCAGCCGGTTCCCGATCACCATTAAAGCGGCATTGTCCGAAGAGGAATCGGGGTATACAATGGAAATATTCTTCTGCGCCAGGTTATTATTTTCCCAAACGTGATTTCCCGAAGAGATAAAGCCATCCTGGGGCGAAACCTCCACCAGCAGGCAGGGGTGCCAGGTGACTTCCACGCCGCTGACCATCACCTTAGACGGCGGCACCAGGTCCTGTACCCATTCAAAAGTGACGAAGCCGTCGGCGCCCGCTGCCACAGGGTTAACCCGCTGCTCTCCCAGGAGGTAAGTACCCGGTGTCAGGGGATTAGGAAGCACGTCGTTCGGCCGCACACTGGGAATAAAGCTGGCTGGGTAAGTAAATTCTGCGCCGGGATAATGCACCAGGTAGGCCCGCATGTAGAAAGGAAAGGAGGCGGCCGTGCCGCGGTTCCGGTAGCGCACGTTCAGCCAGTTAGTCTGCCCGAATACGGGCGACTGGTGAACGGTGTTGGCGTTAGCCGAGTAGCTGGCCGGCGCCACTCCATCGTTCGCATTTCTGACCCAGATGTCCACTCCCTGCCAGTGCGGGGACGAGGCGGGGCCGGCGCCGGTATCCGCCATATTATCACGAACGTAGATGTCACGGCTATGCGGATAATTCCGGGCGGCAGTGACGGCGGCTACGGCGCTTACACGGCCATACCCGTAAAACGGACTGAAAAAAGGACCGGTATACCCCGGATCCGAGGAAATCCTGTCTGCGGTATCCCGCCAGCGGCCGGTGGCGTTGGTATTGTTAGGGTCGATCTTCACGGCGGTTTCCCGCAGGATCTCCCGTACTTCTATCCAGGTCAGCTGCTTATTAACGGATAGCATTAAGGCGGCTACTCCCGCCACCACCGGGGTAGCGTAGGAGGTGCCCCCGAAATTATTCCGGTAATCCCGGCTCCCGTAATTCACTACGGTGCCGTTTGCTTTATTGGCCACTAGCGCCGGGGTGAAGGTAATGGTGTTACCGGCAATATTCGTGATCCTTTTGGCTTCAGAGGCTGAAATATTAGGGGCAGGATTGCCGATGAGGATGGCCTCGCCGTTTGCCATTCCCGCGGTAGATGCTACGGTGATGGAGGTGACACCGGCATTGGCGGCGGCACTTAAGGTGGTTTGCCTTTCCCGGTTTCCGGGCGCATTTCCGTCACTACCGCTTACTCCGTTAAGAATGGTGCCCGTCCATGCGCCGTAACCCGTGGGCGGATTATGCCCACTACCGTCATTGCTATGCGTACAGAAGCTGATGGGGGTGCCGAAATTACTATAAGTGGCACGGGTTTCAGCGGCCCCGTCGTTTGCTAAAGTAGCTGCCGCCACCGACATGCATTTTTGATACATTCCCCAGGGTCTCCTGAACGTAGTATCTAAATTTACACTGTCATTCCCTGCTGAAAAGAATAGCAGAATGCCCCGTCCGTTTCTTCCGTAAGTGGTCAGGTGATCAAATGTATCCCGCATCAGGCCGGAGATGGACATGTTTATACTGTATCCGAAGCTGTTGGAGATAATGTCGGCTCCCCGGCTTAAGGGGGCAGGGAAACCGGCTTTGGTGCTGTTGGGATTAAATCCGCCTGCCCAGATGTACATATCGGCATAATCCGCCTCCGTGCCGCCCCTTCTTATGGCCATCAGCCGGCAGTTTCCAGCTATGCCCACGGTGCCGTCAGGAACTCCGCCGGTCACGGAAGAGGCATCTGTAAAGCCTGTGGAAGCGCTGGCGCAGCAGGTCCCGTGACTCCCGGCCAGGCTGTTATTATTGGCCACCATGTTCACAAAATTAAATGCCGTAAAAACTTTGGGCTGTCCGCTGGATACATTCCTGTCAAACTGGGGGTGGTCTACATTTACGCCGCTATCCACCACAGCCACGATCACATCCGGGCTGCCGAACCGCTGGCCGGCACCCAGATGGTCATTCAGTACCTGCCAGGCGTCCGGCGTGTTAATGATGGAGTGATCCCACTGCTCGGGGAAAAGGTAATTGGTGGGTGTGATGGCATCGTCTTCGGAAGTGTGGAAGAGATTAGGCTCGGCATATTCCACCACCTTCATTTCCACCAACCGGTTACACGCCTCCAGCGCCCGGTACATTCCGCCCTTATTGACCCGGAACTGGTAGGCATTGCCGGCGTAAGGAATGGTACGTAAAATGGTCAGGCCCAGTTCCCTGCTGATCTTCGTTACCTGGTCTTGTTCCACACTGCCCTTAAAGCGAACTATAATTTCATCCGTCAGTACAGCAGCGTGCTTTCCATCATCCTTTAAAACCGGCCCTACGGTGGCCGGATAGAGTTGCTTCTTCAGGGTATCCAGCAACTTTTGTTTTTCTTCCTCTTTGAAGTTTGCAGGATAGGCAAAGAGGTAAAGCCCGTCTTTCCGGTAATTGTCCGGGGTTTTTACCTCGGAAACCTGAAACTTCAGGAGACTCCGTCTAAGCAGCTCCATTTGCCTTTTGTCATCCGGAATGCTCAGGGCCACACCAAAATTTTCATGGTATTGAAAAGGTACTTTAACGGTACCCCTGAAATAGGAGGGCATGCCTTTCTTACCCAGGATAAACAGTTCTTCCCCTCCGCTTGCCCCGATAAATATCTCCCTCTTTTGCTCTTCAAAACCCGAAGCTGTCACGCTCAGGGTATACCTTCCCGGGCTAAATTTTTCAAGACGGTAAGTACCGGATGGTTTGTCGTAAGACAGTGTGATTTTTTCGCGCCCGGCAGACAGGATCACTGTTGCGTCACTAAGGGATTGGTGATTAAAATCCACCACCGTGACCCGGATTACATTTGAGTTTTTCATGCTATAGTTTATTTTAATGTTGCTTTTTAACGGGGGCTTTCAAAGCCCGGTCTTCTAAAAAGAATGCTGAGTGTAGGGGAGGCTTACAGAGGTCTATGGCTCAAAGATATAGCGTCCTGGCCGGGAAACCGGAAGGAATACGGCCGATTATTGAGTATCTGGTAAAGAAAGTTAGTAAGTGGTGAGAAAGTTGCAAACAGCAGGAGATCAGGTGAATATTAGCAAAACAGCTCCCGGAGTGTTTTCATGGCAATAAACATTTTCCCGCTGTCCGGGAGCCTGATGAAATCATATTTTTCGTAAAATCTTTCTGCTGCGTCATCCAACGGATCCACCACCACAGCAAAAGAGCCGATCTCCCGGGATACCTCATAGCTTCTTTTCAGCGCATCGATTAACAGTATTTTGCCGATGCCGCACCCCTGGTGTTTTTTTTCGATCACTAATCTTCCCAGCAAGGTAACCGGTATGGACCGGTAAGAAGAAGGGAGTTTCTTTTGGATTCCAGTCGAAAGATGGTCTAAAGGGATACTGTTATTAGAGAGGGTGTAATATCCCTGAATAGTCTGGTTATCTGCCAGAACAAAGCAGGCACACAGTCCCCGTTTAATGTCCTGGCCGGCCTGGATTTTCAGGTAGTGGTTCAGGAGCTCCTTGCCGCAATCAAAATCGTTTCGGTTGTGCGATTTGTTGAGTAATTCAATCATTTTAAGTTGTGTTTTTTAAGAGAACCGTTTAATCATTTAAGTTTAAAACAAAATCCTGGTAATCGTTTAATGCTTTTTTCAGCGTTTCCGAAGGTTTCCGAGGATTAGTCACCGCATCAAAAAAGATCCGGCTGTCTCTTTCCGAAGCTATGATCCGCTCATTTTCTTTAATGATCTCTTTGGCTTTTTCCTGAACCGTCAGAATAATAAAATCTGTCAGGTTCCTGAACCCACCCAAATGAGCAGCCTTCTCAAAGAACTCCTTTTGTTCTTTGGGTAATCGGGTATCAAAACGCGCCTGTTCTTTTATTGCTAAACTCATTATTTCAAATATTTCTACAAATGTACGGACAATTTCCGTACTTTCAAAACATTTGTACGGATATTTTCCGGCTACAGATTATACACCCGCACCGCGTTCTCCCCAAAGATCCCCGCTTTCTCACTTTCCGAAAGCTCGGAGAAGTAGCTTTCCACGATATCCAGTTGCTCTTCATAAGTAGCAGCTACGAGGCATACGGGCCAGTCGGAGCCGTAGAGCAGGCGCCCGGGCCCGAAGGCATTCAGGACCAGGTCCAGATAGATGTAGAAATCTTCCTTTTTCCAGTGACGGTAGTCGGCTTCCGTCACCAGCCCGGATACCTTGCAGGCCACATTGGGGTGGGCGGCCAGCTCTTTCATGTAATTGGCCCATTGGGTAATTTTTCCTTCCTTGATGAGAGGTTTGGCCATGTGATCCAATACAAACCGGGTGTCAGGGCATTCCCGTACGATAAACACCGCATCTTTCAGCTGTTTGGGGAAGACCAGGATATCGTATGTGAAGTTATACCGGGCCAGCTTGCGGATGCCTTCCACAAAATATGGGTTCTTCATAAAACCCACGGGTTCACCCTGTACGATATGCCGGAAACCCTTCACTTTGGGCAGGGAAGCATACTTTTCCAGGTTTTCATCCAGCCGGTCGGAGAAGAGGTCGGTCCAGCCCACCACCCCTTTGACGAAGGGATTTTGCAGGGCCACTTCATGAAAATCCAGGGTTTCGGCTTCGGTCTGGTTGACCTGCACAAAAACACAGCCATCAAACCCGTGGTAATCCAGGATGGGCTTCAGGTCACGGGGCTGAAAGCTGCGCCGGATGGTGGCCATGTCATCGCTGATCCAGGCAAATGTCTCCGGATCATAGGTCCAGAAGTGCTGATGGGCGTCTATTTTCATGAGAATTTGAGGTTGATTTTACGAATATAGAGATTACGACCGTAATTCAAAAAACGAAAACAATAGAAAATTTTGTGGGAGCGATAAAAAGTAAACGGGGATCTGCACAAGCGCCCCCGTTTACTTTTTCATCTCCAACAGACTATTAAGTTTATACAAAATCCCGTTGGAACCTATTCCAAATTGGCATATATCCCGTTCTTATACACTGTGCCTAGATCATTGCAGGAAGCAGGAAAATACTCCTGTGTAAAAATCAGTCCGATGATACTTTCCTTTGGGTCTGCCCAATAATGGGTATTGAACGCACCGCCCCGGCAAAACGAGCCGATGCTTGGAGCTTTTGATAACTTATTTTCTTCCGTAACCAACTCAAAATCCAACCCAAAGCGAAAACCGGAGCCGCCGCGTGATATGATATTTCCCGGAAGTTGATTGGTCGTCATTAATTCAATGGTTTTATCCCCTAAAATCCTTTTCCCGTTGTAAACTTCTTTGTTCAACAGCATTTGCAGGAACTTGGCATAATCGGTAGTGGTTGGAACTTAATCCGGCGCCACCTGAAAAATAGACGACTGTTCCCAGTGGATAGTTTACGTTGCTGTTATTGTAAATCGGGCAGCTCACTTTTACGAAACCATTTTTTGTTTTTTCCGAGATAGTAATCAAACGGTTAGCTTTGTCTTAATCACGAAAAAGTCATGCGTTGATTTTCAACAAAGCCTGTTCGCTATTAAAATATGCTTTAGTACTATTAAAAGAATTTTACTTCATTTTTACTTTCATTTCCGCACCATTGTAAGTTATAGTTCTGATATATCCTTTCGCTTTGCCTGGTGTGACTAAAACGAGCTTAAACGTTCTGGATAACAACATACCAGAAAACCCACCATTTCTTTTCCCTATGGTTAACGTTTTGTCATTATTATTCCATCTGAAATCGATAGTGCTATACTTTCCTTTTTCATAATTATAATTATCGCCTTCGTCTTCATACAAGGTAAATATTCCATTGGCCCCATCATAAATATTTAGTTGCAAAGTTTCGTCTTTATCTTCGCTGGTGAATTGCTTTTCTTTACCTAACGGAAGTATGGAACCGGCTTTTACGTAAACAGGAATTATATCAACAGGTGTTTCTTTTTCAACCCATTGACCTCCTTTCTGAACATTATTATTCCAGAAGTCATACCAATTACAACCGGCGGGCAGATAGAGTTTCTTTAATTTTGTGTGAACAAAATTTGTTGTATTTACACCATTTGCAACATCTATATACTGGCTTTCCGTAACCGGCGCAATTAACAAAGAACTGCCATATAAAAATTGATCGTTGATATCGTGAGTCGTTTTATCACTTGCAAAATCAGAAAACAAAGGCCGTATAAAACCAAGGCTATTTTTCGTTACCTGGTAAGCCGTTGAATAATTGTAAGGCAGAAACTGATACCGTAAATTGATGTATTTTTTTATGGCATCGTATGCCCAATCACCCTCCTGTCCAAAATTGTATATTTCACGCGGCGTTCCTGTCCCATGAGAACGCATTAATGCACAAAAGGTACCAAATTGTATCCAGCGAACATATAATTCCCTGTATGCCATATCGGCAACACCTCCTCGGTAGCGATTTTCTCCTTTAAAACCACCTGTTGAAAAGAAACCGCCAATATCCGTATTCCAGTAAGGGATACCTGACAAACCAATATTGATGCCACCAGAAATCTGATTTTTCATTACTTCCCAATCTGAGACGATATCGCCCGACCACACGAAGGTGCCATACCGTTGCTGGCCTGTAAACGCAGACCGGGTGAGGATAAACACCCGCTTATCTCCGGTAGTTTTCCTTTGATTTTCATAAACCCCGGCATTGGTATATAACGGGAAACTATTCGGGATGGCAGCAATAGTATCCATTGAGCTGTGCAAAAGTGGAATAGATGTACTATGATCCCCTTCCATGGGTTCGGTTGCATCGGCCCACCAGCCGTCCATGCCTTTTGAAAAAATATTACGATTCAGGTAACTCCAATAAATATCACGCCCGGTTTCACTAAAAGCATTATAAATCCTGACGCCCGGTTTAGGCCAATGGGTAAATTTTTCGGAGTACAGCAATCCCTCTTTTTCAAATGACTTAAAAGGTGCGGTGGAGGGGCCAAAAGAAGGCCATACAGAAATAATCATATGTGCATTGAGTAAGTGCACGCTATCTAACATTTCTTTTGGCCTGGGGAATGTAGTGGGGGAGAAATTCATCCCGTTCCAGTATTGATCAACAGGCCCTTCCTCTTCCCAATATTTCCAGTCCTGTATAATGCAGTCTAATGGCACTTTCAGTTGGCGGTAGCGCTGTACAACATCCAGGACTTCATTTTGATTTTTGTATCTTTCTTTGCTTTGAAAATAGCCAAAGGCCCAGCGGGGTGGCATAGGCGCACTTCCTGTAATATGATATATACCTGCCAGTATATTGCCGGTACGTTTGCCACTGATGAAAAAGTAATCAATTGCCATCCCCTGATCGGAAAGAAAATAAGTTTTTTGTAACGTATCGCTAAAAAGCGTTGGTGTTTCATTGTTCCAGATAACACCATACCCTTTTAAAGATTGTATAATGGGAATAGCTACTTCCTTATTAGTTTGTTGCAGCAATAGTTGCTGATTGCGTTGATTCAGCTTTCCCTCCTGATGCTGCCCTAACCCGTATATTGATTCATCTTTTTCCAATACATACCCTTGTTTTACCCGATAAAAGCCCTGCTTGTTTTGCAAGGGTGTAAACTCAACATCTTCGCTCTCTTCCAATAGTGTTTTATTATCCCGGATAAATGCCACGATACCTGTATTTTTATTTACATGTATCTCCAGGCTATCGGTCTGGCATATTAAAAAATCACCTTTATGGGAGCGTTTCACTTTTATGCTCCGGGGTACTGCCTGTATATAAAAATGAGATGGATCAGGCGTTTCAGCATCTTTAACTTTAACTACCCGTACAATAGAAGGCGTATAAAACTCGAGTCGAAGACGCATATTTTTTACATCAATTTGAATGAGCCCCTCTGATTGCGCAAAGCATAGATTGCTGCTCATCATAAAGAGCATAATTGAAGTACACACATGTTTTAACTTTGTAACCATAAAATATTATTTTCTAATAAGAATAATTTACTTTTTTATCATTGCCATGGAAAGCGTTTTTAGCTAAAGGATTCATTTACCTGCCCGTTAAGCCATAACTAATTACCATAACATTATAATGATTGACAGGATTGGGTTTCATCTTCGAATGGAAGGGTTTAAAACACTCAATACGTGTCAACATTTTCTAATGATTCTCAAAAATCACTTGTCATACCCCGGATTTTGTTTCAACTGTGGATTAAGATTGAGCACACTCTGCCCTATGGGCAATATACTGGTATGATTATCTGGGTCCGGCTGCTTGTCCCACCAAATGCCTGTATTATACACTCCCCAACGTATCAGATCAATTCGTCTGCGATTTTCAAACAAAAATTCTCGTCCCCATTCATCCAGCATCTCCTGATCTGTTAATTGGCTGCCATCAGGCTTATACAAGCTGGCGGAGCCGGTCGGGTAGTTTCGCTTTCTGACAGCATTCAGGAGCGCTGCGGCAGCGGCCTTGTCACCCGCCCTATATTTACATTCTGCCAAAGAATAGTAAATTTCAGCCAGTCGTATTTCGGCATAGGAGGAAGTATACTTATTGGGGTCGTTATCCGGATAATACGGATATTTAATAACACACACTCCCGAATTATGATCTGCTGAAGTCATATTAGATAATTTATTGGCGATCGGCTGGCCCGGAGGTGTTGAATTAAATTGACCTACTGCGTCTCGTATATAGTATGGTGCGCCGCCATCCGGACCGTTTTTAATATAAACAGTTTCTCCTTTTGCATTTTTATAATCAATATAACCATAAACAAACATTCCTTCCCTTTTGCTTCCACCAAGATTACGGTATTTTTTTAGTCGAAGATCATCAGGATACTTTTGAAATTTAACAAAAGGCTTTCCCAATTGAAAGGCGTATTCTACACTATCTACATTCCTTCCTGGTTGCATGGCATACCTGGGGTTAAATCCGCCATATGGGGTAGCCGGAGGTACAAATGAAAAATAGGGTTCTGTGTTAAAGGGCATGGTCCATTGGTATAAACCTACACCATAATGGTAATGAGTGCCGCTATAACTGCCCGGAAAGCCAAAGATCACTTCGGGCGATGCCGCATTTGTGTAATCGAAAGGAGCATCCCATCTGTCTTCCAGACCACATTTGCCGTATTTGCCATCGATAATGTCCTGACAAATTATAGCACAATCATTGTATTTATCTTGTCCTATATAAACCTTAGCATTAAGATAGAGCCTTGCCAATATAGAGGCTGCCGCTGTCTTTGTCCACCGGCCATTCCAATTATTAACCGACCCAAATTGCTCCCTGGTAAACAGATCGGGCAGCGCTTCTTTTAATTCTTTTTCAATAAAATGAAAGGTTTCCTGCGGCGTAGATTGTTCTTTCCCTTTCGTTTCGTTTTGCACTTTAGTAATGATCTCAATATTGCGATACAGATCAAACAAGCGCAGGTAGAACCAGGCCCGCATAGTTCTAAGCTCTGCAATAAATTCTTTTACTTCGGCGTCTGTTAAATTAAATTTAGCCGGGTCAATCGCCTGGATATCCTCTATTGAATTAGTGGACAGGGTTATCCCGGTATATAAAAGGTTCCATTGCGAAGAAGCAACCGGGTGCAAAGAGGTCCATGTGTGGTAATGCATTTGATAGTAAACGCCACCATCGAACCAGTCGCCCCCGCGTTTCGGGGTCATTATCTGGTCAGCCGTTAGTTCATTGATTGAAGCCTGGTTACCGGGAAGTCCTCCGTCCCACCCATGTATAGAATAGTACGCGTGGTCAAAAGTTCTGAGAAAATCGCGGTATACATCTTCTTTCGTCTGCAAAAAGGTTCTTCCGTCAATCTTGTCATATACGTGTTCATCTAAATTTGTACAATTGTTAAAAGATAATACAATTCCCAATAACATCAATAATAAAGAACACGGAAACTGATGGTTTTTATTCTGTCTTTTCATTTTATTTATAGATTGATTCGTTATTAATAGGTTGATTCGTTAAAAATTTATCTGCAAGCCAAAAATGAGTTGGAGTGAAGATGGATAATAGGAAAGGCCGGTATTGATTCCGGGAGTGAGCCCGTTTATATTCACCATTTCAGGGTCCCCTCCTGTATATTTAGTAAACGTATGGAGATTCCTCCCGGTTACGTAAAGCCTGGCGGATTTTATATATTGCTGATTTTTTAAATGATGGGTATATCCCAGGCTTACGTTATCTAATTTTACCCAGTTTGCATTCTCCAGAAAATAATCCGACAATGTAGAATAAGTTGCTGAATTGGTCACTTTAGAATATTTACTGTCCGGATCAAATGCTGACGTAAGAACATTGGCATTTTTTTGCTGTACCGGGGTGCCTACATAGAATGCGAAGGTGTTGAAAATCTGGTACCCAAATGCTCCCCGGAAATAAACCGATAGATCCCAGTTTTTATAAGAAAAATTATTGCCCAGACTTGCGGTAAACTTAGGCAATCCATTTCCAATAAATTGCCGGTCATTGACACCAGACTTATCCCCTCTAATAATATTTCCAGCAGCATCATATACCAAAATGGCGCCTGTAGAGTCTACTCCTGCAGATCTTTTCAAGTAGAAACTACCTATTCTTCTTCCTTCCTGTAGCCGTTGTATAGTACCCGGGCTTCCGGGAGCACTCATATTGGCCATATCTATATAGGGTTGCCCGGTATATATCTGATTAGAAAAAGACTCAAATTTATTGCCTAATGTATAGCCGGTAAATGAGACATTATAATTAAAATCTCTATTTTGAATAACATTTCCATTTAACTGCAACTGAAGACCCCAATTCTTCATACTGCCAACATTGGCAGTAATCGTACCAATAATGGCTGGTGGGTTGGGAATAGGATAGGATCCCAGAAGATCTTTATTTTCCCTGATGAAATAGTTCAGTGAGCCGCTTAGTCGATAATCCAACAGTTCAAAATCCAAACCAACATTATAACTGACCGTTTTCTCCCATGTCAGATCCCGATTAGGAGTTTGGCTGGGCCCATATCCCTGGTATAATTTACCATATAATGGGTAATAACCATATTTAGTATAAAGTGGCAATGATGTATAGGCACCAAAATCCTGGTTGCCGGCAATTCCATAGTCAGCTCTCAGTTTTAAATCATTTATCCATGATATATTTTTCATAAATGGCTCCTTACTCATACGCCATGCCGCTGACACCCCGGGGAAATAACCCCATTTATTGCCGTCTCCAAACTTTGAAGATCCCTCTTGTCTAAGACTGGCCGTTACAGAATATTTGTTCCTGAACTTATAACTCAGGCGTCCAAAGAAAGCAATTAACTTCGAATCATTCTGATAGCTATCAGCTCCGTTCACATCCTTTTGCAGGTTCCAAAGCCCTGCCCCAAGATTATTATACAGGAGCAGATCTGATGGGAAATCTGCATTGCTCGCATTAAACCCTCTGTTATTGAAATACGCATACGAATAACCGGCCAATAGATTGAAAGAATGGTTTTGGCTCCGAAAGGCGTAATTCCCGGTCCAATCGAAATTATACACATTGTTTACATTCAGGTTCTGATATGCAGAACTCAGTCCTTTTGCTGTTGCCGCGTTATAATTTGTTGCTGAAATACTATTGCTAGGCACAAATCCCATTCCATTATTATTGGAATAGCTTTGCCCCAATGTTACAGTAGTAGACAAGTTATTCGTAATATCCATTTTTGCAGAGCCGCTAATATCCAAAAGGAAAATCCTGTTTTCACTTTTCACGAGCATTAACTCATCGAGAGGATTATTTGCATACAAAAATCCGGTCTGAATATTAGTATATCGGGTAGGATCCAAAGTATCTTTTATAGGTAACGTAGGACTGAGCGTAAGCGCCTTGTTAAAGGCATTGTAGCTGGCATTACTTTGATAAATAAATCTTGGAGCGGCATTGAAATTCAGTGTAAATAATTTATTTTTTGTTTGATGATTAATATTCACCCTACCGCCATATTCTTTTCTTTTCGCTCTTAAATCGATGCCTTCTGATGTTTTATAATCGATTGAAGTAATATAATTAGTTTGAACCGATCCGCCAGAGAATTGTATAGTATGCTTCTGACCCAAAGCAGGATTATTAGATACAGCTTTAAGCCAATCCGTATTATATCCATAGTCATTGCCCATATTATGCTTTAAAAATTCATCATGGGAAAGCACTTTTAATTTATTAGTTATATAATCAAAGCTGAAATAACTATCCAAAAACATCTGTGGCTCACTGCTCCCCTTCTTTGTAGTAATAATGATGACTCCATTAGCACCCCGGGTACCATAGATAGCAGAGGCTGCGCCTCCCTGTAATACATCGACCGATTCAATATCATTTTGATTAATGTTCAACATACTGGCACCAGGGACTCCGTTCACAATATAGAGAGGCCCAAGCCCGGCCTGACGGGAAGATATTCCCTGCAACTGCACGCTGGGTTGTGCATTAGGGTCTGCAGTGGACACATTAGTGATGGACAAACCCGCAACTTTACCCTGCATAGACATTAACGGGCCACTGTTTCCTGCAACGCTGGACAGGTCGTTAGGCCCCAAGTGTGCTACAGAGGTGGTGATCTCTTTTTTATTCAGGGTTGCATAACCTATATTTACAACTACTTCTTTTAGTTGTACTTCGGCGTACTCCAGTTTAATGTTCAAGTCCTGATTGCCTGAAAAATCTACCTCTTGCGTTTTGTATCCTACAAAAGAAATGACTATAGTACCGATTGGGGTGGAAGATATCAACGTAAATCTTCCGTCCTTTTTTGTATCAGTCATTGTATTTTCGCCCTTGATCCGGACCGAAGCGCTGACAATAGGGTGACCGGACAAATCAGTGACCGTTCCGGTAAGCGTTACCTTTTGCTGGGCAAAGGAGCTAAAAGATAGGGTAATAAAAGCGAGGCAAGCGAAAAAATAGTAAAAATTCTTTTTCATTTTGGTTGATTATTGGTTGAAATTTTTTTTAAATGATTCACCTTTCTGTCAGTCAATCGTGAGAAAGTATTAAAAATTCAAGACTCTATTGTCCTGAATCAGAAGGTTGTTTTTACAGCATTCTCACTATATGTATGATCTTGGACAGCATTTACAAGTGCTCAGTTAGCCTAATAATTTACTTGTCACAGCGCAATTGAACCCGTTGCAAATATTAAACAACGTGAATAGCCGTTTCAAAAAAATTATAGGTGCAAAACTAGGTTGTCAAGAAGGTACAGAGACAACAATCAGGTTGAAAGAAACAATAACTATGTTGATTTTTTTGCCTTTAAGGCGTATTCTGAGGGCTTACAGCCATATTGCTGTTGAAAGCATTTACTTAGATAGCTCGAGCTGCTAAACCCTACATTTTCAGCAATTTCTGCAATACTGAGCTCATTTTCTATAATCAATTGGGCTGCTCGTTGAAGTCGAATGCTGCGAATGAATAATGATGGAGACTTGTCTAACAATCCAACAAGCTTTCTATATAATCCTGTACGATCCATACAAAGATCACGACTTAATTGACCAACTGAATAGTCTGGTTCGTTAAGATTTTTGTTGATGAATTCCATGGCCTTCCTAAGGAAATCCGTATCAGCTAAGTTATGTTGTTGAGCAGCTGCGTTGGAAGGTTCCTCCGTTTTGATTTCAGCGGATAGGTAGTTACCTTTCTCCGCTTCCAATAAATTACATTGGTCAATGAGGTTACGGATCCTTAACAACAAAATATCTTCATTGTGTTTACGTTTTAGCTTTCTCTTGGTATACGAACTATAGGAATAAGCGAAAAGGAATACAAATGATATTACTAAAGCAGTATAGATCATGTAGGCGAAATTGCTTTTCCACCAAGGTGGTGTTATAGTAATTGAGATTTTGGATGTTCCTACACTCCAGTCTACATTATCTGCTGAAGCGGCGACCAGCAAGGTATAATTGCCCGGTGACAGATTGGTATAGGAAGCCCTAAGGATCCCTTTTTCAATAGCGCCTCCTGTTTGACTTTCATTGGCCACTGAGCGCCACTGTTGGTCAACACCTACCATCTTATACCGATAGTAAGTCTGTTCCGGATTCTGGTAGTTAAGTGCCGAAAACTCGAAAGTCAGAAAATTCTGATCATAAGACAATTCCAGATTTTTTGTGAAGGCAGGAGATTTTGATAAAATAATCCTATGGTCGTAAATATTTCCTATCTCTACAAGCTGTCCTTTTAGAAAGAGGTTGATAAACACCGGACGAAATGGAAGTGAAGCCTCTGTTTTGGTGTTTGATTTTAAGGTGTTGAATCCATTTATACCACCAAAATACAATGTACTATCTGCCGCCTGATAAATGGATCCTAGACTGTATTCGCCATGAAGCGCACCATTTAGTGTATTAAAAGTAGAAAAATGTAAACGTTTGTCGGTGTCCTCAATATGAATTTTTGAAATTCCGGCGCTACTGGTCACCCAAATATCTCCGTTCCTATCTTCTAGCAGTGCCTGGATAAAATTATTAGAGAGGCCGTCTTTTGTATAGAATATTTGTTCTTTTTCAATTCCAGCTCTTAATAACCTCAGTCCATCTCGAGTTCCTGTCCACTTCCAACCACGGGAGTCGATAAGGCGCACGGTTTCATCGGCCTTAAGGTCCTTTGTAATATGGAGTTCATCGAACTTCTCTTTGATGAAACCTGGCAAAGCATATGTAGGAACCGGGATAAATTTATGACCATTGTCTCCGATAGATTCGTATCTGTAGATCTGCTTTTGTGTTTTTACGTAAATATCTCCTGATGTATCCTGCGCAAAACCCAGTACCTCCAGATCAGTATCTTCTTCGTTAAAGTATGTTTTGCCAATGTGTCGTAGCTTAAATCTGGCAGGATGATAATACAGAAGTCCTTGATTCAGCGTTCCTACCCATATGCCCTGTCGCCTATCTGAAAAAATAGTAGTTATCATCGTTTGTATTTTCCTGCCTTCGACTGTCTTTAAAACTCGCATAAACGATTGTTCGTCTGTCTGAAGATTTATCATCCAGATACCACCTTCACAGGTTATGTAGGCCGTGTCATCTGCCGTAACAATTAGGGTGTTTAACCTATAGTTCGTTTGTAAAATCGTTTTCCATTGTCTTTTGGAAATATCAAAACTGAAAAAACCACCCTTTTTTCCGTTCCTTACCTGATAGATCTTTTTCCCGGACTTAATGACTAACGAAGTATTTGCGAAATCTCTGCGATATCTCTCCTGATAGGCAGGAGATACAAATTCCCAACTGGAGTCACTTAAATTGTAACAATATAATGATCCGGTATCGAAAAACAGAAAGACGTGATTCGGATCGGAAGTGATGTCTTGCAATTTTCCAGCTTGACGCGGTATGTTGATCGTGAATTTGCCACTTTTATGGATAAGTTTATCTCTTGACAATAACCAGATCCGCTTATTCTCATCCATGAAAATATCATCTATATTATTTATGATATCTTTGGATACTGCTGTGCTGAGGGGGTCTATATACTTCTCTGTACGTAGGTCAACGCACATAAGCTTATGCTTTTCCTTTATCCAAAGTAACGAGTCGTTTCCTTGGTAAATTCGATAAAAACCATCATAATTTGGAAGAGGGAAAATATCACCCGGAAGCCTGTGGATATATCGGAAACAAGAACCATCATAAATATTGATACTGCCACTTGTCGTAAAAACCATTCTTCCATCGGGCAATTGCGAAATGTAACGGATCTGGTTATCACTTAAACCCTGCGAGACATCAATGGTTGAAAAAACAAAATCCTGTGCGTCTGTCCTATTGAACAAACCAAATAAAATAAAAATCAATAAAATATGCTTAATTCTTGCCATGAATTAAATCACCTTTTTAGAATAAGTTCTATAGAAGTCAATCGATAATTAAGGTTTCTTCAGAAAGACTTTCACAAAAACCGTTTTAAATACGATTTCTGCCCCCTCTAAATTTTTAATTCTTTTTACCAAATATGGACTTAAAGGCACTATCATCCCGTCGCACCACCACATTTTATACCTATTCAAATAGATTTGCCTAAGTCAGTCAATTCATATTCCATACTACGAGAACAATATCATAAACCACTTTGATCTATATTGGTTACTCTTGCATATCAAACATAAGAATTTTGTGATAAATAGTAAAAAAATAGGCAAGTATATGTTTTTTTTCTACTTTCCAGAGCCTCATGCAATATATTTATTCGTAAAGTTTTCTGGCGGGGGTGGGATGGGACTTAGCGCTTTAAATGCTTTCAAGTAATTATGATAGCTGGAGAGAACAGGCCAGTACATCTTTTATCAGTTACGTCATTTCTTTGCCCGTACCTTTTCTTTTCTATTTCCCGAAAATCACCGAACAAAAGATTACTTGAACAAACTAATTATACTGGCAACCTCTCATTTCGATTGGCGATTCATTTCTATATTCAACGGATATGATTGTTCATGGAAATCTAATAATGGAACCAAAATACGATAACAGACTATAATACGAACACCTCATGAATGGTAGTCTGGCGACCCATCTCCGAAATAACCACTCCGCACAACACGTCAAAACTCTTGCGCATGTCACAATGACCATCATAAAAATAGAACCGGTGCCAGGAACCTAATGAAAACATAAGACTATAAACGGATCAACTGTGCGATGAACTTAAGGTCTCCATTTACCTTCAGTCTCACTCCAATTGGATAGATGATCTCAATCACGGTAGTGTTGATCAATGAAGTGCGTGACAGCTCCACAAACCCACCAGATCTCTTACCTGACTCCTGCTAACCCAGTAACACAGCGTTGATACCTTGATGCCTCGCAGCGAACAAAATACTTTTTGAGTAAGTCCGCTTACTCTCCATTCTTCAACAAGAGAGAGCATAAACTCTCTTTTTAATTCTTTAATCATGGAGCAAAGCTACAAACGCGAAAAAGTCATGAAAGCATATAGTTCGCAGGGCGGATACAGACCAACTGTGTGAAAACGTATTTATCTTGAAACATAGGTTATCAGCTTATCTGATACAAATCTATATTTTTCAAGTCCGTTCGCTCAGAAAACCATTGTTACTAACTAAATTTCAAATACTTCAAAGAAATTTTTTAAATTTTAATGGGACAGCAATGACCTAATATCATTAATATGATTGAAAGAGTAATTATTGAAAAGAGGAATTGTTGAGGGGGATCAAACTTTGGACATAGAAATGAATACATCAAGCCCATAGGGGTGACAAGAGAATTGGAAATTATTTTAAAGTCTTTTTTAACTGTGAGAGGATAATCAAAACTTTTCCTTCAAAAACCTCGCGGTATGGTTATTTTCCAGTCGGATCATGTCTTCCGGCTTACCCTCAAAGCAGAGGTATCCGCCTTTTTCGCCACCTTCCGGACCCAGGTCAATGATCCAGTCGGCCGACTTGATGACCTCCATGTTATGCTCTATCACGATCACCGTATCTCCCTGGTCCACCAGGGCGTTCATGGCCTTCAGCAGTTTTCGGATGTCGTTAAAATGCAAACCGGTGGTAGGCTCATCAAAGATAAAGAGCGTTTTGCCTTTTTCCGAATTCCCTTTGCCCAGAAAATAGGCCAGTTTCACCCGCTGCGCCTCGCCGCCGGAGAGGGTGTTAGAGGCCTGTCCCAGCCCGATGTAGCCCAGGCCCACCTCCTGGAGGGGCAGGATCTTTTCGGCCAGCTTGGGCTGGGTATCGCGGAAGAAATCCATGGCTTCATCTACGGTCATAGCCAGGATGTCGGCAATGTTCTTGTCGTGGTAGGTGACCTCCAGGATCTCCTGCTTGAAGCGCTGGCCGCCGCAGCTTTCGCAGGTGAGCTTAACGTCAGCCATAAACTGCATTTCTATGGTCTGGTAGCCTTCGCCCTGGCAGGCCTCGCAGCGGCCGCCATCTACGTTAAACGAGAAGTGGGCCGGCTTATAATCGCGCTGTTTAGAAAGCGGCTGGTCAGCCATCAGCGCCCGGATGGTATCGTAGGCTTTGATGTAAGTGACCGGGTTAGAGCGACTGGATTTACCGATGGGATCCTGGTCTACCATCTCCACCTGGGCTACGCGGCTAAGGCTGCCGGTAAGCTCGTCATACTTACCGGGGTCTTCGCCGGAGCGGGGTTCACCCACCAGGCGGTCCAGCACGGGGTACAGGATCTTGCGGATCAGCGTAGATTTCCCGGAGCCGCTGACGCCGGTCACTACGGTCAGGATACCCAAAGGGATCTTTACGTCAAGGTTTTTGAGGTTATTCTCCCGTGCCCCGCTGAGGGTCAGGAAATCCAGGTACTTCCGGCGGCTCTTGGGAATGGGGATGACCGCCTGGCCGTTCAGGAAATCCAGGGTGTGTGAGCGGCCGGTGGACGGGTCATTCCATTTTCCCTGGAAGACCAGCTCGCCGCCATATACACCTGCTTCCGGACCGATGTCAATGATATCGTCAGAGGCCTTCATTACTTCTTCTTCGTGCTCTACCACGATCACCGTGTTACCCAGGTCACGCAGCGACTTCAGCACGGAAACCAGTCGTTCGGTATCACGCGGGTGAAGCCCTATGCTGGGTTCATCCAGGATGTACATGGATCCCACCAGTGCGCTACCCAGGGAGGTGGCCAGCCGGATACGCTGGCTTTCACCGCCGGAAAGACTGCGCGACAGCCGGTTCAGGGTCAGGTAACCCAGGCCCACCCGCTGCATGAAGTCCAGGCGGTTATTGATCTCGATCAGGATACGTTTGGCTACTTTGGTCTTGTATTCGTCCAACTGCAGATCCCGGAAAAATGCTACGGCCTCGTCTATCGGCATCAGCACCAGGTCTACAATGGATTTTCCGCCCACTTTCACATAGGAAGCGTCTTTCCGCAGGCGGGTGCCGCGGCAGTCGGGGCATACGGTCCGGCCGCGGTAACGGGAGAGCATCACCCGGTACTGGATCTTGTAAGACTGTTCTTCCAGGTGCTTGAAGAAGTCGGTCAGGCCTGTAAAATATTCGTTTCCGTCCCACAGCAGCTGGTAATGTTCCGGATCCAGGTCTTTAATGGCCCGGTGAATGGGGAAGTCAAACCGGATGCCATTTCTGAGCAGGGGCGTCAGGAATTCACTCATCTTTTCACTCCGCCAGGGCGCTATGGCCCCTTCAAATACCGAAAGCTTCTTATCCGGGAATACCAGTTCAGGGTCCAGGCCCAGTACGCTGCCGAAGCCTTCGCAGCGGCGGCAGGCCCCGTATGGGTTATTAAAGGTAAAGAGGTTAATGCTGGGCTCTTCAAACAGCAGGCCGTCGCGTTCAAACTTATCTGAGAATATCCGCAGGGTATCGCCTTCTTCCGCCTTTATGACGGCCTCACAGATGCCGTTTCCTTCAAAAAAGGCGGTCTGCACCGAGTCCGACAGCCGGAACTGGGTGTCTTCCTCAGGATTACCTTCTGCGTCATATTGGATCACCGCCCGGTCTACCAGGATCTTTACATCTTCCACACGGGCGTCAAAACTCAGCACATCTTCAATCAGCACGGTCTCTTCTTTTACCTGGATCCGGTTAAAACCTTTTTTCAGGAGCAGGTCCAGCTCCTGGTTCAGGCTGCGGCCTTCTTTGGGCTGCAGAGGCGCCAGGATCATCACCCGGGTACCTTCCGGGTAAGTGAAGAGGTAGTTCACCACATCGGTCACGGTATCTTTGGTGACCAGTTCACCGCTGACCGGCGAGTAGGTGTCGCCCACCCGGGCAAAAAGCAGCTTCATGTAGTCGTAGATCTCGGTAGAGGTGCCTACGGTAGAGCGGCTGTTACGCGTACTGACCTTCTGGTCAATGGCTATGGCCGGTGAGATGCCCCGGATATAATCTACCTCCGGTTTTTCCATCCGGCCCAGGAACTGGCGGGCATACGAGCTCAGGCTCTCCACGTACATGCGCTGTCCCTCGGCGTAAAGGGTGTCAAAAGCCAGGGAGGATTTCCCGCTGCCAGACAGCCCGGTAACTACCGTGAGGGTGTTCCTTTTGATGGCTACATTTACATTTTTGAGGTTATTGACCCGGGCGCCCTTGATGATAATATATTCCTTAGGATCCAGCCGGTCGATGTCAGGAGTAGAGCTCGTGTTTTTCATTGTACAAAAATACAATGTTTTTGAGAAAATCAGCGGGTTTGTATAAACCTTCCGGTATGCTTTTGGAATACCGGATGATTTTTAACCGGGAATGACTGCGGATACCCAGCAAAGGCTTATTTTTGCGGCATGAAACATGCAGTAATATTTGATATGGACGGGGTGATAGCCCATACTAACCCCTGGCATTCCCTGGCATTCCGTGAATTTTTTAAGAAAAGAGACCTGTATCCCACTGATGCGGAGTTTGCCGCGCATATGTTCGGGAAAAGTAACAGCTATATCCTGAAGCATTTCCTGGGAAGGCCGGTGACGGGAGAAGAGTTCACCGCCATGGAGGAGGAGAAAGAAGGGCTTTTCCGGGAGATTTACGCGGATCACGTAAAAGATATAACGGGCTTCCTGGGCTTCCTGGCCGCGCTGAAAACGGCCGGCTTTAAAACGGGGGTGGCTACTTCGGCCCCGCGGGCTAACCTGGATCTGATCATGGGAAAGCTGGGCTTTGAACCGCAGATGGAGTCTATCATGGCCAGTGAAAATGTAACCTGCCATAAACCGGACCCGGAAGTGTATCTGAAATCGGCGGCTAACCTGGGCCTGGACCCGGCTGGCTGCGTGGTATTTGAGGATTCGTTTTCCGGAGTCACCGCCGCCCGCAATGCCGGTATGAAGGTGGTGGGCGTGCTGAGCTCGCATACCCGGGAGGAGCTGCCCCCCTGTGACCGGTACATCTACGATTACACCGAGATCGGACCGGCCGATATTCGGAAAATTTTAAGCTGATGAACCTTTATCTTTTGCCCATGCTTCTGGCGGAAAACAGCCATCCCCAGGCCCTGACACCCTACAGTGTGGAGATGATCCGGACACTGAAGGTGTTTTTTGTGGAGAATGTGAAAACCACGCGGCGTTTCATTTCCTCTTTGAAGCTGGGTGTGGTGATCGATGAGCTCCGGTTCATTGAAGTGAATAAGGATACGCCGTTTGAAAAGATTTTTGATGTGCTTTCCGCGCTGAAAGAAGATGCCGGCATCCTTTCGGAGGCGGGCTGTGCTGGTGTGGCGGATCCCGGCGGGCTGATTGTGGAAGCCGGCCACCAGCTGGGCTTCAGCATCCGGCCCCTGGTAGGGCCTAACTCCATATTACTGGCGCTGATGGGCTCCGGGCTGAACGGGCAGTCTTTTGCTTTTCACGGCTATCTGCCCATCCCGGAAAATGAACGCGCCGCCCGGATCCGGGCCCTGGAGAAAGAGGCCATACAACGTAACCAGACCCAGATTTTCATGGAAACGCCCTACCGGAATAACCAGATGCTCCAGACCCTGCTGAAGACCCTGGGCCCGCAGACGCGCCTGTGTGTGGCGGCGGATCTTACCGCCGGAACCGAATATATCCTTACCCGCAGTGTAGCCGCCTGGAAAAGGCATCCACTGCCCGATCTGCACAAAAGACCCGCTATTTTCCTGATAAATTAAAATTCCGGCCCAACTTTTTTCGTTAAAATTAAGTCTTGTTCACAACTAACTTAACGTTTATGAAAAAGGTATTCGGATTTCTACTCATCCTTCTTGTTTCCGCTTGTGACAATTTTGAGCACAAAAGTGAATATGAAAAAAGCTTCCAGAAATGGCAGAGCTTTAAAGCAGCCACTCATAATTCCTATCGCTATATTTTAACCGGCAGTACCTGGACGGGCGTCTCGTGGGAGACCGAGCTGGTGGTGCAGAAAGGAGAAGTCACAGAGCGAAAATTCCGGTATACCCACTTTGAAAGTGTGAAAAGGCCGGTGACGGGCTGGGATGCTGCCAGTGCCGAAGAAGCGCTTAAAGTGTTGGGGATGACTTCCGGACAATTTACAGAGCGCTCAGGAACCGCCTTCCTGGAATATTGCGAATGGGAAGAAAAAGGGGTGGAAGTGGGCACACATACCGGCACATCGGCCAGCTCGCCCATCACGCTGGACAGCATTTACCAGCAGGCCCGTAACGAATGGCTCCGGGAACGGGAAAATGTAACCACTTATTTTGAAGCCCGTAACGAAGGGCTCATTTCTTCCGCCGGCTACGTGGAGGATAACTGCGCGGACGACTGCTTCCGGGGCGTTAATATCCGCCTGATCGAAAAGCTGTAAATTAAGAAGTAGCAAAAGGTTCCTGATACCGGATAACCGGCATGGGGAAATATTTTTTATCAAAGTACCCGGCCCCGGCCCATTTCCCTCTCCGGCCGGTCGGTAACGTTACCGGTGTGCCTACAACCCTCCTGACCGCGCTTTTTATTGAACTTTTTGGGTAGAACTTTGGATAAGCCAAATAAAAATTGGCAGTAGTGAGCTCTGTGGTTTAAAATTGATTTCTCTTTTGGATAAATCTCGCTATTTTTGCTGCTGAAAAAATAGAAACATAATGAAACAGATAGCGATTTACACTTCGGGTGGAGACGCTCCGGGCATGAATGCCTGCATCAGAGCCGTAGTAAGAGGAGCCATTTATCATGGGCTGAAAGTTTACGGTATCCGCAGGGGTTATAACGGGATGATATCGGGTGATATCTTTGAAATGACGTCAAGTTCAGTAAGCAATATAGTACAAAGAGGAGGAACCATCTTAAAATCAGCCAGAAGCAAGGAGTTTATGACACCGGAAGGCCGTAAAAAAGCCTACGATAACCTGGTGAAGTTTGGCATTGACGGCCTGGTGGCTATTGGCGGAAACGGTACTTTTACCGGTGCCGAAGTTTTTTATAACGAATACCAGCTGCCTACCGTGGGCTGCCCGGGAACCATTGACAATGACCTGTACGGAACCGACTATACCATTGGATTTGACTCGGCGGTAAACACGTCACTGGAGGCTATTGATAAGATCCGGGATACGGCGGACTCGCACGACCGCGTATTTTTTATCGAGGTTATGGGTCGTGATTCGGGTTATATCGCAGTGCAGTCGGGTATAGGCGGTGGAGCGGAGATCGTAATGGTGCCGGAAACCCATACGCCACTGAAAAAAGTGGTTTCTTCCCTGAAAGACGGCTGGAGACGTTCCAAATCTTCGTCTATCGTAGTGGTGGCGGAAGGCGACGAAGAAGGCCATGCCACTGAAATTGCTGAAAAGATCAAGGCGCAGGTGGGTGATAAGCTGGATATCCGGGTAACCACCCTGGGCCACGTACAGCGGGGCGGCTCGCCCACCGCGTATGACCGTATCCTGGCTTCCCGTATGGGCCTGGCAGCAGTAGAAGGACTTATGAACGGCCAGAAAAACGTGATGGCCGGGGTGGTGAATAATGAAGTGGTATATACGCCTTTCATTGATACCATTAAGAAAACGAAGCCCATCCACGATGACCTGCTGCGGATGGTGCATATTCTGAGCATCTAGCTATGAGCAGTGAGCTATGAGAGGCAGACCACGGGCTCAAGACTCATAGCTCACAGCTTAAATTATACACCAATGAAAAAGATCCCCTTCCTTGTACTCCTCCTGGCAGGTATTTTACCGGTGCACGCCCAGCAGAAACTCACCGTAAAAATGCAGGTGCCTGACGCCGGTAGTTACGTTCAGCTGGCGCATTACTTTGGTTATAAGCAGTTTCAGAAAGTAGACTCGGCCAAGGTGGATAAAGACGGCCTCCTGAAATTCAGCAGCGGGCCGGAAGGCTGGAAAGGCGGGGTTTACCTGGTGGTTATTTCTCCTTCCAAATTCTATGACCTGGCGATCTCCGGGAAAGAGAATGACGTTTACATGGAATTTGACACTTCCGATTTTGTGGGATCGGTGAAATTCCGGAACTCCCCGGAAAATGAACTGCTCTTTGGCTACCGGAAATTCCTGAATCAGAAAATGAAAGCCGGGGAGCGGCTGCAGGCTCAGCTTAGAACGGAGACTGACCCGGCCCGTGCCGCGGCGGCCCGGAAAGAGCTGGAAGCATTGCAGAAGGAAGTGAATACAGAGCTGCGGAAGAGGGCTGCTGCGCACCCGGAACTGTTTTCCTCCCGCCTTCTTACGGCTAACCTGGAGCCTGAACTACCTGAAACCGCTCCTCTTTTACCTAACGGGAAGCCGGATTCCACCTTCTTCTATCGGGAATATAAGCGGCAATACTTTGATCACCTGGACTTCTCCGATGAACGGATGATCCGCACGCCTTTCCTGGAAAGCAGGGTGGAGCGGTATTTTAAGAACCTGGTGTATCCCCGGACCGACTCCCTGAAAAAAGAGACTTCTTATGTGCTGAACCTGGCCCGGAAAAACAAGGACGTTTACCGCTATGTGCTCTGGTACCTCACTAATAAATATGAAAATACCGATGTGGTAGGCCTGGACGGCGTGGTGGTACACCTGTATGAGAACCATTACCTGAAAGACGGCGACTGGCTGGACAGCACCAGCCGGGCGAAGTTTGTGGAGCGCCTCAGCGTGATGAAACCCCTGGAAACGGGTAAGGTTATGCCGGCTCTGATCCTGAAAGACACCCTGGGTAAAACCCATGACCTGTACGATGTGAAGGCGAAATATACCATTGTGTATTTTTACAGCCCCACCTGCGGACACTGCAAAGACCACGCCCCGGAACTGGTGAAATACCAGGACGAAAACCGCAGCCGGGGTATCGTGGTATGGAATGTATCAGCGGATGCGGAACGGAATTTCGAGGAAATGAAGAAATTTATCCATACCTATGATATGGGACGCATGGCTAACCTGCACGATCCTGACCGGAAGTACGATTTCTTCTACCGTTACGATGTGTATTCTACGCCTACACTCTATATCCTGGATGAACAGAAGCGGATTATTGCACGCCGAATCCCCGTTGAAGATATCAATGGCTTCCTGGAGCACTACGAGAAGAACGTGGTAGGGAAACATTAACCCCATTCCGGAGGTATTTCCCGGATGCCCGGCTTATTTTTCCAGGAACCAGGAGATGGCCAGCTTATAGCCGCTGAGTCCCAGCCCGAAAATGGCTCCGCGGGCCTTGGGGCTGATGTAAGAATGTTTCCTGAACTCTTCCCGGGCATGAATATTGGAGATATGGACCTCTACCGTGGGGGTCTTTACACCGCCCAGGGCATCGGCTAACGCCACAGAGGTATGGGTGAGCCCGCCGGCGTTCAGTATGATGCCGTCATAGGTAAATCCCACTTCGTGGATCTTATCAATGAGGGCGCCTTCGTGGTTCGACTGGAAGTATTCAAGCATAACGGCAGGAAAATCCGCTTTCAGGGTTTGAAAATAGTCTTCAAAGCTCTGGTGACCGTAGATTTCCGGTTCCCGCTTGCCCAGGAGGTTAAGGTTAGGGCCGTTAATGATGATGATCTTCACAGGTCTGCTGGTTTTGGTTTCAAATGTACGGAATAAAATTCCAAAATCGTCTTGTCTCCAGGTAGGTGGGATTTTGGTCGTTCGTGTAGGCTTCCCGCTCAAACCCGATGTCATAATAGGCCTGAGAGCGGTCTTTGCAGCGGGCCCACTTCACCGCCCACTCCAGTACATACCAGATATAGAAGGGGAGGATCAGCATTTCCAGCTGCTGCCGCAGGTGAATGCGCTCATGACGCAGCAGCCTTTCTGACGGGTTCCGGGTCTTCACCAGCACAAAAGGCCAGAGGGCTATGCCCTCAATGCTTTTAAAATTAACGCCGCGGATGACGATCATTTCTCATCTTTATAAATCCCGATAAAAACTTTGCCTTCGGTGTCAATAGAAGCCCGGTACATGCCTTCCGAATTAAACGGCATGGCGATATTCCCGTTTTTATCTACGGCTATCACACCGCCTTCACCGCCGCGTTTCACCAGCTTCTGCATGACCACTTCGTCTGCCGCTTTTTTCAGGGGGAGGCCCTTGTATTCCATCAGGGCGGAAATGTCATACGCCACTACTGAGCGGATGAAATATTCCCCGTGCCCGGTAGCTGACACCGCGCAGGTGGCGTTATTGGCATAGGTTCCGGCACCGATGATGGGGGCATCCCCCACACGGTTCCAGCGCTTATTAGTCATGCCACCAGTGGAGGTGGCAGCGGCCAGGTTACCGTTTTTGTCCAGGGCTACGGCGCCCACGGTTCCGAATTTTTTACCTTCGTCAAAAATCAGGTAGCCGGTTTTAGGAGAGGTTTTTCTAACCGTATCAGCATGATCCAGCTCGGTTTTTTCGGCTTTAATTGCCCGCTGCAGGCCTTCCCAGCGCTTTTCAGTATAGAAATAGGAGGGATCTACGATGGCTTCGCCCTGCTGTGCCGCAAATTCCTCAGCCCCTTTGCCGGTCAGCATCACATGCTCTGAGTTTTCCATCACCTTCCGGGCGGTTTTAATGGGGTTCCGGATGGTAGAAACCCCGGCAATGGCCCCCGCACCCAGGTTAGCCCCGTTCATGATGGCTGCATCCATTTCATTTTTTCCTTCATGGGTGAAAACGGCGCCTTTCCCGGCGTTAAACAGCGGGTTATTCTCCATTTCTACCACGGCAGCTTCCACGGCATCCAGGCTGCTTCCGCCGCTTTTCAGCACCGCATAGCCCTTTTGCAGGGCTATCGTCAGGGCTTCCCGGTAGGCCTTTTCCATCTCGGCACTCATATTTTTGCGGGTAATAGTACCGGCCCCGCCATGAAGCGCAATAGCCGTTTTCCCCTGCGCAAACAGCCCCTGCGCCAAACCCGTTAACATCATCAAAACAAATATTTTTTTCATACCCATAATTAATTCAACATACACGTCGCCCCCTTAAAACCCCTCATTAATAATTAACCATCAATAATTAACCATTCCCTCTCTCCCCCTCCTCCTCTTTCCCCTCCTGGATTTTCTCATCCACCACCTGCAGGTCTTCCGCATCGGCCTCTTCTTTCAGCTCTTCCTGGGAGTCATTGTGAAGGTCAATCACAAAACTAAATAAAACCGGCAAATGATCGGAGTTTACATCCGGTAAAGTTTTAAGTTCCTTCACAAAAATGTCGGCCGAATGATACACCTGGTCAATCGGGAACCGCAGCAGCCGGTAGCGGGCGTGGAAAGTAGATATGAATCCCCGGCCTATGCGCGGGTCAATGAGCTCAGAGGTCTTGACAAACAGTCGGGAGGCTTCAGCCCAGGCCACACAGTTAAAGTCGCCGATGGCCACGGTAGGCATTTCCTTGTTTTTCCGGATGGCCTTGGCTACGGACAGCATGTCACCGTCACGCTCCTTAGAGGTTTCCTCTTCTGTAGGGCTGGGTGGCGGCGGATGCAGGGCGAAGATCTTGAAAATAAAGCCGTCAGGGCAGATCACTTCGGCTTCAATGCTGGGCAGGTCATCGGCCACAAAAAAATGGGTGGCCGTTTTTTGTAGCTTCAGCCGTGAAAACAGGTGCATCCCGTAAGTATTATCCAGCGGAACCTTCACCGAGTAGGGGTAGTCTTTGTCCAGGTCGCTGAGCGCCTTGTCCCACTTGCTGTCGCTTTCCATGGTCAGAACCAGGTCAGGTTTTAGCCCACGAACCAGCTCCAGGAACTTCCCATAATTCCGGTTATCCTGGTACACGTTCAGCGAAATTATGCTGAGGGGCCGGGAAGCCTGCCGGGTAGGAGGGCGGGTGGAGGTCCGGAACAGGGGCGTATACGGGTAGAGGATGATCCCGTTAAAAAGAGCTGTGGCCAGGAGGGCTATTGACGTCCAGAGGGTTTCAGGAAGCAGAAAAGGCGAAACCAGTAGCAGGATAACCTGCATAATGAAGAGCTGTATTTTCCCGAAGTCAGGAACCCTGAAAACCCAGTGCGGTTTTTTTATTAACGGAAGCAGGGTCATGATGATCAGTACCCAGGCCAGGAGATGATAGGTCAGAATCATAGTGCGTGCCGGTTAGAATAAAGTGATATTTTAGAGTTCAGCCGGTGTCGTTCAGCCGGGAAACGGCTTATTGGACTTAAGGTAAGAAAATATATGAATAACCAGTGTGTTTTTCCGGTGTTTCATTGCGGTTGGCTTAGTTGATGACGGCATTTATCTTTTCCCAAAGGTCCGCATCAAAGCCCGAAACCGCAAAGTCGGGGCTTTCCGGGTTAGAGGAGCTGCCCATCCGTACCACCACTATATTCCTGCCCGGTATCACATAAATCCGCTGGTCTCTGGCGCCCATGGCTGCGTACACGTCTGCCGGTGCATTGGGGATTAAAAAGCCGGTAAAGACCGTTTGGGAGTTGGGCACCATAAATTTGGTTTTCCCATTGAGCCACCACAGGTAGCCGTAAGCGGGATTCAGGTCTTGCGATGTACGGGTGCTTTCAGTGAAATACGCCTTATTAATGACCTGCTGGTCTTCCCATTTTCCTTTGTTTAGAGCCAAAAGCCCAAACCGCGCCATGCTCCTGGTGCTGCTGTGGTAGATGGTAAAGATGGGTCCGAAATTCCAATACCCGTCCATCCCGATCTTGTTTTTTAACTTCTCATTGAAATAGGTCTCAAAGCTGGTATCTGCTGCTTTGGCTACGATATCTGTCAGTTTCTGGAAAACATTGCTATACGCCCACCGGGTGCCTGCATCCGCCACATAGGTGAGGTTAGGCCGGATCATTAATTGTTTTGTATCATCAATGCCCGAGGTCATGGTCAGCAAATGCCTTACCGTGATCCGGTTTTCTTTTTCCGGTGGCATACTGGTCCACCCCGTTCCCAGGTAATCCGATGCTTTGTTATCCGGATTCAATAAATTTTCCTGCCCGGCAATACCCGTAATAGCGGATACCAGGGCTTTCCCCGCGCTGTTCCATTCCCATTCGGTGGTGGCGGTGTGCCCGTTAAAATACTCCTCCATCACAATTCTCCCGTTCACCAGGATCATAAATGATTTTGTGTTGGTCTGGGTAAGAAACGCCTTTAAACCGGGAATAGCGCCGGTGTTCCAGCCCAGTTCCGTAGGGGAGGAGGTTTCCCAGGCTGCATCGGAACGGGGCGGAAAATACAGGGCGGTGCCGGACGGAGGCGGGTCAGTCTGGCCGCAGCCTGTCAGCGACCACAGAACAAATAACCATAGGCTCATATTTTTCATGCTTTGCCCGGATTCAAAAGTGATTTTATTTATGGTGTAAACGTAATTACTTCACGTTTATGCGGTTTTCTTTCCGTGGCATAAAGCTTCAGATCTATACAGCAAAGCCAAAACAAAAAGGCGACAAAACTGATTTTCTGGATGACCGGCAAAAAAATTATAAGCCCCCGGCTGTAATAAACATAGTTATTCAGCGCCACGAGGAGGATATTCAAAAGGCCAAAGGCAAGAAGGCTGTACCACCTTACTTTGTAAAGCCCGATAAACGTTCCTACAGTGGCAATAAGCCCGAAGAGTGATGCAAGATTAGTGATTAAGTCATGATTGAAATTTGTAAACAAAAAGCAGGCAATCATCATGGAAATTGTCCCTGAAATCCGGATGGTAAGCTTAAGTTTTTTGCTGCGAGTAATGTATTTTGTGAATAAAAACCAAAAAGACAGGAGGGTCAGGCAGAGTACAAACATCCCGGTTATAGCCACCGGTTTTGCAGGATTGGGTTGCCCGTTGATCGCGTTTTCATTCAGTAAATTGCACCAATAATTATTTACCCAGCTGAAACCCACAGCGTCTCTATCCACCTGTGACCCTCCCGGGTACAGCTGTGCAGCCATAACGTAAAGCCCTATAAAAATAAGTATCCCGGATATTGGAGTCAATATCCGGGCACTTTTTGTTTTGTCTGTTTGCAGTGTCAACTTAAAGAAGCCTCAGCCCCAGTGTCACCTGCCAGCCGTCCATCTTCTGGTTAAATTTCTGATCCTGGAAGTGCTTGCTGGAAATGCTTCCCAGGCTGCCTTCTTTGCGCAGGTCGATATCCAGTTTACCAAAAGAAAGCCCGGCGCCCAGCTGATACCCGAACGTGGCATTTTTGAAGGCCTCATCTTCTGTAATGGTAGTGGTGACATTCTTCAGGAAGGTGTGCTCCTCTTTTAATTTCAGAGTAGCTACAGGACCTGCGTTCACCCGCAGGAAATCCAGCAGTTTAACACCTACCAGTACCGGGATATCCACATTTTTCACTTTGATGTCATACGAAGTAGATCCGCTGGCATCCATGATAGAGCCGTTTCTTTCCGTATACAAAAGCTCAGGCTGCAGGTAGATTCCTTCGCCGATACGGGCAAAGAGACCCGCCGAAAAACCGGTCTTGGTATTCAGGCTTTCCTTATAATTACTGCTGAGATTACCTTCATCGGTATGTATCTTATTCAGGTTAATCCCCCCTTTCACACCCAGGGCAAACTGGGCCGAGGCGGCGTGGGCAAAGAATACAGTGGCTAATACTAAAATCAGTCTTTTCATAATTATTTTCGTTTGGTTATTAAGTTATGAAGTTCCAGTTTAGAACGTATATTGCAGCTTAATATTTTACTCCATGGCAAAAGTTAAAACTTCTTATTTCTGCCAGAAATGCGGCTATAATTCCCCTAAATGGTTGGGCAGATGCCCTTCCTGCGGCGAATGGAACACCCTGGTGGAAGAGGTGATCTCTACCGCTGAGCCGGAAAGAGGCAAGTGGAGAAGTTCGGAGTCTTCCGGGGCAAAACCCCGCCTCCTTTCCCAGATCAATAAAGCCGAAAAATACCGCATCATCACTGAAGACGATGAGTTTAACCGGGTGCTGGGCGGCGGACTGGTGCCGGGTTCGCTGACGCTTATCGGCGGGGAGCCGGGTATCGGAAAGTCCACTCTCATGCTCCAGCTGGCGCTGAGCCTGAAAGACTATAATGTACTCTATATTTCAGGAGAGGAGAGCGAGCAGCAGATCAAAATGCGGGCCGAGCGCCTGCCCCTGCACAGCGACCGCTGCTATGTACTTACCGAAACCTCTACCGATCTCATCTTCAAGCACATTGAGCTGATAGAGCCCGATGTGGTGGTGATAGACTCTATCCAGACGCTGGTGTCGCCGCTGATAGAAAGCGGGGCGGGCAGCGTTTCCCAGGTGAAAGAATGTACGGCAGAGATCATGCGCTTCGCCAAAGAGTCTGACGTGCCCGTGATCCTGATCGGCCATATTACCAAGGAAGGTTCCCTGGCGGGCCCGAAGGTACTGGAGCACATGGTAGACACGGTGCTGCAGTTTGAGGGCGACCGCTTCATGACCTACCGGATCCTCCGCACCATCAAAAACCGCTTCGGTAACGCCTCTGAGCTGGGCATCTATGAAATGCTGTCCAACGGCCTCCGCCAGGTAAGTAATCCCTCGGAGATCCTGATATCCGAAAAAACCGATAACCTCAGCGGTGTGGCCATCGCCGCCATGATAGAAGGTAACCGGCCGCTGCAGATTGAGATTCAGTCGCTGGTCAGTACGGCTAACTACGGCACCCCCCAGCGAAGCAGCAATGGCTTTGACCTGCGCCGCCTGCAGATGCTGCTGGCCGTGCTGGAGAAGAGGGGAGGCTTCCGCCTGGGCACGCAGGATGTGTTCCTGAACGTGGCCGGCGGGCTGAAAGTAGACGATCCGGCCATTGACCTGGCCGTCTGCTGCAGCATTGTTTCCTCCTATGAAGACACGGCCATTCCCCACTCGGTATGCTTCAGCGCAGAGGTGGGCCTGGGCGGCGAAGTTCGCCCCGTCAGCCGCATCGAAGCCCGTATTTCAGAGGCCGCCAAGCTGGGTTTTGAAAAAATATTTGTTTCCCGCAATAACCTGAAAGGAATTAATGTGGAAAACTTCAATATAGCTATCCGCGGAGTAGGGAAACTGGAAGAAGTTTTTTCGGAGCTGTTTTAGGGGTAGCAGAAAAAGTTATTTTTTGAAAATTATGGCGGACTGTAATGGGTTGTCATTCCGTCAGGCGCATCTTTCCAGGTTTTTAACCCCATATACAGTTGAGTGGCATCTACCTCGCTATAGATGATCTCTGCAGCCGTTTTTCCCGTAATTGCCCAATGCAACTTGTTCTGAACCATTGCAAAAAAGTTTCTGGCTTGTATACTGTCCTTTTCATAATCTGTGCTCAAAGCATACAAATCAGTTATTTTCTGATAAAACCGGCGTTCGCTTGTACGGATTTCGCGTATGCGCTCCAGTAACTCGTCAAAATAATCCTGTCCGAAATTTTTACCTTGCCTGAGCCGCTCATCATCCAAAACAAAACCTTTGATGATAAATTCATTTAAAGTCTGTGTGGCCCATTTCCTGAATTCGGTGGCCTGAACCGAATTAACCCTGTAACCAATTGCCAGGACTGCTTCCAAACGGTAGAAATCAACATTTCTAGCCACGCTCCGTCCCCCCTCATTTTGAACTGTTTCCATTTTGGAAACAGTTGCTTTTTCCACCAATTCTCCGGTATCAAAAATATTTTTCAGGTGTTTGCTAATGGCGGGGACTCTTACTCCAAACAATTCTGCCATGGATTTTTGCGTAAGCCAAAATGTACCGGACTGAAAATAAACCGATACGTTGACGTTCTGATTCGTGGTGTTAAACAGTAATATATCTCTGGGCTTCATAATTTTGTTGCAGGTTTACTATTGTTTTGTGCTTTCAAAATTAGGAAATTCAAACGGAGCTGATGTAATGGTTCTTTAATATATTTATCAACCGGCTCACCCAATTCCTCCGAAGCGATTTTTATTTATCCCTTTGAAATATCCGCCCCTTTTTCAAAATGTAACCGCTTTTCTCAACTTTTGTAATCCAAATCATTAATTTTGCAAATTGTTCCCGGAAATAGAGCTGATGAAGAAAAATATCCTCGTGGTTTACTATACGCAATCAGGCCAGCTAAAGGCTATTGCGGATAGTATTTTACAGCCTTTTAGGGACTGTAATGTGGTTTTTCACGAAATCAAAATGGAAGAGGAGTTCCCTTTTCCCTGGACGGGCGACAGCTTTTTTAATAGTTTCCCGGATTCTTTCCAGCAGCGGCCGCAGCGGCTGAAACCCGTTCCCGCAGAAATCCTGGAAGGGAACTATGACCTTGTGCTTTTTCATTATCAGGTATGGTTTTTGAGTCCGTCTATCCCGGTGACCTCTTTCCTGAAGAGTGCTGACGGGCAAAAGCTCCTGTCGGGCCGGCCGGTAGTAACGGTCAGTGGTACCCGGAATATGTGGATCCTGGCCCAGGAAAAGGTTAAAAAGTTATTGAAAGAAGCGGGAGCACATCTGGTGGGAAATGTGGCGCTGGTAGACCGGGCCGCTAACCTGGTGAGTGTGGTGACCATTGTAGACTGGCTGTTTTCAGGCGTTAAAAGAAAATACCTGGGGATTTTCCCGATGCCAGGGGTATCGGAAGAGGACATCCGGGGGGCGGAACGGTTCGGCCGGATCATCCGGGATCACCTGGAGGCCGGCAGCCTGGGTAGCCTTCAGCCGGAGCTGGCGGCGAACGGGGCCGTGCCCATCAGTTCCTTCCTGCTTTCCGTAGACCAGAAAGGAAACGCCATCTTTAAAAAGTGGGTGCAGATCATTGATAAGCGGCCTGCCCAAAGGAAGTTCCTGTTAAAGTTGTTCAATATTTACGTGGTGTTAGCGCTGTACGTGGTATCGCCCATTGTATTTGTGTTTCATAACCTCACCTATCCGTTTTGGAGGAAATCATTTTTAAGAGAGAGAGAATATTTTCAGAGTGTTTAGATTTATGGCAGAAGTGTATATCACCCGCGCGGCAAAGTTTTTACCCAATGACCCCGTTACAAACGATGAAATGGAAGATTATCTGGGTCTGGTGAATAACGCCGCATCGCGGGCAAAAAGGATCGTATTAAGGAATAACGGGATAAAAACGCGGTATTACTCTTTCGATAAATCAGGTGTCAGCACGCATACGAATGCCCAGCTGACGGCAAAGGCCATTGAAGGCCTGTACGGTGAGGGGTTTGGCCCGGATGACATGGAGCTGCTTTCCTGCGGCACCTCTTCGCCGGATACCCTCATGCCCTCGCATACGGTACTGGTGCACGGGTTCCTGAAAAACCGGAACCTGGAGGTGAACTGCGCCTCCGGCAATTGCTGCGCCGGCATGAACGCCCTGAAATTCGGTTACCTTTCCGTAAAATCAGGACAAAGCCGCAATGCCGTCTGCGCCGGATCCGAGCGCACCTCTTCCTGGATGTTGGCCGATAAGTTCAATGCCGAGATCCAGAACCTGGAAAAACTGGAAGAGCAGCCTATCCTGGCCTTTAAAAAAGATTTCCTGCGCTTTATGCTTTCTGACGGAGCTGGAGCCTTCCTGCTGGAGGATGCCCCCCGCGGGCCGCTTTCCCTGAAAATAGAATGGATGGAGGGCTACTCCTACGCCCATGAGCTGGAAACCTGTATGTACGCCGGTGCGGAAAAGCAGGAAGACGGTAACGTGCGGCCCTGGAGCGAATATGATCCGCAGGAATGGCTGAACCAGTCGGTGTTTGCCATCAAGCAGGACACCCGCCTCCTGGATCAGTATATCCTGGTCAAAGGGGCCGAGAGCCTGAAAATGGCCATCGACAAGCACGGCCTGGCTTCATCAGAAATAGATTACTTCCTGCCGCATGTGTCTTCTCACTATTTTGTGAGCGGACTGGCCCAGGCCCTGGAAGAAAGAGGGGCGGGCATCCCGGCAGAAAACTGGTTCATGAACCTGGACCGGGTAGGGAATGTAGGCGCCGGCTCCATTTACCTGGTGGTGGAAGAGCTTTTGGCCTCCGGGAAGCTGAAAGAAGGCGATAAGCTCCTGCTTTCGGTACCGGAAAGTGCCCGTTTCTCTTATACCTATGCCCTTTTAACCGTGGTGAGCGTATGATAAGTGTAGCTGAATTGTTGCCTCAGAAGTATCCCTTTGTTATGGTGGATACGCTCATTCACTACACCGAAACCAGCATCCGATCCGGCTACACCATTCAGCCGGCCGATATTTTTGCCCAGAATGGGGTCTTCCTGGAAGGGGGCATCATTGAACACATGGCCCAATCCGTGGCCCTGCATACCGGTTACCAGTATTTCCTGAAAAATGAGCCCGCACCTGTGGGCTACATCGGCTCCATCAGTAACGTATCCGTTCATCACCTGCCGGCGGTAGGCGAGACTCTGACCACCCGGGTGGAGATCCTCCAGGAATTTATGGGAATCACGCTGGTGGCCGTAGAAACCTTTGTCAATGATCTGCCGGTGGCCTCCGGGAAGATGAAAACCGTGCTGGCCTCATGAATGAACTGCTGCAAATACACCAATACCTGCCCCACCAGAAGCCCATGCTGATGGTAGACGGCATCCGCCAGATCACCTCAGAGGGAGTGGAATGTGAGTTTTTTGTTTCGCCGGAATCGGTCTTCGTGGAAAACGGGTTTCTGAGTGAATCAGGGCTGATTGAAAATGCAGCACAGAGCGCCTCCTGCATTGTGGCGCAGAGCTATTACCTGGAAGAAACGCAAAACAGCGTGATCGGCTTTATCAGCTCCATCCGGAGTGTCACCATTTGTCATAAGCCCCCGGCGGGCAGTATCATCGTCACTAAAGCCGTTCTCCTGTCCCGGTTTGATTCGGAAAATTACAGTACCTGCCGGGTCCAATGCCGCACTTTTCAGGAGGAAATATTACTTTTGGAAGGAGAAATCAATCTGTTTATCCAGGAACAAGGCAATGAAAAAGGAAGAAGTACCCCAGGACAAGAGTAACCTGGCCTCCGCTAACATGCGGGAGCTGTGCTACGCTGTAGATAAAGACGGCAACTACACCACCGCGCTAAGCACGGGCTGGGAGCCGAAAACCGTAGCGCTGGATAACTCCATAGCGGCCATTGAAGAATGGGTGGAAGATGCCAGACAGAAGATCAGGGACGGCAAAGCCAGCCCCATCCTCTACTTTATGGAGCTGAATAAAATGGATCTGCAGGTGCTGGCCGGCTATACCGGCCTGTGGGTCTGGCGCGTAAAACGCCACCTGAAGCCGGGCGTCTTTCAGCGACTTAACGATAAGCTGCTGAACCGTTACGCGGAGGCTTTTAACATTACCCTTGAAGAATTAAAAAATTATAAACCGGAATAAATGGTTGTGGAATTTAAGCATCATCAGTCGGCCCATTGCGAAAACGGCGTAGCCTCTAACCTCCTCCGGCATAACGGGCTGAACCTGAGTGAACCCATGATCTTTGGGCTGGGTTCGGGCATCTTTTTTGTGTATATCCCTTTTCTGAAAGTGAATCATGCCCCGGCCATCAGTTACCGGCCCCAGCCGGGCATTATTTTCAGCCGGGTGGCCAAACGCCTGGGCATCCGGATCCGGCGTGAAAAATTTAACAACCCCGAAGACGCCCGCAAGGCGCTGGAGGAGAACCTGGCTAACGGCATTCCCACGGGCCTGCAGGTAGGGGTGTTTCACCTGCCCTACTTCCCGGATCAGTACCGCTTTCACTTTAATGCCCATAACCTGGTGGTTTACGGGAAAGAAGAAGGAAAATACCTGGTCAGTGACCCGGTAATGGAGGGGACCACCTCCCTGAGCGACGAAGAACTGGAAAAAGTAAGGTATGCCAAAGGAGCGCTGGCTCCCCGGGGGCAAATGTATTTCCCTACCTATATCCCGGCGAATATTGACCTGAAAAAGGCCATTGTCAAAGCCATTCAAAGCGCCTGCTCCACCATGCTGGCCCCGGTCCCTATAGTAGGTGTGCGCGGCGAACGGCTGGTGGCCCGGAAGATCCGCAAATGGCCGGAGAAAGTGGGGGTGAAGACCACAAACCACTACCTGGCGCAGATTGTACGGATGCAGGAGGAGATCGGTACGGGCGGCGGCGGCTTCCGTTATATTTATGCGGCCTTTTTACAGGAAGCGGCCGATATCCTGGAAAAGCCCGAACTGAAAGCCCTGTCGGTGGAAATGACATCAATAGGCGATGAATGGCGCGATTTCGCGCTGAATGCCTCCCGGATACTGAAAAACAGGAAGGCGGAAGACGGCATGTACCAGGCGCTGGCCGACCAGCTGGACGGCCTGGCCGACCGGGAAGAAGCATTCTTCAAAAAATTAAAGAAAGCAGTGTGAGTGAGACGGTAAAAAACAGCATCATCCGGATTCATACGTTAAGCAAAAAATACCGGGAAGCTGAAGACTACTCGGTAAATGAGCTGTCGCTGGACATTCCCCGGGGCGAGATTTTCGGGCTGCTGGGCCCGAACGGAGCGGGTAAAACCACGCTGATCTCCATGCTCTGCGGACTGATCCGGCCCACCAGCGGCGATTTTACCATTAACGGCTGGTCTTACCGGTCGGAACCCCGCAAGATCCGGAAAAACATAGGTGTGGTACCCCAGGAATATGCCCTGTACCCCTCCCTGACCGCCCGGGAAAACCTGGTGTATTTCGGCAGTATGTACGGGCTGGGCGGGGCAGCGCTGGACGGGAAAGTGGAAGAGCACCTGGGGCACCTGGGGCTCTTGAAGCATGCCGATAAGAAGATAGAAACCTACTCGGGCGGGATGAAAAGGCGGGTAAACCTCATTGCCGGCATCCTGCATTCGCCCATGGTGCTGTTCCTGGATGAACCCACCGTAGGCGTGGATATCCAGAGCAAAAACGTGATCATTGATTTCCTGAAAGCCTATAACAAACAGGGCGCCACGCTGATCTATACTTCGCATCACCTGATCGAGGCCCAGGAGTTCTGCACCCGGGTGGCCATCCTGGACCACGGCGAAGTGCTGACCGAAGGTACCCCGCAGGAACTCATTAAAGGGCTGGCACAGGCACGCTCACTGGAAGATGTATTTTTATCATTGGTAGGAAAAGAATTACGGGATTATGCATAAGCTTTGGGCATCGGTAAAAAAAGAAAGCCTGCTTTTGCGCCGGGATGCCGGCGCGCTGATCATCCTGTTTGTGATGCCGCTGGCGCTGATCATTACGGTCACGCTGATCCAGCAGGGATCGTTCAAAACGCTCAGTAACGCTAAAATCCCGGTGGTGCTCATCGATAACGACCGCGGGAATGTCTCCCGAGGCATCCGGGAGAACCTGGAAAACAGCGGTAGTTTCGAGATCATTTCGGAAAGAGAGGGGAAGCCACTCACGGAAACGCAGGCACGGGATGCCGTCTTCAAAGGACTGTACCCCATGGCGGTGATCGTGCCGGAAAATCTTTCTGCCGACCTGAACCAGAAAGTGCAGGTAAACGTAGATAAGATCCTGAAAGATGTGGGCCTGGGCGATGGCGAGACCAAGGCCATTGCGTCTGAAGTGGAGCCCAAAGAGATCCGCCTCTATTTTGACCCGGCCACCCAGCTGGCCTTTAAAAGTGCAGTGAAAAACAGCATTGACAAGATGGTGTCCGAGCTGGAAGTGCAGTCGGTGTACTCCCTTTTCCAGGAGCAGCTGAGCGACAGCGTGGCTATCTTCAGCCAGAAATCTTTCCTGCATTTCAAAGAGATCATGCCGGTAAACGGCAGCCGGGAGGTGATCCCTAACGCCACCCAGCACAATGTACCCGCCTGGACACTCTTCGCTATTTTCTTTATTGTGATTCCGCTTTCCATTAACCTGGTGAAGGAAAAAGGCCAGGGCACGCTGGTGCGTCTCAGAACCCTGCCCATGCCTTATGGGGTGGTGATCATGGGAAAAACCGTGACCTTCCTGGTGATCTGCATGATCCAGTTTTACCTGATGGTGGCCGTAGGCATTTACCTGTTCCCGCTGCTGGGCCTGGAGCCCCTCCAGGTGGAAGGAAAGCTCCTGCTGATGAGCGTGGTGGCGCTGTGTTCGGGCTTTGCGGCCATCGGCTTCGGTATCCTGCTGGGCACGGTAAGCCAGACCCAGGAGCAGTCGGCGCCGTTTGGTGCCACCTCCGTAGTGATCCTGGCGGCCATCGGCGGGGTTTGGGTGCCGGTATTTGCCATGCCCGCCTTTATGCAGTTTGTGTCCGGGCTTTCGCCCATGAACTGGGGCTTAAACGCCTTTTACGACGTGATCCTCCGCAATGCGCACCTGGCAGATATCCTGCCCCGCCTGGCTTCACTATTGGTGTTTTTTATCCTGATGACAGGCATATCCATCCTGTATGATGAAAAGAAAAGAGCCGTATAAAATATTCGATCAGCTGACCACCAGCTATGATTTCCGGGTAAGGTTTAACGAGACCGACCCGCTGGGAATTGTGTGGCACGGAAACTACATCAAGTACTTTGAGGATGGCCGCGAGGCGTTCGGCCGAAAGCACGGGATCTCCTACCTCCATGTACAGGCGGCAGGTTACACCACGCCCATCGTACGGACCGTGAGTGAACATAAACTGCCGCTGCGTTACGGTGAGACCGGCCGGGTAGAAACGGCGCTGGTAGACAGCCCGGCGGCTAAGATGATCTTCCTGTTTACCATCTATAACAGCCGGAACGAAGTAGTTTGCACCGGCGAGACCACGCAGGTATTTGTAGACTCCGCCGGTGAATTATGCCTCACTTACCCGGCGTTTTTCCAACGGTGGCGGGAAAGTATCCTTTAAAACTTAAAGCCGAAATTCGTATTCAGTTGCACCGTGCCCGCCACATCGTTCTGCTTAGCGGAGCTTTTATCCACGTACAGTAGTCCGAAGCCCAGGTTAATGCCCATGGTAAACCGGCGGGAAATATCAAAATTTACATAGTTAGTAACCATTACGCCGAGCCGCGTGTTATTGGCTTTTACG
Source organism: Leadbetterella sp. (assembly GCA_019638185.1). GTDB lineage: Bacteria > Bacteroidota > Bacteroidia > Cytophagales > Spirosomataceae > Leadbetterella. Next base: position 217,338 of record JAHBUH010000002.1, read on the forward strand.
TAGCGGGACTGCCAGGTACCGTTACTGTTAAAGTCGGAATCGTAATAATATCTTTCGCCGGTTCCCAGTACGAGGTTAGAGCCGATGGCGTATTTCACCGGCCGCTCTTTGGATGCGGGATAAAACTTAAAGCCCGGGGTGAAATAAAAATAGGCCGGGCTGCTGCGGTCATTGGAGCTCCATAAACGCTCATGCTGCCGGAATACGATATCCAGGGGGAAGATGAGGCTGACCCGGGAGCTTTGGGAGAGGTACTTCTCATAGCTAAGCCCTACGGTAGTTCCGATCTCATTGACGCCTACGGGCGAAAACCGGAGGGCATTGGTATTATTCTGGGAAAATGCCGGTACGATACCGCAAAGAACAAGGAGTGTTGTTATGAAATGGTTTTTCATTTTTGCATGATTATTTCCTTATAAACTACAGGAGCACCTGTTTTATTGTTTCAGCACAAAGGTACTGCAATTCCCCGGATGATTTAAGCATTTTAAGGACCACCGGCAAGCGTCTTTCCCCCTGTTTATTTTTTACTTACCGTATTTCCGCTAAATTTGCAGACCTTTAGCGCCGGTGCATGAGCTTTATCGTTGACTACAACTGTTTTACCCCCCTGGGAACCGACCTGTCCACTACCGTGGGCCGGCTGGAGGCAGGTATCAGCGGTATCCGGCTTTTTGAGGATAGCGGGCAGCTGCTGCCTTCCTATTATGCGGCGCAGATTCGCGGTGAGGTGTGTACCCACAGCGGGTACAGTAGACTGGAAAATATGCTGATCCGGGTGCTGGAGCCCGTGATAGCCCGAAACCCCGTACAGGAACGCTCCCTCCTCCTGGTTTCTACTACCAAAGGAAATATCCGATCTATTGCAGCCGGCGAGCCGGTAAACGATGCATTTCTCCCCGTAATGGCAGAAAATGTGGCCCGTCACTTCGGTTTCCGGGAAACCCCCTGGGTACTTTCCAATGCCTGTGTTTCCGGTATCCTGGCCGTGGCGGTGGCTAAAAGGCTGACTGACGCCGGAATTTTTGATCATGTTTATGTAGCAGCCGGTGATGAGGTTACTGACTTTGTGCTGAGTGGCTTTGCGGGCTTTCAGGCACTCAGTTCAGGCCCCTGTAAACCCTACGATAAAAACAGGGACGGGGTTACCCTGGGCGAAGCCGCTGCGGCAGCACTGGTTTCCAAAGCCCCCGGCCTGTTTCGCGTGGCGGGTGACGGCGCCATTAACGATGCCAACCACATTTCCGGGCCCTCACGCACCGGTGAAGGCCTGTACCGGAGCATCCGGCAGGCGCTTACGGAAGCGGGACTGAACGGGCCGGAGCTGGATTTTATCTCCGCTCACGGTACCGCCACCGAATATAACGATGAGATGGAGGCCATAGCGCTGGACCGGCTGGGACTGAACCAGGTGCCGGTCAACAGCCTAAAAGGTTATTTCGGGCATACGTTAGGGGCTTCCGGGTTGCTGGAAGCCGTGATCTCCTTTGAGTCGGCGCGGAAAGGCCTGCTTTACCCTTCACTGGGACTGGAAACCTTAGGGGTATCCAAAGAGATCCGCGTGATCCGGGAGCCGGAAAACAGGCCGGTACGCTATTTTATGAAGACCGCCTCCGGTTTCGGAGGCTGCAATACGGCCGTAATTTTTGAAAAACTGAATTGAACAAGACGTTTTACATACAGGACTATTGCGAGATCCGGGACGGAGAGATCCGGCTGAACGGGGAAAATATCTTTTCCGCCGGAGAAGACACCTTTAGCGGTTTTGCCAAAAAAGCCTACCAGGATTTGGATCTGGCCTATCCGAAATTCTTTAAAATGGATAAGCTCAGCAAGCTGGCCTTCCTGGCGGCCTCCCGGCTGCTGACGCCGGAAAGTAACACCGCGCTGGTCTTTGCTAACCGCTCTTCCTCGCTGGATACCGACCTGGCTTATCAGCAAACTATCCGCGATAAAGCGGCCTGGTATCCCAGTCCGGCGGTTTTTGTGTATACCCTGCCTAACATTTGTCTGGGAGAAATCAGCATAAAGTATAAACTTTATTCAGAAAATAGTTTCTTTGTATTTGAAAACTTCCCGGCGGCTTTCTTTCCCGCCTATGCGGGCCTGCTGATCAGCACCGGGAAAGCGGAAGAGGTGCTCTGCGGCTGGGTGGAAATGCTGGGCGAAGAGTACCGGGCTTTCGTGTACAAAGTGGGAAACAAAGGCTTTGCGGAGCATAATGAACAGAATTTAAACAGAATGATATAAATGGACCAATTAAAACTTGAGATCAAAGAAAAGATCATAGCCGCCCTTAACCTGGAAGACGTTACCGCCGCTGATATTAAAGACGATGACGCCCTCTTCGGCGATGGTCTGGGTCTCGACTCCATCGATGCGCTGGAGCTGATTGTAATGCTGGACAAAGATTACGGCATCAAGCTGTCAGATCCGAAAGAAGGCAGAAATATTTTCCGGTCGGTAGAAACCATGGCCGCCTATATTGCAGAGCACAGAACGAAATAAATGGGAAAAATAGGGATTACAGGAATGGGGATCGTTTCGGCCATTGGAAATACAGTGGAAGAAAACCTCCGTTCACTGGTGGAGCTAAAACCCGGTATTTCACGCATTGAGAACCTCCATACGGTGCACAAAGACGTGATCCGGGTAGGGGAGATCAAAAGAACAAATAAAGAATTAGCTAAATATCTAAATTTAGCAGAGGATAATAACTTCACCCGTACAGCCATGCTGGGGGTGATAGCCGCCCGCGAGGCGGTGGAAAACGCCGGCATCACGGCCATGGACCCGTGGCGTACCGGCCTGGTATCTGCCACCAGCGTAGGGGGTATGGATACCACCGAACGGTATTTTAAGGAATACCCGGGGAATGAAGCGGTCAGGAGGTATATCCTGAGTCATGATCCGGGTGACAGCACCCATAAAATAGCGGACGCCCTGGGTATCCGGGGTTTTATTACCACCATCAGCACGGCCTGTTCTTCCGCTGCCAATGCCATTATGCTGGGCGCCAGGCTCATCCGGAGCGGTGAGCTGGACCGGGTGATCGTGGGCGGTACGGATGCCCTTTCGAAATTCACCATTAACGGTTTTAAAACCCTGATGATCCTTTCGGATGCGGAAAACACGCCCTTTGACCGCGATCGCAAGGGCTTGAACCTGGGCGAGGCGGCGGCTTACCTGGTGCTGGAACCAGAAGCGGCTATAAAGGCCGGAAATAAGCGGGTTCTGGCGTATTTATCGGGGTATGGAAACGCCAATGACGCCTATCATCAGACGGCTTCTTCGGAAAACGGAGAAGGCGCTACCCTGGCCATGGAGAAAGCGCTGCAGGTGGCCGGACTACTCCCCGGGGATATAAACTACATTAACGTGCACGGCACCGCTACCGGTAATAACGACCTATCCGAAGGGCGGGCGCTGATTAATATTTTCGGGGACCGTGTGCCGCCTTTCAGCTCCACCAAGCCCTTTACCGGGCATACGCTGGCAGCAGCGGGAGCCATTGAAGCTGTGTACAGCATTTTCTCTCTGCAGCAGGGGCTTATCTGGCCTAACCTGAACTTCCGGAACCCCATGCCGGAATTTGACCTGCTGCCCGAGACCACGCTGCAAAAGAAGGAGATCCGGCATGTTTTATCAAATTCCTTCGGTTTTGGAGGGAATTGTTCCACTTTAATATTTACCGCAGCCCATGATCTACATTAACGGAAGAGGGTGCGTGTCTGCCCAGAAGACCTTTGACGGCAGTTTCCCGGACGAAGTGATCGCTCCGGAGGGCTACATCCTGCCTGTGGTACCGCCGCCTTACAAGGATTACATTGCACCGGCCATGATCCGCCGGATGGGCTCGGGGGTAAAAAACGGCGTGGTGGCTTCAGCCCTGGCGTTACAGGAGGCGGGTTCCCCCGACCTGGATGCTATCATCACGGGCACGGGCGTAGGCTGTATCAAAGATTCGGAAGCTTTCCTGACGGCCATCCTGGAAAACCACGAAGAGTTTCTGACCCCCACGGCCTTTATCCAGTCTACCCATAATACGGTAGGTGCTCAGATAGCACTGGGACTGGGCTGTAAAGCCTATAATTTTTCCTACGTGAACAGTGCGGTGTCCTTTGAGTCGGCACTGGTGGATGCCCGGCTCCAGCTTTTGAGCGAGGAGGCCCGTACCATCCTGGTAGGTGGCGTAGATGAAAAAGCCGATTATACCTATCATTTATTCGGACTGGCCGGGCTGATCAAAACCGGCGAAGGCACTCCCGGTGCCTCCTACAGTGAGGGGGCGGCGTTTTTCGTTTTAAGTACGGATAAGCAGGAAGAGAGTTATGGCATGCTGAAGGATGTGGCGGTGATGAACTGCCTGGAACCGGAAGCGGTGGCCCCGGCTTTAGAGGCCTTTCTCCGGCGTACCGGTACGGCTCTTGCGGATATTGATGCGGTGGTGATCGGGAAAAACGATGATCCTCAGTTTCAGGAATACTATTCGGTCTTATCAGGCGGATTTTCACCGGAAGTGCCTGTAATACACTATAAACACCTGAGTGGAGAATACAATACTGCCTCGGCATTTGGTTTCTGGCTGGCGGCCGGGATATTGAAGAGCGGGTATGTGCCTGAAGCGGTGCTGCTGAGCGGGCAGCCGGGGCTCTCTCCCGGCGGGGCGGCCTCCAATGCAGCAACTCTTGGGAAGATCGTCTCCCATGAGGAGGCCAGCCACAGGGCCGCCAATTCTGAGACAGCCCAGTCCGGGGCGGCCATCCGCGGGGCGGCCATTCGCGGGGCGGCCATCCGCCATATCCTGCTATATAACCAGTACCGGGGCATAGACCATAGCTTCATTTTGCTGTCGGGATGCTGACCCACCGGTTAAATACCACTTTACTGATCCTGGGCGTGTTTTTGTGGTTAGTGGTGCGCCTCTTTTACCCGGTAAACCCGGTATTCCCGGTAGCGATTTTCCTCTTGTGGTTATTTTTTACCGTGATGGGCTCCTTTTCCATCCGTTGGAACTATCACCTGTATGCCCGGCATGAAAACCCGGCCTCACCGGATGTGGCCCTGACTTTTGATGACGGCCCTACGGAATATACCCCCCGGGTACTGGATCTTCTGAAAGAATTTAACCGGAAAGCTACTTTTTTTCTTATTGGCCGGCAGGTAGAAAAGTACCCCGGCCTGGTGCAACGGATGCTGGCTGAAGGGCATACGGTAGGGAATCATACGTGGAGCCACGCCAGAAACACCGGCTTTTTGAACGCCGGGGAAATGGAGGCGGAAATCCGGGCCTGTGACCGCGCCATTCAGGCCGTAACCGCACGAAAAGTAAAATTTTACCGGCCACCTTTCGGTGTTACTAATCCTTCGGTAAAAAAAGCAGTCCAAAAGACGGGACATAACGTGATGGGCTGGAGCGTTCGGTCGCTGGATACGGTGATCCCGGAGGAAGGCAAAATCCTGGAGCGGATATTCCGCTCGCTCCGGCCCGGTAAGGTTATCCTGCTGCACGATACCTCTCAAAAGAGCGTTAATGTACTGAGGGAGGTGCTGAAAGAGCTGGAAAGGCGCTCGCTGCGTGCAGTTCCTTTGGATGAATTGTTTAATCTGAAAGCCTATGAAGAAATATAATTGGGTGTTGTTTATCCTGTTTTTAGGGCAGGGGGGGCTGATGAGCAGTGTTTCATTACACAGCGCTCCCGTTTCGGTCAGTTTAGCCCATGAGGAGGGAGTTTCAGGGGCGGCGGCTCCTTTGCAGGAAACTCCCTTAACCGAAGTCGAGATCCGTGCGTTTAAAGAAGCCGTACGGAAGGCGGCCGCACAGACGGAGAGCCTTACGGCCGATTTCAGCCAGTGGAGGCACTCCAGTTACCTGGCCAAACCTACCGAAAGTCGGGGTAAACTCAGCTTTCAGAAACCGGGCTATGTACTCTGGAAATATACGGCACCATCGGCCTACAGCGTTTTATTCCGGGAGAATAAGATGTATATTAATGATGCGGGGAAGAAAAAGGACGTGAATGCGGGTAAACGACTGCAAAAGCTGAATAAGCTGATTGCCGGAAGCGTGACCGGCGATATGTTTGATGCTCCGGAATTTGCCTTCTCCTTCGTGAAAGCCGGCGGGAAGATCGGGGTCAGGCTGTTAACCAAAGAGGCATCGCTTAAAAAATACATCCGGGAGATAGAGCTTATGTTTGAAAATAATGCAGTCAGCGAGGTAAAAATGACCGAGCCGTCGGAGGATTACACCCGGATCGTTTTTAAAAATAAAGTGTTGAATAGCCGGATTGATCCGAGTATTTTTACTTTTAATTAAATATATAATCATTTATTTATATAATTATATAAATAATATATTGTCTAAATAATATGCAGAATATGCTGGTAGAGAAAGGCTTTTATTCCGTGAATTCGGTTACGCCCCGGGGGGAAGGGAAATATGGGGTGTCGGTCATTTTAAATAAAGACCATGACATTTTTAAGGGGCATTTTCCCGGAAACCCGGTGACCCCCGGTGCCTGCATGCTGCAGGTAGTGAAGGAGCTGACCCAGGATATCCTGGGCATGCAACTGATGATGACCAGTGCCGCCAATGTAAAATTCATGGCGCTGATCAATCCCGAGAAAAATCCTGAACTCCTGTTGGAGCTGGATATTGATGCTTCAGAAGAGCAGCACATTAAAGTGAAAAACACCACCCTGTTTGAAGATGTCACCGCTCTTAAGATGAGCAATACGTATAAAAAGATATGAGAGGGTTGGTGCTACTGATTATATGCTGGATAACTTTTGATGCGCAGGGCCAGGATATCGCCCGGCTGCGCAGGGAGTTTGTGGCGGCTTCTACCTCAGCAGCGGCCGCAGAGACCTTCCTGCAGACCACGGAAAAGATATCCGCGGTTTCGAAGCCTCTTTTGGTGGCCTATAGAGGTGCTGCGCTGCTGATCGGCGGAAAGTACGCCAAAGAGATAAGTAATAAGAAGAAGATGGCCCGGGAGGGCATCAGCCTGCTGGAATCGGCCGTTTCCAAAGCCCCGGATCACGTGGAGATCCGTACGCTGAGGCTGAGCATCCAGGAAAACTCGCCCAAAGTTTTGAAATACAAAACCAAAATAGCCGAAGACCGGGCTTTTGTGACCCGGAAGTTTGAGGAGTTGCCGGAAGGAGACCTGAAAGCCTTTGTGGGGGGATACCTGAAAGGAAGCGAGTGATCTCACATATTTATGTTTTTCACTGGCCGGACCTCTTTTCGTCTTACCTGGTGCGTAGATTCCGGTTTATCGATTGAAATCACACTGATGTTGCCATCTATCTCCAGGATGGCCAGTTTCACCCGCTCCACATTTTCCACGCCGTGTTCACGAACACTTTCCATGAGTTCGGATTCCGTGATACCGGTCTTTTTCAATACTTCGGGGTAGGTGATCCCGTTACGGACCAGCACGGAGGGATGCCCCTGCATGAAGTTTCGTACGGCAGCGCTCCGGAAGAGGTAATTTTTCATCACGTAGTTAGCTACAAACAGCATGAGGGCAGCAATCAGCCCGCCGGTAAGGCTGGTATCGGGTCCCACCATGGCATTTTGCACGGCATTGCTGAGGAGGAGCAGGAGTACCACATCACCGGTATTCAGTTGCGACAGCTCGGTTTTGCCGAAAATCCTTATCCCGAGGAATATAAATAAATAGACACAAAGTGAACGCAGTGCGATGTTGATGATCTCATCCATGTTTTTTCAGGTTATGAACAGGTTAATCCAAAATTAAAAAACTATTGCGGCACTTCGTATCCGCCACACATGAATTATCTTTGCAAACAGAAGACCATTGGAAAATTGAGGATTACGTCGAAATACAAGTGGTGCGTGATCATTCCCACCTATAACAATCACCGGACGCTGGCGGGGGTGATCAGTGGTGTGCTGCAATACACGCAGGCGGTGATTGTGGTGAACGACGGCTCCACCGACAGCACCGCGGAAATCCTTCAAACATTTCCCGCCCTTACCGTCCTGGAACATCCGCATAACCAGGGCAAAGGAGCAGCCTTAAAAAACGGCTTCCGGAAAGCCCTGGAGATGGGATATGAATATGCCATTACCATTGATTCCGACGGCCAGCATTTCCCCGATGACATCCCGGTATTTATGGAAAGGCTGAACGCCTCTGACGGCAATATCCTGCTGATCGGGGAGCGTAACATGGCCCAGGAGGGCATTCCCCGGAAGAGCAGTTTCGGAAATAAGTTTTCCAATTTCTGGTTTCGCTTTGAAACCGGCGTGAAGCTCGGCGATACGCAGTCGGGGTACCGGCTCTACCCGCTTACCCGGATGCCGGAACGTTATTTTACCCCTAAATTTGAGTTTGAGATCGAGTCCATCGTGCGGGCCTCCTGGAAGGGCGTACATGTGGAAAATGTGCCGGTACGGGTGCATTATGAGCTGAAAGACCGGGTATCGCATTTCCGGCCTTTCCGCGATTTTACCCGTATCAGCATTCTGAATACGGTGCTGGTGGTGATCACCCTGCTATATATCAAACCACGGGATTTTATCCGTAACTTAAAAAAAAAAGATCTTAAGCAATTCCTGAAAGAAGAGGTGCTGGAAAGCAGCGACAGCCGTCACACCAAGGCATTTTCCATGGCTTTGGGGGTGTTTTGGGGCATAGTGCCGCTCTGGGGTTTTCAAACCGTGGGGGTGCTGGGTTCGGCTTACGCGCTTCGCCTGAATAAGCTCATCGCTTTTGCGTTTTCGAATATCAGCCTGCCGCCTTTCATTCCCCTGATCATTTTAGGCTCCCTGAAAGTGGGGGGCTGGTTTGTAGATGCGCCTTCGCTGCCTGACGGGCCGCTGACCTTTGAGCTGGCGCAGCGTCATTTGTCGCAATACCTCATCGGCAGTTCCGTGCTGGCCATTCTGCTGGCCTGTATTTCGGGCCTGACTGGCTACGCTATCCTTACTTATTTCTCCAGGACTAAAACGGCGCTGAATGCATAGGCTCTTTATCCGCATCCACAGGTTTGTTGAGAAAAACAGGGTACTTAGCCTGTTCCTGGCGCTGAGCTACCTGGTGTTAACCGGCTTCCTGTTTACCCGCCTGCAGTTTGAAGAAGATATTACGCGCCTGATCCCGAAGAGCGAGTCGTCTGACCGGGCCTCCCGGGTGCTGAACAGCCTGGAATTTGCAGATAAGATCACGGTACTGATCCGGAAGGCGGAAGGTGGAAATACGGAAGACCTCACGGCCATGGCTGACGCCTTCCTCGACAGCCTGACCGTATGCCAGCCCTACGTGCGCTCGGTGCAGGGCCGGCTTTCTGAAGATACTTTTGAGGAGGCTTTCCGCTTTGTGCGTTCCCACCTGCCCCTGTTCCTGGATCCGGCAGATTACCAGACCCTGGCTAGCCGGCTCCGGCCCGACAGCCTCCGGCAGACGGTGCAGGAAAATTACCGTACCCTGACCTCACCCTCCGCTTTTCTTTCGGGCCGTATGGTGATGGAAGACCCGCTGGGAATGACCTTTCAGGGCTTACGGAAATTACAGGACCTGAATGCAGGGGAGGACTTTGTTACCGAAAACGGCTATGTACTCACCCCGGATCGCCGGAATCTCCTGCTCTTTATTAACCCGGTGCTGGCCGGGAACGAGACCGAGAAAAATACGATTTTTGCCGGGGAACTGTACCGCATCCAAAACGCACTTAACGGGGAATTTAAAACCAGGAGTACCCTGGAATACCACGGCGCTGCCCTGATTGCCGTGGCCAATGCCCGCCAGATCAAGCGTGACATTGTCACCACCACGGCCGTGGCCCTGACCGTGCTGATGCTGATCCTGATGCTGTATTACCGGCGGTTCTACATCCCGGTGCTGCTGTTTATCCCTACGGTGTTTGGCGTGCTGCTGGCTACCACGGCCCTGTATTTTCTTAAAGACACCATTTCAGCTATTTCCCTGAGCATTGGGGCTATTTTGCTGGGGGTGACCATTGATTATGCCCTGCATATCCTGACCCATTATAAGCATAACAGCGACCTGGAAACCCTGTATCGTGACATCACCCGGCCGCTGATCATGAGCAGTACCACCACGGCCGTGGCCTTTCTCTGCCTGCTTTTTGTGCACTCCGAAGCCCTGAGAGACCTGGGGATCTTTGCGGCGGTAGCAGTGGTGGCCTCGGCCATCTTCTCGCTGATCATTATCCCGCATTTGTACCGGCCGCAGGCCGCAACTCATGCGCTCACGGTGTCCCCAAGCGGTATATCCCCGGACTTCAGCCCGGAGCATAGTGCGGTGGCGGCCCCCCCGGCCGGTAAACCGGGAAATATCCTGGACCGGCTTTCTGCCTATCCCTTTGAACGGAGCCGGCTGCTGATCCTGCTGTGTGTGGTGGCCATTGGGGCGAGCCTTTTTACCTATAAAAGAGTAAGTTTTAACGAAGATATTTCCCGGCTGAACTATGTGCCGGAAGAAATTAAGCTGACTGAAAAAAAACTGGAGGCTTCTACGCACCTCACCTCTAAATCCCTTTACCTGGTGAACTATGCCGGCAGTGTGGATTCCGTGCTGGACCGGAGCCGCGCGCTGGCCGCGGAGCTTAGGGAAATGAAGGCCGCCGGGCTGATCCTGGATTTCAGCTCACCGGCAGACCTCCTGCTTTCCCGGTCGGTACAGCAGCAGAAGATAGACCAGTGGAACCGTTTCTGGACACCGGAAAGAAAAAAACTCCTGGAGCAGACCTTTGTTTCGGAGGGCCGGAAGACCGGCCTTGCAGAAGATGCCTACCGGTCATTTTTTGAGTTGCTCCACCATGATTTCCGCCCGGAAGGTCCCGAAGCTTACCTGGATTTTGAAGCCCTTTCCCTGCAGGATTTTATCAGCAGCAAAGACGGGCTGCACAGCGTGACCACCCTGGTGAAAATAGATGAAAACCGGCGTGATGAAGTGGTGAACCGCCTGAAAGGGGGGGAGTCACTGCTGGTGATTGACCGGCAGCAGTTGAACGAAACCTTCCTGGGTAACCTCAAAAACGATTTTAACCGGTTGGTGAACCTGTCGTTTATCGCTGTTTTACTCATTCTCTTCGTCTTTTTCCGGCGGGTGGAGCTGGTGCTGATCAGCGCCATTCCCATCGCCCTCACGGGGCTGGTTACGGCCGGAGTCATGGGGCTGCTGGGCATTGACCTGAATATTTTCAGCACCATTGTCTGTACGCTGGTGTTCGGGCATGGGGTGGATTTCAGCATTTTCATGACCTCGGCCCTGCAGAAAGAATACACTTATGGCAGGGATGAAATGCCACTTTACCGCACTTCCGTGCTACTGGCCGTGCTGACCACCATCCTGGCCATAGGGGCGCTGATCTTTGCGCAGCATCCGGCCCTGAAGTCCATTTCTGCGGTATCGCTGGTGGGGGTATTTACGGCGGTGCTTATCACTTTTGTGTTTTATCCGCTGCTCTTCCGGGCATTTATCGCCTGGCGGCCTAAGCACGGCAAATCGCCCGTACGGTTATTTATCCTGGTTACTTCCGTGGTTTCGTTTACCTATTACGGACTGGGCGGGCTTTTCTTCTCGTTTTTAAGTACGCTGGCCTCTTTCTGGCCGGGAGACCAGGAAAAGCTGAAGCGTGGCCTACGGTGGTTTATGGCGAAATTTATGAAGACCGTGCTGGACACGAACGTGAGCCTGAAGAAAACGCGCATTATCAATACCACGGGTGAGGATTTCCGTAAACCCGCCGTTTTTATTGCCAATCATACCACTTTCCTGGATATCCTGCTGATGGGTATGCTGCATTCCAAAACGGTTTTCCTGGTGAGCGACTGGGTTTATAACAGCCCGATTTTCGGCAAAGGGGTGCGTTTCCTGGGCTTCTACCCGGTTTCACAGGGACTGGAGGGCGGTGTGGAGCAGCTGCGGAGTAAGATAGAGGCGGGTTATTCGGTGGTGGTATTCCCGGAAGGGACGCGCTCCCGGGATAACAGCGTCAAGCGCTTCCACAAAGGTGCTTTTTACCTGGCGGAGCATTTCGGGATGGATATTCTGCCTATCCTGATACATGGCGGTTCGGATGTGCTGCCCAAAGGCGACTTTGTTATCCGGCGCTACCGGCTGACCCTGAAATTTCTGGAAAGGATTCCGGCCGGTGACCCGTCTTTTGGCAAAGACCTCAGGGAAAGAACCAAAGCCATCAGCCGGCATTTCAGGGAGCAGTATGAGCGCCTGCGGGAAGAGCTGGAAGGCCCGGCATACTTCAGGAAGATCCTGATGGAGAATTTTGTGTACAAAGAGCCGGCCGTGCTGGAAGCCGTGAAAGTGGGCCTGGAAGAGAAGGAGAAACGCTTTTTCCAGATAGAGCCGGAGCTTTCAGCCCGGGCGAAAATTTTACATATTGCGGATGATCACGGCGAAGGTGACCTCCTGCTGGTGCTGAAGCAACCGGCCCGGAAGGTGGATTCCTGGATCGGGGACGAGGAGAAACGCGATGTGGCCCGGAATAATTTCATGGTAAAAAACCGTATCCTGCATTACCCGGACCAGCGGCCTGATAGTGGTCCCTATGATGTGCTGCTGATCTCTTGTACGCATAACCTGCCGGAAGAATGGCTACAGTCTTTTCCGCGGGTAATTGACCTTAATACGTATGGTGCAGTATGATGCTATCGTAATCGGGAGCGGCCTGGGCGGCCTGGCTTCAGCTATCCTCCTGGCAAAGGAGGGGCTGAAAGTGCTGGTCCTGGAGAAAAATAACCAGTTGGGTGGAAATTTACAGACTTTTTCCCGCCAGAAGACCCTGTTTGATACGGGTGTACATTACATAGGTGGCCTGGATAAGGGCCAGAACCTGTACCGGTATTTTAAGTACCTGGGCATTTATGACGGCCTGGAGCTCAGCCGGATGGATGCCGACGGCTTTGACATGATCTCCTTTGACGGAGACCCTAACCAGTACCCGCATGCCCAGGGTTATGAGAATTTTGTGCGGCAGCTGCTACCGTATTTCCCGGATGAAGAAGAAGCTTTGCGAAGCTACTGTGCGCGGATGCAGGAGGTTTGTGCCTCGTTTCCCCTGTATAACCTGGAATCAGAAGGCAGCTATGACCCCGAAGTGCTGGGGATCAATACCCGCGACTACCTGGACTCGCTGACCGCTAATGAAAAGTTGAAGGCCGTGCTGGCCGGATCTTCATATCTCTATGCCGGTATTGCGGCAAAAACACCCTTTTATGTGCATGCCTTGTCCGTTAATTCCTATATAGAAAGTGCCTGGCGTGTAGTGAAAGGGGGCAGCCAGATCACCCGCCAGATCGTGAAAGAGCTGAAGAAATACGATGTTACCCTTCTGAAACACTGCGAGGTGACGGACTTTATTTTTGAGGGAGAGGAGATGACGGGCGTAAGAACGCGTTCAGGGGAAGCATACACGGGCAAATTATTTATTTCCAATATAGACCTGAAAGCCACCCTTGACCTGGCCGGATGTTTCCGGAAGGCCTTTACTAACCGCATCCGGCTGCTGGAGCCCGTGGTAGCGGCCTTCAGCCTGTATGTGGTGTTCAAGCCGGGCTGCTTCAAGTACGAGAACCGGAACTTTTACCACATGCGTAACGAATCCAGCGTGTGGTCCGCCCAGTTTTACGATGAGGCCACCTGGCCCCAAAGCTACATGGCTTCCATGAGCCTGAAAAATCCCGGCGATGTGTATGCCGAAAGTATGACCTTTATGACCTATATGCGTTTTGAGGAGGTCAGGCCGTGGGCAGATACAGTCAATACAGCGGCTTGTAAAACCGACCGGGGGGCGGACTATGAAGTCTTCAAGCAGGAACGTACCGAACGCTTCCTGGCGGAAATTGAAAAGAAGTTTCCCGGTATACGGGAGTGCATTAAAGGCGTTTATGCGTCTACTCCGCTGTCTTACCGCGACTATATCGGGGGGGAGAACGGAAATATGTACGGTTATGTGAAAGACAGTAACCGGCCCATGCTTACCTTTATATCGCCGAAGTCCCAGGTGAAAAACCTGTATTTCACGGGTCAGAGCGTGAATATGCACGGCATACTGGGGGTGACCATCGGGGCGGTGGCTACCTGCTCCGAGATCCTGGGAAAGAAATACCTGCTGGATAAGATAAACCGTGAGATTTAAGCTGCTACATAGTGTGATGGGGCTGCTGCTGCTGAGTGGCTGCGGAACGGCTAAGCTGAAAAGGTATTCCCTGCCTTATACGGTGCCGGAAGTTTCGCGCGTGCAGCCGGCCGGCCGGGTAACACCCGGAGGCAGCCTGAACCGGAATCCTTACGGCCTCTGGGAGCTGTACGTGGAGGGCTCGCCCCTGGAACTGGGGCTGAGAAACGGTGCGCTCAGCGACAGCCTGTACCGGCACCAGGAAACTGTTTTTTTCAGGAAAGTGGAGGAGATCGTACCCTCCCGGGGGAAACAATGGCTGCTCCGGAAATTCCTGGCCTGGTATAATCGCAAACTGCCACGGAGCATTATCCCAGAATACCGGCAGGAGCTCTACGGACTTTCCCGGTATGCTTCTGACAGCCTGGATTTTATAGCTCCGCCTTATTCCCGTACCCTGTACCTGCACGGGGCTCATGATATCGGGCATGCCCTGCAGGACCTGGCCATGGTAGGCTGCACGTCATTTGCGGTGTGGGGTGAAAATACCGAAGACGGAAAGCTGCTGATAGGCCGGAATTTTGATTTTTATGCCGGCGATGAATTTGCGGAAAATAAGGTAGTGGCATTTGTGAAGCCGGATTCGGGTTATGGGTTTATGTCGGTCAGTTGGCCGGGGATGATCGGGGTGGTTTCAGGCATGAACACCGAGGGGCTTACGGTGACCATTAATGCGGGGAAATCGTCCATCCCCATGGCGGCCCGTACGCCCGTTTCCCTGCTGGTGCGGGAGATCCTGCAATACGCCCGGAATATCGATGAGGCCGTGGCTATTGCCGCCCGTCGCCGGGTTTTTGTTTCAGAGAGTATTATGGTGGGAAGTGCGGCTGATAACCGGGCTATCCTGATTGAAATATCGCCCCGTAAAAAAGGCATTTTTGACGTGAATAACTCGGCGCAACTGGTTTGTTCCAATCATTTTCAGAGCCCGGCCTATTCGGAGGATAAGAAGAACCGGAAGCAGCAGGAAGAAAGCCATTCGGTGTACCGTTTTGAGCGTATGAGCCAGCTGCTGGGCCAGACTGAGCCGGTAAACGTGGAAAAGGCGGTGGCTATTCTCCGTAACCGCCAGGGGCTGGACGACCGGCAGATCGGGCTGGGGAATGAGAAATCGCTGAACCACCTGCTGGCTCACCACGGGGTGGTATTCCGGCCGGCCGAGCGCAAGGTGTGGGTATCGGCCCGTCCCTACCAGTTGGGGGCCTTTGTGGCTTATGACCTGAAAGCGATTTTTCCGGGGGGGCAAATGCGGCATAACCGCACTTCCGAAACGGGAAATACAGTCGTACCTGCGGCCGGGAGTCACAGGGGAGAAATGCTGTACAATGCTTCGGAAACTCTGCCGGAAGACCCTTTTCTACACAGCCCGGCCTATGCCGGCTACGAGCGTTACCGGGTGCTGGACCGCACGCTGGACCTGGCGCTGAAGGAGCGAACTGTGCTGCCCGATTCATTTTTTGAAGAGTATATTGCTTTGAATCCTGAACTTTGGTCCGTATATTACAAAGCAGGAAAGTATTTTAAGAAAAAAAAGCAGCAAGATAAAGCCCGGGTTTATTTCGAAACGGCTTTGACCAAAGAGATCACCACGCGGCCTGCGCGACGGGAAATTGAGAAGAATTTATGATGGACCTTACGATAGAAACCTGGAGCAGGGAGAAGATAACGGCATTCCAGGAAATCAAACTGCAGCAAGCCCTGAACTATGTGGCACGGAATTCCCCCTTTTACCAGCGGTATTACCGGGAAGAAGGCGTGAGTATAACAGAGGTGGCTGATCTGCCTGGCCTGCAGAAGCTGCCTTTTACCACGAAGGAGCATCTCCAGCAGTTTAACCCTGAGTTTCTGTGTGTGCCACCCCATAAGGTAGTAGATTACGCTACCACTTCGGGCACCTCCGGCAGCCCGGTGACCTTTGCACTGACCGATGCCGACCTGGAGCGGCTGGCGTATAACGAGGCGGTGTCTTTTGCCTGTTCCGGTGTGGAAAAGGGCGATGTGGTGCAACTGATGACCACCATGGACCGGCAATTTATGGCCGGCCTGGCGTATTTTCTGGGCTTAAGGAAACTGGGAGCCACCGTGGTGCGGGTAGGGGCAGGGATCCCCGAGCTGCAGTGGGACGCCATACAACGTTACCGGCCGGCTTACCTGATCACCGTGCCGTCATTCCTGATCAAGATGATCGAATACGCCGAAGTAAACGGTATAGACTACCGGAACAGCGGGGTAAAAGGGGCTATCTGTATCGGGGAGCCTCTCCGGAACCAGGATTTTTCTTCCAATAATATCAGTGCCAAGATCACGGAAAAGTGGGACATTTCCCTGTTTTCCACCTACGCATCTACGGAAATGAGCACGGCTTTTGCCGAATGTGCGTTCCGGCAGGGCGGACATCATCATCCTGACCTGATCATTGTGGAAGTGGTGGATGAAGAAGGCCGGCAGGTGGCTGACGGCGAAAGTGGCGAGCTGGTAGTAACCACCCTGGGCGTGGAGGCCATGCCCCTGGTGCGTTTTAAAACCGGCGATATCGTACAGGTGCATTGCGAGCCCTGCGGATGCGGCCGGAACTCGCTCCGCCTGGGACCGGTGATAGGCCGGAAGCAGCAGATGATCAAATACAAGGGCACCACCCTGTACCCACCGGCCATGAATAACCTGCTGAACGGCTTCGATGAAATCCGGAACCACCTGATCGAGATCACCACGAACGAACTGGGCACCGATGAGATCCAGATCTATCTGGCCGTAGACGAACCCTCAGATGATTTCCAGAGCCATATCCGGGACCATTTCCGCGCCAAGCTGCGCGTAACCCCTAAAATTGAATTTTTAACCCTGGAAGAGCTGAATAAGCGGGTTTACCTGCCGAAGAGCCGTAAGCCGGTGCAGTTTGTGGACAGGCGGGGGAATTGAAATTATTTAGAAAGTTCGTGTTTCTCCGGGAGAAAATGACAGGTGCTTGTTTTGCACACGGATAAACACAGACCGGTCAGATCCGGTTATTTTGAGCCAGGATTCGTTTGATTTTTTCTTCGCCTTCTCCGGTGATGATACGGATGGTAGCTATGTCAATACCGGCATCATAAGCATTGAGGACGGTTTTTTGAAGGGTTTTCTCCATTCCTTCCTGGATCAATTGATCATATATGGTCATCACTTTCGTACTCATCTCATCAGGTAGTTTTTTTACGGCATCCGCCAGGTATATCTTTTCAAGACGGATACCCGTTATCAGGTAAACAAATATACTATTCGTAACGTTCGAATCCAAATACGGATTCAGGTTTTCCACGATCCTATCCATATGAGTAGCAAGCTCTTCCGGATCAAAACAGTATTTCTGAAGCATAATGGCGCTACCGAGTAGCCCGTTTTTAAGTGCGTAAATCTGTTCGGGTGAAAGCTCAGCCAGGTTAATGAATTCCGAAGAAAATACCGGGATGTACTTTTTCAAAAAGTCAGGATAAGTGGTAAAATACTTTTCCAGGGGCTTAAATACCCAATTTTTCTTTCCGTGATAGTAAAGTATGGGAACTATGAGTTCAGGTTTCTTCTTTTCCCGAAGTTGCTTTTGATAACCCAGGGCCAGGTATTCCAGCAGTTGAAACGCAGTTTTAGGATCGGCACTACTTTTATGTTCCAGAAGCAGGCTGATCTGCAGATTTTCTTTATCCTTCATCTTCACCCGCCATAACAGGTCAGAAAAGGAGGTTTTAAGCTGATCGGTGATGTAGGAATTGTCCTGCTGTTCCAGGGTATCGAAATCAAGGCTACTCACCAGGGACTCCGGGAGGTATTGCTGAAGGAAATCAATGGCTAACTCCTTGTCAGAAAGGATTTGCTTGATAAACTTATCGTGGATGTTGGTAATATTGCGCGGCATAACTTATAATGTGAATCTGGCAGTAAGATAGGAGATAAATAGGGATACAGGAAATTTTATACCTAAAACTTACCGGTACCCTACCAAATCTCCTTACACCACGTCAGAATATACCCTTCCATCCGTTCAAACTGAAAATGGAATTCCTTCTCCCAGCCCGGGAAGGTGGAGCAGGCCGTGCCGGTGCCAGAATTTAAATCCAAAGAAGAAACGTGCAGGTCGGTCAGGAAGCTCAGGGGGCGGGAGTCGCTGAGCTTATAAATGGCTTCTTTGACGGTCCAGATGATAGTGAGGGGTTCGAGGCCGGGTGGGACCACTTCGTTTTGGAGGAAGTGGGGTTTTGCTTTTTGCAACCTGGTGCTCACTTTTTCGATATCAATTCCACAGGCTTCGGTGCCGATGTATAGAGCCGCAAAGCCGTGCGAGTGGCTGATAGAGATATGACGCCCGTCTTCCAGAGAAGGCCGGCCGTCAGGCGTATAGAGAAGGTCGTGATCCGTGAGGCCGGCTCGCTGCAGGAGCATTCTTACGGCCAGGAAGCTTCGGTGGTGACCGGCCAGTTTCATGCCGGCTAGTCGTTTACGGGAATTTTCCGTGAGTTCTACCGGGAAATGTTCTTCCTCTGTGATCTTCCAGAGGCTCAGCCGGCCATCGCCTTCCAGGGCTATTTCCCGGTAGAAAGGCATTAGTCCAGTGTTTTGATGAGCTCCCGGAACAGCAGGGTCATACGGGGTTCGGCCGTGGCGGCGTTAGCCAGGATGTGCTGCAGTTCTGCCTTTTTCAAGGTTTCGGGGATGCACATATCGGTGATGACGGAGACGGCCAGTACGGGTATTTTCAACTGCACGGCCACGATCACCTCGGGCACGGTGCTCATGCCTACGGCATCGGCGCCCAGCTGCCGGAGGAGGCGGTATTCAGCGCGGGTTTCCAGTTGAGGCCCCGGCACGGGTACATAAACGCCCTCCTGTACGGGACCTATGCCTTGTTCCCGGATGATGCGTCGGGCTTTTTCCAACAGGTCAGGGCAGTAGGGTTCGCTCATGTCCGGGAAGCGGTCGCCGGAAGTGTTTTTACCGAACAGCGGGTTATCCGGCAGGAATAAGGAGATGTGATCCGTAATGAGCATGATGTCGGCTTCGGAAAAAGCCGGGTTCAGCCCTCCGGCGGCATTGGAGATCAGGAGATTCCGGATGCCCAGGGCCTGCATGACGCGTACCGGGTAGGTGATCTCTTTCATGCTGTAGCCTTCGTAGTAATGAAAGCGGCCCTGCATGCAAACCACTGGCTTACCGGCCAGGCGACCGAAGATCAGCTTGCCTTTGTGCGACTCCACCGTGGAGTGTACAAAATGGGGGATATCTTCATAGGCGATCTCGTACTCCACGTCAATATCCGCCACCAGCCCGGCCAGGCCGGTACCCAATATGATGCCCACTTCGGGCCGGAATGAGCGGGTGAGAGAGTGGAGGTGGGAGAGGGTTTCGGTTAGCATTTTTCGTTTATTTCGTCCAGAAATCAAAATAATTAAACCATTGCAGCGGGTATTTCTCCACCATTCCCTCTACGCTCTGCGTGTAAGAAGAAAGCAGGGCCTGGGCGTCACGGTGTTTTACCGGGGCTTCCCGGGCATACAGGTGGTAATGGAGATCCGGCTCTTTCATCACATAGACGTACACCACCGGCACCCGCAGGCGCGAGGCGATCATGAAAGGGCCGGCCGGGAAGCGGGCTTCCTCGCCCAGTAGCGGGGCGGAGAGGTATTTGCTGCCTTTTACGTAGCGGTCACCGGTAAAGCAGACCAGCTCGTTTTTAGCGAGGGCCTCGTTGATCTCGAAAATATGCGACATATCATCGCGGATCAGGATCAGCTTTATAGAGGGTTTTTTGATGCTTTCCAGGTATTCCTTGATGGCGGAATGCTCCTGGTCTATGGTTACCAGGTTAATCTGGAAGTCCAGGTCGATCTCCGAAAAAAAGTATTCGGCGATCTCGAAGTTGCCCATGTGGGCGCTGATCAGCACAGCTCCTTTCTGATCGTTCAGAAGCCGGTAGAGGGTTTCCACGCCGTCAAATTCATAGGTAAAGCGGTTCCGCAGCCCGGCAGAGATGGCGATCTTGTCAATGATGGTCTGACCAAAGGTGAAGTAGCTTCTGAAAACCGATAAGCGGGCCTTCAGTGGGGGGTAATTCAGTCTTTTCCGGAAGTAGTACCAGATAGCCCGGTTACTTTGGCGGAGAAAGAGGAAGTAGTAAGACGCAACAAAGAAAAGTAATCCATAGGCGGCCCTGATCCCTAGTTTACGAATCAGGAAAACGAAGATTTTGTAGCCGAGAACCGTCCCTTTGGATTTACCATCCCACTCACTCATTCTTTAATTTTCTTTCTATCAGCCGGTAAAAATCATCGAAGGTGGAAAGACCCGTGAAATCGGCCTCACCCAGCTTTATTCCGAAGTTAGCTTCTACCGCTACCACCAGGTCCACATAATCCAGGCTGTCGAGTCCTAATGTGTCTTTAAGGATAGCGTCAGGCCGGATGGTATCGATGTCCACTTCAAATTCTTCCGATAGGAAATGGTTGGTCTTTCCTGTTATTTCTTCCTTGCTCATATCTTTTTAACCACTAATGCGGAGTTCGTCCCTCCGAAACCGAACGAATTTGACAAAAATATATCAAATTTTTCGTTTATGGTATTTTTGGCGATATTTAATTTAGCCGATTGCTCGTCGGGAGTTTCAAAGTTGATATTGGGTGCAATAAAATCATTTTGCATCATGAGGATGGAGTAGATGACCTCGCTGGCTCCGGCCATCCAGCACTCGTGGCCGGTCATGGATTTGGTGGAGCTCACCCAGGGATTCCTTTCCCCGAAGATCCCGAAGATGGCTTCGGCCTCATTAGCGTCGCCCAGGGGCGTGGAAGTAGCATGGGCATTGATATAATCCACTTCCGTGGCCTGGATGCCGGCCTGCTTAACGGCCCGCAGCATGGCTATGGAAGGCCCTTCCACGTTGGGTGTGGAGATATGGCCGCCGTTAGAGGAGAACCCGTAGCCAATGACCTCCGCTATAATAGGTGCACCGCGTTTTACGGCACTTTCATATTCTTCCAGCACCAGGGTGGCTGCCCCGCCGCTGGGAATGAGGCCGTCACGCGAGCGGTCAAACGGCCGCGAAGCTTTGGACGGATCTTCATGATAGGTAGAGAATACGCCCAGTGCGTCAAAACTGCTCATGGCGTATTTATTGATCTCCTGAGCCCCGCCACAGACCACCGTGTCCTGGAGGCCGCTTTGGATCAGGTAAAACCCCAGGCCGATGGAGTGGGAGCCGCTGGCGCAGGCTGCACTCACGGTCAGGTTAATGCCCCGCATCTTAAAGATGGTGGAGAGGTTCATGTTTACCGTGGAGTTCATGGAACGGAAAATGGCTCCGGAACCGATCAGTGAAGTATCGCGTTTTTCCCGCAGGACATCCGTGGCTTCAATGATGGATTTTGAAACGCTGTCGTTACCGTAAAGGATGCCCACCTCATTTTTTTCCAGGAAATCGTTATCGATCCCCGCCTGCTGCAGGGCCTGTACGGTGGCCAGGTAGGCGTATTCTGATTCCTCGCCGATGCTGATGCGCTGGCGGCGGGTGAGCATATCTTTCAGGTTAGGTTTGGGAACGCTACCGGTCAATGCTGACTTAAATCCATACTCCTGCCGTTCGGGGTCAATGACGATCCCGGACTTCCCGTGGTACAGCGAATCCCTCACCTCTTCCAGGCTGATTCCTATACTGGAATAAATCCCCATGCCGGTGATAACCACTCTTCTGTGCATCATTACGAATAGATTCCTCCGTTTATATTGATCACTTCCCCGGTAATATAAGAAGCTTTTTCCGATACCAAAAAGTTCACCAGGTCAGCCACTTCTTCCGCCTCACCGAAGCGGCCCAGGGGGATGAGCTTTTTCAGCTCGTCTTCGTTCAGGCCGCCGGTCATATCCGACCGGATAAAGCCCGGTGCCACGGCATTGACCGTGATATTTCTTTTGGCCACTTCCTGGGCCAGGGCCTTGGTAGCGGCTACCAGGGCGCCTTTGGCGGCCGAGTAGTTCACCTGCCCGGCGGTACCTTTCATGCCCGATACCGAGGCGATATTCACGATCCGCCCGTATTTATTTCTCAGCAGCTGCTGGATAAAAAAGCCGGTAACGTTATAAAAACCGTTCAGGCTGGTCTGGATCACGTCTGTCCAGTCTTCCGGATTCATCCACATAAAAAGGCCGTCACGGGTAATGCCGGCGTTATTAATGATGACTTCCACTTTAGCCTCCGGATGGGCTTCCTGCCAGGCATCCAGGGCCTGCAGGGTATCTTCCCGGTCAGCCACGTTAAAACGGATGATCTCACCGGTTTTACCCAGGGCCTGAATTTCCTGTAAGGTTTCTTCGGCGGCGGTCCGGTTAGACTGGTAGTTAATCAGCAGGTGGTAGGAGGTTTCCTCCGCCAGCTTCCGGCAAATGGCCCGCCCGATGCCTCTTGATCCGCCTGTGATGATGGCACACTTCATGCTGCTTCCCCGTTTAATAAGAGATTCTTTACCGCTTCAATTTCCCGGTACATCGGCCGGTCTTCGCGGTAAGCCGGAACCACCGCTCTGACCCGGTTATACAGGTCTTTCGTAGCCGAAGATACGAATTCTTTACAATTCAGGGCGTCAATGGCCTGGCAGATGGTGATGATCTCAATGCTCAGCACCTGGAAACCGTTTTCAATGACCCGGGCAGCCAGCAGGGCGGAGTTTGTGCCCATGCTCACAATATCCTGGTTATCGTTATTATTGGGAATGCTGTGGATATACATGGGATTGGAGAGGGTCTGGCTTTCGGCGGTGGTAGAAGTAGCCGTAAACTGCAGCCCCTGCATCCCGAAGTTAAAGCCTAGCACGGCCAGGTTCACAAACGGTGGCAGGATGCCGTTCAGGGAAGGGTTCACCAGGTAGTTCAACTGGCGCTCGGCCAGCATGGTCAGCTTGGTGATGACTATTTTCAGCTTATCCATCTCCAGGGAGACGTAGTCGCCATGGAAATTTCCGCCGTGGTAAACGTGTTCCGTGCCGATGTCCACGATAGGGTTATCATTGGCGGAATTGATCTCGTTTTCCAGCACGGTGGCCACGTTATTGAGGGTATCCAGCACGGGCCCCAGGATCTGGGGAACGCAGCGGATGGAGTAATATTCCTGTACTTTTTCTTTGAAAATGGACTCTTTGTTTTCACCGGTGTAAAGGTGCTCTTTTCTTTTTCGGGTGAGCTGGCTGTCGGCCAGGCATTCCCGCATCCGGGCGGCTATTTCGCGCTGTCCCTGGTGCAGCTTGGTATGGTTCAGCTCTTTGGACAGGTGGTCGTCATAGGCCCGCATGAGCTCGTTAATGGCACAGGAGCATTTTACGGACCAGTCCAGCAGCTTCCGGGCCCGGAAGAGGTTCACAATGCCTATTCCTGACATCACCGAAGTGCCGTTAATCAGGGCCAGGCCTTCGCGGATTTCCACCTGTATGGGCTTCAGTCCTTCTTCTTCAAAAACTTCGGCCGTATTTCTTCTTTCTCCTTTATGGAAAACCTCGCCTTCACCGATGAGCACCAGGGCCAGATGGGCCAGCTGTACCAGGTCACCGCTGGCGCCTACTCCGCCGTGTTCAAAGATCAGCGGCACGATGTCACGGTTCAGCAGTTCCTGCATGAGCGTGATCACCGAGGGGTGCACGCCGGAGTTCCCGAGGCAGAGGGTATTCAGCCGGGCCAGTACGGCAGCGCGGGCAAACTCCGGTGCCAGGGGCTGGCCGGTGCCCGTAGCGTGACTGCGGATCAGGTTATACTGGAGCCGGACACGGTCAGCGTCAGGTACCCGGTACTGGGCCATGGGGCCGAAACCGGTATTTACACCATACAGAACCTTGTTCCGGGAAAATTCTTCGAGGAAGGAAAAACTCTGGCTCACCCCCTGTAGGGTAGCCTCATCAATTTCTACAGGAACTTCTTTGTATGTTATTGATTTAAAGTGATTTAGGTTTAGATGGCGTGTCTCTGAGCTCATTAAATGCAAAGGGTTAAACAGGACTATTTTCTAAACAGATTTTCTTTGTCTTTGAATATAATATTCCTAATTTTGAGGCTGCAAAGATAGTTATTTCTTATTTATTTTTTTACCATACTAAACAGATAATATGAAAAAGGAGGAAGTTGATGTTTTAGTCATCGGAGCCGGTCCCTCGGGATGTGTCGCATCGGCTTACTTATTTAATCACGGTGCAAAAGTGAAGGTGGTTGAAAAATCAAAATTCCCCCGGTTTGTGATCGGTGAAAGCTTCCTCCCCCGGTCTATGGAGCATTATGAAGAAGCGGGCCTGCTGGAGGCACTGAAAGCCCGGAATTTTGAGATAAAAGCGGGTGCCCGGTTTATCCGCGGAGAGCAGATCTGTAATTTTGATTTCAGTGATAAGTTCGGAACGGGCTGGGACTGGACCTGGCAGGCGCCCCGGGCTGATTTTGATAACACGCTGGCGCAGGAGGTGATCCGCAAGGGTGTGGACCTGGAGTTTGAAACGGAGGTGCTGGACGTGCAGTTTGACGGCACGGACTCCGTAACCACGGTCAGGAATAAAGAGGGGGAAACCTCCGAGATCAAAGCTAAATTTATCATTGATTCCAGCGGTTACGGCCGGGTGCTGCCCCGCTTACTGGGACTGGACCGGCCTTCTAACGTAACCAATAACTCAGCCATTTTTACCCATGTAAAAGATGAGAGCCGCGTAGGTGGCGAGGAAGGAACGATCATCACCTTTGATATCCTGGAAACCCAGGTGTGGTTTTGGGTGATCCCCTTCTCTAACGGCAATACCAGCCTGGGCATCGTAGGCCCTACCAGTTATATTAACAGCCTGGGAGACGATACGGATGCCGCCCTGCGGGAAGCCATCCGGCGCTCAGATTATTACAAAGACCGCTACCTGGATACAGAGTTTATCTTTAAACCGCATAAAATCCAGGATTATTCCTGCAAGGTGTCTCAGATCTGCGGGCCGGGCTATACGCTCACGGGTAACAGTGCCGAGTTTCTTGACCCCGTATTTTCATCGGGCGTATGCTTTGCCACGGAATCCGGCTTACTGTCGGCCAAGCTTTTCCTGAAAGAGCAGAGCGGCGAAAAAGTAGACTGGCAAAAGGAATATTCCGATTATATCCGCCGGGGAGTAAGCGTATTTACCACCTACGTGATGGAGTGGTATACCGGAAATCTCCAGACCCTGTTCTTCCATCAACCTGAAAACCCGGATGTTAAACGAAAAATCTGTGCCGTGCTGGCCGGTTATGTCTGGAACCAGGAGAACCCGTTTGTACTGAAGCATGACCGGGTGATCCGGAATATGGCGTACATGCTGGAGAACGGCGGAAAGCCGGAGGATTTGAAGGTAGGTTAAAACGGGATATTTATAGTATTTTTAAGGGGAGGCGCTTTGCAGCACCTCCCCTTAATTTTTGGCCCTTACAGCGGGTTTTGCACCACCAGACCGTTTGTTCTTTCAATTTCTCCCTGAGGGATCGGAAGCTGCCATCTCTTATCGCCCGGCTCTACTTCCATCACACCATTGGTAAACGAAGCATTGTGGTTTCCACCTCTTCTGTCCAGTTTACTGTTTGTTCTTTTCAGGTCATAGAAACGGAAGCCTTCTCCCCAAAGTTCGATCCGGCGCTGAACGCGGATCTCCTCCAGCAGGGCATCGCCTGTTTTGGTTGATTTAACGTAAGCCGGATCCCGGGTTACCACCAATTCACGCAGTACGGTAGCCGCATCGCTGTCTTTACCCTGTGCAGCCAGTGCTTCGGCCTCAATCAGGTAAAGTTCTGCAGCTCTCATGTAAGGAACATCACCGATACTGCTGGCAGGATCTGTCACCTTAAATTTCTTATGCAGGTAAGGCGGTCTTGTATAAGCCGTAGTAGGCAGCGGAAAATCAGCTGTATTTTTTCCGGTTGGATCAAACAGGGTTTTCCGGATATCCGTATCCGACATTTTGTTATACAGTACCGAGAAGATCACTTTCGGAGTAGCCCGGATAGCCGTAGAGTTAAAGTTCACGGACATGTAGGCAAAGAACGAGTAGAAATAGTTCGTTTCTGCTGAAATGATTCTTGAACCCCAAAGCCACTCGGCATTACCGTAATCGTTAAATCCTTTAGTATAATCCGCAGCAGACATCAGCGGGAAACCGGTTCTGGCTTCTTTGGCCATTTGAGCGGCAGTAGCCCAATCCTGCTTCACTAAAGCAATACGCGCCTTGATTCCCTTAGCCACGTTAATGTTAAAGTTAGACTTATTAGGACGGGTGTAATTAGCGGATGTAAACAGGCCGATGGCCTCGTTAATATCCTTATCCACCTGCGCATAAACTTCTGCTACGGTATTTCTCGCAGCCGGTTCAGTAGTAGGCGCCAGAACCAGGGGAACACCCAGGTCTGAGTTAGCCTGTCCGGCTACAAAACGCTTTCCAAACATCTGAACCAGGTTAAAATAAGACCATGCCCGGTAGGTAAGCGCCTGCGCTTTAATAGCATCTTTGTCTTTCTGATCTCCTACGGCCCCGTCTATGTTGGCAATGATCATGTTCGCATTACCGATAATGGCGTAGTAGAAGCCATAATTGTACAGGTTGGAAGCGGTATTCGGGTTAGTATTCGCTATCCATTTGTACTCATTCTGCAAACCGCTGTTCGCTACATTCGGGAAAACCAGGTCTTCTCCATAAATGTCCATGTAGAGCATGTTACCCGACTGGCCTCCCTGGGGCTGTGACCCGAAAATCTGGGAGTACATATACCGGTGAATTCCGTTTACGGCTGCCCACGCATTTTTAGTAGTGCTGAATGCATCAGTGGTGGCGGTTTGACGTGTAGGCTTGGTTTCCAGGAAGTCCTTTTCACAGGAAGTCATCAGGCCTATCAAAACCAGTGTTGATAAAAATATTCTGATCTTCATAATTCTTTGTTCAAATAAATTTAAAATCCTACTTTAACTCCCGCTGTAAATACCTTATTGAAGTTATAGCTGTTATCTACGGTACCATTAAAGCTTCCGGTCACGTTCATTCCTCTTCTGGCCGAGCCCAGGTACAGGTTTTCACCGGTTACATACACGCTGGCCGATTTGGCGTTAATAGGTTTCAGCACACTTTTCGGAATATCATAACCCAGGGAGATATTGTTCAGCTGGAAGTAAGAAGCGCTGGTCAGCCAACGGGTGGAACCTCCTGAAAAGTCGGCATTTCTTGCATTGTCCAGTCTCGGAATATTTCCGGTTTTGTTATTTCCAGTCCATCTTTCCAGAATATCCACGTGCATGGCGTTACCGTAACTTCCGGAGTTCATGAGTGTACCATAAACTGAGTCATATACTTTTCCGCCTACCTGGAAGGTAAAGAGTCCGGATAAAGTAAATCCTTTGTACTTCAGGGTATGATTCATCGAGCCGTAGAAATCCGGGATAGAGGAGGTGCCGTTATACCGGAGATTAGCTTCCCCAAGCACAGTAGTAAGGGTGTCAGCGCCTACGATACGTGTATTGGCTGATGTCTTGTTTGTCCTGTACAGTGCCTGCCCGGTTTCTTCATCCACTCCTGCAAATTGCCTTAAATAGAAATCATAGATGGAGTGGCCTACGCTGTAGCCTTTTGTTCCTGAAACAATAAGCGGCTGGCCATCCGGCATCTTGGTGATCTGATTCTTAAAGGTGGTGAAATTCACGGTAGTATTATAAGAGAAGTCTTTGGTTTTAACCACCAGACCGTTTAACTGAATTTCGATACCCTTGTTATACAGACTACCAATGTTCTTGTTAATCTCAAACCCATCGACACTGGTGGTTCCGCCATTCTGGAAAGGCACGGGTACCCCAAAGATCAGTCCGTCTGTTACCCGGTGGAAGTATTCTACCGATCCCGTCAGTCTTCTTCCCAGTACACCGAAGTCCACACCTATATCAAAGTTTTTGGCCGTTTCCCAGGTCAGATTCCGGTTAGGAATGTTAGATTGGGTAAATCCGGCTGCTCCGGCGTTATTACGCCCTAAAGTATAGAGCGAGTGGTAAGGATAATAACCTACTCCGGCATCATTTCCTACCTGCCCGTAGGAGGCTCTGAACTTCAGAACATCTACCCATGACACATTAAAGAAGTTTTCTTTCACGATGTTATAAGCTCCCCCGACAGACCAGAAGTTGGCCCAGCGTACCTCCGGTGCAAACCGGGAGTTACCGTCTCTTCTCAGTGAGACTGAACCGATATATTTCCCGTCATTATCCCAGTTTAAACGGGTAAAGTAAGATTCTACCGTCTGGTTGTCTTCGTAAGCGTCCAGAGACAGAACCTCAGAGAAGTTAACCAGCTCTATCACCCCGTCTACTACCTGGCCTACACGGCCTCCGCGCATGTAGTTATATTTGTAGCCGTACGACTCATGGCCACCCAGTAAGGTAAAGTTATTTTTGCCTACATTTTTTTCGTATTCCAATAACTGGTTCCAGGTAACAGACCTTTTGCTGTTAAATTCATTGTAGGCTCTTCCTGCTGGTGCGCCGTCACCCAGAATGCTGTTATTAAATTCACGGTCATTGATAGTCTGGTAGTCAAAGCTCAGGTTAGTAGTGGCCGTCAGTCCCGGTAAAAGGTTTAAGCGGGCGAAGGTCCTGGTACCGATAGCACTCTGGTTAATCATTCTTTCGTTCAGCTCATTTTCCCACACGGCATGGCGTCCCGGCGAATACGGCCGGCCGTCTCCCCTGTCATAAATTTTGTTACCGTTACCATCCAGGACGTACTCACCGGTAGTGCGGTTATGTTCATGAACAGGATAAATTGGACCCGCAAATCTCGAATACCAGAACGGGTTCACAAAAGAAGATCCCGTATAATCAGTGGCGCCCCGGCCCATACGGTAGGAGCCATTGATGTTTAAGCCTATCCGCAGCCATTTGGTGGCCTGTGATTCGGCATTTACCCGACCTGTATATCTTTCCAAAGCCGATTTTAACAAATAACCTTCTTCTTTCGTATAACCAAAGGAAGCGAAGTAGTTACTTTTACTGGTACCGGCGTCGTAGTTTAAAGTGTAGTTCTGACGGCTTTTTCCACCGGTCTGGATAGCTCCGGCCCAGTCCAGGTCTTCCGGGTACAGTAGTTTCGCCGCCGGATTCAGGTTTCCGTTTACATCTACAATCTGGTTATTGGGCACATTGAAAGGATTATATCCTAACATGTTGTATATACCGCTGTAATTATTTCCGTTGTAGCTGGTCAATGTCCCGGAAGCAATCTGGTTAGCTATTTCCATGGGAATCTTCTGCCCGTAGGTCAGGGTATTTCTGTAGGCTTCCCACATCAGCGGGTAATACTGCTCGGCGTTTACGGTTTCATATTCAGGTAAACCCCGCGAAATAGTACCGGCAGAAGCGTGGAAGTTCAGGTTATTTTTACCTTCTTTCCCTTTCTTGGTGGTCACTAATACCACACCGTTAGCGCCTCTGGAACCGTAGATGGCTGTAGTGGACGCATCTTTCAATATCGAGATAGATTCCACATCGTCCGGGTTAATGTTAGCCGTACCGGCATCATATGGAACCCCGTCTACCACGTAGAGTGCACTGTTAGAAGCATTAATGGATCCGAAGCCCCTTACCCGGATCTCCGGTGCAGAACCCGGTGCTCCACCCGAAGAAGTGGTCTGTACCCCAGGCGCTGCTCCTATTACTGCGTTTAATGCATTGGCATTGGGCCGGGTGCTGATCTTATCGGGAGAAATCTGGGCCGATGATCCCACGTGCTTATCGGCTGAAACTGTACCATACCCGATCACGATTACTTCCTCCAGTAGTCTTTCATCAGACTCCAGGGTAACGTTAACTACGGAACGACCGTTTACAGCCACTTCCTGGCTTACAAAACCCACTGCTTTGAAAATCAGGGTAGCACCGGACTGTACGTTCCTGATTGAATAATTTCCTTCGGCATCTGTAGATGCGCCGGTGGTCGTACCTTTTACCACCACACTAACTCCGGGTATACCTAACCCGTCAGTAGCGGCTTTCACCACCCCTTTCACCTCTGATTGTCCATAGGCTAATCCTATGCCCATGAACACCATTACTAAGAGTAACGTAAATTTTTTACTCATAAAAGTTAATAGTTATAATTTTTTAATCCGCAAAATTACTGCAGAATATTTAATAACTCATAACTAAAATGAATGAAAACGCTTAATTTTTTACGTTAAACTATATATTTTTTTGTTCTCCTGCTTAGTAGGCCTCCTTAATGATCCTGGTTCCCAGTGTCTTAGCTGTTTTTTCGAAGCCTTCGCCAATACGGGACTCATTACTGAAGTTACTTCCCCACTGGTTACCCGGAGCATTTTCGCTCTTGATTTTCAGCAGCACTTTGGAGGGATTGCCGGTTTCGGTGAAGGTGAGCAGGGTGGTGACCTTGGCGGGCTGCTTCATTACGCCGGCATCCCAGCCGGGGTAAATCCAGACGGCGTCCACGGTCAGGGTGTAAGGTGCGTCTTTTTTGCCCAGTCCGAAAACAGTACCTTTTTTAGCTGTTACGGTCTTGGCTATGAGATCCATGAAGTTAGGTTCCCAGATCGATTCTTTGGCACCTTCCCATTTTCTCACCCAGGTGTCACCTGTACCGGGATTTTTTGCGTTCAGGTCTTCACTCCGCTCTTTGATGTACTGCTGCTCGGTTTTGTTTTCGTTAAACAGCTTCATGTCATCGTAGCGAAACACCACATTTATGGCTTTAGCGTCTTTCAGGAATTTGAAATCTCCTTCCACCACATTCATTTTCTGGGCGGAAGCTCCTGCAGCCAGTAGCAGGAGAGAGAACAGGACGGTGATTTTTTTCATAGGTTGATTACTTTAGGTCTCAAATGTAGTGATCTTTTTAGTGAAAAGATAAAAACTAAAAGCGAAAAAATTATGGATTCCGGTCAGTGGCTGCGGAATACGCCGATGATCCTGTCCCACAGGCCGGTCTGGTGAAAGGTGAACTTTTTATGTACGATGAAGTTAAAAATAAAACTCATGCCCATTCCCATAAAGTGGCCTATGGTGCCTGCGGGGCTGAATTCTTTCCCGGTGAAGGGGATGGTCATTTTTTCAGCGCCGATAAGGTTCATGAGCAGGCGGATGGAGTAATCAGCGCCATAAACGGTGATGCATCCGGAAACCACAATGGTGATGAGGTATTTTACGATCTCGCGGGTGGTTTTCCCGGAGTTCCGGGCATTAAATGCCAGGAGTTTGGTGAGGTAGAAACCTACGGGGATGGAGACCAGGTAACCCACCCAGAAGGCTTTGACGTTATTCCAGTCTAAAAAGTTAACCAGCAGGGTGGTCCCTATAAGATACTGGACAATCACCCCTCCCAAAGCAGCTATAAAGTAGCCAAAAAAGTTTTTATTTTCCCGGTAGAGTTGCTTTGTCCTGCTCAAAAGTGCTCAAGAATCTGATTAGAACTCAAAGATACGACGATTTTTGTGTTTTATCGGAGTTTTTTTAGATAAAATCAATGAATCCGGGCCCTCTTTTCCGGGGGCGGCGCCTTCGTATATTATATTTGCAATAAATTTTTTACCATAAGACCGCTGATGCTGTTTAACACACTGCTTATTGCATGCTCCGTTTTCTGCGTTAAGCCGGAGAGTGATACTACTTTTTCATTCCGGGAGCACCCTCATTTTTTTGAAAAGTACCGGGAGCTCCTGGTGAATGTCCGGAATTATTATGTGACGCCCAGGGAAGCGGAACACGAGTTCAAAGCCATTATGCAGGAGCTCCGCCGGAAATTCCCGAACACCCTGTCGCCGGGTGAGTACATCCCCCTGGTTTTCCCGCTGGCCGGCAGTAATGTGTCAGCCGTGGGCGGAAGGAAAGGAAACGGGTATTACGTGCGGGAGTTTAACCTGTTTGACCAGTCGGTCAGCGGCAGCCACCCGGCCCATGATATTTTTATTTACGACCGGAACCAGGATTGTATCGATGACCGGCGCGGCGAGTACGTGGACGTGGTGTCTGTAGGGCACGGGATCGTGATCGCGGTGGAGCAGAACTGGCAGGAGGGCTCCATTTTCCGGGGTGGGAATTACGTTTGGGTATATGACCTGGAGCGCGGTGGACTGTGGTATTATGCGCATAACCGGGAGAGCGTGGTGGTAGCCGGGCAGCGGGTACGGCCGGGCGATAAGCTGGGCCAGGTGGGACGAACCGGCTTTAACGCCGCTCAGAGCCGCTCTGATACCCATCTTCACCTGATGTACCTGGAACTGGATGAGGACCTTTACCCGCATCCCGTGAATTATTATGAATGGCTGCAGGACGCGGAAACGGTGTATGTGCCTACTAAGGCTGAGCCTTATGTGCCTCCGCGTCAGCTGGATTTTATCCCCCGGAAAGGTGCGGGGGATAAGAAAGTCAGCTTAAGGAAAACTCCGCCGCTCAGGCTTCCGACAAGGTAAAGGTATATTCTTCCATGATGAGGTTAGCCAGGAGCTGCTTACAGGCATTTTCCACGCTTTCCCTGGCTTCGGCTTCTGAGCCCGCCTCCAGCACCAGCTCAATGTGACGGCCTATGCGGCAATCATCGATGTTCTTGATGTTCAGGTTCTTTAATCCCAGCAGCACGGCCTTTCCCTGGGGATCAAGAATCTCTTTGATGGGCATGATGTCAATAGAAGCTTTAAATTTCATGAGTTATTTATTTCTGATGTATTGTATTATCGAATAAAGGATGTAACCGAAGATGATCAGCGGTACGGCCGACAGCTTCAGCAGCGCCAGCAAAATTACGGAAAGAATAAGTAAGATGTATGTAAAGCGGTTATCCTGCCAATTGTAATTTTTGAATTTTAAGGCCGGCAGGGGAATCTCCGCCACCAGGAGGTAGACAAAGATCAGGATGTATACGGGCAGAAACCAGCTGTTAAACAGGATGTCCGCTATTTCCGGTGAACTTTCCGCCAGGTAAGGAAAAACCGCGATCACCATGGCGTTAGCCGGCGTGGGCAGGCCAATGAAGCTCATGGATTGCCGGGTGTCAATATTGAATTTAGCCAGGCGCAGCGCTGAAAAAACCGGGATAAGAAAGGTCATCCAGGCGGTGTTCTGCGGCAGGAAAGCGGAGTCTTTCATCAATCCCCAGAGAATAAACCCCGGCAGCACGCCGAATGACACCACGTCAGCCAGCGAGTCCAGCTGCTTGCCCAGCTCCGAGCTCTCTTTCAGGAGGCGGGCCACAAAGCCGTCAAAGAAGTCCAGGACAAGCGCCACGCCGATAAGAAGCCCGGCTTTCCGGAGGTCGCCTTCCTGCAGCACAGCCAGGATGCCCAGGCAGCCGCAGAGGAGATTAGAAAGGGTAATGAAATTAGATACGGTAAACAGCCTCACGATTGTAAAAAAGGATTAAGTTTTTTTTCTTCGCCAATGGTAGTCGGCTGCATGTGCCCTGCATATACGGTGTAATCATCCGGCAGGGGAAAGAGCTTGGTCCGGATAGAACGGATCAGTGTGTCATAATCCCCCATGGGCAGGTCAGTGCGGCCTATGCTACGGTAAAAAAGGCAGTCGCCGCTGACCACCCAGCGCTCCGGTTCACAAATAAAGGCCACGTGGCCGGGGGCATGGCCGGGTACATGAACGATGCTCAGCACGGTATTTCCGAAGGAAAAGATATCGCCTTCCTCCAGGTAATGCTGTGCTTCCACGGGTTCGCAGCCGGGAATATTCCAGAGCTTACAGCGGGTCTCAAAATCAGCCAGGATGGGTTTTTCCAGCGGGTGCATGTAGATCTCCACGCCAAAGGTGCGGGCCACATACGCCGCCCCGAATACATGATCCAGGTGAGCGTGGGTCAGCAGGATGGCCTTAACGGTCAGTCCGCTGCTCTGAATATAATTCCGTAATTCTTCTTTTTCCGCCTGGGTGTAGCAGCCCGGGTCAATAACCACGGCTTCACCGGTCTCATCCGAGAGCACGTAGGTGTTCTCCGAAAACGGAGAGAATACAAAGGAGCGAACGTTCACCATAGGGGGCAAAGATAGCACAAATCCATGAAATAGCCATGAGGAATAGACTGCTTACCGGCCGGTGTGATCGCCCGCTATTTGCTTTTGGGCAGCTCCACGTAAAAAGTGGTGCCTTCGCCTTCCACCGACTCAAACCAGATGTTTCCGCCGGCGTGCTCTATGCCCCTCTTGGCCATTGAAAGGCCGAGGCCGGAACCACCCTGCTTGGTACTGAAGTTCGGGATGAATACTTTTTTTCGCAGTTCTTCTGAGATCCCGGTGCCGTTATCCTGGACTTCCACCATACCCATGTCGCCTTTTTCGGATACCGATACGGAGATGATGGGTTTGCGGGTAGCGGGTACCGACTGCAGGCCGTTCAGTACCAGGTTATTTACGGCGCGGCTCAGGATCATCTTGTCGCCGCTGACCATGATCTCATCCGCTTCCATCCGGAACCGGATCTTGATGTTGTTATTCTGGGTGTAGAGGTCCACGGCTTTTTGTACGGCAGACACCAGGTCAAACACTTCCGTGCGCGGAACGGGCATTTTAGCAAATTCGGAAAACGAGTTGGCTATCTCGGAGATATTATCGATCTGCTCGTTAATAGACGCCAGGGCCCGGTCTATTTTCTGGCGGTTTTCCTCGTCGCCGGCCGGCAGGGTGCGCTGAAGCTGCTGGATAGACAGCTTCATGGGGGTGAGCGGGTTTTTGATTTCGTGGGCCACCTGCCGGGCCATTTCGCGCCAGGCGGTCTGCTTTTCACTGGCTGACAGTGCCTCGCGGCTTTCTTCCAGCTTTTTGATCATGCGGTTATATTCATTGGTCAGCAGCCCGATCTCGTCGTTAGACCGCCACACGATCTCCTCGTTTTTAGCGTTCAGGTTGGTCTTTTTCAGCTTCTGCGCTATCAGCTTCAGGGGATCGGTCAGGTTAGTGCTGGCCGTGTACGACAGCGCCAGGAGGATAAAGAACATGATGAGGAAGATGATCAGGATAGCGGCGCCTACTTCCTTGATCTGGCGCTGCAGGGTGTAGCCGGCTTCGGGGTAGGAGATACCGATCACCCCGTAAGTTTTCCCGTCAGCCGCCTTTCCGCTCAGGTAAACGGTCTTGAAATCCAGGGATCCCAGCGTTTCTTCCAGCAGCACTTCGTTATTTTGGCCAGAGATGATGCGGGCGTAAGCCTCCGGATTTATACGGCCGGAAAGCTGATACATCCGGTATTGCCCTGGCGTGGAGGTATAGGTCAGGAGGCCGTCCGGATTAAAGATGCTGATCTCAAAGTCAGAGGAAAGGGCCAGGTTACTCAGCTGCTCTTCCAGGTAGGCTTTGGTGCTTTTGCCGCGGAGATAATCCTGGTAATGCAGGTTAATGGTATTGGCCACGTTCAGGGAATTTTCCCGGATAGACCTGTTTTGCAAGGTGATAAAAGAGCTGATCACCACGCCCAGGGTAAGCAGGATAATGATGGTCAGCGGCACCAGGAAGGCCATGTTCAGGAAGAACTGGATCTTGGAAGAGAAGCTCATCCGGTATACCTCGAAGCCCGAGATAACGCCCAGGATCACCAGCAGCACCACCATACCGCTCAGGGTGATGAGAAACAGGTAGGAAAAGCCGGAAAGGGTATCCCGGTAGAAATCGGAGGGCTGCGTGACCACGGCGGCATTGCCGGCTTTGTCTTTCCGGATATAATGGAGGTAGCCGTTACTGAGCACCTGGTGGTCAGTGGTGTTTACATTTTCCAGGAGGCGAAGGTCAAAGTCCCGGCTGTAGTCAAAGTTCCCTTCTTTATTAATGATGTGCCGGTTTTTGTCAAAAAGAACATAACTGCCGGCCACCATTCCCGGCTCCTGGCGCACGGTATTATCGGTCAGCTTCTCGGAGGTATAGGCCAGTTCGGAAGCGTTATAAGTCACTTTCACCATTACAGCCCCCCGTACAATCCCGTTTTTCCGGACTTCGGAGAAGAGAACGTACATATTTTCCCCGTTATCTTTCCGTAGGAAGTAGAGGCCGGGGAATTCGGTTTTATTGGGCTGCCCGGCGTATTTGGCATATACCCGGCTGAGGCTCTCCGGGGAGTCGCCGGCCAGGGGCCTTCCACTGGTGGTATAGGCCTGCACTTCCACGTCATAGGCGTCAAAGTAGGCGCTGAGCAGGCTGTCTTTGATCAGGTAGCGGAGGGATTCATAGGCCAGTACCGGCCGGGTGAGGGTATAGGCCAGAGTAGTATCATTCTGGATCATATTGCTGAACTGGTTCAGCAGCAGCTCGGCTTTCAGGTCTTTTTGCTGCAGGAGCTTCTCGGCAAACAGCTGTTTGTCTTCCAGGCTTTTATCGTAATCCTGGAGGGTAACCAGGCTGAAGAGGATAAACGTAAAGGCGAAGCCCCCGGTCAGGAAGTACACAAAGGTTTTAAAGCGGAGGATATAAAAAAAGCGGGGCAGCTTCAGCAGGAAGGCCGCCAGGAAGTACAGGGCGGCAATGAGGCATATCCAGTAGTTCAGGTGGTGATAGTAAAAGAACATGGCGGCCAGGAGGGTGCCGTAGAGCCAGTGCATGAAACCCGGCCGGGCCGAGGTCTGGATCTTGCTGAAGGTATTGATCAGCAGGTGATTCCCCAGGAAATAGATACCAAACAGGCTGAACAGGAACAAGTAGGTTCCCATTTTGATGTTAGTCAGTTTAAGGGAATAGTCCAGCCCGATGACCTGGTTATTATAGATTTTCAGCACCTGGGTATACACAAAATACCCCAGGGCAATAGCCGCCAGTACCAGCACTACGGAGGCCAGGCTTTTTACCTTCACGGAGTATCGTTTAACGCTGGTATAGGTCAGGGCTTCCAGCTGCCAGAGGGCCATAAAGGCCAGCACCAGGGTCACGGAGAAGGCGGAGATGATCATGTCACCAAACCCCGGCGGAACCACCAGGTATTCCGGGGTGAGGGACTCAGGCATGAGCTGCCAGGGCAGTCCCAGCATGAGCATCCACATCCGGATGAAAAGCACCAGCAGGATCAGGTTAATGCTGGCCAGCATGTAGCGGTGCTTCTTTTCCAGGGCACTGATATGGAAGACACAAAAGATGGCAATGAGGATCAGGGCAGCGGAAAAGAGCAGGAGGGTGCCCTTAGAGGCACGCATGGTGAGTGTCTGCGGGTTTTCAGTAGGTGTAACGTAGAAAAGGGCCTTTCCGTCAGGGCCCCGGATCTTAAAGGTACCCGGTGATTCCTGGCGGGAGATGGCCCGGGGAATGGTGTAAAAAATGCTGTAGTCAAAACCCGGAGTGACCTCACTGAAACGGTAGAGGTCTATGAGGCTTACCACGGCGTAGTTACTGTTTCCGAGGCGGAAAGGCGACTTTACCAGCAGGCCCGAGTTTTTATGGTATTCCACGAAGACCACACCGGCGCCTTTTCCCCGGCTTTCTTCTTCGGGAATATATTTATAGGAAGACCAGTAAATGAGGCTGTCGTCTTTAAAGATAAAATACGGGTAGGTGGTTTCCAGCTGATAGGAGTCAAAACTCTCCTTTTTTTGCGCTTTTACCTTATTTTCAATGGAGGAATGTTCTGCCCGGGCGGTAGAAATGGCCTCGTCTATGTTATTCTGAATGATGCTTTGGTATTTTACCTCGCCCTCTTTGTCATGGAATACAAGGCTGAAGAATCCGGCTACAAAAAACAGTATTCCGAGGATCAGTAAGATGAATTTTGCAGGCTTTTTCACTTGTAACATTTCTAGGCTATCCTTCGGAAATTTCTGATTCATCAAAAGAAGAGTCAGAAATCGTGCCAAAGCTGTCTCCCGGTTTATTTCGGTGCTTTAATCCGAAATAGAGAAGCAATTAGGGTCATTTGTTTTTAAACGTGTGCAGATATGTTAAATTGCTGCCGGATTTAAAAATGAAGCATGAATAGTAACTGGATAAGCGCCATGGGTATCCTGGCCGTTCTGGCAGGCGCCTTCTATATTTTTTACACGGCACTGAAGCGGTCCCGCGAAACGGCTGCGGTGAAAACCGCCCGTCAGGCCATCAGCTACCCCCTGCAGCTTCAGGCGGCCGAGCGGATGATCCTGTTCCTGGAAAGGATAAAACCCCAGAACCTGCTGGCCCGGATCAGCACGGCCGGCCTGAGCCCTACGGAACTGCAGCAGGTGATCCTGCAGGAGGTCCGGACAGAGCTGGATCATAATGCCGCCCAACAGCTTTACCTGGGGAAAGACACCTGGGAGAAGATCACGGCAGCGGCTACGGCCACGTCGGCCGCCCTTGTGCATGCGGTGGCGGGAAGAGCGGGAATGGAAGACACCCGGGCCATTGTGGTGAGTGTTTTGCAGAATGAAGACGAAACCGCCCGGGCGCTGATCCGGGAGGCGCTGGCAGCAATAAAAGATGAGGTGCAAGAGAATTTTTGAAAAAGAATTAACGTTATATTAGGGAAATAAACAAAACACAATCATGGGAGTTAACAAAAAACACTTGGCCACTTTTATTCTCGGCGCTGCTGCCGGCGTAGCCATGAACAAATACCTGAATTCAGAAGACGGTGAAAAAATGGTGGAGAACCTGAAGGAAAAGGGTAAGCAACTGAAGTCGGAGGCGGAATCAGCCGCAGACCGGGTGCCTCAGTATTTTGAAGACCTGAAAGCCGGAGCTAATGAGAAGTTCAACGAGATCGTAGGGAACCTGAAAGAGAAATATCCGGATGTGGAAAAGATGCTGAACGACCTTTTCGCCGGCTTCTCCAAGTCGAAAAACGAGCCCGGTACGGGAGCGGAAGAAGAAAAAGCATAATCATTTACCGGGATAAGCTGCCCGGAAAAGACGCCAGACGCTGTATGGGGCCGGTATACATATACCATGCCCCCTGCGTTTTGCGTGTTTTCCGGGCAGTTTTTGTTTTCCCAGACCCGGATAAATCTGTCCAGACCCGGATGGATCTATGCAGACCCGGATGAATCTATGCAAACCCGGCTGAATCTGTCCTGTAAACAGCCTCCGGCCCATTTTATGAGTAGTATCACCGGATTTAAGAGTAGCCCTTCGGATTTTCCGGTCCTTATTTCCTGATCATTATAATTCCTGCCGGAAGTATCCGCCGGAGACTTGTCTGTTTCATGGGGAAATTGCATAAATTTGCTTCAAAAAAACAGAAGGCTCTGAGAAAGTTCAACCTGAAAATTAACTGGATAAGCATTAAGGAGAAGTTTTATGTCCTTAAAGACAGCCTCGAGCGCAAGATCGACAAGGGGGTGTTTATTGCTTTACTGGTGGGTTTTCTGCTGGTGCTGTACCAGATCAGCTTCCCGAAAGAGGAGATCATCCGTAACTGGATCAATCATGCCCTGAGGCAGGTGCCACGCCTGCTGATGTTTTTTTATATGCTCCGCTGGTTTATCGGCGTATTTTTCAGCGATACCCGGGGTTTCTTTCACAAGGATCATAACCTTGACTTTGTACTGATCGTGCTACTGGTGGGTTTTAATTTTTTTAAGCGGCATTCTATCCTGCTGAGCTCCGATTATTTCCTTTACCTGCTGATCACTACCTTTTTTTTTCTGAGGTTCATGGAGCTTTCGTCCCAGATAAAAACCTCGCTGATGAACCCGGCGGTACTCTTTGCCATCAGTTTCCTGGTATTGATCTTCTGGGGCACGGCCATGCTGCTGATGCCGCATGCCACTTACGGGAAGTTCAGTTTTGTGGATGCGGCTTTTATGGCTACTTCAGCGGTATGTGTGACGGGTTCGGCCACGGTAGATGTTTCCACGAAGTTTACCGACCTGGGCACACAGATCCTTTTCGTACTGTTCCAGATCGGCGGGCTGGGCCTGATGACGTTTACTAACTTCTTTGCCACGCTGTTCCGTGGCGGGATGTCACTCCGGAATCAACTGATGCTCAGTAATATCGTGGAATTGAATGAACCGGGTTCCCTGTTTTCGGTATTAAAGCGGATCCTGTTTTATGCGTTTTTTGTGGAAATAGGGGGGGCGGTGATGATCTTCCTGGTGATCGACGGGAATTTTGAGGTGAACTCGGGCAAGAGCTGGTTTTTTTCGATATTTCATTCGGTGGCGGCCTTTTGCGGGGCGGGCTTTTCCATTATTCATGAGGGCCTGTATAACCCGCATTACCGGTTCAATTATCCTTTCCTGATGACGATAGCTATGCTGGTTATTTTCGGGGGAATGGGCTTCCCGGTGGTCAATGACCTCTATAACGCCACCAAACATTTCCTGAAAGGCATTCTCCGCTACGTATTCTTCCGGGAAAGATACGTATACCAGGCCCGTATACTGACCGTACACAGTAAGCTGGTGCTGACGGCCACGGCAGCGCTGCTGGTAGTGGGTACCCTGGCTTTTTATTTCCTGGAATATGACCAGACCCTGGCCGAGCATACCAGCCAGGGCGGGAAGCTGGCTTTGTCGTTTTTCGGCTCGGTAGTGCCTCGGTCTGCCGGCTTTAACGCAGTAAATATGGTGGAGATCACCCAGGGTACTATCCTGATCTACCTGCTGCTGATGTGGATTGGCGGCGCCCCGAACTCCACGGCCGGAGGGATCAAGGTGACCACGTTTTCCCTGGCTTTTCTGAATGTGGTGTCGCTGGCCAAGGGGCGTGAACGGGTGGAGATTTTTGACCGGGAGATCACGCTGAGCTCCATTCAGCGCTCGTATGTGGTTATTTTCCTGTCGTTTATGATCATGGGCGTAGGGGTGTTCCTGGTCAGCATTTTTGACCCGAATGTTCCCCTGCAGAGGGTGGCCTTTGAGTGTTTTTCGGCCTACGGTACGGTGGGGCTTTCGTTAAATCTTACGCCTCAGCTGTCTGAGCCCAGTAAGTGGGTGATCATTGTGCTGATGTACCTGGGCCGGGTGGGGCTTTTTACCATCCTGTTCGGGCTTTTCTCGAAAGACCGGAGTGTGGATTATAAGTATCCGAAGGAGAGTGTTCAGGTGTTGTAACAGGGGTTAGCTAATAGCGGTTCACCGCCCGGCTAACAGCTAAAATATTATACAGATGAAATACATAATCGTAGGTTTAGGGAATTTTGGGTCCACGCTGGCGGCCCGGCTGACGGAAATGGGGCATGAGGTGTTTGGGGTGGACGCACGCTTTGAGATCGTGGAGCAGCTGAAAAACAAGATTTCGCATGTGGTGGCGCTGGACACGTCCAAGGCCTCGGCGTACGGAAACCTGCCCATCAAAGATACGGATACCGTGGTGGTGGCCATCGGCGAAGACGTGGGGGCCTCCATTGTCACCACGGCCCTGATGAAGCAGCACGATGCCCGGCAGATCATCAGTCGCTCCATTAACTCGGTACACCTGGCCGTACTGGAGTCCATGGGTATCGATATCATCTTTAACCCGGAGCAGATTGCGGCCAATATGTTTGCCAAACAGCTGGAAATGAAAGGGGTGGAGGAGTCTTTTGAGCTGGCCGATAACTGCAGCATCCTGGAGATCCGCGTACCGGACCGCTACCTGGGCAAGAAGGTGGGCGAAGTGGATTTTGAAAAGATCTTTAACATCCGGTTGCTGGCCATTAAGTTTTACGAACAGAAGAAAAACTTCCTGGGCATGCGCAGCCAGAAATCAACGGTCAATATGAATATTTCCGACGATCATATTTTTACCAAACGCGATATCCTGGTGATGATGGGCGAGCTGAAAAGTTTCGAGAACATGATCGGGAAGGAGATCCGTGATTAAAGCCCTATTTTTTTCGGTAGTTCTTCCATAAAAACAGCACTACAAACAGCCCCAGGTAAGTGATGACCTTACCGATGCCCGTCATATCCGCTAGGTTTTCCGGCCAGGTCATACCGGTGCGGTAGTTCATGAAGAAACCCAGTAAGACAGCCAGGGCGATGATGGTGAGGGGGAAACGGATATTCATTGGATTTTATATAGGATCAATCAACTTTTAAAAGAACGAAAATTCACTTTTGGGGCAAATTTAAGTGTTGGAATTTATATCACATTACCGCACCGTCAAACTTTATTCTACCAGGATTCATTTCTTATCTGAAGAGAATTTTTATCTTATCCAGAGTGAATTTTTATCTCAAAAATTCCCGCTAAATTGCCCCGGGATTTAACCGTATTAAATCCCGGACGCATGACCAAAATTATACCCACATGAAAAACACAATTTTACTCTTCACCGGCCTCTGCCTGTTGCCGTATTCTTCCTCAGCGCAGTTTACCGTTTTAGGGGCGGAGGCTTTTGGCCGGGCTAACAGCCTGGTGGCCGTGCCCGGGTTTTCATCCATGTACCAGAATCCCGGCGGGATAGGGGTGGACACTTCCGGCTTCCTGTCTTTTAATTTCCTGAAGATCCTGCCGGTGCGGGGCCTTCATACCACGGGCGTGCAGGGCGTTTTCCGGGGCAGGGGATTTAACTACGGTTTTTCGGTGGACAGCTTCGGCGATACCTATTACCGGGAGAGCCGGGCCGGACTGGCCCTGGCCCGGAAGCAGGACCGGGTGGCGATGGGCGTGAAGATATCGTACATAGGGGTATCCGGGGTGGGCCCGCGGAGCGCTTTCCTGGGGGAGATAGGGATGGTGGTGACTCCGGTACCGATGGTCAGCCTGGGGCTCTGCATGGTTAATTTTACTTCGGCAAAATTCTATGATGACCACCCCTTACCTACGGTTTTGGCCCTGGGGGCCGGCATTTACCCTAATTCCCGGGTGAATCTCAGCGGGCAGCTGGATTACCGGGTAGGAGGTGGTGCAGCGCTCCGGCTGGGCCTGGATTACCAGGTCAGGAAGCAGCTGGGATTTTCAGCGGGAATAGACCCTGAAATGCGCAGTGTGCATTTCGGAACCCGGGTGCTGGCCGGCCGGTATGGGTTTCTTTACGGCATAGCCACGCACCCGTACGTGGGGATAGCGCATCACACCACTTTTATCTATAAGCTCCATGACTAGAAAGCTGATTTTTTCGGGATGCGGGTTACAGTACCGGGCAGGATGCAGGTTTATGTGTCGGAAGACCCGTTCAGGGCCGTGGGCTACCTTTAGGGACCTGTTATCACACGGCCGCTCCACTTGTTTTGCGGGTTCTCCGGGGCAGAGATTGCCCTTCAGGGTTTTGTTACCATACGGCCGCACCACTTATTTTGCAGGCCTTTCCGGGAAACGGGCACTCTTCCACCTTCTGTTATCCCCCTATTTGCTGATGTTCTTAGGAAGCCGCTCCGTATCCGGGCAGCCCTACCCCCGGCAGGAGATCAATGTGCAGGAACTGCTCCTGCAGTGGGCGCCGGTGGCTACGGAAGAACGGAATTATGAAGAGATCTACGAAGGCCTGTACAGCCTGTACCAGAACCCGCTGGACCTGAACCGGGCGGAGCGGGAGGATCTTTCGGTACTGTTTTTCCTGAATGAGAGGCAGATCAGTGAGCTCCTGGAGCACCGGCAGAAGTTTGGCCGCTACTTCAGCCTGTACGAACTGCAGACGCTGGAATCGCTGACGCTGGAGGAGGTACGGCGGTTGATCCCTTTTGTGACGGTTTATGAAGGCCCGGGTGACTTGCGCCCTGGTCATGTCTTTAAGCGGGCGGCAGATCACTACCTGGTGATCCGCGCCGATATGACCCTGGAGAAGCCGCGCGGCTTTAAGGAAGAAAAATATGCCGGCTCGCGGCAGCGCTGGTACACCCGTTACCGGCTGAGCCGATCCAAAGACTTCAGCGTGGGTTTTATTTCTGAGAAAGATCCCGGTGAAAAGAATTTCCTGGATTACACGGCTTTTCATCTGCAGCTCCAGAACAAAGGAAATCTCCGGAACCTGGTGGTGGGTGATTTCCTGCTGCAGATGGGGCAGGGTCTGGTCTTTTCTGCGGGTTATGCCGCCGGAAAGGGTGGGGAGCCGGTGTATACCACCCGGCGGAGTAACCTTGGTGCGAAACCCTATAACTCCCTGGTTGAAAACGGGAGCTTCCGCGGGCTGGCCATTACCTATGGGCTGGGCAAGCTGGAGGTGACCGCGATGGCCTCCATGAAGCGACGGGACGCGTCAGTCCGGGACGCGTTAGTCCGGGACGCGTCAGTCAGTAGTACGTCAGCCCAGAGTACATCAGCCCGCGACGGGCCCGTGAGTGAAGAGGAAGAATTCAGCTCCCTGCTTACGGCCGGAATGCATCGTACGGAAGCGGAAATAGCGGGCAGTAAGGCGGTGAAGGAGCAAAACTTTGGCGGGAATGTATCGTATAAGCTGGATCATCTCCGGCTGGGGCTATCGGTGCTGCACACGCGCTTTAACCGCTATTACCACAAAAGAGACCTGCTTTATAACTTCTATGAGTTTGAAGGAAAGGTCAATACCATTGTGGGTCCAAACCTGTCGGTTTCCCGGCAGAACTTCAGCTTTTTTGCCGAGGCGGCGCGGTCGTCGTCCGGCGGGTACGGCTACCTGGCCGGCTTAGTGGGCTCCCTGGGAAAGCAGGTGGAGGTTTCCCTGAATCACCGGAATTACCGGCCGGATTTTCATACGTTGTACGGCAGCGCTTTTTCGGAGGGTAGCCGGAGTATTAATGAGAAGGGAATCTATGCAGGGCTGAAATATCGTATCCGGAAAGGCTGGGAGGTGGCGGGGTATTACGACAGCTTCCGTTTTCCATGGCTGAAATACCGGGTAGA
Source organism: Leadbetterella sp. (assembly GCA_019638185.1). Taxonomy (GTDB): domain Bacteria; phylum Bacteroidota; class Bacteroidia; order Cytophagales; family Spirosomataceae; genus Leadbetterella. The sequence continues at coordinate 262,206 of JAHBUH010000002.1, forward strand.
CGGCCCCTCGTACGGGCAGGATCATCAGCTCCGGATGAACTATAAACCCGTTAAGAAGTTCAGCTCCTACCTGGCGTACCGGGCGGACACGAAGCTGCAAAACGCTTCCGGCAGTACGGGTGTCACCAGGGAGCTGAGGGAGATCCGCCGGCAGGGGGTGGTGCTCAGCCTCGATTACAGCCCGGGTTTTTCCTGGAAATTCCAGTCGAAACTGCAGTATAATGCGGTCCGCAGTGGCAGTTTACCCGCTTCCGCCGGCTGGGCATGGGTGCAGGATATTGAGACCCGTTTCCGCCGGATCCAGTGGAAGATGCGGGTGGCATGCTTTGCCACGGATTCTTACGATTCCCGGGTGTACGCGTATGAAAATGATGTGCTTTATGCGGTTTCTTTTCCGGCGTATTACGGGCGGGGACTGCGCTGGTACGGGATCCTGAAAGTGCCACTGGGCCGGAAAACCGACGCCTGGCTGCGGCTGGCGCAGACGCGGGTAGCTGACCGTGACAGCATAGGCAGTGGCAATGACCTGATAACGGGAAATGTAAAGACCGATGCCCGCGTGCAGGTGCGGTACCGGCTGTGAGCGGGGAGTATTCCGGCCCGGCCGGCGCCTATGGAGTCTGTGAAATTAGGATTTAGCGCTTTTTATGCCTAACTTTGCGCCATATCCGGCTTCTGCAACTTGGCTTATTCTGTCCTGTTAGGATTTCCTACCTCAGTTTTCGCTTTTTCAGCTGCCCGTTTTTTATAAAGTAGTAAATAAGATGGATTTTAAAAATTTAGGCATGACCGGTCCGGTGCTGAAGGCATTGACGGAAGCAGGTTATGCGGCCCCTACCGAAATACAGGCCAAAGCAATTCCCCCGGTACTGGCCGGAGAAGATATTATAGGATGTGCACAGACGGGCACAGGTAAAACAGGCGCTTTTGCCATTCCCCTGCTGCAGCGCCTGGCAGAAAGAACTTCCGGCCCCAGGTTTATCCGGGCGCTGGTCCTGACACCCACCCGGGAGCTGGCCATCCAGATCGATGAGAATTTTAAGCTATACGGCAAGTACCTGGGCTTAAAGACCCTGTGTATTTTTGGAGGAGTATCCCAGAATGCCCAGACGCAGTCGCTGAAAGGCGGCATAGACATCCTGACCGCCACGCCGGGAAGGTTACTGGACCTGATCCAGCAGAAATATGTGGACATCAGCCGGGTGGAGATCTTTGTGCTGGATGAAGCAGACCGCATGCTGGACATGGGCTTTGTGAATGATGTCAAGAAGGTTCATTCCTATCTTAAGAATAAGAAGCAGACCCTGTTCTTTTCGGCCACACTGCCCGATAGGGCCCTGAAGCTGGCGGCCACCATGGTAAAAAATCCTAAAAGGGTACAGGTCAGCCCGGTATCTTCCACTGCTGAGCAGATCACGCAGGGAATATACCTGGTGAATAAGCAGGAAAAATCAAAGCTGCTGGTCAGGATACTGGAAGAAAAAACCGACAGCCGCTCGCTGGTGTTTACCAAGACCCGCCACGGTGCCGACCGCCTGGCCCGGCAGCTGGGGAAATCGGGGATTGCGGCCGTAGCCATTCACGGCAGTAAATCCCAAAATGCCCGGGTACGGGCGCTGGAAGAGTTTAAGAGCTCCAAAGTACGGGTGCTTATTGCTACGGATATTGCTGCCCGGGGTATTGATATTGAGGCTTTGCCTTTTGTGGTAAACTTTGAGCTGCCGGATGTGCCCGAAACCTATGTGCACCGGATAGGCCGTACCGGCCGGGCCGGTATGGCAGGTGAAGCCATTTCTTTTTACGCTCCCGGAGAAGACGACGATAACCTCTCCGGTATACAAAAACTTATCGGGTTTGAGATCCCGGTGAGGGACCTGAATTTGAATTAAAAGACAGGTATGCGCATAATATTAAATAATTATGAGTGAGATCATACTTTTATTTTAACTCTAATCCATAGATTTGCGTAATTATTTATTAAGTGGCGGGTAAACAATAACGATGACAGAAAACTTTGACCTATTTATCAACCGTTTTAAGACCCGGTTGAAAGCCTTGTTTCATGATGAATCGAATATTAACGAGCTAAGTCTGAACAGGGGGCTTCCGGATGACGTGTGGAATGGCATTATGGAAATGCACCCCTTATCCGTGGCCATACCCAAAGAATTCGGTGGGCGCGGCGCTGAAGTACGGGAATGCCTGGGGATCCTCTCGGCGGCTTCGTACGAAGCACTGCCGCTTTCCCTGACTTTCGGAATTAACATTGCGCTCTTCCTGGAGCCGCTGGCCAAATACGGTAACCCGGAGATACAAGCCCCTATTTTCGATAAGTTCATGAAAGAACAAGCCATGGGCGGCCTCATGATCACGGAACCGGATTACGGCAGCGATGCGCTGAACATGCGCACCAGCTATACCGAAACCGCTGACGGTTATTCCATTAATGGTCAAAAACACTGGCAGGGACTGACCGGTATGGCCGATTTCTGGATCGTGGCTGCCCGTAAAAAAGTGCAGGAAAGTGACCTGGCCCGCGATGTGGAGTTTTTTGTGACCGATAACAGCCGGCCGGAACAGAAGATCGTGGTAGAGCATTATTTCAATAACCTGGGCCTCTACATGATCCCTTACGGGCTGAATACGGTGGATGTGCAGGTACCGCATAACCAGAAGCTGATCCAGCATAGTACCGGTATAAAAATGATGCTCGACATCCTGCACCGGAGCCGTCTACAGTTTCCGGGCATGGGCATGGGCTTTATTCAACGGATGCTGGACGAGGCGCTGTCCCATACTACTCGCCGGAAAGTAGGCGGACAGCCGCTTTCGGTGATGGATTCCGTACGCTTCCAGCTTTCCCGGATCCAGGCCGCTTACACGCTGGCCTCGGGTATGTGCGCACATAGTTCGTCTATGAGCGGTATAGCATTTGATGTGGCCGGAGAAGGGGTGCAGGCGAACAGCATGAAGGCCCTGGTGACCGATCTTATGCAGGAATCGGCCCAGATCTGTGTGCAGCTTTCCGGATCCAGTGGTTATAAGATTGATCACATTGCAGGTCGCGGAATTGTAGACAGCCGGCCTTTCCAGATCTTTGAGGGCTCGAATGAAATGCTGTACACCCAGATCTCGGAGATCCTGGTGAAACAGATGAAGAAGCTGAAAGTGACTAATTTCAGCGAATACCTGAATACGTTTGAAGTGACGGCCCGCGTGGCTCCGATGTTCCGGAAGCACCTCGACTTTGAGCTTCCGGCCGTATTGGTACAGCGGCAGACCGTGGTGCTGGGTAAGATCATTGCCCGTCTGGTATGTCTCCAGTACGTGGATGAAATGGTGGAAAAAGGCTTCCGCAAAGACCTGTATGAGAATTGTGTAAAGCATATCCGGATGGATATCAAGAAGCTTTCCACCGATCTTTCAGACTACAATAACGCCGAGCCCATCCTGGATTACCAGGAAGGTTCTGCCTGGGCGGACTATATTGGATAAGAAATTTTCTTACCGGGCAGGCCCGGCCACCCGGTAAGAACCCTTTTATTGGCGAGCCATTTTACAGGGCCGCCGGTGCATATCTTAATGTGAGGTGGCCCTCATCAGGCCCCGGGATCCCCGGTAAAAATAAATGGCGCCTATAAACATGAACATGTGGGCCAGATCGGCATGGTTAAACCACTGACTGATGCTGATCCGGGCTACAAATACTACAGCGCAAATAAAGATCCATCCCACCCCGATCATCATGTCTTTCATCACTTCAGGGTAATGGTTTTTCCGGTAATTGTAGACGCAAAAGCTGAATACGACCACCAGGAAACCGTAGGTAGAGTGGATCTGCACATACAGGAAATCCAGGGTACCGAAGGCCAGCCCCATAAAAGCCAGCAGCTCAATAATATTAAAGACAGAGAAGAAGCGTAACATCCGAGGGCTCAGTTCCGTAGCGGAAAAGTGGATCATGACCCGTTCCAGCAGGTTTACAGCGATCATGCTCAGCAGCCAGCCCGGCAGCTTCCAGAAAAAGCCCAGCACATAGAGGAAACCGTGCCCTATAATGCCCCCCAGGAGCGTGGCCACGCCCATCAGCAGGAAGTACAGCAGGATCTGGCGATGCATGCGACTGCCGTTATAAAGCGGTTTTAATTTCCAGGCGCAGACCAGGCAGGTGATCCCTACCAGTACGTCTGTGGCCATGGTCACCGGCTCATCAATGCGTATTCCGAAAGGAAAAATGGAGGGTTGTTCCGTCATACCAGCGCAAAGATAAGCATCCGGCGGTATTCCCCCGAGCGCTTTCCCGCGAATATATTATACTTTTATGCCCGGAAATCTAAAAAGGGGGTTAATTTTGCAGCGTGGCCGGCCTGCCGCTAAAGAACCGGAGGCACCGGATATTTTAAATTATGGGCGTAGTTTATAATGGATAATCAGCAGAAATCTACCGTTCTTACCCGGTTACAGGAAAAATGGGGGCTGGAAAGCCTTTTCCAGGTGATAGCCGTGTTAGTTGTATTTTCATTGGCGGGGTCGTCAGTGGTATTCCTCCGGAAAACCCTCTTCGGTTTCCTGGGTTATGATGAGCATACCGCCATGTGGCTGAAGACCATTACCTATATCCTGTTTGTTTTCCCGGCTTACCAGGTGCTCCTGTTGACCTACGGCTTCATTTTAGGCCAGTTCAACTTTTTCTGGGAAAAGGAAAAGAAGATGGGAAAATGGATCGCGGACAGGTTCCGGCGATAAAAACAGGGGGGTAAAGCCCTTCCTTTTGCAGCCTTAAACTATTCCTGTATGAAAGAAAAGCTGTTTAAGACTTTCAAACCTTCCGATCCGCGTATTGCGGCGTATGTGGATTACTACTACCTGGATATTAAGCCTTTTAATGAAGAAATTGAGATCGACTGTTTTCCTCATTATAAAACGGCTGTTTCTTTCTACGCCTCGCATTCCCGCTCAGAAAACGGCGATATCGTCTACCAGGAAGGCGGAAAACCGTTCCAGGCATTTACTCCCGTTCATGATGATGTACTGAAAGTGCGGCAGGTGGGTTTCGTTCATAGGGTGGTCATGGTTTTTAAACCTTTGGGCATTTTTCATTTTACGCAAAAAGGGGACTTTACCACCTTTATTTATGATTTTGACTTCCTGGAAGAGCGGGAATTGAATTTAATTTTTAATACAACGGACCCGGATAGCCTGACCCGGCTTTTGGATGGGGCGCTGCTCTCCCGGTATAGAAACGTGGAGCTTTCACTGATACAGCATATCGTAAATCATATTTTTGAGGAGGATGAGGATTTCTCAGTGGAGAAACTGTCTGCGAAGCTGAATTACAGTCGCCAGTATTTAAACCGGGTGTGCAGGCAGTATATCGGGGTATCGGTAAAGCGGTTTCGGGAAATAGTCCGCTTCCGGAAAGCGATAGATCAAAAATTGCTTTTTGCTACCAAAGAAAATCTCACTTCGCTGGCTCACCAGTTCAATTATAACGATCAGTCTCATTTTATCAAGGTTTGCCGGAATCTAACCGGCAATGCCCCGGGACCCTTTTTTAAAAGAGGAAAACTACTGGGTAGTGAAGATACTTTCTGGCATATCCGGGACTGATATTCCAAATTTACAATTTTTTATGTTGGATTCCCGGGTACTTTGCAGTACTTAATAATTTGATCATGAGAAATTGGAATTACGTGCTGCTGGGTACGGTGCTGGTGCTGGCGGGCTGTACGAAGAAATTGTCGGAAAATAAGAAGACGGAATTACGGGATGAGCTGAAAAGAATGGTGGCGGCGGACCAGGAAGCGGCATGGGTTCGGCCGGAAAAATACAAGGACTATTCCACGGAGCGATGGGAGCAGTTTAAAGATAGTGTTTTTACCACGCATAAGCTCCGGCTTGAAGAAATATACAGGAAACATGGGTTTATGGGCTTCGACAAAGTAGGCGAGGAGGGATCCAACCATTTCTGGCTGATGGTGCAGCATGCGGATAACTATCCTGAATTCCAGAAGAAGATTCTGAAAGCCATGGATAAGGAGGTGAAGAAGGGCAATGCCAACCCGCGAAATTATGCGTATTTGTATGACCGCGTCCAGATCAATGCCGGACAAAAGCAGCGGTTTGGAACGCAGGTAGATTATGATGTGGATGGCACGGGCCGGGCCCGGCCTAAGTCAGGTCTTTCTGACTCGGTCCATGTGGATAAAATCAGGAAGCAGTATCAGCTGGAGCCTTTGAAAGAATACCTGAACATGATGACTGAATTACATTATGAGATGAATAAGAAGCATTATGAAAGTAAAGGAATAATGAAACCGGATTTGTATTAATGAGTTCATACTACTGTACCCCAAAAGGCTTTCAGGCCGTTTTCCGGTTTCGTTATTCCTACAGTAAATGATTTAATCCCCCAGGGAATTTTTGACCGCTTCACACATTTTCCGGATCTTCATGTAGTTTTCTTCAGAGTTTTTGGCTCTGTCGCAAACAATGGTCAGGGAGCCCGGATGGGACTTGATATAGAAAAACATGCCGTTATCAAAACCCATCTCCGCATCCAGTTCCGCATTTGCAAAAGACATCCCGGTGTCTTTCAGGTGCCTGGAAAGAATATTCTGCACAGTACCCGTTTCGGAGTCGGGGTAGTCTGCCGTAAAATGATAGACGAGGTCGTCGGTCACTTTTTCAGTGATGTGCAGTCCCCCGTTCCCGTTTTGCCGGCACATGAGAAACAGGGGAGATAACAGGACAGTCAGCCATAGCTTTTTCATAGATTTTTCATTTTTGCTTCAAAGATAATATATCGCATAGTATTATGCAATACAAAGTACTATTTTTTACATTGATTTAAAAAATGCTTACTTTTATAGACCTTCCGGCCTTTTTGCTTATTTTTGAGGATTACCTTAAATACTATGCGATACCTTGTTATTCTGCTTTTAATCTCTTTTTCCGGCTTTGCCCAAAAGAAGCCTGACTTCCTGACCCAAACCAATGAAAAATGGGTGGATTCCGTTTTTAATACCCTGACACTGGATGAAAAAGTAGGGCAGGTGCTGATGCCCCGGGGTAATTTTTCCGGTAGGGGGTATGAGCCGGAGAAACTGAAGGAGTGGATACGCGATTATAAGCTGGGCGGGCTGGTGTTTTTTGCCGGACAGCCTACCATGCAGGCGCAGATCACGAATGAGTTGCAGCGCATCAGCAAGGTGCCCCTGATGATAGGGGTGGACATGGAGTGGGGGTTGGCCATGCGGCTGGACTCTACCGTGAGATTCCCCTTCCAGATGGCCCTGGGTGCCATGCAGGGCAGTGATGACCTGCTCTACCGCATGGGTGTGGAAGTGGGCCGCCAGTCCAAACGCATGGGCATCCACGTGAATTATGCACCGGTGGTAGACATCAATAATAACCCGAAAAACCCGGTGATCAACTTCCGGTCTTTCGGTGAAGATAAGATCAGTGTGGCTAATAAATCACTGGCTTTTATGAAGGGGATGCAGTCGCAGCGCCTGCTGACCACGGCCAAGCATTTTCCGGGGCACGGTGATACCGGCACCGATTCCCACCATGACCTGCCGATGATAGCCCATCCCAAAGATTACCTGGAAAATAACGAACTTTTTCCTTTTAAATACCTGATTGATAACGGGCTGAGCGGGGTCATGACCGCCCACCTGAACATTCCGGCGCTGGAACCCCAGGCCGGGCTGGCGTCTACGTTCTCCTCGAAGATCGTGGGTGATCTGCTGAGAAAAGAGCTGGGTTTTGAGGGCCTTACCTTCACGGATGCCATGGATATGCAAGGGGCCGTGAAGAATTATAAGCCCGGCGAGGCTATGGTGGAGGCCTTCCTGGCCGGGAATGATATCCTGGAAACGTTTATGGATGTGCCCGGGGCTTTTAACGCGCTTAAAGCCGCGGTGGAGTCAGGAAAGATCCCGGTTAAGCTACTCGATGAACGGGTGAAGAAAATCCTGAAGGCCAAAGCCTGGGTGGGCCTGGACCACTACGCGCCTGTGAAGATAGAAGGGCTGATTGAAGACCTGAATACGCTGGAATCCGACTTCCTGAACCGGACTTTTGCCGAGAGAACGCTTACTGCCCTGGAAACAGCTGACCTGCCGGTGAAAGACCTGCGGCAGAATACGCTGGTGGTGTCTATAGGTGCGGAAGGCAAGACCCATTTCCAGCGGATGGCTGAAAATTATACACAGACGGAGTCGGTAAGTATTAACAAAAATTCTCCGGCAGATGCGCTGCGTTCCAAACTGGCCGCCGGGCAGAACCTGATCATTGGTCTCCACCTGAACAATAACCGTCCCGGGGCTAATTATGGTCTTGAACCCTACATGCAGCAGACGCTGAGTGAGCTGGCCGGGCAGGATAAGGCAATCCTGGTGGTCTTCGGGAATCCCTATGTGCTGGATATGATACCGGATGTAGGCCGGTTCCGGTCGCTGGTGATGGCTAACCAGTCCACCCCGTATATGGAGGAAGCCGCGGCCATGGCCGTTTTCGGCGGGATAGAAATGAACGGCCGGCTTCCGGTGACGGTGAATGATACCTTCCGCTTAGGGGCCGGTACATGGGTACAGAAAAACGGCCGTCTGGCTTACGGTACCCCTGAAATGGTGGGGCTGGACAGTCGCGTGCTGGAGGCCCGGGTAGATTCCGTGATGCAGCTGGGGATACGTGAAAAGGCATACCCCGGTGCCGTGCTGGAGATTGCGAAAGACGGCCGGGTGATTTACCGGAAACCTTTCGGTTTTCATACCTATGAGGAAGCCGCCGAGTTTAAAGGAAAGCTCGGTTCGGAAGCCAGCTTTGCGGCTGTAAATGACGCCGAAGCCATGGATAGCAAAAGCGCCGCCACATCGGCCGTAAAGGCTCTTTCGGAAGGTAGAAGAGTGAAAGGAGCGGTAGATGTGAATGATATTTACGATTTTGCCAGCGTAACCAAGATCAGCACCTCAGCCCTGGCGGTGATGGAGCTGATGAGCCAGGGGAAATTTGACCTGGATAAGACCTTTGCAGATTATTATCCCGCCTTTAAAGGCAGCAATAAAGCCGGACTGACTTTCCGCGATATGCTGACGCACCGTTCCGGCCTCAAGGCCTGGATACCGTTCTGGATGGATTGTGTGGACTCGGTGGCTACCCTGCGAAAAGCGGTGCAACTTCACCCGGAAATGGCTTCTCAGTTCATTCGGGAACCAGAGCGCCGTACATTCTGGGACAAGCTGTTCGGGCGGAAACAAAAATATACGATCAATTACGAAAAGACGCTGGCGCAAAATAAAGAAATATGGAAGAAGGCGCTGAGCACCCAAACCATCACCTGGCAGCCCGGTATTTTCGCTAACCGGCGCTCGGAGCAGTACAGCGTGGAAATAGCCGATACCCTGTTTATGAATCCCGAAAGGATGGATTATGTTTTTAAGCAGATCGAGGTATCACCGGTTAACCCGTCCCAGGGCTATGTTTACTCTGACCTTCATTATTATACCTACCCGGTGTTTATGGAGAAGCTGACCGGGAAGAAATGGGAGGATTTCCTGAAAGAAACCTATCATTCACTGGGTGCTTATACGCTGACCTATAACCCGCGGCGTTTTTATGGCCTGGACCGGATAGTGCCCACTGAAAAAGATACGCTGTTCCGCAAAACCGTGATCCACGGCCGGGTACACGATGAAGGCGCGGGCATGCTGAACGGGATCTCCGGCCACGCCGGGCTTTTCGGCAGCGCCAATGACCTCACTAAGCTGATGCAGATGTACCTCCAGGGCGGATCTTACGGCGGCCAGGAGTTCATCCGGCCGGAAGTGCTGAAAGAGGCTACATCCTACCAGTTCCCGGAAGAGGGTAACCGGCGGGCCATCGCCTTTGATAAGCTGGATTTCAACAAAAACATTACCAATGGCCCCCAAATGGCCTCAGCGGAAAGCTACGGCCATTCCGGCTATACCGGCACGTTTACCTGGGTAGACCCGAAATATAACCTGGTCTACGTTTTCCTGTCGAACCGGGTGTATCCCACCCGTGACAACGGCAAGATCGGCACGCTGAACCTGCGTACGGCTGTGGGCGATGAAATCATCAGGACGATCAGGGGGAAGTGAGATCACCGGTATAATCAGGAATCTGATTCCCAATTATACACCTATTTGGTTTTATACAATCTATTTATATATACCTGTTGAACGATGTTGAGAAGAACTGTCTGTTTTGTAGTAGTGGCCATGTTCTCATGCCTCGTTTCCCACGCCCAGTCCGGCGGCTCCCAATGGACCGAGGACGGTAACGGAAATTATACCATAGAAGAAAAAGGCATAGTCCGGACTGATTTTAAGACCAAAGCACAGGAAACCGTAGTGCCTTCTGAATGGCTGGTGGCTGACGGTAAATCTCTGAGAGTGAGGAGTTTTACTTTCTCCAAAGACTTCGGGTCGGTGTTGATCTTTACCAATACGCAGCGGGTGTGGCGCTACGATACCCGGGGCGACTACTGGCTCCTGGACCTGAAAACCCGTCAACTGAAGCAGCTGGGCAAAACGCTTCCGGCGACTTCCCTGATGTTTGCGAAAGTGTCACCTGACGGCACAAAGGCTGCCTATGTCAGCAGGAATAACCTGTATGTGGAGGACCTGAAGAGCGGCCGGATAAAGCAGCTGACTTTTGGGAAAGGGAAACTGATCAGCGGTACGTTCGACTGGGTGTATGAAGAGGAGTTCGACTGCCGCGACGGCTTCCGGTGGAGCCCGGACAGCCGGTCAATTGCTTTCTGGGAGATTGATGCCAACACCATCCGGGATTTTTATATGATCAATACCACCGATTCCATTTACTCCTTTACGGTGCCGGTAGAATATCCCAAAGTAGGCGAGACGCCCTCGGCCTGCCGGGTGGGCGTGGTGACCGTGGCAGACGGCAAGACGGTATGGATGAAGGTTCCGGGCGACAACCGCCAGCATTATATTCCCCGGATGGACTGGGCTGAAAATTCAGACGAGCTGATCCTGCAGCAATTGAACCGCAAACAGAATCACAGCAAACTGTTTTACACCAACGCCCGCACCGGCGAAGCCCGCGCCTTTTACGAAGAAAAGGATGAAGCCTGGGTGGATATAAGAACCAGCTGGTCCGGAAGCGAGGGCGGATGGCGATGGCTGAATGGAAACCGGGATTTCCTCTGGATCAGCGAAAAAGGTGGCTGGAACCATATTTTCAGGGTATCCCGGGACGGTAAGAATGAGACCCTGATCACCCGGGGGGACCTGGACGTGATCTCGCCGCTGGCAGTAGATGAGACGAACGGTTTTGTGTATTACCTGGCGTCGCCTTTTAACGCTACCCAAAGATACCTCTACCGTTCCCGCCTGGATGGAAAAGGAGAGGCCGAACGGGTAAGCCCTACGGCGCTGGAAGGAACGCATAATTACATGATCTCGCCAAACGGCCTTTTTGCCCGGCATTCTTTCAGCAATTACTACACCCCGCCCATGATGGAAGCCATCACCCTGCCGGATCATAAGCCCGTTAATCCCGCTGAAAGCATCGCTGATAAGTTTGATCCGTCGCGGAAAACGCAGTCCAATGTGGAGTTCTTCAAGGTGGTGACCGAAGACGGCGTGGAGATGGACGGCTGGATGGCGAAACCCAAAAACTTTGATCCGAAAAAGAAATACCCCGTGGTATTCCTGGTCTACAGCGAACCGGCATCGGCCACGGTAACCGATCGCTTCGGGATAGGCCGGAACGGGCTATACGAGGGCGATATGGCCGCAGACGGCTACCTCTATATGTCGGTAGATAACCGCGGTACCCCCGCACCGAAGGGCCGCGCATGGCGGAAATCCATCTACCGGAAGATCGGTGTGATCAACATCCGCGACCAGGCCATGGCCTGCAAAAAGATCCTGGAAACCTACCCGTTTGCCGATCCCGCCCGGGTGGCGGTTCACGGATGGAGCGGTGGCGGTTCTGCCACCCTGAACCTTCTCTTCCAGTATCCTGACCTTTACCAGACGGGCATTGCCGGCGCCGCCGTGGCTAACCAGCTCACCTATGATAACATTTACCAGGAGCGGTACATGGGCCTGCCCCAGGAAAACCTCCAGGATTTTGTGCAGGGTTCACCCGTTACGCACGCCAAAAACCTGAAAGGAAACCTGCTGTATATCCACGGCACCGGAGATGATAACGTGCATTACCAGAACGCCGAAATGCTGATCAATGAGCTTATTAAGTATAACCGCCAGTTCCAGTTCATGCCCTACCCGAACCGCAACCACGGCGTACGCGAAAAGCACCTGAGTACGCTGTTTACGAACTATCTGAAGCAGCACTGTCCGCCGGGGGCGAGGGACTAGGCCGGGTTTCCGCTCTGTGTATGAGCAGATTTTACCACGCTGTGGAGGGACCGCCCGGTCTCACTCCACCGGGTTAACCAGGGTGCCGATCCCGTCAATACCAATCAGCACTTCATCCCTGCTCTTCAGCGTAAATTCATTTTCAGGAACGATGCCCGTGCCGGTCATGATGAGGCAGCCGTGGGGGAAGGAGCATTCGCGGAAGACGAAGGATACCAGTTCCTGTGGGCTGCGTTTCATCTGGCTGATGGCGATGGACGACTGGAATGCGGTGCGGTCTTCCCGCCGGATTTCCAGGTGGATGCGTGTGTCGGGCGGCAGGGGCTCTTCCGTGACCAGGATGCAGGGGCCTACGGAGGCGCATCCGTCGTAGGTTTTGGCCTGGGGCAGGTAGAGCGGGTTTTCGCCTTCTATGCTGCGGCTGCTCATGTCGTTTCCGATGGTGTAGCCGATGATCTTACCGGAGGAGGTGACTACCAGGGTGAGCTCGGGTTCGGGGACGTCCCAGGTGGAGTCTTTGCGGATCCGTACCGGCCGGCCGGGGTGGGCTACGCGGTGGGCGGTGGCTTTGAAGAAGACTTCGGGGCGCTCGGCTTCGTAGACACGGGCGTAAAAATCACCGCCGCCGGCATCTTTACTCTCTTCCTGGCGGCCGATCTTGCTGCGGAGGTAGGTGACTCCGCAGGCCCAGAGTTCCTGGCGGTCTATGGGTGCCAGGAGGGTGCCTGTATGGTGTACTACAGGCGCTGTTTTGATCGCTTCTTCCAGGGTGGAAAAGAGCCTGTCGTCATTGATGCAGGTGTTCCAGTCCCGGTCTTCCAGGAGGTAAAAGGTACTTTCTTTTTCAATGATAATTCCGCGTTCGGTTCTGTATAATTTCATATCAGGTCAGGTATTTTTTAAGGTGGGCCGGGGATGTCTGCTCATGGCTAATTCCTCATTTTCCAGCGCCAAACCCGTGTATTGTTGGTAATATAAAGTGTTTTCTGGTCTTCTGACAGGGCGCAGTTGGATACCGGCTCGTCCAGCCAGAGGTTTCCGAGGAGCTTCCCGTCGGCATTAAAAATAAAGATCCCTCCCGGTCCGGAAGAATATACGATGCCCCGCCGGTCAATCTTGAGGCCGTCCGGCCCGCCGGGCAGCTTCTCTGCCGGGGTATAAAACAGCCGGCCGTTTTTCAGCCGGTCGCCGTCTATGTCGTAGAGGTACCAGTGGGGCTTTGCGGGATCGGAATTCGCGATCAGGATCCGCTTTTCATCCGGGAAAAGGGCAATGCCGTTAGGGCGGGTGAGCGAGTCCACGAGGAGGATAACCTCGCCGTTGGTTTTGATCTTGTATACCCCGTTAAAAGGGATTTCTTTGCCGGGGTCTGCGTCGCTTTGGGAAGGAAGCCCGTAGGGCGGGTCTGTGAAAAAGATTTCGCCGGCTGAATTCATGACGGCGTCATTGGGACTGGAGAACCGCTGGTTTTTATAGCGGTCGGCCAGGGTGATGAACCGGGATTCGGGGTGGGAAACCGGCGCATCCATCCGGGCCATCCGGCGGTCACCGTGCTGGCAGAGGACCAGGTTTCCCTGCAGGTCTGCCAGGAGGCCGTTACTACCGGGTTCCCGGCTGGCTGATTTTTCGCCCGTAAACCCCGATGGCCGGAGGTACACGGAGGTGCCGCCGGCTTCGGTCCATTGGTAGACGGTATTGGAAGGGGCGTCAGAAAACAGGAGCCGGCCGGCGATCCACAGGGGGCCTTCGGTCCAGGTATGCCCTTTGGAGATGACCTCGGGGAGCTTACCGGAGGTGAAGACCCGGTAAAATTCCTCGTCCATCCGCACGACCCCCTTCGGGTTCTGTGCCGGTAGCCGGAAGGCTGCGAAGAGAAGAACAAACGCCGTTACGTATCTCATTTCTATAAGGTTAATCAGGGCCCGGACTCCCGCCCGGGCAGGACTTTTATTTCAGGATATCTACTTCAATGACCGAGTCATTAAATACTTTGTGCAGCGCTTTGATGAAATCACTTTGGTCTGCCTTGTAGATATTATCCACGTATTTCTGGGGGTTACGGTCAAACAGCGGGAACCAGGTGCTTTGTACCTGGATCTGTATCCTGTGGCCTTTCCGGAAGGTATGGTACACATCCTGGAGGGCGAAGTTGACGTCTGTTTTCTGGTTAGGCACAAAAGCCTCCGGCTTCTCAAAACTGTTCCGGAAGCGGCCCCGCATGATCTCACTCCTGACCATCTGGTGGTAGTTACTCAGTATGATGTTTTTATACGGCATATAGTCGTGATCTTTTTCATCTGGCGGGTACACATCGATCAGCTTCACCACCCAGTCGGCGTCTGATCCGCTGGTGCTGACCTTTAAGCGGGCCATGATCTCGCCGGCCAGGGTGATGTCATCCTCCAGTACTTCGGTTTCAAACACCAGCACATCCGGCCTGCGGGCGGAAAAACGCTGGTCTTCCGACATGTAGTTCCGGGCGGTAAAACCCATGGTGGTGGTGATGTCTTCGGTGTAGGGCACCGGCTTCATGGGATCACTCACAAACTCCGCATTACCGGCTGCGGCAGGGGCCGAGGTGCTGAGCTGACCGTTTTCCACGAGGTAGAATTTCAGTTTCTGCGCTTCTTTAGGCGGCCATTGGGCAAATTCTCCCCATTTTTTGGAGCCAGTGTCAAACATATAGGCTTCGGGCAGGCCGATGGTGCCGTCGCCGCTCTCCTTCAGGAAATGCCGGAAGAATTTAGCCTCAATATTTTTCTGGTAGAAGGTAGCGATGCTGTCGCCGAAATATACGCTGGTGTGCAGGGTGTGGCCCTTTTCCCTGGACCACCCGCCATGGTCAAAAGGCCCCATGACGATGCTGTTATACTTTTTGCCGGGATTTTGTTTCCGGATGCTCTTGTAAGTATTCAGGGGGCCGTACAGGTCTTCGGCATCAAACCAGCCGCCCACCACCATTACGGCGGGATTAATGTTTTTCAGGTGGGGGAGGATGTTGCGTTTCTGCCAGAAGGTATCATAGTTAGGATGGTTCACGATCTCCTGCCAGTAGAAATTGTCCTTATAATATTTCTGTACGTTTTTCAGCGGGCCCAGCTCCATGTGGAACTGGTAGCCGTCACGGGTGTACTTGTCGATCATCTGGTCGTCATACCAGGCCGTAGGGGTGGGGCCGCCGGACTGCTTACCAAACACCGGGAACGTGAAGAGGTAGGCCTGGGTAAAGGCGCCGTTATGGTGGAAATCATCAAAGAAGAAGTCGGAGATGGGGGCCTGGGGCGAGGACGCCTTCAGGGCCGGGTGCGCGTCAATGGTGCCTGCAGTGGTATAGAAACCCGGGTAGGAGCCGCCCCACTGGCCTACACGGCCGTTATTGAAGGCAATGTTCTTCACCAGCCAGTCGATGGTGTCATACGTGTCAGAGCTTTCGTCCGGGGCTATTCCCGGGCCGTTTCCGGGGTTATTCGGGGTCATATTGGTCCAGGTGCCTTCTGACATCCAGCGCCCGCGCACATCCTGGTAAACAAAAATATATTTTTCTTTCATCATGTGCTCGGAGGGACCCAGCCGGGCGGGGTACTCGTCGGCTTTGTAGGGGGCCACGCTGTAGCAGGTGCGCTGCATGACCATGGGGTAAAGCTTCTCGGCCGATGCGTCTTTAGGCACATATACATGGGTAAAGAGCTTAGTGCCGTCTTTCATGGGGATCCGGTAGGCATATTTGGTGTAGTTTTCTTTGATCCATTCCGTGGTATTCTGAGCCCATGCTCCTAAAGGCAGCAGGAGCAGAAACAGGTATTTCAGTCTTTTCATTGTAAGGTTATTTGATTAATGGAGTCAAATATATTGGTTTTTTTTGCTTATTTTTGTACTTAAACCGTTTTGTTTTTTCATTTAAATCCCCTGGAATACCTTATGGAATTATACTATTCCTTTTCGATTCTTATTGTTCTTGCTTCTTTTTTTGCTTACCTGAATTTACGTTTTTTAAGGCTGCCTCCGGCTATCGGGATCATGGTGATCGCCATGTTTTCTTCCATTTTCCTGGTTATTTTCGGTAAGTTTTTCCCGGAAACGGTGACCGGGTTCTCCGAGCTTCTGATCGGTGTGGACTTTACGGAGGTGCTGATGGGCGCCATGCTGAATTTCCTGCTTTTTGCCGGGGCGGTTCATATTAATATTGCCGACCTTCGCGAGCAGAAACTCCCGGTCATGCTCTTTTCCACGGTCAGTGTGATCATTTCCACGTTTGCGGTAGGGCTGATCCTGTATTATGTGCTTCCGCTGCTGGGTTTTGGGATGCCGTTATTATATTGTCTTCTGTTCGGCGCCCTGATCTCGCCTACTGACCCGGTGGCCGTGCTCAGTATTTTAAAGAATGCCAACGTGCCGAAATCCCTGGAAACCAAAGTGGCCGGTGAGTCGCTTTTTAATGACGGTGTGGCGGTAGTGGTCTTTGCGGTGATCCTTAACCTGACCCTGGGCGATTCCTTTGACATCACGTTCGGGAATATTTCCTGGCTGCTGCTGAAAGAGGCAGGCGGGGGCTTCCTGCTGGGCGCCTTTTTAGGTTTTACGGCCTCTAAAGCTATTAAAAGTGTGAACGACTACATCGTTTCGGTGCTCATCACGCTATCTGTGGTGATGGGCGGCTACCTGATAGCCCACGCCATGCACATTTCCGGCCCCCTGACCATGGTGGCTGCCGGGATCATCATTGGTAACTACGGCAAGCGCACCGCTATGTCAGACGAGACCAAAGATTACCTGAATAAGTTCTGGGAGCTGATCGATGAAATCATGAACGCCGTTCTTTTCCTGTTTATCGGGTTTGAATTGCTGCTGATCCCGAATATCCTGGATTACTGGCTGGTGGGTGTGGTGTCTATTGTGGTGGTGCTGGCCGCACGTTTCCTTTCCATCTGGGTACCTACTTTCCTGATCCGGTTTAAACGGAAGTTTTCGCCGGGTACCATTAAAATCCTGGTCTGGGGCGGATTACGCGGTGGGGTTTCCATAGCCCTGGCCTTATCTACGGGAGAAAGCGAGTACCGCTATATCCTGATCGCCATCACGTATTTTGTGGTGGTCTTCTCTATTGTGATCCAGGGGCTTACGGTGGGTAAAGTGGCCGGGAGGGTGCTGAAGGAGGAAGGAAGTGAGTAGTAGTTTTTTAATGGTTAGTGATGAATGGTTAATTGTTAATGGATGATGGAAAGCGACAATCCATCATTAATCATTAACAATTAACCATTTATAATTAAATCACAGTCCGAGTACGCTCTTATTCACCGCCTCATCCGCGCCGGTAGCTGCGAAATCATCAAAGGCGCGGGTGGCTACCTCGATGATATGGCTTTCAATGAAGGGAGCGCCTTCGCGGGCACCCTGTTCGGATGATTTGATGCAGCATTCCCATTCCAGCACGGCCCAGCCGTCGTAGCCGTACTGGCTGAGCTTAGAGAAGATGGCTCCGAAATCCACCTGCCCGTCACCCAGGGAACGGAAGCGCCCGGCGCGGTCGGCCCAGCCGGCAAAGCCGCTGTAAACGCCCTGCTTTCCGGTGGGATTAAACTCGGCATCTTTGACGTGGAAGGCTTTGATCCTTTCGTGGTAGAAGTCAATAAACTGCACGTAGTCCAGTGCCTGGAGTACAAAATGGCTGGGGTCGTAGTTGATGTTAGCCCGCGGGTGATGATCCACATTCTCCAGGAAGCGCTCAAAGGTGGCGCCGTCAAAGAGGTCTTCACCGGGGTGCAACTCATAACAGTAGTCCACGCCGTTTTCGTCAAAGACATCCAGGATGGGTTTCCAGCGTTTTCCCAGCTCTTTGAAGGCGGTTTCGATCAGCCCCGCCGGCCGCTGCGGCCAGGGGTAGAGAAACGGCCAGGCCAGTGCGCCGGAGAAGCCCACATGGGAGGTAAGGCCCAGGTTCCGGGAAGCCACAGCGGCCAGTTTGACCTGCTCTATGGCCCATTCCCGGCGGGCGGGCTCGTTGCCGTGCACTTCTTTCGGGGAAAAGGCATCAAAGAGGGGGTTATAAACAGGATGGGAGGCCACCAGCTGCCCCTGCAGGTGGGTAGACAGCTCCGTGATTTCCAGGCCTTTATCAGCCAGGCGGCCTTTTATTTCGTCAGCGTAGGTTTTGGATTCCGCTGCTTTTTTTACATCAAAAACAGAGGGGTCGTTTGTAGGGATCTGCAATCCCTTGTAACCCAGAGACGCCATGTAGTCGGCTATGGTATCCAGGGAGTTAAACGGGGGGGTATCGCCTAAGAATTGGGCGAGGAATATACCGGGACCTTTTATTGTTTTCATAAAATTAGCTTTGAGCCTGGAGCTATGAGCCTTGAGCTTAAGTTCATCGGGCCGATAATACGCCTTCAATTACTCATAGCTCACAGCTCACAGCTCATGGCTTGATTATTGGTTACACTTTCGTCCACTTCTCGCTCCGGCTGCTCTCCAGGATGCTCTCTGCGATCAGCAGCTCGCGGTAGCCGTCAGCGAAGGTGGGGAATTTCGGTTCGGCCGGCTGTTTTCCTTCCTCGATGGCCGCGTAAACCTCTTTGAACATCTGCTTGGAGGTATCGCCGAAACCTTCGTTATGCCCGCCGGGGTAGGTGATCAGCGGTCTTACCTCGGGCTGCACCAGGGAAGGATCCCGCATGAACAGTTCGTTCGCGGAATTTCTTCTTCCTATCCACATCTCGTTTGGCGCTTCGGAGTTAAAAGCTATGGTGCAGTTAGACCCGGAGATCTCCAGTTTCAACTGGTTTTTACGGCCGGCGGAAACCTGGGAAACGGTCACCGAGCCTTTGTTGCCGTTATCAAATCGCAGCAGGATGGTGGCATGGTCTTCGGTGTTAATGGTTACATCGGCGTAGTCTTCCGGGGTCAGCATTTTGCCGGAATAGGTTTCTACGGGCTTCAGCGGCTTTTTGCGGGTCTTATGAATGATATTGAAATCGGCAAAAACTTCGGTGATCTTCAGGCCGGAGGTGTATTCGATCATATCGATCAGGTGGGAGCCGATGTCGGCCACGGCCCGGGTATCGCCTGATTTATCGGGTTCCAGGCGCCAGCTGTAGTCGGTTTCAAAAAACAGCCAGTCCTGCAGGTAAGAGCCCAGGATGCTGTACACCTCGCCCAGTTCCCCTTTTTCGCGCAGGGTTTTGATCTGCCGTACCAGCGGGTAGTACCGCAGGTTAAAGTGAACGGCATTGACCAGGCCTTTTTGGGCGGCCAGCTCCACCAGTTCTTTGGCTTCGTTAACGTCTGTGGCCAGGGGTTTTTCACAGATCACGTGTTTCCCGGCTTCCAGCACGGCTTTGGCCTGGCGGAAATGGAGGAAGTTAGGCGTACAGATGTGCACGGACTGGATGTCTTCCATGGCCAGGAGCTGATCAAAAGTGCAGGGCCTTTCAATGCCCAGCTGTTCGGCCTTGGCGGTAGCCAGCTCGATATTTACTTCACAAAGGGCCACCACATCTACATTGGGCAGCCTTCTTAATGCCTCGATGTGCGCTGGTCCTATGAATCCCGTGCCTACCACACCTACTTTGACTTTAGACATATTTTTTTAAGGTTTAATTTTTAAGTTTTGGAGGCCACAAGATAGGAAATTTTATTGGAACAAAACGGGGCCGGAGTAGAAAAGACGGCCGGCTTATCCGTATTTTTGTTTTTAAAAGTAATTGGGATTTGAAATACCTGGTCATTGATGCCGGAAATACGTCTGTTAAGGCGGGTTTCTTTGAGGATACCCGCCTGGTGAAGGTGAAAAGATACGGCTCGGCTTACGAGGCGGCGGCGGATACCGGCGCGTATGCGGATACACCGGTGATCCTGGCCTCCGTGGCGCATTCTGAAGAAGAGCTTAAGGCGATCTTTGCCGGTTTCCGCCGGAAGATCCTCCTGAGCCCGGCCACGCCGGTGCCCCTGAAAAATGCGTACGAGAGCCGGGAAACGCTGGGTTATGACCGCCTGGCGGCAGCGGTAGGGGCTAACGGGCGCTTCCATGACCGGAACTGCCTGATCGTGGATATCGGTACGGCGGTGAAGTACGACCTGGTTTCCGCGGAGAATGCGTTTGTGGGCGGGGTGATATCGCCGGGCCGGAAAATGAGATTTAATGCTTTACATACTTTTACAAAGAAACTTCCGTTAGTAGATGCAACAGACATTCCGGCACTGGTGGGTACCAATACCGAAGCCTGCCTGAGAAGCGGGGTACTGAACGGTATGGTGGCCGAACTGAACGGAATGATCGGGAGTTACCAGGAATCTTATAATCCGGTAGTTTTATTGTGTGGCGGTGATGCCCCGCACTTTGAAACTCAAATAAAATATCCGACCTTTGCAGCTCCAAATCTGGTTTTGGAAGGTTTAATACGAATATTACTTTACAATGTCGCTGAAGTTTAGACACTATTTTCTTTTATTATTTCTGGGATTTCATCATTTGTCTTTCGGCCAGGGCCAGGGGCGGAGCCCCTATTCAGCCGTAGGTATCGGCGAGCTGAGCGATGAAACCAACGCCGTACAGGATATGATGGGCGGCACCGGGGTGTCTTTTGGCAATACATTCTATATCAATGCCTTAAACCCTGCCCTGGTGGGCAAAGACCGGGTAGTGAACGGCCTGAAATACGTGGCCTTTAATGTGAGCGGAAACGGGTATTTCCGAAACCTGGAACAGGGTAACAGCCTGTCACAGGATTTCGGCATGAACCTGTCGAACCTCTCCATGGCTTTCCCCGTACTGAGGCAGTGGACAGTGGGCGTGAGCTTCCGGCCCTACAGTGTGGTAGATAATGAGAATTACCTGCGGAAGCCTTTTTCCGGAGGATCTTCCGCCATCAGCAGCTATACATTCAGTGATTACGGCGGGCTATCCAAAGTGGGGCTTACGAACTCGTTTACGCTGGCTCGCGGGCTGCATGCCGGTGTGGAGGCACAATATTATTTCGGGAATGTGGTGAGGGATACCACCAGCCTGTTTATCAGCCCCTCCATGCAGTATAATCGTTATACCGGCCGGAGCAGTCTGAAAGGAGCATCATTAAAAGGAGGCGTGGCTTACCAGCAAAAGCTGAATAAGAAATGGAAGGCCAATGTAGGAGCTACCTACCAGATGGGCAATAACCTGAAAGGCGAATACCTGAACATCCACCAGCTGCTGGTGGAGGGAACTAACGGCATGATCCCTTCCGGTGCACCGGATACCCTGGTTATCCGTAACCAGACCACCACTATCCCTGCACGGTATAAAGTGGGGCTGAGCCTGGAAAAAACCTATAAATGGGTCCTGGCCGCGGAATACGGTTTTACGGATTGGGAAGGCATCAGCCGGCCGTTTGATACCCGGGCAGCACAGACTCTCCGGAACAGTAAAGAAATGAACTTCGGGGTAGAGTGGATCCCTAACGTGAACTCCACTGCCTATTTTAACCAGGTATTTTACCGGGCCGGATTCAAGTCGGTTACCACACCTTATTACATGAACGGCATCCAGGTGAAGGATAACAGCTTTTCCCTGGGGATGTCTATGCCGCTGGGTAAAGGCGGAAGCTACGTAGACTGGGCGCTGGCCGTAGGAAGGCGCGGTACGCTGGACAATAACCTGGTGAAAGAAAATTACGCCCGGATCTCCATGAGCTTCTCGCTGATGCGCGACTGGTTCCACAGGCCGAGAATTCAATAGTGCCGGTAGCTATGAGCCTTGAGTCATGAGTTAAAAGCGCACCGGGAGGTAGTCAGCTGGTGGCCAATGAATAAGGCTCAAAGCTAAACAAGATACACATGAAAAGCTTTTGGATACTACTTATTTCCGTACTCATTTTCTCCTGCCAGGAGAAAGAAAATGAGCTCAAAGGAAAAATAGATTACCTGGGGCCTGTATTGGAAGCGGATGACATTAACGTGGTGCACAGCGATTCCGGTTATGTACGGATCAAGATGACCACCGCCAAGCAGCTCCGGTACGCCACCGGGGAAGAGTTTTACCCCAAACCGGTTTACATTACGTTTGTCGATAAAAAAACCGGGGTGGAGTATTCCCGTGTACGGGGCGACTCGGCCCGTTACCGCAAAAGTGAGAATATTTACCAGATGCAGGGCAATGTGCTGGTCAATAATACCCGTGAGAATCAATCCCTGGCCACCGAAGAGCTGTTCTGGAATCCCGGTACCGGCAAAATCTATTCTGAAAAAAAGGTAGTGATCAAAACCCCCAAAGAAAACTTTACGGCCCTGGGCGGCATGGATGCCGAGCAGGACTTTTCCAGGTACACGCTCCGGAAGTCGAGGGGCACGGTGGTGGTAGACTCTATCCGAACCATAGTGGATACTACGGGGCATTGAGGTTCAGTGAACAGCCGCCCGTTATAAATCCCGGTAATAAATATCTGCGGTGTCTTTTGAGGTATTATAGTCTCTCCGGATACTATTGGAGTTCTCCAGTGGGAGGGTTTTATCAATTTTGGTTATCGTATCTTTAACACTTCACCTTCGCCACTTCCTCCGTTTCCGTGATCTTCTTCTCGCCCCAGCGGTCATTCAGGTAAGTGATGACCTGGGCAATGTCTATGGCGTAGAGCGCGGGGTTTGCGGGCATATTCACTTCTTTCCCCGTGCTGCCGTTTTGGATGAGGCAGGTGAGGTAGGCCGTTTCACCCAGCTTTGAAGAGGAGGTGAGGGCAGGATAGAGGTTACGGAGCCCTTCGCCATTTTTACCGTGGCAGTTGGCGCAGTGGTTCTCGTACAGGTTTTTACCGGAAATCACGAACTGCTCGTAGCGGATCTGCTGTTCGGATTTGCAGGCATTAACGGCTATGCAAAAGCCGCTCAATATCAGCCATAAGCTTATCCACTTCCTTTTCTTTAGTGCCGTCATAAATAGCTCTGATGTGTCTGTCTTTGTCGATGAGCACAAATGCCCCGCTGTGAATAAAGCCGCCCTCGTCTACGGCGGAAGAGTCTTCCAGGGCCGAAGTGAGGTAGCTGTTCTGGGCCAGCTTGTAAACATCCGTCTGGGTGCCGGTCAGGAACTGCCACTGATCTGAATGTACACCCAGCTTTTCCCGGTATTTCTTCAAAACCTCCGGGGTATCGTAGCGGGGGTTAATGGAGTGCGACAGGATCATGAGGGAGTCATTGCCCTTAAATTTGTCATAGATCCGCAGCATCTGGGTCTTCATGAGGGGGCAGATGGTGGGGCAGGTGGAGAAAAAGAAATCGGCTACATACACTTTACCGGCCACCGCGGCCTGGGTCAGGGTGTCACCGTCCTGGTTCACAAAACTGAAGTCGGGAATGCTATGGTAGACCGAGTCACCGGCGGCATTCACCTCATGCGGGCCCAGGTAGGGGAGTTCCCTGTTCTGCCGGCCACAGGCCAGTAAAAATAGCCCCAGGATAAAAATACCGGCCTTTTTCATTGAAATTCTGCGGTTAGCTTTTTGGCATCGCTGATGGAGGAGTCAGTATCGGCTTTCAGACGGAGGATCTCCTCGTGCAGTTTTTTATAGGTATTCAGCTTTTTAACCTCGTCTTCTTCCGCATTAATGGCGTCTCCGAATTTCACCATCCACTCGTTCATGCCGTCTTCGGCTTTCAGCATGCGGGTGGAGATGTCCAGGGCTTCGTTCTTCTTTTCCCCGGGTGCATTTTCCACGGCTTTGATCATGGTTTCCCGGATGGAAGGGATTGCCATGGACTTAGGCATTACTTCATCATGCCCCTTCACGAGCTCATCGTAGAGCTGCTTCAGTTCAGCGGATGACCCGCTCTTGCAGGATAGCGTGAAAACCAGGAGTGCCGGAAGGACATATTTCAGGAATTTCATATTTTTCGTCATTTGATTCTATAAGCTTAACAATTCACGGGCACTATTCATTGCACTGACCGACGGATTTTGTCCACCGATCATCACCGCTATCTCATTCACCCGCTCTTCTTCACTGAGTTTTTTCATGCGGCTCACGGTTTTTTCTTCCGCATCATCTTTATAAACAAAGAAGTGGCTGCTGCCCTTGCCGGCTATCTGGGGCAGGTGGGTGATGGCCAGGACCTGCAGGGATCGGGCCATGTCGCGCAGGAGGTTTCCTACCTTCACGGCCACTTCGCCGGATATACCGGTGTCTATCTCGTCAAAGATGATGGTAGGCAGCTGGGTTTTCTGGGCCAGGATATACTTCAGCGCCAGCATCACCCGCGAGAATTCCCCCCCGGAGGCCACTTCTTTCAGGGGCTTGGGCGTGCTGCCTTTGTTGGCCGAGAACCGGAAGGTGACGGTATCGGCGCCGTCGGCGGAAAGCGGTTTTTCCCGGAAGTCGATCTCAAAAACGGCGTTCGGGATGCCCAGTTCGGTCAGCAGGGCGGTTATTTCCTGCTGTAAACGTGCTCCGTGCGCTTTCCGGGTTTCGGATAGCCGGCCGGCGGCTTCGGTGGCCGCTTCTTCCGCTGCTTTCTTTTCATTTTCCAGCTTTTCAATCTCCTCTGAGAGGTTCAGCACGGTGTCTACTTTGGCACTGAGCTCATTTTTCAGGGTGATCAGTTCGGCGGTGGTTTCTACCTGGTGTTTTTTCTGCAATTTGTAGAGATTGCTGAGGGTATCCTGAATGATCTCCAGGCGGGCGTCGTCGGTTTCCACCCGCGTATTTTCCACTTCCAGTTCCTGGGAAATGTCCTGCAGCTCTATCAGCGAGCTGTTCAGTCGGTTACGCAGCGCCTGGTACTGTGGCGATAGTTCCGAAATAGAACCCAGGGCCTGAACCCCGTCTTTCAGCAGTTGCAGGGCGGGCATTTCGGGGTAATTCAGGCTGTCGTAGGCCTGCGCCAGCCGGCGCTTGATCTCTTCGGCATTTTCCAGTACCTGTTGCTCATTTTCCAGTTCGGCCTGGTCTATATTTTCCGGAGCCAATGCGGTGAGCTCGCTCAGGAGGAAGGCATTGTAATCAAACTCCCGCCGGAGCTGCGCGGCGTGGCTGACCAGCTCGTCGTGGGCTTTTTCCACCTTGCGGAAAGCCGTGTAGCGGTCGGAAAACTCCCGGAAAACGGCCTGGTTCTGTGCATACAGGTCCAGCAGGTTCAGTTGGAAAGCCTGGGCGGCCAGGAGCAGGGTATCGTGCTGGGAATGGATGTCCATCAGTTGGTCACCCAGCTCTTTCAGCACATCCAGTGTAACGGGCTGGTCATTGACAAAAGCCCGTGATTTTCCGGAAGGGGCCACTTCCCGGCGGATGAGGGTGGTGGTGTCGTAATCGATATCGTTTTCCTCAAAAAACTTTTCCAGGTCACGGCCGGAGAGGTCAAAAGTGCCCTCCACCACGCATTTTTCGTCTTCGCTGAACAGGGCTTTTACGTCTGCGCGGTTACCCATCAGGAGGCCCAGGGCTCCCAGCATGATCGACTTTCCCGCCCCTGTTTCACCGGTAATGATGTTCAGGCCCGGATCCGGCCGGATCTCCAGTTCTTTTATCAGGGCGTAGTTTTTGATGGTCAGATTCTTAAGCATCCGTAAAAGTAAAGTACAAAAATAGTGTTTAAGGGCCAAAGCACCAGCAGGTGCGCGCTTCAAATTACGGAACAGGTGAATTTTGTGCCTGGAAGTAATTTTTAGGAGGGATTTGGGTGGTAGTTTTTAGTGATTAGATTATTTGCCGGGGGAAGGACGGTTGCCTCGTGGCTGGTCGTTGAGGCGCTAACTTCTGACAGCGGTTCACCGCCCGACTAACTTTTAATAGCGGTTCACCGCCCGGCTAATTACCAGTAGCCAATAGCGGTTATTCGTCCACCTGGTATTAGAAAGATGCCCGCTATTCCCCCAATTCCAGATGTAGCACTTTCTGCGTAGAGGCCGTGATCCTGTACGGATCCGCAATACGGTGCCCCGCCAGCCAGAGGATTCCTTTTGAATCTTCCACCACCCACTGGTCTTTCTTTTCCGAAGCGCTGATTTTGCAGTCTTTGAGGTAATCGGAAACCAGCTTGCTGCCTTTCATGCCGAAGGGAATGAAACGGTCGCCGTCTTTCCAGGGCCGCATCCGGAGGGGCCAGGATATTTTATCGGCGTCCAGCCAGGCGGTGTAAGGGTTGGAATAATCCGGGTTAACCGTAGCTGCAGCGGCCAGGGTTACGGAAAGACGCCGTTCCCCCACCGCGAAAATGCCTGTTTCCGGGATCAGGATCTCCGTGGCCGTTTCTTCCCGTTTTGGGCTAAGCCGCCAGTGATCTCTTTCCCGCGTGAGGGTATGGGTAGGAGAGAGCACCTTTTTCCCGGTTTCTGAAATGTCCAACACCAGCAGGGTATCCTGTCGGTTAAAGCCATAGGGTTTCAGGAATTCTTCCAGCACCAGGGTGATGCCGGGTGCAGCGGCCAGTGCTGTCAGCGGGATCCGGATCTCTTTCCCTGTTTTAATAAGGGTGGCCTCAAAGCGGTTCAGAGCCTGGTTAAAAACAGTTTCCAGGTCCCGGAAGCGCTCCAGGTTTACCGAGAACGTATGCTCCAGCCCGGGATTGATCTCCTTTAACAGGGGAATTACGCGGTTACGGAGGCGGTTTCGCTGGTAGTGATCGTCGTGGTTAGAGAGGTCTTCCCGCCAGGGGATGCCGTTCTGCTCCAGGTAGGCCATGATCTGCTCCGGGCGGGCGTAAAGCAGGGGCCGGATGATAACACCGGTCTTTACAGGGATGCCCGTCAGGCCGCGGGGGCCGGTTCCTTTGGTAAAATTCAATAAAAGGGTTTCGAGGTTATCGTGGAGGTGGTGGGCGGTGGCTACCCGGTGCAGCTCCCGTTCTGCGGCCAGTTCCTCAAACCAGGCATAGCGAAGCGCACGGGCGGCCATCTGGGTAGACCAGCCCTGCTGCGCGGCATAGGCTTTGGTGTCAAAACTGCGGGTATGAAAGGGCACGCTGCGCTCCCGGCAGAAAGCCGCCACCAGGTGCTCGTCGGCATCGGAATCAGCTCCCCGCAGTTTAAAATTTACATGCGCCACTTCCACCGCATACCCTTCCGCCAGGAAAAGATGCAGAAGCGCCATGGAATCTTTGCCGCCGCTGACGGTCACAAGAATCCTGTGCGTCTTCTGGCAAAGATCATGGGCGGAAACGGTTTTTTGGAAGATATCGCGTAGCATAAGAATAATTCGCCCGGAACGAATAAGCACAAAGATGGTTTAAATCTTTGCCTTTTACTCAAAAAATATACATGAAATTAGAGCCGGGAACAAATTTTAAACCTTTTCATGCGTTATTTTTGCCTGATGAAAAGTGCGTTCCGATATTTCCTGCTGGCCGCCATGCCCGTTTGGGCTTTTGCCCAGAAGCCGCTTAACCCGCCCCCGCCGGCAGGTCAGCAGAGCATTGTGGAGGTGCTGAATTCCGATATCCAGGAAGGCGTGAACCTGACCAATATGCAGGTGCAGACCTTCACCGGCCATGTGATCTTCCGCCACCAGGGCGTGCTGATGGGAACCGATAAAGCTATTCAGAACACCAGCACGAACGTGATGGAGGCGTTCGGGAACATCAAGATCAACCAGGGCGACACCCTGACCATTGTAGGCGATACCCTGCATTACGAAGGGAACACCCGGATAGCCACCATCTGGGGGAAAAGTGTGGTGCTTCGCGACAAAAAAGTGACCCTGAGAACCCGCAAGGTGATCTATAACATGGCGAACGGCATGGCGTATTATCCCGTGCCCGGCGAGATCATGCAGGATTCCAGCCGGCTTACCAGCAATACCGGCTATTACAACACGAACACCAAGTATTTCAATTACATCGGCGATGTGGAGGTGATGCACCCGAAGTTTGTAGTGTGCACCGACTCCATGGATTACGATACCCACACCAAAAAAGCCATTTTCAAGACCTTTACCACCATACGCGGCGAGAACGGCAACGTGACGGCCGAGCGGGGCTGGTACAATATCCAGACCAAAGAGTCTTATTTCAGCGGCCGCTCCAAGGTGGACAATGAAAAATATATACTGATCGGCGATACGCTGAATTACGACAGCGCCAAGGATTTCGGCTGGGCCCGGGGGAATGTGGTGTTTGTGTCTAAAACCGACAGCCTGATCACGGTGGGCGACGAGGGAATACGCGTGGGAAGCCAGGGCATCACCAAGATCAATGGCTCCACCATCAGCCAATACCTCTCCCGGAACCGGGCGGCGCTGATTGCCAGTGATTCTCTGCGGATCATTGAGAAGCCGAAGGTGGGGGCGATGAAGCCGGGCGATGACTCCCTAAGTGTGGCAAAAGATACGACGGGGGGGACTTCTACGAGTAAGGATTCGTTATCAAATACGGCCGCCACGAAAACTTTGGGTACGATTCCCGTGAAGACGGATTCTCTAGCCACGGTAAAGGCCGGCTCCGGAGCAGCGAAACCTACGATCATAAACACTGCTAAGGCAGGCACAGATTCTACCGTTAAGGCTTCTGCGCCTCCTTCGGTACCCGGCTCCGCCCTGCCCATATCCTCCGACACCCTGAAAAACACCCCGAAAAAGGAACCCTCCCGGGAAGATGTACAGTTTATCATTGCCACGGGCCATGTAAAGGTGCACCGGGCCGATATGCAGAGCATTTCCGATTCCCTGATCTACAATGCCATGGACTCCACCGTGGGCTATTATAAAGAACCCGTACTGTGGCACCGGCGTAACCAGATCAAGGCGGATTCCATTGACGTATTCCTGAAGA
The DNA here is from genome assembly GCA_019638185.1 of Leadbetterella sp. Classification (GTDB taxonomy): domain Bacteria; phylum Bacteroidota; class Bacteroidia; order Cytophagales; family Spirosomataceae; genus Leadbetterella. Next base: position 291,305 of record JAHBUH010000002.1, read on the forward strand.
ATAACCGGATAAACCGGATGGAAATGGTGCGAAACTGCTTTATTATTGAGCAGGACAGCCTCCTGAATTTTAACCAGATCAAGGGGCGGAACATGAATGCTTACTTCACCGACAGCTCCCAACTGAAGCAGATCCATATTTACGGAAACGCAGAGTCCAAGTACTTTATCCTGGATGAAAAATACAAAATAGTGGGGCTAGACCTCTCCCAATGCTCCTCCATGAAATTCATTTTTGCCAATGATGAGCTGGAGGATATCTATTTCTACGGCGACGTAGACTCCCGCCTCGTGCCGCCGGGTGAGATCACCGAGTCGGAATCCCGTTTTGAAGATTTTAAGTACCGGATCTCCGAGAAACCCACCCGGGAAAGCATCCTGGCGCTAAAGCACGGGAAACTGCTGGAAAGTAATGCCGAAAGTTTCCGGATGAATGAGAAGCCGGAAAATGAGAAACCGGAAGTAAATAGCGTAGAAGCCGCCGCAATAGAAACTAAAAACTAAAAGCGCCCGCCGCGGCGGGACTAAATGTACCTTCACTTTTAGCTTTTCACCTCAGCGGCAGACCGCTTCTAGCTTTTCACTCCCCTCACGGACTCAGCCGGGAAATCCCCCATGAATCCCCCTCCCGCGTATACAGCAGCCGGTCATGCAGTCGGTTAGGTCTTCCCTGCCAGAATTCCACCGACTCCGGAACCAGGAGATAGCCGCCCCAATGGTCAGGTCGGGGAATGACCTCCAGGTCTTTGAATTTCTCTTCGTAGAACTTCTGTTTTTCTTCCAGTGCCTGCTGGGAGCTGATTTTTTCACTCTGGTGGCTGACCCAGGCGCCGATCTGGCTGCCCCTGGGCCGGGAATGAAAATAGGCGTCCGACCGGTCGGCAGAGAGCTTACGGATCACGCCTTCTACCCGGATCTGCCGCTCCAGCAGGTCGTAAAAGAAGGTAAGGGCGGCATACGGATTCGTGGCCAGCTGCGCGCCTTTATGGCTGTTGTAATTGGTATAAAATTCAAAACCTTCTTCGGAGGCGCCTTTCAGCAGTACCACCCGGGCGTGCGGCCGGTTTTCCGAAACGGTAGAAAGTACCATGGCGTTAGGTTCACGGATCCCGCCCTGAAGGGCCCCGGCAAACCAACTGTGGAAGAGATCAAGGGGAGAAGCGGGGGCGCTGGCTTCAGAGAGCCCGGATTTCTCATAATGAATCCGAAGATTTGAAATATCTTTGCTGTTCATGTAAATTTTCTGTAGGTGTTTGAATATTATTATTAATTTTGCTTTTTCACAAAAGTAACTATCATTTCGATTAAATGAGCGAGTCAAGTTTAGAACCGAAAAAAATGGAAGACATTAATGAGGGGAAAAAAGTTTCTGACACATCTGTGGAGCAGCCTTCTTCTGCTGCGGAGGGCGAAACGCCTGTGCCGGTAGAAGAAACGGCCGGTACTTCTGCAGACCTGGAAGCTATAGAGGAGATCGAAGAAGAATCGGAACCTATCCTTGAAATTGACGAAGACTTTTCCCATTATTCCAAGAAAGACTTCGTTGACCTGGCTGACCGCCTGCTGGAATCCATGAATGCCCGCACCCTCACGGTGGCGGACGTGAAGAATATTGATAATGCTCTGAAAGTGGTGCGCAGTGCTTTTGATGAAATTCACCAGCAGGAGAAGAGCGAGGCGCTGGCCGGCTATATCGCCGAGAACGGATCGGATGAGGGCTTTGAATTCCGGAACGATAATTTTTCGATCCGTTTTGAAGGCATCATGATCCAGATCCGGGAGAAGCGGCAGGCTTTCTTCCATAAACTGGAGCGTGAGAAAGAAGATTATTTCGAAGTGAAGACCCGCCTGCTTCAGCGGCTACGGGATATCGTAGACACGGAAGAACGCGGCGAATCTAAAAATAACTGGGAAGCGTTTAAAGGCCTCCAGACCGAGTGGAAGAATGCCGGCAATATCAATTCGCCGCATAACGGCTCGCTGTGGTCGGCCTATAATGCCCTGGTAGACCGGTATTTTGATATCCGGAGCATCCAGAATGAGCTGAAAGACCTGGACAGGAAGAAGAATATTGAGGCAAAAGAGGCCGTGGTGGTGAAGATCGAGGAGATCGCCCAGGTACTGGAAGCTACGCCCATCAATAACGTTACCCTGAAGAAAGCGAATGAGCTGCTGCAGGAGTACAAGCACATCGGCCCGGGCCCGAGAGAAGAGCAGGATGTGCTTTGGGAGCGGCTGAAAAAGGCTTTTGATGTGATTTACGATAAGAAGCGTGAGTTGCAGAAAGAGAGCTCGGAGCTTTCCGAAGAAGTATTAAAGGCCAAAAACCAGCTGCTGGCTAACCTCCAGGCCTACCTGGAATTTAACAGCGATTCCATCAACGAGTGGAACGCCAAAACCCGCGAGGTACAGGCCATCCAGGATCAGTGGAACGCCATTAAAGGCGGAATGCCCCGGGAGAAAGGAAAAGAGGTGAGCAAAAGCTTCTGGAGCACGCTTAAGCAGTTTTTTAAACACAAAAGTGAGTTTTTTGCGAAGCTGGAAGCTAAGCGGGAGGCGAACTACAAAGCTAAGAGCGAGCTGGTACAGCAGGTGAAGGAGATCCTGGAAAAAGGCGATTATTCGGCCCCGAATACGAACCGGATCATTGACCTCCAGAAAAAATGGAAGACCATAGGCCACGTGCCGGAAAAATACAAAGACAGTCTGTTTGAAGAATTTAAGGCCGCATGCGATACCTATTTCAATAACAAGCGTGACGAGAGCAAGGTCCAGGATTCGGAATACGACAAGAACCTGGCCGCCAAAACTGCTATCTGTGAGGAAATAGAGAAGCTGGTATCCGAAGGCGAAACTAACCTGGGTCGTCTACCGGAGTTCAAGAAGGCCTTTAATGCCATCGGTTTTGTGCCGAGAAAGGAGATGAAGCCCATCCAGGACCGGTTTATTAAAGCTATTAACTCGTATGTGAAATCAGCCAGCGGACTGGAGAAGTCGGAAAAAGACAAGCTCATGATGCAGAACGAAGCCGAGGTGGTGCTGAAGTCAGGCGGAAACCTGAACAAGACCGAAAGCGAGCTCCGCCGGAAGATCAAGACGCTGGAAGACGAGATCACGCTGACTAAAAATAACCTGGAGTTCTTCGGCTATTCCAAAAATGCCGACAAGCTTCGGGCCGAGTACCAGAAGAAGATCGATAAGGGAGAAGCCGAGCTGAAAGAGCTGAACGCGAAGCTCCGGTTAATCGTGGCGGCGAACTAAAAAAAAGATCAAAAATAGTTTGGAGGATATCTATCCCGTGCATAATTTTGCACCACCAAAATAAGGAACGCCTCCTTAGCTCAGCTGGTAGAGCAACTGATTTGTAATCAGTAGGTCATTGGTTCGATCCCGATAGGGGGCTCAAAGAACTCTCAGAAATGAGAGTTCTTTTGTTTTACGGCTAAATAGTGTCTCATGAAATATAAATTTCTGAACGATTACAGCGAGGGCTGCCACCCCCTGATCCTGGAAAATCTGGCGAAATCCAATCTTTCCCAGCAGGCCGGGTACGGGAACGACGAGCTGTCGGCCAGGGCCGTTTCCAAGATTAAGGCGGCCTGCGAAAATGAGAACGTGGATGTCCACCTGGTGGCCGGTGGCACCCTGGCTAACCTGTTGGTGATAGCGGCGCTGCTGAAGCCTTACGAGTCCGTGATCTCCGCAGAAAGCGGCCACATCAATACCCATGAGGCGGGGGCCATTGAAGCCACCGGGCATAAGATAGAATATGTCAGAAGTGACGACGGCAAGCTTAGCGTGTCCGGTATAGCCCGCCTGCTGATGAAGTTTCCGAAATATCATACCGTAAAGCCGCGACTGGTGTACCTTTCCAACTCCACCGAGCTGGGTACAGTGTATTCCCGGGAGGAGCTGGAGGATATTTATCACTATTGCTCCAAAAACGATCTGCTGGTCTTTATAGACGGCGCCCGGCTACCCATGGCGCTAGTAGCCAGCGGACTCAGCCTGGCCGATATTTCGGGCCTCTGTGACGTATTTTATATTGGCGGAACCAAATGCGGTGCCCTTCTGGGTGAGGCTATCGTGGTAGTGAACCCGGCGCTTCAGATCGATTTTCAATACAATATCAAGCAAAGGGGCGCCATGCTGGCCAAAGGCCGGGTGCTGGGAGCGCAGTTTGATACCCTTTTTACCGACGACCTTATCTTTAACCTGGCGCGACACGCTAACGCCATGGCGGCTAAAATAGCCACGGCTTTTCAGAACCTGGGCTACCGGTTTCTTTGTCCGGCAGAAAGTAACCAGGTGTTTCCCATTCTGAAATACAGCCAGATCAAAAAACTGGCGGAGAAGTACGAGTTTTTCGAGTGGGAAGAGCTGGATGAAGACCATTCAGCTCTTCGTTTAGTGACTTCCTGGGCTACGCCGGAAGAAGCCGTAGACCGCTTCCTGAAAGACCTGAAGTCGGTGACTCCCGTGGCGGCAGCCCGCCGGGTTATCCCCTCAGGTGATACGCTTTAGGCTGCACAAAGGCCCGGATGCCCAGGTGCGATAAAGTGGCGCCCAGGCCGCTGTTTTTACGCCCGGACCACGGCAGGCCCGCGCTTACGCGGTCGCAGCAGTTCCAGTACACCGTGCCCGTATTGAGCCGGGAAAACAGGCGGTGAGCTCTTTCCTCACTGCTGGAGTACACCGCCGCAGTAAGCCCGTAAGGCGTATCCTGCATCAGCTCCAGGGCCTCTTCGTCTGAACTGACTTTCCGGATGCCTATCACGGGGCCGAAGGATTCCTCGGTCATGATTTTCATGGTATGATCAGCGTCTGCTATAACGGTGGGTTCAAAGAAATAGCCTTTACCCGCTATGGCGTGTCCGCCTGCCAGCAGCCTGCCGCCTTTGCTCAGGGCGTCGCTGACCTGGTCCGTTAAAAAGGCCTGCTGCTCTTTCCGGCTTAGCGGGCCTATTTCCGTTCCTTCGGCGGCGGGATCCCCGGTTTTCATTTTTTGGGTGGCTTCGGCGAAAGCTTCCACGAAAGGCTCATAGATATTTTCATGCACATAGATGCGCTCTACCGCGCAGCAGCTCTGCCCGTTATTATACATAGCGCCTTCCAGGGCGGCTTCGGCCACCTGGCGGAGGTCTGCCACGTCATCAGCCACATACAGGGGGTCTTTGCCGCCTAGTTCCAGTTGCACCGGAACCAGCCGCCCGGCCACCTGGGAGGCGATATACTGCCCGGTTTTGAAGCTACCGGTAAAATAGTAACCGTCTAAAGGCAGGTCCAGCAGAGCCTGGCCGGCTTCTGCTTTTCCGGCTACCAGTACGAAAACGTCTTCCGGGATGCCGCTTTTATACAGCAGGCGCTGAATATGCGCGCCGGTGAGGGTGGCGTATTCCGAGGGTTTGTAGAGCACGCCATTTCCGCCGATCAGCGCCGGGATAAATACGTTCACACCCACCAGGTAAGGGTAGTTCCAGGCGGAGATGTTCCCGATCACGCCCAGCGGCTCGTAGACGATTTTCTCGCGGGTGGCCGCTTCTTCGGTGATCCACTCGTCAGCCAGCCATTTTTCACTGTTTTCTATAAAAAAGCGGATGCGGCTTTGGGCACCGGCCAGCTCATTCTGCGACTGCCACAGGGGTTTTCCCATTTCCTGCGTGAGGGTAAGGGCCAGGGTGTCTTTTTCTTCTTCCAGCAGCCCGCAAAACCGCGAAATGCATGCAATACGCTCTTTTAAAGGCACCAGGGCCCATTTTTGCTGGCCATTTTTTACGGCCCGGTATTTTTCGGATATGGAAGACCGGGTGTCTTCCTGTACGTCAGCGATGACGGATTCGTCAAAGGGATTAATGATTTTCATTGTTTCTATCGGGATAAGCAGGCTTCAAAGAAAGCCTGGCGTATATTTTTAACAAAAGGACTCTGCTGGTCGTTCATGCGCTCAGGGTGCCACTGCACCAGGGAAAGGTGTGGCCCGGGCGTGCATCGCTCCAGGGCTTCCACCACGCCGTCTTCCGATAAGGCAGAAACGATCAGTCCGTGCCCCACTTTCTCCACACTCTGGTGGTGGTTACTGTTGATCCACCCCTCTTTTTCCTGTACCAGCCGGAACAGGGCGGAGGCCGGGTCTACTTTTACGCCGTGGTATCGGTCAGTGTTGTCCGGCATCTTGCTGTGGTTAAACTTTCCCCAGGTGGGAATGTCCGGGATCAGCGTACCGCCGAAAAACACATTGGCTACCTGGAGCCCGCGGCAGATGCCCAGTACGGGCAGTTCGTGGCTCTGGGAATATTCCAGTACTTTCCATTCCAGTTCGTCCCGCTCTTCATTCACGTCATCGGCGTGGCAGTAGGGCAGCCATTCCGGCCGGTCATAGAAGCGGGGATGCACATCTTCCCCGCCGGTCAGTACTATCCCGTGGCAGGCGCTTATCTGCGAAAAACTGTCGTCTTTCCAGCTTAAACGCAAAGTTTTTACCTCCGGATGGTAGTTCAGGATCCAGTTATTGTAAAGATCGTACTTGCTGCAATCTGTCAGGCCTATGGTCAGCGATTTCATGGACTACCAGGCTTTCAGGTACAGGGTTTTAAAATCTTCCCGGGTCACCGGCTTGGGGTTATTCGGGTGGGCAAAATCCGCCAGGGCCAGGTCAGCGAGGGTCTCAATATGCTCTTCTTTTACGCCGATCTCCCTGAGCCGGGCCGGGATGCCTATGCGGCTGTTCAGTTCGGCCAGGTCCTGCACCACGCCTTCGCCGGATTCATTTTTGAGCTCCAGATGGCGGGCTATATTCCGGAATTTATCTTCAAAGCCGGCTATGTTAAACTCCATCCCGTAGGGCAGGTTAACGGCATTGGCCAGGCCGTGGTGGGTATCTAAAAGAGACGATAGCGGGTGCGCCAGCGAGTGCACTACGCCCAGCCCTTTCTGGAAGGCAATGGCCCCCATCATGGAACCCAGGAGCATTTCTGCGCGGGATTCCAGGTCCGGGCGTAAGGTAGCTCTCTCAATAGCCCCGTGCACCAGCTTCATGCCTTCCAGCGCGATGCCGTCGCACATGGGATGGTAATTTTTAGCCAGGTAAGCCTCCAGGTTATGCGTGAGGGCATCCATGCCCGTAGCGGCGGTGATGGCCGCGGGGATATCCATGGTCAGGAGGGGATCGGCAAATACGACCTGCGCCATCAGCTTAGGCGAGAACAGGATCTTCTTCTGATGGGTTTCATCGTCGGCAATAATGGCGCTGCGGCCTACTTCCGAGCCGGTTCCGGAGGTAGTAGGCACGGTAATAAAATGGGGTACATCGTTAGTGACATACACGTCTCCGCCGATCAGGTCATCGTATTTGAAGAGGTCTTCGCGGTGGTAAATCCGGAGCACAATGGCCCGGGCCACGTCCAGGCCGGCGCCCCCACCGATTCCCACCACGCTGTCGCGCCCGGTATTATCCCACACCTCGGTGCCTTTGTACACGTCTGATTTCACCGGGTTTTTATGGATGTCAGAGAATACTTCCGTACTGATGCCGTTTTTCTGCAGGTCGGTGATGATCGCTTTAAAAAAGGGCAGCTGGGCCACCACCGGGTCAGTAACAATTAACGGAGCTTTAAGATGGTGGGATTTTAAATAAGCGGGCAGCTCTTTAGCTGCACCGGCCCCAAACCGGATGGTAGTGGGGAAATTGTATTGACGCACTGTATTGAAGTCCATATAAAAATTTAAATTATTTCAAGATAACGTTTTAGTTCCCAGTCGGTTACTACTTTGCTGAACTGCCTCCATTCCCATTCCCGGGTGCCTGTAAAATGCTCAACGAATTTTTCGCCGAACAGTTCCTTCGCCACCGCTGAATTTTTCATGGCCTGGGTAGCTTCCCAAAGGTTAGCGGGCAGCAGCCCGTTTTTCCGGTCGGCATAACCGTTTCCGATGCTGGCCGGGGTAGTCAGCTTCATGTTTTGCTGTACGCCATAGAACCCGGCGGCCAGGCAGGCCGCAATGGCCAGGTAAGGGTTGGAATCGGAGCCCACCACCCGGGTTTCCAGGCGGGTGCTTTTGGAGCTTCCGGGCAATGCCCTCAGGGCCGTGGTACGGTTATCCACCGCCCAGGTAAGCGTGGTAGGGGCCCAGGCGCCTTCCACCAGTCGCTTATAGCTGTTTACTGTAGGGGCAAACATGGGCAGGATAAAGGGAAGACAGTAGAGCTGCCCTGCTATATAACTTTCCATCAGGGCGCTGATATGATGAGGGGCATCGGCGTCATAGAAAAGGTTTTTTGCTTTGTCGGCCGTCCACAGGCTCTGGTGAACATGGCCGCTGCAGCCCGGCAGCGACTCGTGAAATTTAGCCATAAACGTGGGCAGAATACCGTGGCGGTGCCCTATTTCTTTGACCCCTGATTTAAAGAGCACGGCCCGGTCTGCGGCTTCCAGGGCTTCAGAATAGGTAATGGCCGCTTCGTACACCCCGGGCCCGGTTTCGGTATGAATGCCTTCCAGCGGAACGCCAAACTGCCCGAGGAGGTCAAACAGGTCGTGAAAAAAGGCGCTGTTCTGGGAGGCTCTTAACACGGAGTAGCCAAACATGCCCTGAGTGAGAGGCCGGGTGCGGTTAAAGCCTTCCTTATGCAGCTCAGGGCCGTTATCTTCCAGGTTAAACCATTCAAATTCCTGGGAGCAGAAGGCGTGGTAACCGGCCCGGGTTATTTTTTGGGTGACATTTTTCAGCAAGGTACGGGGGCATACTTCGGCGCAGTTAGCGTCTGTACTGAAGTCGGCCAGGAAAAAGGGGAGCTGCTCTTCCCAGGGTACTTCGCGGAAGGTGCTGATGTCTATGATCGCTGTGGCATCGGGGTAGCCGCTATGCCAGCCGGTTACGCGGGCATTGTCATAGGCTACGTCACCGGCGTCCCATCCGAAGATCACATCGCAGAAGCCGAAGCCGCTTTTGACAATAGAAGCAAATTTCTCAAAGCTGACCACTTTGCCGCGGAGAATGCCGTCAATGTCCGTAACGGCCAGCTTTACTTTGGTGGTATTGGCGGCACTTAATTTTTCAAGAAGCCGGGTTAACTCATCGTTCATATTGATCGGGGTTTAACAAAGAAATGAAACCAGGCATATCCCAGTAAAAGGAGCAGGAAAAACACAAGGGCCACACCGGTATTATAAATGATCATGGCGATCATGGCCACCACGGCTATGACCAGCGAAATCACCGGGAACCAGGGGTAGAGCGGTACCTTGAAAGGCCGGGGCAATTCCGGGTTCTTCTTCCGGAGAATGAGTACGGTAACCGAAGAGAAAATATACAGCGTAATGGCCCCGAAGCAGGCAATGGTGATGATGTCACCGGTTTTCCCGGTGAGAAGGGCTATAATACCGATGACCATATTTATCACCAGGGCATTGGCCGGTGTTTTGAACCGGGAATGCACTTTTCCGAAAAGGGAGGGAATATAATGGACCCGGCCGAATTCAAAAGTGGACCGGCCCGCCGCCAGGATGATCCCGTGGAAGGAGGCTACCAGCCCCAGCAGGCCCACGCTGATCAGGAGGTGGTACAGGAAGGCGTTATCACCGGTAATGACGGATAAGGCCAGGGGAAGCGGGGAATCAGAGGGCTCAGCGCCCGGATGGGGGTAAACGATGGTCTCCCAGCCGCCGATGCCCACTGCAGAAATAAAGGTCAGGATACACAATATCACCAGGGTGAGCAAAGCCGAACCGAAGCCGATCAGCACATTCCGCTGGGGATTAATGGCTTCTTCGGCCACATTGGCCACCCCTTCAATGGCCAGAAAAAACCAGATGGCGAACGGAATGGCCGCCCAGGCTCCGGCCCAGCCGTTCGGTAAGGGGTTTTTGTGCAGGTTTTCCATTTCAAAGTGGGGCAGGGTCACCCCTGCAAAAATCAGGAGCTCCACCACCGCCAGGATGGTAATGACCAGCTCAAAGGTGGCCGCCGCCTTTACGCCGTAGATGTTAAGCCCGGTAAAAATCAGGTAGGCGGCAATGGATATGGCAATGACCGGGATGCCGGGGAAAAACAGGTGAAAATAAGCACCGATAGCCGCAGCAATGGCCGGAGGCGCAAAGACAAATTCAATGATCTGGGCCAGGCCGGCGATAAACCCGGCGTCTTTGCCCAGGGCTTTGGTGGCGTAATCAAATACCCCTCCGGCTTTGGGAATAGCGCAGGCCAGCTCCGTATACGAAAAGGTAAAAGTGACATACATAATGATGATGAGGAAAGTGGCTGCTGCCAGGCCGTAGGTGCCGCCGGCTTCCAGGCCGAGATTCCAGCCGAAGTACATCCCGGAGATTACATAGCCTACGCCAAGTCCCCACAGCATCAGCGGGCCGAGGGTTCGCGACAAGTGGTTTTCAGGAAGGTTGGGTTTTGACATATTCTGAATTTTCATGCTAAATATAGGAAAAGTTGATGCAGGAAATAAAAAAATATGCACATCTTTACTCGTATGGAGGGGGATATATGGAAAAAGCCCCTGTGTATAAAACGATGAGTATGTATAAAGCAGATAAAATCAGGAAGTTTACGGAACAAGTCTTCAAATCCATCGGCTGCCCGGCCAAAGACGCCCGCCTGGCCGCCGATATCCTGGTCAGTGCCGACCTGAACGGCGTGGATTCCCACGGTGTGGCCCGACTGGCCGGCTATGTACGCCTTTATGATCACGGCCGGCTGAACCCCGCGCCGGAGATTAAAGTCATTCACGAAACGCCTTCCACGGCTACCGTAGACGGTGACCGGGGCCTGGGCCTGGTGGTGGCGCCTTATGCTATGAAACTGGCCATGAAAAAGGCCAAAAAGACCGGTTCCGGCTGGGTTTCCGTTCAGAATTCCAATCACTTCGGAATAGCGGGCTACCACGCCTCGCTGGCCCTGGAGCAAGACATGATAGGCTGGGCCATGACCAATGCCGCCCCCCTGGTGGTTCCCACGTTTTCCCGGGAAAAATTATTAGGTACCAATCCCATTGCCGTGGCTGTACCGGCGGGTGAACAGCCGGCCTTCCTGGCCGATTTTGCCACTACAGCGGTGGCCTACGGCAAGATGGAGATCCTGCAGCGGAAAGGCGAAAAGGCGCCCATCGGGTGGGTACAGGATGAGGCCGGGAATCCTACCGATAATGCCAATGCGGTGAAAGAAGGTGGCGGCCTCCTGCCGCTGGGCGGTGACCGCGAGCACGGCAGCCACAAAGGCTACGGGCTGGGCGCCGTGGTGGATATCTTCTCCGGCGTGCTGTCAGGGGCTAATTTCGGCCCGTGGGTGCCGCCCTTTGCCACCGCCGGCTTCCAGGGAGTAGCCGCTGAACAGGTAGGCAGGGGCACGGGGCATTTCCTGGGCGCCATGCGGATAGACGGCTTCCGCCCCAAAGAAGAGTTTAAGGCCCACATGGATAAGTGGATCACGCGCTTCCGCTCGGCAAAAGCCGTAGACGGCCAAAGCGTGCAGATCCCCGGCGACCAGGAGCGCCGTTATAAAGCCGAGCGCCTGGCGCAGGGGATCCCGCTGAATGATAAAGTAGTGGAGAGCCTGGCGGAATTAGGGGAGCGGTTCGGAATAAAGTGGTAATAACCTTATTGTTTTTCCATCCAGATCCGGTTCAGCCATAGTTCCCGGTTACCGGCCACCCGGAATTCCACTTTGTTTTTACCGGGCGTTTTAAGGGTGATTTTGCCCAAATTCCGGTCGGTAAATTCATCGGTGTAATTTTTTTCATTGGGCTCCACCACCACTTTGCCGTCCGGGTTCAGCGTGCCTTTCAGCACGGTGTCTCCCACCTTTATTTCTATGGCCAGGGGATGGGCGGAGGGATTATGGGCCGATACGTCTATTTTGTAGGTTCCTTCTTCAGGCAGGTAGACTTCCCACTGCAATGGTTCTGCAGCCGTAATGATCCGCTCCGGCCGGGTGCCGTCGTATTTCTTTATGGTAAAATTCCCGGCATTCAAGAGGTTAGAGGCATTCAGGGCAAACCCGCCGAAGGTAGATTCTGCGGCTATATTTTTATCCAGGGAGATATCATCAAATTCCAGCTTAATAATGGAATTATAACCATCAGCCGGTCTTTTGGGTACTTTGATATGCATCAGCGGGCCCCATTGCTCAAGGGTCAGCTCCCGGGTCTTGCCGTTTTCCAGCAGCAGCTGAGCACTTTTCGGAGTGCTGGTGATGCCGGAAACCCGCAGCGTCTGATCCAGTGGCCAGTTAAATACGTGAAGGTATACTTCGTTACCTGATTTCGTTATTTTACCCCAGTCGTGCTGGTTAGGCCTCAGGCCCACGCCGGTATTGTTATAAACGGCCTGGCCGTAATGGCCCAGCCATTTGCCCAGGTCTTCCAGGCGGGATACGCTTTCCCACGACAGGGAGCCGTCTGCCCGCGGACCGATATTCAGCGTGTAGCCACCGTTCAGGCTGACGTTCCCGATCAGCGATTTGAAGAGCTGGGCACTGGATTTCCATTCCTTTTCCTGGCCGTTATAGCCCCAGGAGTGGGCTATGGTCCCGGGCGTTTCCCAGGGATGGGTGATGTATTGAGAGCCGAAAACGTTATCGCCCAGGGTCTGGAAATCCACGTATTTGGTGTCGGCAGGTAAGCCCAGCCGCGAGTTAATCAGGCAGTTAGGCTGTAATTCCCGGATAAGGTTAGCGGCTTGTTCCAGCTGCTCTTTTTTGAAGATGCTTTTTTCGTAGGGGATCCACATATCAAACCACATGATGGCGATATCGCCGTAGTTGGTCAGCAGCTCCCGCAGCTGGGGGATGGCCTTTTCCTGCCAGTACTGGTTAAACTGCTCGTCGGTCACCCGGCCTTTTATTTCCTGGTTATGATCCCAGGCGTAGGGGTGTTCCCAGTCTATCCAGTGCGAATAGTAGAAACCCAGCTTCATGTCGTGCTTTTTGCAGGCGGCCGCCAGTTCTTTGAGCACATCGCGGCCGGAGCCCGACAGGTTAGGCAGGGAGTAGTTACCTACTTTGGTATCCCACAGGGCCACGCCATCGTGATGTTTGGAGGTCATGATGATGTATTTCATGCCTGATTTTTTAGCCAGGAGCACCCATTCTTCGGGGTTGATATTCTCCCAGTCGAAACGCTTGGCCAGTTCCCCGTATTCTTCCTTGGAGATCCGGTTCCGGTAGCGTATCCATTCGGCGTAATTATTCCTGTACCGTAAATTTTCCCCTTTCCACATTCCTTCAGCGGCGGAGTAGAGTCCCCAGTGAATAAACATACCGAAGCGGGCTTTTTCAAACCATGAGGATTGGGCCTGTGTGGCAAAGGAGATCAGGCATAAAATAAAAACTTTCTTCATAGAGAGCAGGTTGTTAATTCGTCAAATATAAGTTTTTTTATTTCTCTTTTATGCTGAAATTTGCTTCAAAAACAGGCTTTATCTGAAATAGCCAAATTTTATACCTATGAAAAAGTTAATTACCCTTGTTTTATTCTTCACCTGTTTTACCGGCTATTCTCAAACACGGGAAGCGGATTCCGTGCGGGAAACCATTAACCGGTTTTTTGATGCCATGCGGAATTCGGATTCTGCTGCCATGAAAAGCGTGGTGGCTTCCGGGGCTATCCTTCAGACCATTACGGCAACCAATGACATAAAACCCGGCGATTTTGCTGCTTTTTACTCGTCTGTGGCCAAGGCGGCAAAAGGAAGCCTTGACGAGCGTATCACTTTCGGTACGGTGAATACCGACGGCAACCTGGCGGCCGCCTGGACCCCCTATGAATTTTATTATAACGGGAAGTTTTCCCACTGCGGGGTAAACAGCTTCCAGCTGCATAAAGAAAACGGGGCCTGGAAGATCCGGTATGTGATCGATACCCGCCGGAAAGAAGACTGTGTAAAAAATTAATGCCTGCTGTACAGCTGGGGGATCCATACCCGGTAGACGGGCTTGTCCGGTGCATAGCCGGCTGAGGCGTAGTCACAAAACATGAGCTTTACAGGCCCTGCCCCCTCTTCCGTAAATGATTCGGTGATAAATTTAGCCTTAAACCCGCTGCCCTGCTTTGTGCGGTCTGCTGCCTCTAACTCTATGTATCCCGGCTCACTTCTGACCGGCGTGAAGGCCTTGGCCACATCGTAGTGGGCCTGACGGCTATCCAGAGCCAGCAGGACAGGGCCGCGCAGGATGGTGTGAAAGGCAGGGGTTTCTCCCTGGCTGAGGAGCCTTCCCCGCATATCAAACCCGATATGAATGCGGTCTCCTTTTTTCCACGGCCGGGTTATGAACAGGTATTCTCCGGGTACAGTGGGGTAGGGCTCCCCGTTAACGGTTACCTCATGGCGTTTACTCCAGGCCGGGATACGCAGGGCCACGGTAAAGGTCTCCGCTGCGGAGGGTTCTACCAGGATATCGGCCGTTTCTGTTTCCGGGTAGGAGGTTTCCTGCCGGATCACCAGTTCTTTGCCGTAGGGAGTGGACAGGCTGTAGGTTCCTGCCACGAAATAATTAATGGAAGCGCCTTCTCCGGAGCGCATCACAATGTGCCGGGGGAAGTTAAAGAGGCCCCGCGGGCCGCTGGCGTCACAGCAGTTCAGGTGCATGCCGCACTGCCCGCTTCCGGGAAGCCGCTGGCCGGTCAGGGGCGTATATTTGGCCCAGTGCAGCCCGTCAGGGCTTACGGCGCCCAGCAGGGCATTGTAAAAAGTCTGCTCTGCCGCGTCAGCATACCGGGCATCGCCGGTGAGCCGGAGCAGCTGGTGGCTGAGTTTCAGCCAGGTGACCGTTACGCAGGTTTCCTGGTAATGCCGGATGGGCAGGGCCTGGAGAGCCTTTCCGCCAAACCACATTTCAGCGGCAGCGCCGGACCCGGCCACGTTGATCTCGGTATCGTAAATGTTTTGCCAGGCCGTGATCACGGCGTCGCGATAAGCGGTTTTCCCGGTCAGCCGGTACAGCTCCAGGAGGCCCTCGTAGCACGACATCATCTCATAGGCTTTCTGTCCCTGCTCCCAGCTGTACCATTCCTTAGGTGCGGGAAAACGCTGCCCTACGTTAACGTTAGATTTACGGATGAGGCCGGGGCCCTGGTCTGTGTCCCATTGCCTGACGATCTCCTCTGCAAAAGCGAGGTAACGCGGTTCACCGGTGAGGCGGTAGAGCTGGCAGACGGGTTCCAGCACCGAGGAGGCCGCCATACCGCGGTAATTGCCCCGGATCACGATGCTGCCTCCTACGGCGGCCAGCTCGGCCATCAGGTGGTCAGCCAGTTTTTTAGCAGCCTGAAGCGCGGGGGCGTAGCCGCTCAGCTCATAATAATCCAGCAGGCCCAGCATACAGTATTTGCGGCCCCAGATGTCCCATTGCTCCAGGCGATGATCCGGGGCGTAGTTACCGATATACCCGTCGGGCGTCTGCGTGGCAATGAGCTTATCCACGGCTTCCCGCAGCAGGCTGCTGAGCGCCGGAGAAGGTGCATAACGCTGGGCAGAAATGGCCGATGTGATCCATTTTCCCCAGAATTCCGACTGCCAGCGATGGGTTTCATTGCGGTGCCGGAAGGGCTCCACCAGGTGATCCACGTCCTGACCTACTATACCATTACTATAAACACCCGCAAAGCGGCTCTCCCTGCTTCCCCAGGAACAGGTATAGGGGCCGGGGCTGAACAGCAGCTTATCGGCCCGCGGGCTGTCTGCCTGGCTGAAAGCCACCGGCGCAAAATGGAGAAGCAGAAATAAGCCTGCAAAGCGGGTGTAACGTTTCATTGCTATTTCAAGGCTTCTATCACCGGACTACCTATACTTCCGTTCGGAGGCAGCATATGCAGAAGGGCTGAAATGGTAGGCGCAATATCCGCAATGGTGGTGCGGCGCAGGGTTTCCCCGGGTTTTACGCCCCACCCAAACAGCGCAAACGGCACGTGGGTATCATTGTTATACGGTGTACCGTGGTTACTTCCGCGGGCACCCCAGGAAACCCAGCCCGGCCGCGGAACCATCATAATGTCGCCGCTCCGTTTTACATTCACCAGGTTTTTATACAGTTCCAGCTGGTAAGGGGTCAGCTGTTCCTCATTCAGCTTTTTCAGGTTAATCACATCTGCAATGGCCGGATCGGTGATGAGAGCCTCCTTAATGACGGCATGTATCTGGTCCTGGGAAATGCCCTTTTCTTTCATCAGGGCGTGGTCCAGGTAAAACTGCCCGTTAGTCATGGACCGAACGAACTCGCCCTCACCAAAAGCCGCTTTCAGGGCTTTTTTGAGATCGTCCCGGAGTTTGGCAGAGGGCACCAGGCCGCCGGGCAGCTTATGCTCTTTCCAGTAACCGGCGGCATCGGCCACGCCGTGGTCGGCAGAAATGAAGACGGTGTAGTTATCTTTTCCTACCCAGCTGTCCAGGAAAGTAAACATTTCGGCAAAGTCACGGTCCATCCGAAGATAAACATCCTCTATTTCTATGGAATTAGGCCCATACATGTGGCCTACGGCATCCGGAGAAGAGAAGCTCACGGCCAGGAAATCGGTGAAGGGGCCTTTGCCCAGGTTCTCATTTTTGACGGCGGCTATGGCCAGGTCTTTGAGCAGGGTATTGCCCCATGGCGAGGTGGTTACGGCGCCGTACGGATTTCCGGAAGTTCCGCTGAGGTCATGGGGGAAGGTGGAGGCAGTTTCGCCGGTAAAGAGGCCTTCCCACGGGGTGTCATCTCTCGAGCTTTCGGTGTATTGGTCTATAGGAAGCAGGGTTTTCCATCCTTCCCGGGCGTATTGAGCCGGCAGTTTTTTATCGTTATATTCTTTCACCCAGGCCGGCAGTTCATCCCGGTAGAAGGTGCTGGTGACAAAGTTCCCGGTTTTGGAGTCATACCAGTAGGCAGCATCGGCTGTATGCCCGGCCGGAAGGATGGCCCCGCGGTCTTTGATGGAAACGCCGATAGACTTGGAGCGGAAATTGGTGGCCAGCTTGAGCTGATCGGCGATGGTGGTGACCAGCAGGTTCCGGGGTGACATCTTGCCCACAGATTCGGTAGGGCTGCCCACTACTTTGGCCGTAGTGTCTTCCACGCAGTATACACCATGCCCCTGAATGGGATCATACCAGTCGTTCCCGATGATCCCGTGAATAGCCGGCGCCGAACCGGTATAAATGGAGGCATGGCCGGCCGCCGTGATGGTCAGCGCATAATGGTAATGATTATTCCGGGCCGTAAATCCCTGGTTCATGAACCGTTTTATACCTCCCTCCGTGTATTTATCATAAAAGCGGTAAAAGTAATCGTAACGCATCTGGTCTACTACGATGCCCACCACCAGTTTGGGTCGGGATACCTCCCGGGAGGCGGCGGCAACGGGTTTTGGTTTTTGGGCGTAGAGGCCTGTTGTCAGAAACAAGCCGGTAATAAATTGAATCAGGTATTTCATTCAGGAATGTTTTAATTGTACAAATCTAAGAAATTAAAAGAATCAACCACCGTTTTGCCACCCCGGATTTTGCTTCAGGTTAGGATTCAGCTGGAGTTCCTGTGTAGGAATGGGGTAAAAGTAGTCTTTGCTCTCATCCCAGGTTTTGATAATGTTGGGCAGGTTTACGATACGCCCCCCGTTTCTTCCGTTCTCCAGCACCAGTTCACCCAAACGCTGATATTGTACGCCCGAAACCGGCGTGGGCGCCTGCCCGTCGTAGATTACCAGGTCAATGGTGCCGTTATGATCCAGGTCATAGCTTCCTACACCGGGGAAATACATCCCGTAGAAGGGTTTGGCCAGCCGGGCGCCTTCTTTCCAGCGGAGGAGGTCGCGGTAACGGTGTCCTTCCTTGATCAGCTCTATCCGGCGTTCTCTCCTGATCTCCAGGATAACGCCGGTATTCGCACCGGCAGAGACATTAGGGTATTCGCCTTTCAGATAAGGGTCGGGGCCTGCATTCGCTGCTATAAGATTCAGGTTAGGCATACCCACGCGGTCGCGCAGCAGTTTAATGCTTTTGTCAATGTCTGCCTGGGTTAGTGAGCCCAGCTCGGCCTTTGCCTCGGCAAAGTTGAGCAGCGTTTCGGCATAACGGAAAAGCGGCAGATCGTTAGGCGACTGGCCGGAATCGTAGGCCGGAGATAAGATATATTTGACATACTGGTAACCGGTAACACTGGTGGAAAAGTCGGGAACCGACACCACATTGCTCCCGATGCGCTTGTAGCCGGGTGTCCGGATGGTCTGTGCCAGGCGCGGGTCACGCCCACGTGTTTCTTCGTAAAACGGCATGGTCTGGTACCCGGGGATATCGGTAAAACGGCTGCCATCAGCCATCAGGTAGCTGTTTACCAGTGATTTCTGCACACCGGGGCGGCCATAAGACGCCGTAAGCAGGTAGTAATTGGCCCGGTGAAGCAGGGGCACGGAAGTACTGTACTGGCGAGCCAGGATGACTTCAGTGGTGAGGGCATCATCGGAAATAAACAGCTCATGATAGGCGGTTTGCGGGCTGCTTTTGTAGACGGTATAGGGGCCGCTGTTCATGAGCTGCTCTGACGCTGCCGCGCATTGCTGCAGAATTTCCTGCCAGTCGCCGAGGCCGTGGTATTTGCGGAAAGTACCTTCAAAAAGGCACATCCGGGATTTAAAGGCCAGGGCGGTCCACCGGGTCACCAGGGTGGCGCTTTTCTGAGCAGGCAGGTTTTGTATCGCAAAGTCAATGTCTTCCAACATTTTGGCAAAGACCACTTTGCGCGAATCGCGCGGCCGGTTAAGTGCTTCCGTGTCATTGTTTCCCAATACCGTGTCGTACCAGGGAACATCCCCGAAACGGGCCACTTTATCAAAATAGAACCAGGCCCGGAAGAAGCGGGCTACGCCCTCGTATTGCAGGCGGGCGGCCTCGTCAGTACACTGCTGAGAGTGAGCCAGGAAAAAGTTGATCCTCCGGAGCTCAGACCAGGTCCAGCCGCCATCGCTGGAAGGCGTGGTCCGGTTGCCCTGGATTTCAGCCGACAAGCCGTTCCGGGCTTCGTCATCAGCCGCAAGCGTACCGGTAGAGTAATTGTAGACCCCGTCTTCGTCAGGCAGCAGGCCATAAAAGGCATTGGTATAATTGCGAAGTTCATTAGAGGTACGAAAGTAAGTTTCCGGAGCTAGTTCTGACAGCGGGTAGCGTTCCAGGTAATCGTCGTTACAGGCGGTCGTAAAGAGAAGGAATAAGCCCAACAGGTATAAATTTTTCATTTCTGTTTTTGGATTAGGGATTAAAAACTGATTTGTGTTCCAAAAGAATAAACTCTTCCAATCGGGTAACTTCTACCCGAATTGTCGATCATCAGTTGTTCAGGGTCAAGGTACCCCGACTTCAGCTTCGTCCAGGTACGGAGGTTTTCGCCCGTAGCAAAAACACGTATCCGGGATACTTGTATACGCTTGGTCAGGCGTTCCGGTATGGTATACCCGACCGTCAGGTTACGCATTTTTATGTAAGCCAGGTCCTGCAGGTACATATCGTTTGCCTGGAGCAGCTCCGACGACTGGGCGATGTAGCCTCGCAGCAGCGGGAAGTAGGCATTCGGGTTTTCCGGTGACCATATCTTACCCGGGAAGTCGGCCGGGATAAACGAGTCGTACGGACGGGAGTACACCGACCAGAACGACTGTGCCTCGGAGTCGGGATACCAGTCGCGGTGACCTACTCCCTGGAAAAATATCGAAGCGTAGAACCCGTTCCAGTTCCCGTTCAATGTGAGGCCGAATGAATACCGGGGCGTGGTATTACCGATGACTCTGCGGTCACCGGGGTTACTCAGCGTATTTAAGCCGTTGTTAATCACACCGTCGCCGTTGAGGTCCAGTATTTTGATATCACCGGCCTGAAGCTTCCGCAGTTCGGCCGTAGGGGCACCGGTACGCCGGGTGTTGATGAAGTCCTGGTTGACCACACCCGCCCAGGCCTGAGCTTCCTCGTTGGTACGGAAGAGGCCGTCGTACCTATAGCCCCAGATCTCGCCCAGGCGCTGGCCTTCATAATAGGTGGTCAGCAGCCCGGCGGGGTTGTCAAACCGGGTAATGGTAGCGGTGTAGTCAGACAATATCCCGCGGATACCCCATGAAAACGGCTTTTTTCCCAATTGAAATTCATCCTGCCAGCTGATGGAAAGGTCAAAGCCTTTGGTCCGCAGGTCAGCGGCATTTTCCCGGGGTTCAGCAGCCCCGAATACCGCGGCCAGCGTGCGGCCTTTCGTCAGCATGCCCCGGGTGTTCCTGACATAAAAATCACTTTCGATATTCAGGCGGTTTTTGAGCACCGCCAGATCAAACCCTACATTGCTGGTAGTGATGCTCTCCCAGGTGAGGTCAGAGCCGATAGGAGCGGGGTTATTGGTGACATTGAGCCGCTGGTTATCTACCAGGTAGTTGATCTGCCCGGTGCCCATGGCGGCAATGTAGGCATAGGTGCTTACGTCCTGGTTACCCAGTGTACCGTAAGAATACCTTATTTTGAGGTTATTTACCAGGCTTTTCAACGGCCGGAAGAAGTTCTCTTCACTCAGCCTCCATCCGGCAGAAAAAGAAGGGAAGAAGCCGAAACGGCTGGTTTTCGGGAAACGGGAGGTGCCGTCGTAACGGCCCGAAGCTTCCAGGAGGTACCTTCCGGCATAATCATAGTTAACCCGGTAAAATCCGCCGCGTACAGCCCACTCTTCCGCTCCGCCCAGGAACTGCCGCTCGCCGGTCACCAGGGAGAGGTCGTTCAGGGTTTCCGACAGCAGTTCCTGGCCCGTACCGCCTACCCGTTTGGAGGTTTGGTTTTCCTGGTTGAAGCCCAGCATTCCGCTCAGGTTATGATAACCGAAAGAGGTGGAGTAATTCCCGAAAATATTGATAAGGTTCCACTGATACCTGCTCATGCTTTCAGAGAGGCGGTCCACACTGAGATCCGCAAGGTTAGAAAGCTCCATTACCCCGGGAAATTTGGAGTAATATTGCCGGGTCTGGCGGTAGGAATAATCGGAACGGAATTCCCGGAACGTATAATTCCCGGTAAGGGTAAGCCCTTTGGCCAGCTTAAATATCATTTGAGTGGTGTTAGTCAGCTCTGTACTTTTCCGGTACCCCTTCATGGTCCCGCTTTCAAGAGCATTATGGAGGCCGATGCCAACAGGGTAATTGCTGATTCCGCCATAGCCCGTAAGGGTACCGTCAGGGTTACGCGGCACATACATGGGGTGGTAATGGTAGATGGGGGCGTTATTGATCAGGCGGGTTCCGGTAGAGTTCTTCGGATCCAGGCTGAAGTTATCGGCAAAACCGTACCAGTCGTAAGACGATTTGAAGAAGTGCATGTTATTGCTTACGCTAAGCCACTTTTTCAGCTCGCTGTCTACCTTGGTCCGCAGGTTCTGCCGGTTAAACATATCCGGGTTTATATTAAAGATACCCTGCTCTTTTGCTGCGGCTCCTGAGATGGAATAGGTGGTTTTGCCGCTTCTGCCGGAGAAGGAGAGGTTATGGTCCTGCTTGGGGCGCCAGTCGTTATAGAAATAATTAAACCAGTCAAAGTTTCCATAGTACCGGTAAAGGTCCCGGCCGGCCGCATTTTTTTTCACCACTACCCACGGCCGGTCCGGGTTCTCGGTCTTGTCATTTACCCGGGCAAGAAGCTCCTTGTAATCGTCGTCGGAATAAAGGGTAGCGCCGTAGCCGAGGGTATTGCGCATGGCGTCATCGTTGATCTTGGCATTCCAATATCCGGAAGTGATGTAGTCTGTGCGGACAGGGTGGGTGGTAAAGCCGAAGTTATTGGAATAGGTGATATCGGTTACACCGTCTTTTTTACCGCTTTTGGTAGTGACCAGGATCACGCCGAAAGCGCCCCGGGCACCGTAAACAGCTGCTGCAGAGGCATCCTTTAAAACGGTCACTGACTCCACGTCGTTGGCATTGATGCGGTCCAGTTCCCCCAGCACCCCGTCAATCAGCACCAAAGGCCCGCCACCGTTAATGGAGGTGCTTCCCCGCACATTCAGGGTGCCGCTGGCGCCGGGCTGACCCGAGCCGAAGGTGATATTGAGGTTCGGCACACTGCCCTGCAAAGCCTGGGTAAGCTGGGTAACCGGGCGATTCTCAAAGGCCTCGCCTGAAATGGTGCTGACCGCCCCGGTGAGGTTTACTTTCTTCTGGGTGCCATACCCTACCACCACTACCTCATCAAGGGCCTGCAGCCCGGAAGAAAGCGTGATCAGCAATTCGGTCTGAGACCCTACGGTTACTTCCTGGGTAGTATAGCCGATGAAGCTCACCACCAGCACCGATTTTTCATCTTCCACCTGCAGGGTGAAATTTCCCTCCGTGTCGGTCATGGTAGCCCGGGAGGTACCCTTCAGCAGGACGGTGGCCCCTATGACGGGCTCTTTTTTTTCATCCACCACCCGGCCTTTTACGGGCCGGTCGAAGGTTCGCAGGTGCTGACTGTTTTTTAAGAGGCCCAGCGCCTGGTTCAGGAGAATAATGTGATCTCCGTTCACCTCGAAACGGATCTTCAGCGGGTCAAGCAGGTTGTTCAGCACTTCTTTCAGCTGCTCGTCTTTTACATTCAGGGAGATCTTCCGGTCTGTTTTTATTTCCCGGTGATTGTAAACGAACCGGACGTTCGATGCATTTTCGATCCGGGTAAGTGCTGTTTTCAGCTCTTCATTATTCAGTGACAGGCTGACCTTCCGCTCGAGCACGTTCTGACCTTCGGCTTTGTTGGCGTAGGTTACTCCCATACACAGGATCATTAACATGACCTGGGGTATGCTAATTTTCATAAGCAGAAGTAGAAAATAACAGATCTGGTAAATTCTTGCCATAAGGTAATTATTTAAGGTTTTCTTACCAGATGGCAAACGGCTATGCAAAATACCGGATTTTTACAAAAATATTTCAAAAAAATCCTATAGTGTACCAGGCTAATAGCATCCCTTGCTGTAAACGATGATCTGACCGTCAGCAATCTCGTAAGAGGAGTGCGTGATCTTACAGATGAGGTCCAGCTTCCGGAAAAGAGCGTCTCCCTCCAGGTTAGCTGTTACATAGCATTCCGCCATGCTCTGGGCGTCATAATTGATGGGTATGCCGTATACTTTTTCTATTCTTTCAAATACCACGGCCACAGGTTCTTCTTCCAGGCGGAAAAGGCGGGCGTCTATCTTCTCAATCTGTTCCGGCGCTTCGATGATGGATTTGACCAGCTTTTCCTCGCTCTTGGTGAAAGATACCTTTTGATTGCTGCCGATCATCATCCCGGGCAGGGTGTTTTTTTGCCCTTTCTGGGCGGTTTTAAGATCTTTCCGGGTGTAGACCAGCACTTTTCCTTTCTTCACTTCCACGTTACTTTCTTTGGCTCCTTCAAATGCCTTCACCATGAAGCTGGTGCCTACCACCTGCGTGGAAATGTCTTCCGTAAAGACCCAGAAAGGCTTTTGGGCATTTTTGACCACTTCAAAAAAGGCTTGCCCGGTCAGGTAGACACTTCGTTCATTCCGGTTAAAATCTTCAGGGAATTTGACCTTGCTTTTCGGGTAAAGGGT
This sequence comes from Leadbetterella sp., assembly GCA_019638185.1. Classification (GTDB taxonomy): domain Bacteria; phylum Bacteroidota; class Bacteroidia; order Cytophagales; family Spirosomataceae; genus Leadbetterella. The sequence goes on from JAHBUH010000002.1 coordinate 314,842, forward strand.
GATGGTGCTGCCGTCCGCCAGCTTTACCTTTTTAAGGGCGTTGGTCGTATTGGAGACTTCCCTGAAATCGTCGAGTATGACCTCGTTAATTCCGGTAAAAGGTGGTATCACCCCGTTTTTGGAAACATATACATAGTAACCCAGCCCGGTCAGCAGCACCAGGGCAACCGACGCGGCGAGTCTTCTCAACCAGGTTTTTTTAGAGGCCGGGCTGATAGTAGCTGACGGCTGGTTAATCACATTTCGTGCCATCAGCTCCAGCTCAGTGTCACTGAGGTCAGTGTCTTTCCCCCGGAGGGTCAGGAGAAAGGCTTTTGCCGCCAATACCTTATTTTCTTCCTCCGGGTTTTCGGCCACCCAGTTGGTCCAAAACCGTTCCGCTTCTTCGTCGTCTTCCAGTATCCATTTCCTGAAGTAAGGGTCTCTGGCCAAATGATATTCTTTCATCCTCGTTATATTTTAAAGAAAACCGTAGCACATACGGAGTGCATGATCTTATAATAAATTAGTACAAAAAAAGCCATGGTGGTCCAATGGTTTCTAAAGCTGGTAAAAGCCGTCTGTAAAAGATTGGAAACCGATTGCATATTGATGTTCATTATCCCGGAGATCTCTTCCCGGCTGAGGTCCTGGAAATACTGGAGATATAAGACCTCCTGTTGCCTTTTCGACAGCTTATGGATAGACCGTCTCACCTTTTCGTTGATCTCGGTAACGGTTTCGTTTTCGATCAGTACCCACTCTGCCGAGCGGTCAAACCCGGCGGTATGGTCCGCGATCTCCATGAACCCGGAGTCATCCCGGATAATATGCTGCCGGTAGCTCTCCCGAAGCACCTTCTTTCGCACACTGCCCAGCAGGTAGGCCCTGACACTGTCAGGCACCTGTAACCTCTGTCGCCGCTGCCATATCTCAATGAAGACCTCCTGTACACAGTCTTTGACAAAATCCTCATCTTTCACAAAACGGTAACCGTAATTCAACAGGGGGTTAAAATGCTTTTTGAGGAGAACGCCGAGCGCGGTCTCATCACCCTCCTTCATTTCGGTCCACCATTGCGTATCGGTCCGTTCCACCATTGTTATTTTTTGAATTGCCCCATCTATTTTACTAAGATGGCATGAAGGGTTTGGAAATACCCTGTTTTGGAGAAAAAAATATTAAAGCGGGGCTTCTCCGGCTTCTGACAGGACAATACAGCGTTTAAAAGCCGGTAAAAAAGGTTTGATCCGCCTGCCGGATTATTTACGGATCAGAGCAAGGCGGTTCAGAATCTCCAGCATACCGGCCTGGTTAACGAGGTTCAGGGTTTGCCCTTTGCGGGTAAACAGTCCGCCGGGCTGTTGATTATTTTTTAGCTCGTTATCCACGCAGGCTTTAAAGGCATTAATACAAGACGGATCGCCGTCATGCCGGAGCAAATGCTGGAAGGCCCTCAATAAGACGGCATTAAACCACAGGTCATCCCGGAACAGCGGCCCTGACAGGAAGTATTCCCGCGCCGCTGCGGCCGACTGCTTTGCATGATGGAGGTATTTCTCATCTGAAGTAATATCATATAGATACAGGGCTGACTGCATCATGGTACCCGTATTGTAGGAAAATTTCCGACGGTCAATTTTACCGGATGGATAAGTAATATTATCCCAATATAGTCCTTCCGTATCGCGTAAATGCTGATTCACCCAATTGTACAGTGAAATGCCCGTATCCAGGAATTTTTTTTCACCGGTAGCTTTATACAGTTGAAGGGATAAGATAATAGCCGGCCCGTTAGAGCAGGTATTTTTCGTAGGTTTTCCCTCTTCCCAATATAACCCGCCGCCGCCTACCGTGTCGCTCGCCGTCATCATAAAATCATAGATGCTTCTGCTGATAGAGAGGTATTCCGGCCGTGGTTCTGCAAACCAGGCATCCATCAGCGCTATGCCTATCCACTGGTTATCATCATAAAAGCGATCTCCGCCCCCTAAAGGTGGAGGATAAGAGGCATAACCGGAATGTGGCGGGCGGTCATCGTAGTATTTCCGGATGACGGCCAGGGTCTTGTCTACGAGGTTAGCGGTAGGGTGTAAAGCCTGTTCTTCCCTGTTGGCCTGGATAAGGGCACACAGCGGCCACAGGTAGGATACCGGCCTGTCATCCGGCCTTTTTTCGGCGTTTTCCCGGTAATATCCCTGTTCGGGCATATAAAACTGCAGGTCAATGGCCTTCCGTAATTTTTCTGCGGTAGTGCTATAGGTGTCCTGGGCTCCGGCCGTCAGAACCAGGAAACTGCAAAGTGCGTTTAAGGTTACCCGGTAAATTACTGTTCTCATCGTTTTGGTGAAAATATGAAAATGTATTTTTAAATTACGGATCAAAACAATTTCCGCCCTGTTTTTGTTACTACAATATAAAGCTTAAAAATATGACTGCAATAGAACTTAAAAGCCGTTTAATTGAAAAGATTAACGCAATAACCGATGAAGCTTTATTAAATGACTTGCTGGGATTGGCAGAGGAAAGCATTCTCCATCTGTCCGATGCCCATAAAACAGCCGTCAACACAGCCATTCAACAGATTCAAAACGGGGAATATATCACGCACGAACACGCAAAAAAAGAAACGGAAATATGGCTAAACAGATAGTCTGGTCAAGACTTCCACACAACGACAGAATTCAGATTTTAGAGTAAAGGGTGTTTGATTAAAATCAATATTCTTCATCAAACACCCTCAAATATTATTTAAAGAGGCTCAAAAATCGCCTTACTGCCCGCTCGTATTCACATGCCCTTCCCATTCCGGCGGGTCTACGCCCAGCAGGTGTTTCACAAAGAAATCTCTTCTGCGGTGCTCGCCGTAATCGCCGCCCATGGAATGGCCCATGCCGGGTACAAAGAGGAAGTCTACGTACTTATTGGCTTTGATGATGGCGTTTATGAGCTGGAAAGTGGAGGCGGGGTCCACGTTATCATCCATTTCACCCAGGATCAGCAGGAGCTTTCCCTGGAGCTTGTGGGCGTGGGTTACATTGGATGATTCTTCATATTGTTTACCAATGGGGTAGCCCATCCACTGCTCGTTCCACCAGATCTTGTCCATGCGGTTATCGTGGCAACCGGAGGAGGAAACGGCTACTTTGTAGAAATCCGGGTGGTGCAGCAGGGCGCCGGCCGAACTTTGTCCGCCGGCTGAGTTTCCGAAGATGCCTACCCGGCGGATGTCCATGTAAGGGTAGCGCGTGGCTGCGGCTTTGATCCATTTGATGCGGTCAGGGAAGCCACTGTCTTTCAGGTTTTGCCAGCATACATCGTGGAAGGCCTTGGAGCGGTTAGAGGTGCCCATACCGTCTATCTGTACTACGATGAAGCCCAGCTCGGCCAGCTGGTGGAGGTCGCCGCGGGAATCGATACCAAAGTTTTTCGGCACGAACGAGTCGTGGGGTCCGGCGTAAATGTATTCGATCACCGGGTACTTTTTCTTCGGGTCAAAGTGGGAGGGCCGGATGATCATTCCCCAGATATCGGTGCTGTCGTCACGGGCCGTGCTCATAAATACCTCGGGCATTACCCAGCCGGTTTTGAGGAGGTCTTTGATGTCAGCTTTTTCCAGCTTCATGACCGTGGAGCCGGTGCGGGCCTCCCGTAAAACCGTTTCCGGGGCCTGGTCTATCCGCGACCAGGTATCCACAAAATACTTGTAGTCGTGCGAGAATACCGCCCGGTGGTTCCCGTTTTCACCCGTAAGACGGGTCAGGCCGCTACCGTCAAAGTTCACGCTGTAAAGCTGGATGAAATAGGGGTCCTGGCCTATCTCTTTTCCGCTTCCTTCAAAGACGATCCGGCGGTTGGGCTCATCTACCTGCACCACGCGGCGCACCACCCAGGGGCCTTTGGTGACCTGGTTTTTCACCGTGCCGGTACGGGCATCGTAGAGATAGAGATGGTTCCAGCCGTCACGTTCCGACATCCAGATCATTTCTTCCGTACTTTCGGCGTAATGGCGGAAGCGTTTCCCGCTATAATGAATAAAGGTTTTGCTGCTTTCTTTGATCACCTCCAGGGCCTGGCCGGTGGAGGCATCCACTTTCAGTACGTTATAAACCTGGTGGCCGCGCTGGTTGTATTCAATCACAAAACTCCCGCCGTTTTTATGCCATACGGGACCTGAAAGACCGTACTGATTAGGGATGAGGTTCACATCCACGGCCCGGGCGGTGCCTTTTTCCACATCAAAGACCACGGGGTAGCGCTGGCTGAGGGCATCGCCGGGTTTGAGGTAATCACGGGTGTGAAGCTTAGGCTGAAGCTGCTCCGTAGGTGAAGATTCAATGAGCGTAAGGCTTCGTTTCTGACCCGGGCGGACGCGGTTAGAAACAAAATGCCGGGAATCGGGCGACCAGTAAATCCAGGCCGAGTAAAATTCACCCGGTGAGCCGTCAAAGCTGAGCTGCCGCTCACTGGCGGGGTCATCTGCCCGGCTGACGTACACGTTCGAGTTTTTGATATAGGCTTTCCATTTCTTATCGGGGGAAGCGGCTGGGTTCCCTTCGCTTTCATCCCTCAGGTTTCCCCAATAGCCCAAGGGCCGGGGTTTGGGCACTTCTCCCAGTGACCTCAGTTCACCGGATTTCAGGTCGTATTCCCAGTTTTTGCCGTAGGCGGCAAAGCTGAACTGGTTTTCATTCATTTTCAGGCTGCTGAGGTCGTTCATGATGGCCGTTTTTCCGGCTTCCCGGCTCAGCACCTCCACCAGCTTATCCGTATCAAAGGCCTTTTGTTTCTGTTTGGTTTCGGCATTGACCAGGTAATAAACCGGGCCTTTGGGCGTTTGTACCGTGTACCAGAACGTATAGGTTTTGTCTATCCAGTTTACATTGACGGGCTCATTATATACCTTATCCCGGGTGCTTTCCTTAATGTAATCGGCCCGTTTATAGTCGGCCATAGTGCCCTGTCCCCAGGCAGAAAGTGTAGCCAGGCAGAGAAAAATAATTCTAATCTTCATTATCGGGTTAATCTTTGCTGTAGGAAATTTACGTAACTCTTTCCGGTTTGTGGCAAACTGAGCTAAAATATGCGAAAAAAGGAGCAGGAAACGGGGCCGATGTTTTAAAATAACTGTGTACTGTTTTAGCCTTCGCCACCGTAGCTGGTTTGATCTTTCACTCTTAAAATCCTGAATTTTCCATTTTTAATAGTGCAGGTTGGCGCAGGGTTGTCGCTATCGTATATTTTATTTTCATTGATTAAGGAAGCTGTTCCTGAGAAAATACCTTCTATATAGCCGCCCGCTTCTGCCCATTGGGTAACGGTGATCATTACTTTCTGCGGACTTAACCGGTATCCGTCAAAAGCGGCGTACCAGCCCACTGTATGGGTATAATTTGTGTTATAGGTAGCCTCTGCCGTGCCGGTACTATTGATAACGGGGATATAAAATGTTACCTTCATGTTCCCGCTGCTTACATCGGCTTTGGTGACAGGATGGTTTTCACCGCTGTCGTCAGTATGCATTTTATCCACTCTTACGGCATTAAGAAAGCCTGTTTTTCCACCTGTTGATGTAATTATAATTTCTCTGGAAGCCCCTTTTTCATCCACTAAGGTATAAGAAAGTGTATTTACACCTTCAGCGTTAGTTACGCCGGCCGCCGGCGCTTTTTTTATCGCAGCGGGTTTTTGAGCGCATGCCGAAAAGACCAGGAGTAACCCGGATAATCCTAAAATCAGTTTTTGCTTTTTCATAACCTGTATATTTTGTTTTTCGATGTTCCGTTATAATTTTATAAATTCCACCCGCCTGTTATTGGCCTTTCCTTCCAGGGTTTGATTGTCGGCAATGGGTTTTGTCTGGCCATACCCTTTTGCGGTCAGCCTGGAGGCATCAATACCCATTTGTACCAATTGACTTTTCACGGCACCGGCTCTTTGCTGGGAAAGGTCTAAATTATACCCTTCACTGCCGTCACTGTCGGTATGGCCGCCCACCTCAAATTTTATTTCGGGATTATCTGTCATGATTTGCTTTATCATGTTTAGGGTACCCATACTTTCGGGTTTAATGGTACTTTTATTGAAGTCGAAATTAATGCCGTGTGTTACAATTTTAGTATCGGTAAATTTTTTACCCAACATATTCATTCCCCCGCCTTTGGCCAGCCTGAAGTTTTTAAACAGCATGGCCAGCCCTTCACTGGCATTCCCGCCCACGGCTATATGGGTAGCCGTAAAACCGCAATCGGGTACCACTAATACCCGGTATTGGTCGCAATACACCTTAATTTGTTTGTTTTTAAATGCAATGGCTATATGGTGCCATTTGTTATGGTAGGATTCATTACTGATGGCTGCGGGCAGGTCACCCTGTAAGCTGTTACCGTCAAAATCACATCTGTAATAGCTGTGATTGGTATAAATACCGCCCAAAGTTTGCTTCCCGTTCCTGAATTCGATGTAAATACCTTCATTTGATTCGAAGCCCATATCCAGCCAGGTATCAAACTCGATGGTGTACTGAGCCGGCAGATAGGCCTTTGTTTTCATTTTTGGGGCATATTTGCTATAATATTTTGTGATAGCAAAAAGCCGTTCATTCCCCTGGGTATTTACCACGCCCTGCCCACTTTCCAATGACCAGTGAGCCGGGAATTCGCCATCGGTATCCTCCCTGAAATGATCTTCAAACAAAATGGTATCGCCCGGAACAAAATCGTAATTATTGTAAGTCTTGAAGTCATCATCGCGGGGTTTGATGCTGGTGTTTACCTCCTTAGCTACTTCTTTCGGGGTGATGATTGGTGCAAACAAATGGCCGGACAGGATGACCGAGCCGATAATTGGGAGAACTTTTTTCATCCTTTATAATTTATTAAACATGACCCAAAGGTAGAGAGCAAAAAAGCATGAAAATATCCGCCAAAAGGCGGAATTTTATGAATGTATATTCCGCTAAATTTGTGACTAAACCCAAAAGGAGGTGTATTCTTGAAAAAGGTATTATTTATATTATGTATCATGGTGCTGCCGGGTGTAAAGGGATTTGCACAGGAACAGAAGCGGGACAGCCTGCTCTTACTGTTGCCTTTACAGAAAACAGACACTCACCAGGTGAAACTATTGTACAGGATAGGCGATACCTACGAAACCAATGATGATAAGAAGGCTACTTATTATTATACCGCGGCCTACCGTCTAAGCTGGAAACTGAATTTTACCAAAGGCATGATCCGGTATTATTCATGCCAGGGTGAAATACTGAACATGAAAGGAAAATATGCCGAATGTATGGGCCTGCTGAAACAGGGGCTGTCACTTGCCCAAAAAACCGGGGATAAAATGCGGGAAGGGATTATGTATGAAAATATGGCCAATACTTTTGGTTATATGGAGGAAATAGATTCTGCGGTAAACTATTATTTTAAATCGCTGAGCATATTTGACGGATTTAACGATACGCTTAAAGTCTCCAATGTGTATTCAGACCTTTCCAGCATATTCACCAGGAGTGGTAAATTGGAAGATGCACTTTTATACAGCGATAAGGCCATTCATATTCTGCAGGAATCCCGGGATGTTTATTTACTTGCGGCTATGATCAACCGGGAATCTGTCTTATGGAAAATGAAAAAATATGCAGCGGCTGAAAACTTAAATAATGATATCATCCGGTTAGCCACAGAACTGCAGGACGATTGGGGCTTAACCGATGCCCTGGTCAATAAATGCAGCCATAGCAGGGAGTTAGGGCAATACACCTCGCTGAAAAAATATGCGGATGAATTATTTACGGTGGCTGAACGCACGCATAGCGATGCGCTTCTATGCGGAGCCTATTACTGGCTGGGCGAAGCCGGGTTTTATAATAAAGATTTTTTAGCGGCTAAAAAAAATGTAGAGACGTCCATAACCCTTGCCCGGGAAAACCGGCTCCCCCAAAAACTGAAAGACAATTATTTACTGTATTCAAAAATAATTTTAGTGCTGACCGGCGATGTAAATACGGCGGATGTCTATACCACAAAAGCGGATTCCATAGCGCAGCAAACGATTAATGAGCAGGTATTGAAAGCCACCCAGAATGCAGCTGAAAAATACCAGGCAGAGAAGAAAGACGCACAGATAAAATTGCAGGAGGCCACCATTAAACAAGAGCGTTTATGGAAGTATCTTTTAAGTGGTTCGCTGTTCGTATTGCTGCTGATTGGTTTTGTTTCCCTGAGATCTTACCGTAACAGGCAGAGGTTATTGTTATCGGAAAAAGAATTGCAGGAGGAAAGCATCCGCCGGCTGGAAAACGAAAAACAATTAGCCGCCACCCAGGCTGTTTTAAAGGGCCAGGAAGAAGAACGCAGCCGGCTGGCCAAAGATTTGCACGACGGGCTGGGGGGCATTCTGTCAAGTGTGAAATATTCATTTAATAACATGAAACCCCGGATTGTTTTATCGGAAGACAGTGCAAGGGCTTTTGAAAAAAGTATGGGTATGTTAGACGAATCCATTGCCGAACTCCGGCGGGTAGCCCATAATATGATGCCTGAAACATTAACAAAACTTAGCCTTGATGAAGCATTGCAGGATTTTTGCCGTCAAATCAGCCATAGTCACGCAGTAAGTGTAACCTATCAGAGTTTTGGGATGGATGAGCTGCTGACGGATAATACGGTAAAGATAAGTGCGTACCGGATTGTGCAGGAACTGATGAATAATATCCTTAAACATGCGGGGGCATCAAACGCTATGGTACAGCTCATGGCGAAAGAAAATATACTGTACATTACGGTGGAGGATGACGGCATGGGTTTTAATGTGCAGCAACTGCCTTATGCGGCAGGCATTGGCTATAAAAACTTGTCAGGGCGTGTAAATTTCTTAAAAGGGAGCATGGACGTACAGTCTGCACCGGGGAAAGGTACCTCTGTTTATATTGAAATACCCGTTTAGCTATGTTGCAGATATTTTTGGTGGAAGATCACCCCTTAGTCATTGAAGGCATTCAGGCGATACTTGCGGAAAGCCGGGAGATAAACTGTGCTGCTGTATTTAAGTATGGAAAAGATGTATTGCTAAAGTTAAAATCGTTTCAACCCGATGTCATTGTGATGGATATTAATTTACCCGATTGCAGCGGTATTGATTTGTGTAAAGAGGTAAAAGAAAAATATCCGGCAGTAAATATTGTGGCACTAAGCATCACTAATCAGGCTGCCATTATTAAAAAGATGATGGATAATGGTGCTAAGGGCTTTGTATTAAAAGATGCTGCCCAGCACGAAATTATTGCTGCCATTAAAATGGTGGCTGCCCGGAAATCGTATTTTAGCTATTCAGTGACCCGGTTACTTAAAGATCAGGCAAAAAATAAGTTACCATCGCTCACCCGGAGAGAAAGGAAGGTACTCGAAAAAATTGCGGATGGATTGACGAACGCCCGGATAGCCGAATTACTTTTTGTAGATGTCAGCACCATAAAAAGCCACCGGCAGAATTTACTGGCCAAATACAATGTGCAAAATACCGCTGCATTAATCAAACTGGCTATCACAGAAAAACTATTGTGATTTTATAAATTATTTCATTAGGTGTCATTACCAGCTAAAGTTATATTGCAACTTATTTTGGCAGCGCCTTATGAGAAAAGCAATTCTGACCCTTATGAGTTTTTCGTTTATGATGAATGTGGCCGCACAGGAGGTGATTCCCCTGTATCCCTCCGGCGCCCCGGGCCTGAAAGCCGGCGGTGTAGTGGAAAAAGCCCCGAAAGAGGGCGGCATCACCCGGATCTCGAATGTGATCCGGCCCACCATCACCATTTATCAGCCTCAGCGTAAAACCACGGATGCGGCCGTAGTGATCTGTCCGGGGGGAGGTTACGGTATCCTTGCGTATGATCATGAGGGTACGGAGCTGGCAGAATGGTTCAATGCCCGCGGCATGACGGCCGTGGTACTGAAGTACCGTTTACCGGAAAGAGATAACTTTGATAACGTCAGCATTCGCCCGTTACAGGACGCACAGGCCGCCATACGCTACATACGTAAGAATGCCGGTAAGTACGGCCTGGCTAAAGATAAGATCGGGATCATGGGTTTTTCGGCCGGCGGACACCTGGCGGCTACAGCCTCCACGCTGTTTGATACCCAGGTGGGCGAAATTACGGATCCTTCGGTTTCCGTACGCCCCGATTTCTCCCTGCTGATCTACCCCGTGATTTCTTTTGATCAGGAGATCACCCATGCCGGATCCAAGGAAAACCTGATCGGGAAAACCCCTTCCCCGGAAGACGAGATCCGCTTTTCACCGGAAAAGCAGGTCAAAGCAAATACTCCGCCGGCTTTCCTGGTTTCTACCACTGACGACTGGGTGTCACCCGAAAACTCCATTGCCTATTTCCTGGCCTGCAAAAAGAACAAAGTACCCGTGGAAATGCATATTTATGAAAAAGGCGGCCACGGTTACGCCCTGAAAGACCTGGGGCTGGGGCCGGTGCAGTCGTGGCCCGACCGCCTGGAGGACTGGTTAAAATCCAGGGGAATTTTGAAGTAAGAAATAATTAGCAGACATTATCCATGAAAAAAATAATAGTATTCCTGTTTATTACCCTCCAGGCCACCGCCCAGGACTGGGTACAATACGTGAGCCCGCTGGTGGGCACCCAATCCAAGCACTCCCTGTCTACCGGGAATACCTACCCGGCCATAGCCATGCCCTGGGGCATGAATTTCTGGACACCGCAGACCGGGAAAATGGGCGACGGCTGGACGTATACCTATGACGCCGATAAGATCCGGGGTTTTAAGCAGACCCACCAGCCCAGTCCGTGGATCAATGACTACGGCCAGTTCAGCATCATGCCGGTGGTGGGGAAGCCGGAATATCAGCAGGATAAACGCGCCAGCTGGTTTTCGCACAAATCCGAAAAGGCTTACCCGCATTACTACTCCGTGTACCTGGCAGATCACGATATCGTGACCGAAATGACCCCTACGGAGCGGGCGGCGATGTTTCGGTTCACTTTCCCTGAAAATAAGAATTCTTACGTGGTGGCGGATGCCTACGACCGCGGATCTTACGTGAAGATCATCCCCGAAGAAAACAAGATCATCGGTTACACCACCCGGAACAGTGGGGGCGTGCCGGAGAATTTTAAGAATTACTTTGTCATCACGTTTGATAAGCCGTTTACGTATAAGGCTACGGTGACGGATAGCACCCTGACCGAAAACCGGAACGAGACACAGGCCAAGCATGCCTACGCGGTCATCGGGTTTTCTACCCGGAAAGGCGAGCAGGTTCATGCCCGGGTGGCGTCGTCTTTCATCAGCTTTGAACAGGCCGAACTTAACCTGAAAGAACTGGGGAATGATACGTTTGATCAGCTGAAAGCCAAAGGGAGAGCCCGGTGGAACGAGGTGCTGGGGCGCATCCAGGTGAAGGATGAAAATACGGATAAACTCCGCACCTTCTATTCCTGCCTGTACCGCTCCCTGCTGTTTCCCCGGAGTTTTTACGAGATCGATGCCCGGGGACAGGTCATGCATTACAGCCCCTATAACGGCCAGGTACTTCCGGGCTATATGTTTACAGATACGGGCTTTTGGGATACTTTTCGTGCGTTATTCCCTTTCCTGAACCTGATGTATCCTTCCATGAACGTGAAGATGCAGGAAGGCCTGGTGAATGCTTATAAGGAAAGCGGCTTTTTGCCCGAATGGGCCAGTCCGGGCCATCGCGACTGCATGGTAGGAAATAACTCGGCCTCTGTGGTGGCCGATGCTTACCTGAAGGGGCTGCGTGGCTATGACATCGAAACCCTGTGGGAGGCCGTAGTGCATGCCACTACTAACGTACACCCCAAAGTAGGTTCTACCGGCCGGAAAGGAGCCGATTATTATAACGAGCTGGGCTATGTGCCTTACGATGTAAAGATCAATGAAAACGCCGCCCGTACGCTGGAGTATGCCTTTAACGACTGGTCCATTTACAAACTGGGCAAGGCCCTGGGTAAGCCGGAGTCGGAGATCGGTATTTATGCCAAAAGGGCCTATAACTACAAGAACTTATACGATATGGAGACCGGCCTGATGCGGGGCAAGAATAAAAACGGCCTGTTTCAGGCGCCGTTTAACCCACTGAAGTGGGGCGATGCCTTTACCGAGGGCAACAGCTGGCATTATACCTGGTCTGTGTTCCATGATCCGCAGGGGCTTATTAATCTTATGGGTGGAAAGAAGAACTTTAGCCACATGCTGGATTCGGTGTTTACGGTACCCCCGCTGTTTGACGACAGCTACTACGGTTTCGTGATCCACGAGATCCGCGAAATGCAGATCATGAACATGGGAAATTACGCCCACGGCAATCAGCCCGTTCAGCACATGATCTACCTCTACAATTATTCCGGCGAACCCTGGAAGGCCCAGTACTGGACCCGCGAAGTGATGGATAAACTGTACACGCCGTATCCTGACGGGTACTGCGGCGACGAAGATAACGGCCAGACCTCGGCCTGGTATGTGTTCACGGCCATGGGCTTTTACCCGGTTTGCCCGGGAACGGACGAGTACGTTTTAGGGTCACCCCAATTCAAAGACATGACGCTGAATTTTGAAAACGGGAAAAAGCTGAGGCTTTCAGCACCGGCTAACGCACCGGCTAACCGCTACCTGAAGTCCGTGAAGCTGAACGGTGTTAATCACACTAAAAACTACTTTACCCATAAGCAGCTGCAGAGCGGCGGGGCGGTGATCTACGAAATGAGCAGCACGCCGAACAAAAGCCGGGGCACGGCGGAGAAGGATTTTCCGTATTCGTTTTCCAGGGAGTTTTGATAGTAAGCTCTTTAAGAAGTCTGAAGATTTTAGAGCGGTATTGAAAAAAGTATTACGCAAAATCAAAAAGAAACTTTTGAGGAAAATGGAAAACAAACCAATGTAATCCCCGCATGGGAATGGCTTTTGGAAATGTAAATACTTTTAGTTTTTAGTTTCATTAACTCCTACCTTTGCGAAAAACCCGTTGAAATGGCAGCTTTCGAATTAACCAAAGACTACCTGGCGGCCATTGTAGAGGCCATTGAGACCCGGAACGTCGACTACCTGACCCAGGAGCTGGAGGAGCATTTTCCTGCAGATATAGCTGCCATTTTATACGAGGTAAACGGGGAGCAGGCCCATTATCTCCTGCAGCTCCTCGACACCGAAAAAGGGGCCGAGGTGCTTTCCAATATTGAGAAGGAAGACCTCAAAAAATTCATCAAAGAGCAGTTTACCGTAGATGAAATAGCTACTTACGTAAACCTTTTCGACTCGGATGACGCGGTGGATTTACTGAATCAGCTGTCTATTGAGTTCCGGGAAAAGATCATTGCCTCACTGGAAGACCGGGAGCAGGCCCGGTTCATCATTGACCTGATGCATTACCCCGGCGATGTGGCCGGTGGTCTGATGCAGAAAGAGCTGGTAAAAGTACGGCTGGGACAGACCGTAAGTGAGTGCGTGGAGGAGATCCGGGACCAGGCCGAGAACGTAGACAAGGTGTACGCCGTGTACGTGGTGGATGAACACCAGATCCTGAAGGGGATCGTTTCGCTGAAGCAGCTGGTGCTGGCGCGGCGGAACACGCGTGTGGAGAATATTTTTGAAGAGGATATCGTATATGTAGATACCACCAAGAGCGGGGATGAGGTAGCCCAGATCATGCAGAAATATGACCTGGAAGCCATTCCGGTGGTGAATGCCCTGGGCCGGCTGCTGGGGGTGATCATGATTGATGACGTGGTAGACTTTATCACCGAGAAGGCCGAAGACGACATCCAGAAAATGGCCGGTATCACCGGTGAGGTGGAAGAGGATGACTCGGTCTGGAAGCTGGCTAAATCACGTATTCCCTGGCTGGTGATCGGGGTATTCGGCAGCCTGATGGCGGCCACTGTCATCGGGAGATTTGATGAGGTGCTGTCCAAGATCGTAGCGCTTTCCATGTTTATCCCCTTAATGGGTTCTACCGGTGGAAATGTGGGCATACAGACCAGTTCGCTCATCGTGCAGTCGCTCTCTGAAAAATCCGGCCTGGAGATCGGGATCTGGGAACGTCTGTCCAAGGTAGGCAAGGTGGCCCTGATCAATGGCCTGGTGGTAGGCACCGTGGCCGGGGCTTATGTTTTTGTAACGGGGCATTCCACCCTGTTCTGGGTGGTTTTTCTTTCGCTGATCGCGGTGGTGATCCTGGCCTCGCTCATGGGGACGATCACCCCCCTGATCCTGGATAAACTGGGCGTGAACCCGGCCATTGCTTCCGGGCCTTTTATTACCACCGCCAATGATCTCATCGGCATTGGCACGTATTTTTTAGTAGCGTATAATCTCCTGGATTTAGTATGATAGCGGTATTGCAGCGGGTCACTTCTTCATCAGTGACGGTAGACGGTCAGGTAACCGGGAAGATCGGCCCGGGGTTTACTGTTTTACTGGGAATAGCCGATTCCGATACGGAGGAGGATCTGCAATGGATCGCCAAAAAAATCCTGGGTATGCGGGTGTTTTCCGATGAGGAAGGGAAGATGAACCGTGACCTGGCGGATATCGGCGGTGAAATCCTGCTGATATCCCAGTTTACCCTGCTGGCCAATACCAAAAAGGGTAACCGCCCCTCGTTTATAGAAGCCGCGCGCCCGGAAAAGGCCATTCCCCTGTATGAAAAGATGATCGGCGTGCTTTCAGAAGGCTTGGGGAAACCGGTAGCTACCGGGATTTTCGGGGCCGATATGAAGGTGTCTATTGAGAATGACGGCCCGGTGACCATCGTGATCGACAGTCAGCTTAAACGTTAGTAAAGCAAAAAAGGGTTGAGTATATCAGAATACCCAACCCCAAAAAACAAACAACAAAAAACTTACAGGGCTAAAGTTCCCTTCCGGGCCGCCTTAAGTATGGTTTTTTCCAGACCATTCTTATTGATGGTACGGATCACACTGGTGGCTACTTTCAGCTCCACCCATACTCCTTCAGACTCCAGGAAAAATTTCTTGGTTTTAAGGTTAGGGTAAAACTTACGCTTAACTTTATTGTTAGCGTGAGAAACATGATTTCCTGTTCTGGTTCTCTTACCGCTTATTTGGCATACCTTAGACATAACACTATTAATTAAGTTCTTTTCAATCCATTTCGGGCTGCAAATATCCGAACTTTTTTCTTAATAAACAACCTCCCCGTAATTAAATCTTAAAAATGTAGTACAAAGCTAAAAAATGAGGCAATAATGCAGCCCGAAACGCGGTTATGCTACCAAATTTCTTATTTTTGTTTAAACTAATTTTTTCAACCATGAAAAGGAAAGCGAATGCCGTATGGAACGGCACCATAAAAGAAGGCAGCGGGCATCTGACCACGGCCAGTACCGTATTAAATAATACCCAATACTCCTTTAACAGCCGTTTTGCGGATGGAGTAGGTACTAACCCGGAAGAGCTGCTGGCGGCGGCCCATGCGGGCTGTTTTGCCATGAAATTATCACTGGACCTCACAGAGGCCGGGTTTACGCCGGAAAGCCTGGAGGTGGAATCTGCCATCACGTTTGAAGACGCTAAGGTGGCTTTATCCCATTTGTCGCTGAAGGCCAAAGTGCCCGGTATCGGCGACGGTGATTTCCAGGAGATCGCCCGGAAAGCCAAAGATACCTGCCCCATTAGCGTGGCTTTCAGCTTCCCGATAGAGCTGGAAGCGGTGTTATTGTAAAACGGAGTAGCGGGCGTCATGCCCGCTACTTTATCGTATCTTCAGCTGCTTCTTCACCGGCAGCCGTTTCAGGGAAATATTAAACTTCGGCCGGCACTGGAGCAGGATCTGCAGGTCATTTTCATTGATCAGGTGCTTAATATCCACGATTTCGATCTCCTCAAAATTCAGGTGAAATTTATCTCCCGTACGGCCCTGGTTAATGGTATTATTCAGGTAATCAGGCAGGTCACTTATATATTTACCCACATCCAGGATCACCTTTTCACTCATATAGCTGAGCAGGCTTTCCTTGAAGTTTTTATCCAGGAGGTTCACCAGGAGGTGGTCGGTTTCCAGCTCATAATCCAGCTCGCGGATGGTCAGCAGACGCTGATCCGGCAGGTAAACGGGTTTACCCACCACCGTTATGGTGCCTTTGGCGGTGCCGTCTACAGCCAGCGTCAGCACGATCTTCTCCCTGGATCCCCGCATGTTGATATCTTTGATGGTGAGTTTCATCAGCCGGGTTTCGTATTTGTATTGCCGCAGGATGCTCACCAGCTCGTTATTGATGTAGATGAGGGGCACCGTGGCCAGCACTTCCAGCCGGTTAGAGTCCGGGAGGGAGGTTTTCAGGGTATTGAACGGGGGCAGGGGCCGGATATACTGCAGGCTGCGGGAATCCACGTGGATCTGGGCACGGGTTTTTACAGCCATTTTAAAAAGAAAGCCGTTCCGGGTGACCCGCACATCGCCGGCCACCGTCTGGGGATCGGTTTTGAAGTACAGGATGGCCGTATCTTTCGGGAATGCTGCGTTTATCTTCAGGGTGTCGGTTCTTAAAATGGGCATGGGCTTCTGCACATTGGCCCAGGTACGGCTCAGGCCTTTTTTCAGGTTTACTTTCTCTTCCAGGGCCTTGTCCAGGGCTTCCGTGAGGGTATTGAGTTCTTTTTTAAGAATGTGATCCAGGATAAACTTTATGCCGATCTCGGCGTTCCCGATGATCAGCCGCGGCTCTTTGATCCATTGGTGATTTTTCAGGACAGACTTGGAAATGATGTCCCAGTTGCGGTTCACATCCGGCTTGATGTTCAGGTAGAGGTCCAGTTCGCCGGTCACACGCCGCTGTTTGATCTTCCCGGAGCGCCGTTCTTTGTCGGCGATGATCTCCACTTTCAGCGGGAAGGTAACGTCTACGGAGTCGCCCACGGTTTTCAGGCGGATGCGTTTGGCTTTGGTCACGATCAGCCGCACGCTGTCTTTGCCCTGCTCCCTCGGGATATCCGTATCTACAATTACCCGGGCCAGCTTCCGGTTCAGCCAGTCTTCCAGGTCAGGAGTAGGGTAGAAGATGTCAAAATAAAGCGTATGATGTGCCGCCTGCAGGGAGTCGGTGAGGGGCGGCTCTTCCGCGATCTCTTTTTTCTCTTCCGTACAGCCTGTCAGAAAAAAGACCGGCAGTAAGATCAGCAGAAGTGCTATTCGCATCGAATGGGACGGTTATAATAGGGACCAAGATACTAAAAGTGCAGGATTAAATTGCTACGGTAGCTTTAAAAAGAAAGAAGGGGCTCTTAGCGGAGCCCCTTCCTGTGGATCGGTTTCCCGGAAAATTCCGGATCGGATATGTGGCGCTGTAAAGCGTGATCTATTTCAGGATTTTATGTGATTTCATGTGGTGTGGAGCTGTGAGGCCTGATGTCTGGTTATGGTGGTGTGGTGCTGCGACACGTGATTTATTTCAGATAGTTGCTATTGGTTTTCCTGCTATAATGTTGTGCGCTACGCGCTGCGTGATTTATTTCAGGATATATTTCACTCCTATAGTGAATTTACCAGCGGTAAAGTGGCTTCCGTGGTTCAGACGCCACCAGGGCTTCCAGTCGAAATGAAGGCCCAAAGGCACCTCGGGGAGCTTGAACTCCAGCCCCGCCTGGGGCCGTAAGCTGAACTCCGTGTAATTCCCTCCGTTTGTATTGAATCCCAGTTGTGGTCCTACTCCCAGGTACCAGGCAAAAGCCCGGGTCTCCGGGAAGTTTTTTACGTATTGATAATCGGCTCCGATGTACATGAAATTGTAATCAGAAAACATGACCTGGGCCTGAAGGGCCGCATTGTATCCGAATACATGCTTTACCTGTGGGCCAAAAAAGGATGCCCCGTTTCCTAAATCGATGCCCAGGCCCAGGGCGGTTTTGTAAGGTGTCTGGGCCATGGCTGTGGCACTGATGATGGTGAGGGCAATTGAAAACGCTGCTTTCTTCATAATTGATGGTTTTGATGCAAAGTAAAAGCAGGCGTATTAAAATGGGATTTAATTGAAATTAAAAGCGTATTAAATCAGTTGTGGGCAAAAAAAAGAGAGCTTTAGAGCTCTCTGTAGGCCATTATACCGCCGGTTACATTGTGTACTTTCTCAAATCCCTCCGAAAGCAGGAACTGCTTGGCACGGGCACTTCGGGCGCCGCTGCGGCAGTGAATGTAGATGTCCTGCCCCTTCAGGTGCTCCAGCTGATCCAGGCTGTCGGGGAGGTCACCCAGCGGGATCAGCGTGCCGCCCAGGTTATCCTCTTCGTACTCATCGGGGTTTCGCACATCAATCAGGTGAATGGGCTCATTCCCTTCCAGGAGCTGCTTCAGCTCTTCTACGGTAATATCAAAATTGGTCTCCATATCTATTTGCTTTTATTATTCAATACCTCCGCCGGCAGACACCCAGAGGTCTACAGGGGCGCCTATCCGAATCTTGTTATCCGTGCCGGATGCAGGCCGCTGACGGATCACGGAACCGGCAGGAGCAGACGAGGGCTCGGAAATGATCTGGCCTACGGTGAGGCCCAGCCCCGTGATCAGGATATCGGCTTCGTCCTGTTCCATACCCACCACATTCGGTACGTCTATCTTCTGGTCAGCGTAGCCGTCGCCTACTACAAAAATGATCTTGGAACCCTTGGGGATCTCATCCCCCGGAGCCAGTTCCCTGTTCCCCAGCTTGACCTTCAGGATGGTGTTTTCTTCCAGGGCCGGCACTTTTTCCTCCCCGCCAAACTGCAGGCCGGAGCTGAGCAGCTGGTTTTGGGCGCTTAGTGATGACCGCCCGATGATGTTAGGCAGCTTCACCAGCGGTGCGGAAACTGCGGCTACGGTCAGGAAGATCTTTCGGTTCGACTTCACATAGGCCCCGGATTTGGGGTAATTGCTGATGATGCTCAGGGGCTTCAGCCCGGCCACAAACTGGGAGTCTGAAACCTCGTAATCCAGGTCGGCGTCATCCAGGGCATCTTTGGCTTCTGGCAGGGTCAGCCCTTTTAATTCCGGCACCAGTATAGCCTCACCGTGGTTAGTACTCCAGGGCAGGTAAACAAAGAAAAATCCGAAAAATAAGATCAGGATAGAGCTCAGGATGATCCCGAGGTGAATAAGAACATCAGTTTTCGTGTTGGTACTGAATTTGGCCATGCTTTAGCATCAGGAATTATACGCCTGCAAATTAATTTGATAATAACGAAAAAGCAATTTTTTTATTGAAAGGGTTTCAGTAAGCGGGCCACATACTTCCCGATCACGTCAAACTCCAGGTTAACGGTATGGCCCACCTGCAGGTGCCGGATGCCCGTGTTTTCCCAGGTATAAGGGATAATGGCCACGCTGAACCCGCCCGGCCGCGAGTTAAAGACGGTCAGGCTGATACCGTTCAGGCAGATGGATCCCTTTTCCACAGTAACGTTCCCGGTGGCGGTATCGTACTCAAAATCCAGCTGCCAGCTGCCGTCCTGATCCGTAATGGCGGTACACACCCCGGTCTGGTCCACGTGCCCCTGCACAATATGCCCGTCAAAACGGCCGTCACTTTTCAGGCAGCGTTCCAGGTTTACGGCATCACCGGTTTTCAGCGCGCCCAGGTTGGTTTTTAAAAGGGTCTCCTGAATGGCCGTAACCCGGTAGGTATCTGCTGCAGTTTCTTCCACGGTCAGGCAGACCCCGTTATGGCTCACGCTCTGGTCTGTCTTCAGCTCCGCTGCCAGCGGGGTTTTCAGCCGGAAGATCAGGCCGGTTCCGGAAGGCGTGATCTCAGTTACCACGGCTGTGGTTTCTACTATTCCTGTAAACATGGTATATTTGTACGAATGAAATACAAAAATACAGTTTAATGTTCAGGAATAAATTTGTTTTAGGGATAATCATCGCGGGAATTGCCGGTATTCTGATCTACATGTTCAGTTCCGCACCCACCTATGCCGAAAAGGCTTTAAAGGAGCAGGAAGCGTATAAGACCACCATGGTGAGCATGGACGACAGCCCCCTGAAGAATAAGGAGGGCATTACATTCTTTGCTCCGGATGAAAAATGGGTGTTTGAAGCCGATTTTATCCGGGCCGAAAATAAGCGGGAGTTTAAGGTACAGATGACAGATTCTACCATGGAAACCAGCCATCTGGCCGGTTATGCCACCCTGAAAGTAGGCAATGAAACCTATAACCTCCTGGTTTTTGATGAAGGCGCCCAGTTTTTATTGCCCTTCCGCGATAAGACAAACGGGAATGAAACTTATGGCGGAGGCCGCTACATCAATATCGAGAAAGGGCAGCTGGTAGGAAAAAAGCTGACCATCGATTTTAACAAAAGCCATAATTTTTACTGCGCGTATGATGGGAAGTACGTGTGCCCCATCCCGCCGCGGGAAAACGTACTGGCGGTGGCCGTGACGGCGGGGGAGCTGAATTTTAAGAAGTGAATTTACGGTGAATGAGCAGGTGGCCTGGGAAATGGCAGGGTTTGCGGTGATCGCGGTGAATTTATGGTTGGTCCATAAGTTGACAGCGAATTTTGAAAAATGGTTAAATCCCCGGCCGGTAAAATAAATCAGGAATACCTCTTGTATAATTCTTCCGTTTCTTCCTCCACACTTACATCGGGGTAGGGCAGACCGCACCGACGGTACCAGTATTTTGCGTTCCATTCATCCCCTTCTATGCGGTGCAGCAGGGCATGAATGCGGTCATAATCCGGGTGGCCCTCCCGCGACTGCGCGATCTCATGGGCTTCTTCCCAGCGGTTTTCACGGATGTATTGCAGGGCGTTCAGAATTTGTTCTTTCATGCGTGTCAGGCCGTTTAACGTTCGGTTCATAGATAAACAGGTTAAAATCCCCGTCGGGAAAGACTTTTTCTCGGATAGGGTTTCTCTGTTTAGAGATATTTTTTTTCAATATTTTAATTCAAAACTTTCAGAATGTTCAATTATTTCATTTATTTTAGTATTTTCAAATATTATTGAAAATTCAAATATTTCAGATTTTCGAATTCCTCAAAGAAAGTAATGAACCGGGCGGGGTAGCCGGCTTCCGCCTTTCCAGCCGGGAAGCCCAGCACATCAGCGGGGAGCCCGCTGCTTTTGAACAGGGCCTCTTCCAGGGAAAGCCCCAGGATGTTTACGCCGTTTGTGACACAATCCGCCATGGAAATGGTAGCACCGGCCAGGTTTCCGTCGGCATTGATATAGTCCCCGTTAATCAGCCGGGCGTCAAATTCCTCCCATTGGAAAGTCTCTTTCCGGTGGTTCTGGAAGAGGGCATCCGATATAAAAAGGAGTTTGTCTTTCTTCATTTTTAGAGCCAGCCTTGCCGCCTCAAAATGCGCATGGACACCATCGGGGATGATGGGGGCATAAACGTTTTCGGCCAGCAATGCGGCTCCGGCCAATCCCGGCTCCCGGTGATGAAAGGATGACATGGCGTTAAAGAGGTGGGTGACCAGGTTTACCCCCAGGCCGAATACCTCCATGGCCCGGGCATAGGAGCAGTCGGAATGCCCGGCCGACACCTTCACACCGGCCTCCAGCAGCATTTTTACCTGGACATCGGTAAAATGCTCCGGGGCTATGGTCATCATCTTCAGCACCGGCCCGCCGGCGTCAATGATCTCCCGCAGGAGCTGATCGTCAGGTACCCGGATGTACTTGGCCAGGTGAGCGCCCCGTTTCTTCACCGAGATGAAGGGGCCCTCCAGGTGCAGGCCCATGATGCCGGTGCCCGGGTGCTCGCGCATGTAGGTCTTAACCGTTTCCAGGGCCGCAAAAATATTTTCCGGCGAAGAAGTGATCAGGGCGGGCAGCACATAACCCACGCCGTTTTTCTGCGCCGAAAGCTCTATATCTTCCAGGGCTTCCGCCGTGGGGTCTGCTGTAAAGTGGTACTGTTCCCCCCCGTTAATATGGATATCCACCAGGGCCGGGGCCAGGTTTTCGTAGTCGAAATCGTTACCCGTGTAATCACTTACTTCACGGATACACCCGTTTTCTATTTGTAATTTTTGTTTTTCCAGCCGGCTTCCCGCGCTGTACAGGTTTTTAACGGTAATTTCCATTTTGTTTTATAAATATACCGGACGGCTAGGAGGCGTCGGGTGTTAGATTACTTTCTTTTTCAGGCGTTTTGGCTTTCATGAGTCCAAACATCATCACCAGTGCGCTCAGTACGATCACCTGGATAAGAAGGGATTTACTGGCCAGGTGGCTCTGTTTACTGACGGGTACGGAGAGAAACAGCAGGATGGTGATAAGCCCCCGGGGGGCCATGTAAAGCAGGGGATTCAGGGGCATCCGGAACAGGGCCAGGAACAGGGCTCTGAAAATAAAGATACCGGCCGTAATACCCAGGGCCCAGATCATACTGGTGGGGTCCATGATTTCCGTTCTTTCCAGCAGAAAGCCGAAAAGGATAAAGAAAGAGGCCCGGATGAGGAAGGCAAACTCCCCGGTTAATTCGCTGAATTTGGCTACTTCCTTGCTGAAATCCACCGGGTGAAACCGGCGGATGAATTTATAGTGCCGGAGCTCATCAATATTTTCCAGGAAGAGGCCAAACAGGAGGATAAAGATCAGCGCCGGCAGATGATAGACTTTGGAAACAAAGTAAATCAGCACAATGATCAGGATAATAGGAGCAAACTTAATATGATGTTTAATGTTATTCAGGAAATAGGCAAGCGCCAGGGTGGCTACAAATGAAATGATCAGCATCAGCAGAATCTGGCCGCTGAAATGCCACCAGGTACCCGTGCCGATATGGTCATTTTCTGTCACAAAATTAAAGAAAAGCACTCCGAAAATATCCGAGAAGCTGCTTTCATAGGTAACAAACGACCGGTTTTCCCGGGACAGGTAACGGGCGCTGGGAATAGCAATGGAGCTGCTGATCACCGCAAAGGGAATGGAGCTGCTCAGCGCATTTTTAAAAGTGGAGTCCCCGAAATACCAGAACGCCCAGGCCAGGGAGAAGCTGATGGCCAGCATAGGTAACAGCGCTACCAGCATGGATTTCCGGATAAAAGGAAATTTACTCCTGTCTAACTGGAGCTCCAGTGCCCCTTCCAGAACGATAAGAATTAAGCCCACGGTGCCCAGTACCGGAAGGATGGATGAAAGATCCGGGAGCTCCATGCCTAACAGCAGGCTGGCTTCTTTAACTACGTACCCCAGCACAAGCAGCAGGATAACGGCCGGGATCTTGGTTTTTGACGAAGTAATGTCAAAAACGTATGCCAGCAGCATAAGGATACATAGGGTGATGGTGATTCCTGTCGACATAGATAGGTTAAACGGGTTGACGAAGAATACAAAAAAAGCAAAGCCGGCCCATATCTGCAAACTTTATTTCGGTGAGTTGACCATCCGGGGAAATTTAGAGACATTCTCCTGTTTTCCTTGATAACCTTGTGTAATTTTGCGTTTTAAATCTGAAAAATGAGCGTACCCGTCGACTTTTCGAAAATCCCTTCCCCTGCTTATGTGCTGGAAGAGAGGCTGTTAAAAAGAAACCTGGAGCTGATCCGGAGCGTGCAGGAGAGATCCGGCGCCAGCATTATCCTGGCCCTCAAAGGCTTTTCCATGTACCGGATGTTTCCCCTGGTGAAGGAGTACCTGTCCGGCGCCACGGCCAGCTCGCTGAATGAGGCCCGGCTGATAGTGGAAGAAATGGGCTGCCTGGCCCACAGCTACTGCCCGGCCTACAAGGAGGAAGAATTTAACGAAATGATGGAGTACAGCTCCCACCTGACATTCAACTCGCTCAGCCAGTATGAACTGTACAAAGACCGCGTGCTGCATCACCGCGAAAAGATCTCCATGGGCTTACGGATCAACCCGGAATACGCCGAAGTGGAGACCGATATGTATAATCCGGCCATCCGCGGATCCCGGCTGGGCATTACCCGGAACCTCCTGGGTGACACCCTCCCCGAAGGCATAGAAGGGCTGCATTCCCATACCCTGTGTGAAAACGATTCCTATGTGCTGGAGCGCACCCTGGTGCATATCGAAGAGAAGTTCGGCGATCTGCTGCACCAGGTAAAATGGCTCAACCTGGGCGGAGGCCACCTCATGACCCGCGCCGGCTATGATCACGAGCACCTGATCGGCCTGATCGGGCGCCTGCGTAAGAAATATAACATCGAGGTCATCCTGGAGCCCGGTTCGGCCATAGCCTGGGAAACCGGCTTTTTACGGAGCAAAGTGCTGGATATTGTAGATTCCCTGGGCGTAAAAGTGGCCATCCTGGACACCTCCTTTGCCGCCCACATGCCCGATACCCTGGAAATGCCCTACAAGCCCAAAGTCTGGGGCGCCGATCCGGAAGCCCTACCCGGGAAACACGTTTACCGCCTGGGCGGCATGACCTGCCTGGCCGGCGACTACATGAGCGAATACTCCTTTGACGCCCCTTTACAGGTAGGCGATACCCTGGTTTTCAATGACATGATCCACTACACCATGGTGAAAACCACCACCTTTAACGGCGTGGGCCTCCCCGCCATCGGGATCATCCGGGAGAACGGCGAATTTGAGTTGTTGAAGTCTTTTGGATATGAAACGTTTAAGGATAGGATATGACCCTGAAAGAACGTTACGCCGGAGTGATCGAGTATTTTGAGCAGCACATGCCTAACCCGGAGACCGAGCTGTATTACCGGAACCCGTATGAGCTGCTGGTGGCCGTTATTCTTTCAGCGCAATGCACCGATAAGCGGGTGAATATGGTGACTCCGGAGCTTTTTAAGCGCTATCCTGATGCACGGATTCTTTCCAAAGCCGAACCGGAAGAGGTGTTTGAATACATCCGGAGTATTTCTTACCCCAATAATAAGGCAAAGCACCTGGTGGGGATGGCGCAGATGCTGGTGAATGACTTTCAGAATGAGGTGCCGGATACCATAGAAAAACTGGTAAAAATGCCGGGCGTGGGCAGGAAAACCGCTAATGTGATCGCTTCGGTGATCCATAACCAGCCCGCCATGGCCGTAGATACGCACGTATTCCGGGTGTCCCACCGCCTGGGCCTGGTCAGCTTAAAAGCTAAAAACCCGCTGCTGGTAGAAAAAGAGCTGGTAGCCCACCTGTCAGTAGGCATCATCCCCAAAGCCCACCACTGGCTGATTTTGCACGGCCGCTACACCTGCATGGCGCGGAATCCCCAGTGCCAGGTGTGTGGCATCACGCACTTCTGTGCTTCTTACCCGGTTATTCAGCAGGAAGGAGTGGTGGCGGCGGACGCGAAGCTGCCGAAGATAAGCTAGGGGGAGTAATTAATAATTAACCTAACCATTAACCATTTCCCCCGCTTCCTCCACCGCCATATACGCCATCACCCCCGGCCCCACCTCCAGCGCGGCCTCATCAATATCAAAGGTGGGTGTATGAACGCCTGAAATGATGCCGCGGGCTTCGTTCCGGGTGCCGAGGCGGTAGAAGCTGGCGTCAGTTACCTGGCTGTAGAAGGCAAAATCCTCACCGGCCAGCCAGAGATCCAGGTCTACGATGTTTTCTTCTCCCACATACGCGGTGGC
The DNA here is from genome assembly GCA_019638185.1 of Leadbetterella sp. Taxonomy (GTDB): domain Bacteria; phylum Bacteroidota; class Bacteroidia; order Cytophagales; family Spirosomataceae; genus Leadbetterella. The sequence goes on from JAHBUH010000002.1 coordinate 340,388, forward strand.
GTGCCGGCGGATCCGGCGGGTGAGTTCGGGGTGATTCTGAAGGAAAGGGTAGCCCTTGACGATACAGAATTCGCAGCGGGCTCCCATGGCGTCAGCGATGCCCTCGGCCATCTTTTTCATGCGTTCCAGGCCTTCTGCCCGCCATTCTTCGTTCATGCAGCGGAAGGTGCCTTCGATGTACACGTCGTTCGGGATGATATTGGTAGCGCCTTCGGCGATCATCTTTCCGAAGGTGAGCACGGAAGGATAAGCCGGGTTACGGTTCCGGGAAATGATCTGCTGGAGGCTTACTATGATGTTAGAGGCCACTACCACGGGGTCTATGGTCATGTGCGGTGCGGCCCCATGCCCGCCCTTACCATGAACGCGCATGTAAATTTCATCGGTGCTGGCCATGTACATGCCTTCCCGGAAGCCGATCTTGCCCACGGGGATATTGGGCGCCACGTGCTGCCCGATAATGCGCTGAACCGGCGGATTCTGAAGTACGCCTTCGCGGATCATCATGGATGCCCCGCCGGGTGCTTTTTCCTCGCCGGGCTGAAAAATGAGTTTGATACTTCCTTCCATCTGGTCCCGGAGCGTGTTCAGGATGCGCGCGGTGGCCAGGAGGGAAGAGGTATGTACATCGTGCCCGCAGGCGTGCATTACGCCGGGGTTTTGGGATCGGTAGGGCGTTTCGTTTTGCTCGGTGATGGGCAGGGCGTCTATATCGGCCCGCAGGGCAATGACCCGGCTGCCGGGATTTTTTCCTTCTACCAGGGCGGTGACGCCCGTGCCGGCTATTCCTTCCTGTGGCGTGAGGCCTATGGCGCGCAGTTCGGCGGCAATGAACGCGGCCGTCTTTTTCTCTTCAAAGGAGAGTTCCGGGTTCTGGTGAATATGATGCCGGATCTTCACGGTATCGGTGAAATATTCCCGGGAAAGAGATTTTATTTTTTCGAGCATACGGTTCTTCGCTTTTGGGTACAAAACTAACATATTTATCAATTTTGGTACCGGTTTTGCGTTGTTATATCATTATGCAAAAATACATGAAGCAATTATTTCTGGCTTTGTTCTTTCTGCTGGCTTGCGGCCCTGCTTTTTCACAGGCGCAGAAGATTAACTGGATGTCACTGGAAGAGGCCTTTGCCAAAACCCAGCAGGAGCCCCGGAAAATACTGATCGATGTATATACCGACTGGTGCGGGTGGTGCAAGGTGATGGATCAGAAGACGTTTTCGGATCCGAAAGTGGTGAACTACGTTAATAAAAATTACTATGCCGTAAAGTTTAATGCAGAAAGCCGGAAAGACGTGAAGATCGGGGATAAGGTGTATAAGTTTGATTCGGCTAACCGGGCCCATGAGGCGGCCATTGCACTCCTGCAGGGAAATATGAGCTATCCCAGCATTGTTTACCTGGATGAGAAATTCAATATGATCCAGCCGGTGCCCGGGTACATGGAGGCTAAGCCCTTTCACCAGGTGATTACGTTTATTGGCGGAGATCACCACCGGAAAGAGCAGTTTGAAGCCTTTAAGACGGGTACGTACGTAAAAACCTACAGCAGCGGAAAATAAAAGAAGCTGCCCGGCAAGTATGGCGCTTGGTCTTACTCAGGAAAATGCTACAGCAGTGGAAAATAAAATAAGCTGCCCGGAAAGCCGTAAACGGGTCATTCTCTGACCTTCCCAGCTTCCCGGACAGCTCCGGTATTTTCAGACGGGGGATAACCCCGGAGATCTGCTTACTTTCTGTATAAAACTTCTTTCACCGCTTTCACCGTACGCTCCACGTTAGGGAGGGTGGCTTCAATCAGCGTAGGCGCATAATGCAGCGGAATATCCATGCTGTTTACGCGGATCACCGGTGCATCCAGGTAATCGAAAGCGTTTCTTTGCAGGTGGTAGCTGATCTCGCTGGAGATAGCGGCCAGCGGCCAGGCCTCTTCCACCACCACGCAGCGGTTAGTTTTCTTCACCGAGTTAACCACGGTAGCGTAATCAATAGGCCGCACGGTGCGCAGGTCGATCAGCTCCACGCTGATGCCTTCCTTCTTCAGCTGTTCCACGGCCGGTTTTACCACGCGCGGAATCATCTTACCGAACGAGACCAGGGTTACGTCACTTCCTTCCTGGATCACATGGGCCTGACCCAGCGGCAGCAGGTATTCTCCTTCCGGAACTTCACCCTTATCGCCGTACATTTGCTCTGACTCCATGAAGATCACGGGGTCATTATCACGGATAGACGATTTCAAAAGTCCTTTTGCATCATAGGCGTTAGAGGGAACCACCACTTTCAAACCGGGCGTATTGGCAAACCAGTTTTCAAAGTTTTGGGAGTGCTGGGCACCCAGCTGGCCGGCGTTTCCGGTAGGTCCGCGGAAAACGATAGGGCAGGAGTACTGTCCGGCAGACATGGCCATTATTTTAGCGGCGCTGTTAATTATCTGGTCAATAGCCACCAGCGAGAAGTTAAAGGTCATGAACTCCACAATGGGCCGGCAGCCGTTAATGGCGGCACCTACCCCGATACCGGCAAAGCCCAGCTCTGCGATAGGAGTATCTATAACCCGTTTCGGACCGAACTCGTCTAACATCCCCTGGCTGGCTTTGTAGGCACCGTTATATTCCGCTACCTCTTCACCCATTAAAAAAACCATCTCGTCTCTACGCATTTCTTCTGACATAGCTTCCTTGATGGCGTCTCTGAATTGAATTTCTCTCATATTGAACTTTTTGAAGGATTCTGCCTTTTAATGGTTACAAAAATAGTATATAGTGCTGAAATACTAAAATGATTTTTACATACAAAAGTCGGGAAATGTTGCAGGATCCGATTAAAAAAAAAAGGACTGGAGCAATTGCCCCAGCCTTTCCCGCTACTAAATCCACACAACTTTTATCTTTAAACCGAATCTCGCTCAGAGATTGCCGGTGTTTTTATCTCTTTTGACAATGCAAATTTAATAGCTTTTTTGGAATTAAAAAAAAGTAAAAAACCTATTTTTTTAAAAAAATGTGTATAACCGGCTTTTTTTGAGAAAAATACAGCTAATCTACATATTTAATATACTGTTAATTAGAAGGATTGTAAGATCGTATCCACTCAAATGCGAACTTTTTATTTTTGAAAAAAAATAAGGGGTCACCGGCCCGCCGTATAAGCGGCTCTTTCCGGTGAGCGCTATTTGCAGTTGGTTTTTTAGTAACTTTGCAGCATGAAAACATTGGAAGACCTTGGGGAGTTCGGTCTGATAGACCGTATAAAGGATAAAACCGTAGTAAGAAATGCCAGTTCTTTAAACGGAATAGGAGACGATGCCGCCGTGATAGACCAGGGCGGGCATTACGGGCTGCTTTCTACGGACCTGCTGATAGAAGGGGTGCACTTTGACCTTTCATACGCCCCGCTGAAGCACCTGGGGTATAAAGCGGTGTCCGTAAATGTTTCAGATATCGCCGCTATGAACGGCATTCCCCGGCAGGTGACCGTTTCCCTGGGCCTGAGTAACCGTTTCGGCCTGGAGGCCATTGACGAACTGTATGAAGGTATCCACCTGGCCTGCGAAGCGTATAATGTGGATTTGGTGGGCGGCGATACCAGCGCCAGCCGCGCAGGCCTGGTCATCTCCGTGTCGGTACTGGGAGAGGTGGCGGCTGACCGGCTCACCTTACGCAGCGGATCCCGGGAGAATGATATTGTATGCGTGACCGGTGACCTGGGCGCGGCTTACATGGGGCTGCAGGTGCTGGAGCGGGAAAAGCAGGAATTCCTGGCTAACCCAGAAATGGTGCCCCAGATAGAGAATAAATCGTATGTGGTAGGTAAGCAGCTGAAGCCGGAAGCACGCATGGACATCATCCATGAGCTGGCTGAAAAGGGAGTGGTGCCCACATCCATGATCGATATTTCTGACGGGCTGGCTTCGGAGATTCTTCACTTATCCCAACAGTCGGGCAACGGGTTTACGGTATTTTTTGAAAATATTCCTATTGAGAACATCACCCTTGAGACCACCACGGAGCTTAACATTAACCCGGTGGTGGCGGTAGTAAACGGAGGGGAAGATTATGAGCTGCTGATGACCATCCGCCAGGATGATTTTGAAAAGATCAAAGAAATCCCGGATATCACGCCCATCGGGTTTGTGAACACCGAAAAGCAGAACTGGCTGGTGCTGAATTCGGGAGAGCGTACCCGTATCACGGCTCCGGGCTGGAAATAGTTGATTATCAGAAAGCAGAATTTGTTTCCGGGACTTAAAAGTTTTGGCATGATTTTAGTCTGTTCCACACGCTCATGCTTTTCCGGTTATTCCCTTTTTAAAAGAAGTATACTTTCAAATAAAAATTCCTGCATTTTTAAAAAGCAGGGCAGGGAGTCACAGGCTATTGTTCCGGAAAGAAGATTTTTTGTTTTTAAGGGTACGAGCTATTTTTTATAAATTATTTAAAATAAGCTATTTGATATTTGTTTTTTAAGCGCTTTTTCCCGTAAAGGAGCAGGTCCAGACCTCCCGCCACCACTTACTTTATTATACCCTTTTCTTTTTTTCATGCAGAAGAAATGCAGATTCGTTAAAAACGGCTTACTTTTTGCATATATTAATTAAGGTAAAGACGGGTGAAAATCCGAAGCCTGTTATTTACAAATTAAGTCGCTAAAATACATAGTTTATGAATCACGTTTTTACACACCTGTTTCAGCCGGATAAAAAAGCTAATTCGCTGTTGAAATCAGCTTTGGGGCTGTTGCTCTTCATTTTCTTCCTGCCGGCCCTGGCACAGCAGGCCCCCTCTAATTTTGTGACGGGGAATGAGACGGTAACGCCGCTCACCTATTCCATTGCGGGCTATAAAGATGCTCCTTACATTCCGGCTACCACGTTTAGCCTTAATTTCGGTAAGAAAAGTGCCAGCCAGGACGGGTTTAACCGGGTGATTAACAGCTTCCAGGTGGGAGGCAGGACGTATGTCCGGGGTGTGCAGGGAAATTCACCTTTTACCAAGGTGATTTTGAAAAGGATAGATAATGCATCGGTGACCGGAAATAAGGCTACTTCCTTTTTTGAAGTCAATGCCGATCAGGCAAACAATACCTTATATGTGACGCCGGCGTATGTGGATGATATGGAGGGGCTGATTAACAGTTATGTATTTAACCGGGGATCCGATAACGTATTTTCCAACTCGGGAAGCCTGACCCTGAATAATGTGGAGCGTATTGACATGCTCTTTGAGGGCGGTATCAAAGCCCCTGCTAACGCCGCCATGCTGAACCGCTCAGGCGTTCTGATCATGGAGCGCGGTGGTAATGACTCGTTTAAGTTTGCGGTGATCAAATCCCTTAGCGGGGGGCAGGTAGCTACATTGGGAGATTTGAAAACGGCCGACAGGAATACCGCCTGGGGGTCTACCGGAGTAGATATTAAATCAGTGGTATTTCAACGGGACGGCGGAGATAACGGTAAATTCAAGCCTAACCAGTATTTAGATGATCAGACCGTACACGGAACTTTCATTACCCTGCAGGACATGGGTGTGGGAGCTTCCGAAACCATTTACGGGATAAGCATATTTGCCAATGACGTTACCGCCGGAGACCTGGTGGGCATGACCAGCGGCTATCCTACGGACACGGATGGAAGCTCTTCCCTGCACGGAGGACTGGATTTCATGGCCGGTGGCGGCTTTTTTACCGTAGATAATAATGTAGGCGGACGGATCTTCCATGACGCCGCGCCGGATCCTTCGGCCATTAACGCCCATACCGGCGGTAAGGATGGTTCCCAGGTGAATGCATTGGAGCTGTATGTTTCCCTGCTGAATGCTGCCGGAGATGTGATGGCTACCGTAAAGGTGGAAAACGGCGGATATACTTTTTATGATGTACCTAACGGCAGTTATAAGCTGGTGCTGCACAAGACCGCGGCGGGATCCGCCACTCCTGAGCTCCCTGACGGCTGGGCCCGTACCGGAGAAGGAGCGAATGGTGTAAAAGACGGCACGGCTGACGGCATTATTTCCTTTACTGCTCCGGCCACAGGCGGTGGAAACCTGATTACGAATAACTTCGGGATCGATGCCAAGCCTACACTGCTCATTGATGCCGATGACGATGATTTCGGTACGCATACTTCTACGGTAGCTTATACCACGCCTAAAGCGGTCTTTGCCAATGACACCCTGAATAACGTGCCGGTGGATCCTGCACTGGTGACGCTCAAAGTAGCGGGTGCGGAAGTAACCGCGGCTGTGATCATGAAAGACAGTGTGACCGGTGCTGACGTACCGGGTGTAAGACTGAATCCTGACGGTACAGTGACCGTGGATGCGGGAACACCTGACGGCACTTATACACTGGATTATACCATCTGTGAGAAGGCTAACGCAGATAACTGCGACGAGGCCACTATCCTGATCCGGGTACGCACCGATGTGTTTGACCTGGCGCTCCGGAAAGAGGTGAAAGCCGGACAAAAGGCCGTGTTTAAGGAAGGCGATGAAGTGACGTTTGTGATCAACATTAAGAATGAGGGTACGGTAGATGCCACTGATGTGGAAGTGGTGGATTATGTTCCGGAAGGACTGGAGCTGACCGGCACTACCTGGACCGTCACTGACGGGAAGGCCAAGCTGGTTACCCCGATAGCTTCCTTACCTGCCGGAGAAGATATCAGCATTGAGATTACCTTTAAGGTGACTTCAGGAGCCAAACCTACCCTTCGCAATGCCGCTGAGATCAGCGCTGCCAAAGGTGGAACGGATGTGGATTCGGTATTTGATGAGGACCGGAATAATGACAAAGATGACGAAGATGATTTTGATACCTCAGAGATCACGATCTGTAAGAAGGGAGGAAATTGTTTACCGGTGAAAACTACCAAGATTCATTAAGATACCCTGTAGGATCCTATTACCAGAATGATGCGATTTTTAGCCTGTCGGGATGAATTTTCCGGCAGGCTGATTGCTTTTATAGGGGTTTAGGGAAGATTTAACAAAATTTTAAGCTCCCCGCCTTTTTTATCCCATTTTAATTCTGCCCGCCGGTGCAGGGTGTGCCGGAGACGTTTCCGGCACCTGAAACTCCTTCATCAACAGAAAAATCCGGCCCATAGGGACCGTGGAGTGCTTTTCTGTCTCCTTAATTTGACCTTAAAAAAAGCACTTCGCATGAACGGGGCGGGGCTCTGCTTCCGGTCACGGATTTGGAAGTATGAAAGCCCACCCGGTAACTTTGCAGCACCCAAAAAGGGGAATAACTTTAAACCAGAGTAATCATGAAAAAGTCAATTTTAGTATGCAGTCTGATCTTTGCAGTGAACAGCCTGTTTGCCCAAACCACTACCTCTATCGGTCCGATGATCGGTTTTAACTCCTCGGTGTACAAAGGTGATATCACCACAGAAAAATGGAAGTCGCCGGATCTGAACGTAGGCCTTTTCCTGAATCATTCCAAAAATGACAGGTTCGGTATTCGCTTAGAGGCTTTGTATTCTTCCATGGGAACGGCCTTTAATAACTCTTCTGAAGTAGTAAAGGCAGGCTATATCCAGATCCCGGTTTACGGGGTAGCCTACCTGGGCAGGAAAGGGGCGCCGGTAAGACCTAAGCTGATGGCCGGGCCGTACATCGGTTTCCTGACTAACACCGGGGGTACCAAGGTTAACCTGGACAAAGACAATTATAACAAAGTAGACTTTGGTCTGAAGGCCGGTGCCGGTGCCAACTTCCGTCTGAGCCCTAAGATCTGGCTGAATACCGACCTGTACTACGGGCTGGGTCTGGCCGATCTTTACAAGTCGGATACCGACGTCTTCAATAACTCGTGGGGGCTGAACGTAGGAGTAAGCTTCCCGGTAAATTAAGGGGTTTTAAAAGATGAGGCGGCCTCCCGGGATCCGGGAGGCCGCTTTTTTATTCCATCACCCTTACCCCAATATACGATGCGCTGGTACCGGAGGTGTATACCCGGTGGTCTGCTTTCTGGAAATCGGCTTCGGTGGCTTTGTAGATGTTGACAAATTTCTGCGGGTTACGGTCTACCAGCGGAAACCAGGTACTCTGCACCTGCACCATGATCTTGTGCCCTTTTTTGAAGCGGTGGGCGGCGTCCTGCATGTCGAATTTTACGTTTTCAATTTTTCCGGGTGTCATGGCTACGGGATTGGAGAAACTTTTCCGGAATTTGGCCCGCATGACCTCGCCGCGGATGAGCAGCTGAAATCCGCCCATTTTCATGGTGGGGTTCGTGGGGCTGTCGTTAGGCGCATCACCGGGGTACACATCGATCAGCTTGACGATGAAGTCGGCGTCTGTGCCGGTGGTGGATACAAACAGGTTAGCCATTACGTTTCCGGAGATGACCACGTCTTCTTCCAGCACATCACTTTCATAGACCAGCACGTCAGGCCGGGTGGCGGCAAAGCGCTGGTCTTCGTACATAAAATCAGCACCGCGGATGATCCGGATCTCGGAGGTAAAGGGTACGGGTTTGGCGGGATCGCTGGTGTACTGGTCAAAACCGGGCCGGTTTTGGGCCGGGGTGGGAGAGAACGACAGCTTTCCGCCGGGATGCAGGTACAGCCTTTTCTCCACCGAGTTTTTAGGCGGCCACTGATCATATTTCCGCCATTCGTTAGCGCCGGTTTCGAATATAAAGGCCTTGGGCAGCTGCGGGTCAGGGCTATCTTTCAGGTAATGATTAAAAACGGGCAGCTCAATGTCGGACTGGTAATAGGCGCTGGTTTTGGATCCAAAACGGATATTGCCCAGGTGTTCACCTGTGCCGCGTGCCCATCCGCCGTGTATCCAGGGCCCCATCACCAGGTAGTTCGGAGAGGCCGGCCGGTTATTTTCGATGCCCTGGAAGGTCTTAAGCGGGCCGTAAAGGTCTTCCTGGTCAAACCACCCGCCCACGGTGAGGACGGCAGGCCTGATATTTTTCAGATGGGGAACGGGCGTACGGGCCTTCCAGAAGTCATCGTAGGTCTCGTGTTCCATCATGTTATTCCATATCTTGTTTTCGCCTTTGAAATAACGTTCATTGACGTTTTTCACCGGGCCCAATTTCATGTAAAATTCATAGGAATCGGGTGTGCCGTAGGCCGAGAAGGCAGGGGCGCCTTTGGGGCTGGGTTCTGTCCGCGGGGCGCCGTAAGACGACAGGAACGCAAAGGTGCCCATCAGGAAGAAGGCGCCGTTATGGTGGCGGTCGTCACCCATGAACCAGTCGTTTACCGGCGCCTGGGGCGAAGCGATCTTCAGGGCCGGGTGGGCGTCTATGGCCGTCATGGTGGTGTAAAAGCCGGGGGCCGATATGCCCCAGGAACCCACTTTGCCGTTATTTCCGGGGATGTTTTTCAGCAGCCATTCGATGGTATCGTAGGTGTCGGAGCTTTCGTCAATGTCCTGAGGCGATTTTTTATGAGGGTTAAAAGGGCGTACGGCCTCAAACTCGCCTTCTGACATGTATTTTCCGCGCACATCCTGGTATACAATAATGTAGCCGTCACGGGCAAAGTGCATGCTGGGGCCCAGGGAGGTCTTGTATTTGTCTTCGCCGTAGGGCGCCACGCTGTAGGGCGTACGGCCCAGGATAATGGGGTATTTCTTGTTTTCGGAAGCGTCTTTAGGGATGTAGATGGAGGTGAAAAGCTTCACGCCGTCACGCATGGGAATATGGCGCTCTATTTTGGTATAATGCTGGCGGACGTAGAGGGAATCTTCATTGGTCCGCTGCCCGAAGGAAAGACGGGCGGTGGTTAAAAGAAAGAGAATCAGGACTGCCGGGCGCAGGCCGGTCATCCAAAACTTTTTAAGCATGCTCATAAGAAAGTATTTTAAACGGTTTTAAAGATAAGGCATATTTGGTGAATTATGGAATGGAATTTCACGTACATTTGTATAAATACCGGAATATCAGCCGGATGAGGGCATTCCTCCCGCGCTATAACCAAAACCAGCTATGCTTATGAAAAATCTATTGACGCTTACCCTTATTTTATTCCTGCACCAGGGGCTGCACGCCCAGATCGATGCGTCACTGATGAAATTTCCCGATGTATCCCAAACGCACATTGTTTTTACCTATGCCAATGACCTCTGGCTGGTGCCGAAGGCCGGCGGACAGGCCGTTAAGCTCAGCTCTCCTCCGGGGGTGGAGTCTTTCCCGAAGTTTTCCCCGGACGGCAGCGAGATCGCTTTTACGGCAAATTACGACGGCAACCCGGATGTGTACGTGATGCCGGTGAATGGCGGCGTTCCGAAGCGGCTGACGTCACACGGGTACAGTGATCGGCTGATCGACTGGACACCCGACGGCAAAGAGGTGGTTTTTGCGTCTTTGCGGGAAAGTGGAAAGATGCGTTTCAGCCAGTTTTACAAGATCAGCAAAGGCGGCGGCCCGGATACCAAACTGCCGCTGGAATATGCTGAATATGGCTCCTACAGCCCGGATGGAACCCGGATGGCGGTGGTGTACATCTCGCAGGTAGGCCGCACCTGGAAAAGATATAAAGGTGGTACCAAAGGCACTATCCAGATCTTTGACTTTAAAGCCGGAACTTCCAAACGGATCTCGCCTATGGACGGCGGTGGGGATGAATTCCCCATGTGGTATGGCAGCAAGATTTATTTTATTTCCGACCGCGGCGCTGATGAGCGCATGAACCTGTGGTCATACGATACGGGCTCCGGGCAGGCCGAACAGCTGACCCGGTACACGGATCTCGACATTCATTTTCCCTCGCTGGGCGAGGGGGAGATCGTGTACGAACAGGGCGGGCAGCTGCACCTGTACAGTATCCGTGACCGGGCCGATAAGGTGGTCAGGGTGCAGGTTACTTCCGATATGACCGGCCTGATGCCACGCAATGAAACGGTGGAAAAGTACATTCAGAGTGCACGGATCAGCCACGACGGTAACCGCGTGCTTTTCGAGGCCCGGGGCGATGTTTTCTCGCTTCCGGCCCGGGAAGGGGTGGCCCGTAACCTCACCAATACATCCGGGATAGCCGAGCGTACTCCCGCGTATTCGCCTAATGGTAAGTACATTGCCTACTGGTCAGATGCCAGTGGAGAGTATGAATTGTACCTGATGAATACCGATAACCCCGCTACCCGGCGAAAGCTGACGTCCTACGGGCCAGGATACCGGTATACACCTTACTGGTCGCCCGATTCCAAAAAGATCTGCTTCATAGACCACGCCGGGGAGATCAGGATCTTTGACCTGAATGATAACAGCACTACCAAAGTGGATGAGCTCCTGCAGTTTACGCACGGTAATACGGCCGGTTTTAGCTGCGACTGGTCATCCGACAGCCGCTGGCTGGCGTACAGCCGCGATCTTCCCAATAACCACCAGGCTATTTTCCTGTACAATACGGCCGATAAAAAGTCTACCCGCGTGACCGACGGCTTTTACAGCTGTTCTAACCCGGTATTTGATCCTGACGGGAAATACCTTTTCCTGACCACAAACCAGGTGTTTCAGCCCAATTACAGCGATTTTGACAATACGTTTATCTACAATAACTCCACGCTCATAGGGGTGCTGACGCTTAGTAAAGACAGCACGGCTTTCCTGGCCATGAAAGAGGATACGGTGGCAGTGAAGGAAGAGGAGCCTAAGGCGGAGCCGGCCAAAGCAGAGAAGCCGGGCAAGTCGTCTAAAAAGGAACCGGAACCGGAGAAAGCCAAAGCGGCTTCCATAGACCTGGAAAATATGGAGAGCCGCCTGGAAATCCTGGATATCCCGCCGGGGAATATCGGTACGCTGACACCGCTCAAAGGTAAGATTGTGTATATGCGGTATTCCAATAACGATGGCGAGGGGGGAGGAGCCTCTCTCAAATACTACGATTTTGACAAAAAAGAAGAGAAGACCATCCTGGACGGCGTCAGTGGTTATGAGGCCTCGGGAGATAGGAAGAAGCTCCTGGTGAATAAGAGCGGGCAGGTGGCCATCATTGAACCGAATGAAGGCGCTAAATTCGATAAGCCGCTTAACCTGAAGTCGATGGTGGCTTCCATTGACCCTAAAGCCGAATGGAAGCAGATTTTTATGGATGCCTGGCGTATTCAGCGTGATTATTTCTACGATAAAAATATGCACGGCGTAGACTGGGAAGGGGTGAAGAATAACTACCTGAAAGTGCTGGAAGGCGCTGCTAACCGCAATGACCTGGCGTTTATTATCGGTGAGATGATCGGTGAGCTGAACGCGTCCCACACGTATTATGGTGGCGGCGACCTGGAGCAGGGCAAAAGCCGGAGCACCGGTTACCTGGGCATCAACTGGAAGGCTGACGGCTCCTATTATAAAGTGGATAAGATCATCCGGGGCGCTTCCTGGGATGCCGAAGTGCGCTCTCCGCTGGACAAACCCGGCATTGGCCTCAAAGAAGGCGCGTATATCCTGGCGGTAAACGGCCTGCCCATTACTACGGCGCATGAACCTTTTTATTATTTCGCCGGGCTGGATAATACTACCGTAGAGCTGACCTATAACGATAAGCCGGATTTTGCCGGTGCCAGAAAGGTGCTGGTGAAAACCCTGGACGATGAGTCCCGCCTGCGTAACCTGGCCTGGATAGAAGGCATGCGAAGCCACGTAGACAAGGCCACAAACGGGGAAGTAGGCTACGTATACGTGCCCAGCACGGGTATTGACGGTCAGAATGAACTGATGCGCATGTTTAACGCCCAGATGGATAAAAAGGCGCTGATCATAGATGAACGTTTCAATAACGGCGGGCAGATCCCGGATCGTTTTATCGAGATGCTGGACCGCAAACCCCTGGTTTACTGGGCCACCCGTGACGGCGAGTCATGGAAATGGCCGCCCGCCGGGCATTTCGGGCCCAAGGTGATGCTGATCAACGGTTGGAGCGGTTCCGGCGGTGACGCCTTCCCGGATTATTTCAAGAAGCGCGGACTGGGCCCACTGGTGGGCACGCGTACCTGGGGCGGGCTGATCGGGATCAGCGGCACGCCGGAGCTCATTGACGGCGCCTCGGTAACGGCACCTACCTTCCGGATGTATAACCTGGACGGCACCTGGTTCCGCGAAGGCCACGGCGTAGACCCCGATATTTTTGTAGACGAAGACCTGGGCGCCTTTTCCAAAGGCATTGATGTGCAGCTGGACCGCGCCATTGAAGAAGCCAAAAAGCTGATCAAAACGGCACCGTTTGTGATGCCGCAGCGGCCGGGGCCGGAGAAGAGGTAGGAAGACCTGACCAATTGGGTAGCTCGTTATAGTTAAGAATCAAAGGTTACGCTTCTTTACTAATAGTTGAAATCATAGCTTTTCAGCTCCTTATTCAATGGGATGGTCTTCAAGATCATGCCTCGCGATCCTTTTCATTTTAGCCCTAATAGGGTTCCAAGTGAAGATAACGAAAGATAAAGTGAGAGCTGGTAGAACGTTTCAATCCTTATTTTCGATGGATAGACTGTCAAGCTTTTGTGGGTCTTATTGCGTAACCGATAGGTCGCTAAGAAGCCGAAGAAATGACTTTTCACAACCCGATAATTTGTTTCAATCCTTATTGCGTCATGGATAGGTCATCAAGTACTAAGGCCGATTTTGAGGAAAATGGTGTGACCATGTTTCAATCCTTATTACATCATGGATAGGTCATCAAGATCCTATGATCATCATCGAATTTGCAGTCTGTTTTGGTTTCAATCCTTATTACATCATGGATAGGTCATCAAGAATGTTCCGGTAAACCAGGTTATAGGTGTAAATTTGTTTCAATCCTTATTACATCATGGATAGGTCATCAAGAAGCTCCGGGCTATATCTCCCAGAAAATCAGATATGTTTCAATCCTTATTACATCATGGATAGGTCATCAAGAATATCAGGGAATGCCCGGCAGGAAGTGATGTCAAGTTTCAATCCTTATTACATCATGGATAGGTCATCAAGTTTCTGATAATGACGAAGCCAAGTTTTCGAGCCTGAGTTTCAATCCTTATTACATCATGGATAGGTCATCAAGTTTCAGGATCACTTCCGAACGACCGAAAATTTCAATATGTTTCAATCCTTATTACATCATGGATAGGTCATCAAGTACAAGTTGTACGGGATGGGGGTATACGCATGCAGTGTTTCAATCCTTATTACATCATGGATAGGTCATCAAGAGGCAAAGGGTCAGCCTGATTAAATAATTAAACTTTGTTTCAATCCTTATTACATCATGGATAGATCATCAAGTTCCAAAGGGGCGGGCGGATTTTTTTTAAGTTTTTGTGTTTCAATCCTTATTACATCATGGATAGGTCATCAAGGGTTATCAATCCGCATACGTTAGATCAGGAAGATGAGTTTCAATCCTTATTACATCATGGATAGGTCATCAAGTCCGGATTGTTATCTATAGCTCTGAAAATTCGTTCCATAGTTTCAATCCTTATTACATCATGGATAGGTCATCAAGCAAATGAACGAACACCAAGCCCTTCAGCATCTTTTTCGTTTCAATCCTTATTACATCATGGATAGGTCATCAAGTCCGGGTTATTGTCGATTGCTCGAAAAATTCGTTCCAGTTTCAATTCTTATTACATCATGGATAGGTCATCAAGCTTCATAAGCCTTCTTTTTGTCTTCCAGGTTTTTGAGTTTCAATCCTTATTACATCATGGATAGGTCATCAAGATAACCTGCAACTCTCTTTGTTCTACAAGCAGTTGTGTTTCAATCCTTATTACATCATGGATAGGTCATCAAGCAGCTATTGAAAGAGCAGGAGACCGAAATTACCTAGTTTCAATCCTTATTACATCATGGATAGGTCATCAAGAAGCAGGTCAGAATCGCCAAAGAAATTCAGGTATGCAGTTTCAATCCTTATTACATCATGGATAGGTCATCAAGGCTCTCGCCAGAGCACATAGTCCCCTTTCTTGGACTGTTTCAATCCTTATTACATCATGTCATCAAGTTTTGCTGGCTCAGATCGGCCTGACTAACCAAAAAAGTTTCAATCCTTATTACATCATGGATAGGTCATCAAGGAGAGGTGTGTTAATCATGATATTATTAAGGAATGGTGTTTCAATCCTTATTACATCATGGATAGGTCATCAAGTTTTAAGTCGATAGGGTTAGCGAATAGATAGTCCTTGTTTCAATCCTTATTACATCATGGATAGGTCATCAAGAGTGCCGTTAATAACCACCTGAGCCGTGCCCGTTATAGTTTCAATCCTTATTACATCATGGATAGGTCATCAAGCCAACAGGCATCTGAATATTATTCGTACCTGGTGGGGTTTCAATCCTTATTACATCATGGATAGGTCATCAAGTGCAGCTATTGAAAGAGCAGGAGACCGAGATTACCTAGTTTCAATCCTTATTACATCATGGATAGGTCATCAAGACCCGGCTTTTGTATCTCCATATAATCGTAGAACGAGTTTCAATCCTTATTACATCATGGATAGGTCATCAAGCATCGTGCCTTCTTGATTTTCACCTTAGGCAGAGATTGTTTCAATCCTTATTACATCATGGATAGGTCATCAAGGAAGTTATGGAGGTAGTGGCTATGGCACCTC
>JAHBUH010000020.1 GCA_019638185.1 Leadbetterella sp.
ATGTTTAAATTATCTTCGAAAAAATATTTTATTTTACCCAATTCTACTTCGGATAGATATAATGAGGTAAAAAATATAGATATATATAAGAAATTCCATATCCCTGAGGACAAGCTTATAATTCCGGTGTTGGGTTACTTTTCAGAAAATCGTGGAGAGAAGATTTTGTTTGATTGTATTAAAAGAAACGTTAAAAATATTTTGTTTGTCTTTGCGGGGGATATTCGTGACCAACGATATTTAGATTTTTTCGAAAAGCACAAGAACATATTGTTCCTGGGAAGAGTTCCCTATCTTGATGCTTTAGCGATTATGAAAAATGCGGTACTCGTACCACAATTATATGATCCAAAATTAAAAAATAATGCTTATGCTTTTCCAACCAAGTATTATGATTGTTTAATGGTTGGAACTCCTATTGTAGTCAGCAAGGGACAGATTGATGTTGCAACCGAGATTAAAGAAAATCATTTTGGCTGGATTATTGATTACGAAGATTCAGAGAGTTTAATGCAAATAATTCAAGATTATTCGAAAAGCTCTGAAGGAGTGGATAAAAAAAAATTCAGAGAACATTTTTTGAAAAAGTATGATTATTCAATTTTTGAAATTGGACTAAGAGGGTCATATGATAGTCTGCTAAGAGTTCAAGATTAAAGAATGGTGATATATTGAATATTTTACTCAAGTTTCGGAGTTGATCAAGGTACGTATTATAGTATAGTAAATGAAAGTGTAAACTAAACTGTGTCACTGGATAAATTTAGGTTTTATGAGTCGCTTGTATTCAGCGAAATTGAAATGAAAGGTTTTGGGGAAAAGGGATTTTATCATTCAATTTAAATACCGTATAAACTTTTTAGAAGAATGAAATTACTTTTCGTCAGTCAATATTTTTATCCTGAGGATTTTCGAGGGAATGATATTGTTTTTGATTTACAAAAGCGGGGTCATCAGGTATCGGTGCTGACAGGTATTCCTAATTATCCGGCAGGTAGGTTTTTTCCCAATTTTGGATTTTTCAAGAACAACGACGAAGTTATTCACAATATTAAAATTTACCGAAGCAAATTGTTACCTCGTGGCAACCATTTTTTAAGCTTGATATTAAATTATATCAGTTTCCCTTTTTTCTCCTATTTTAAGATAAAACAAATAAATGAAGAATATGATTTAATTGTAGTTCAGCAATTGTCTCCCGTTTTAATGGTTCTTCCTGCTTTATGGTTTAAAGAAAAAAAAAGGATACCCATGGTTTCATGGGTATTAGATTTATGGCCTGAAAGTCTTACTGCAACTACACCTATAAAAAAAGGAATTATAGTTAATTTATTAAATAGGTTGGTAAAGAGATTTTATAAAATGTCTGATTTAATCTTAATCAGTTCAGAGAATTTCAGAGAATCAATTTTAGGAAAAGATGCCGATGCTGCTCATAAAATTGAATATTTCCCTAACTGGGCGGAAGATGCCATTGCACTTGCCCAGCCAAGTACTTTGCAATCGAAGCAATTGCCTCGGGGCTTTAATGTTGTCTTTGCAGGCAATATTGGAGAATCTCAAGATTTCGAAAGTATATTAAATGCAGCTGAAATTTCTTTGTATGATGAAATAAATTGGATAATAATTGGTGATGGGAGAAAATTCCAATGGGTCAAAGAACAAGTGCATTCGAGAAAACTAACCAATGTATTCTTGCTTGGGCGTCATCCAATATCTGAAATGCCTTCTTTTTTCAAACAAGCCGATGTTATGTTGGTTTCATTAAAGTCTGACCCAATTTACGGTATTACTGTGCCTGCAAAAATACAAGCATATATGGCGTGTGGAAAAATAATAGTTGGCATGTTGAATGGAGAAGGGAACTATTTAATTAATCAAAACGGGATAGGGTATGCTGTAGAATCAGGTAATTATAAAGGCTTGGTTGAAAAAATAAAAATTGTTAAACAATTATCGGAGGAAAAAACCCAAGAACTTGAAAGAAAGGCATTAACTTACTATGAAGAAAATTTTAGTAAAAAAAATCTGTTAGATAAATTTGAAAAATTATTGCAAATGACCGTAAAAAAATTATAAACATTATGGAAGTGTAGAAACTTATTGAGATATTTTAAGATTTTGTTGGTAGATAGAACCTAATAATAACTAGATAGAACCTAATTATAAATTAAATGAACAATAGACCATATCAAATATGTACTAAAACAATAATGGATACTTCCGATCCAGGCATTGTTTTTAATGAAAAGGGGGAAAGTGACTATTATGTGAACTTTAAGCAAAACATTGAGCCGGACTGGCATACAGACAAAAGAGGTTATGACGAGCTGATGAAGATCGCCGACAAGATAAAAAAAACAAACAGAAATAAGGATTTTGATTGTATAATAGGTCTTAGCGGAGGGTTAGATAGTTCCTACGCGGCATATGTGGCAAAGGAGATTATGGGGATACGACCCCTGATTTTTCACGTGGATGCAGGTTGGAATACAGATAAGGCAGTGGGAAATATTGAAAAGCTGATCAACGGACTGAATCTTGATCTGTACACGGAAGTCATTAATTGGGAGGAAATGAAAGATTTGCAGCTGGCTTTTTTTAAATCCCAGATTCCCGATCAGGATCTCCCACAGGATTATGCCTTTTTTTCGGCACTTTATAAGTTTGCAAGGAAGCACAACATCAATTATGTACTTACCGGAGGTAATTTTTCTACAGAGTGCTGTCGAGAGCCGGAAGAATGGGGCGGGTTTCCGGGAATAGATGTCCGGTTAGTTAAAGATATTCATGGCCAATTCGGGAAAAAACCATTGAAGACGTTTCCATTGGTGGATATCTTATCCTATAAAATTTATTACAGGTATGTTTATGGGATGCAGGTGTTCAAGCCGCTTAACCTGGTACCATATATCAAGAAAGATGCAGAAAACCTTTTGATGGAGAAATTCGGATGGGAACCGTTCCGGCATAAACACCACGAATCGCGGTTTACCCGGTTTTATGAGGATTACTGGTTACCCAGGAAATTTGGTTTTCAGAAAAGAAAAGCCCATTTTTCTTCATTAATACTTACAGGGCAAATGACCCGGGAGGAAGCACTGGACCGGGTTTCAAGGCCGGAGATGCCGGAAGAGTTTCTTCAGAAGGAATTTGAATATGTGGCGAATAAACTGGATCTCACGAAAGAAGAGCTTCAGCAAATTTTTGAAGGGGGGAATAAAACCTATAAAAATTATAAATCTAAGATAAAAATCATCAAGATGGGCGCACAGGTAATGCAGAAGATGGGAACTGAAAAACGACTGTTCAGATAGATGATTACCATTATTGATTACGGAGTAGGGAATATTAATGCGTTTGTAAATGTTTACAAACGTGTGGACGTGCCCGTGAAAATTGCAAGAGCAAAAGAAGATTTAACCGGAGCGCAGAAATTGATTCTTCCCGGGGTAGGCCATTTTGATCATGCCATGAATCAGCTGAATAACTCGGGAATGCGGGAAACGCTTGATGAATTAGTTCTTGAGAAAAAGATTCCGGTGATAGGTATTTGTGTAGGAATGCAGATGATGGCTAGCTGCAGTGATGAAGGAACATCGGAAGGCCTGAAGTGGATTGATGCGGCTGTCAAGAAATTTGATGCGACCCGGATTTACCAGGTGACGAGGCTGCCTCATATGGGGTGGAACGATGTAAGGCCGGTTAGTGAAACGCCGCTGTTCAGAGGCCTGGAAAACGATGCTATTTTCTATTTCCTGCATTCGTATTATTTTGAATGCCATCGTTCGGAAGATGTGCTGGCTGTGACGGACTATGGGGGGGAATTTGCCTCAGCAGCACATTATGAAAACAGGTATGGCATCCAGTTTCACCCGGAAAAGAGTCATCATTATGGCGAGACTTTATTGCATAACTTTGCTAAACTATAAATGAGTTTATGTTAAGACCCAGAATAATTCCAAGCCTGCTCATCCAGGATAACGGATTGGTAAAGACCGTTAATTTTAAAAATCCGAAATATGTGGGAGACCCCATTAACGCGGTAAAAATCTTTAATGAAAAAGCGGTAGATGAACTGGCCGTATTTGATATTGACGCTACCGTAAAAGGGCTTGATCCTAATTACAGCTTAATTGAAAGGATAGCGAATCAATCCCGTATGCCCTTGTGCTATGGGGGCGGAGTAAAGACAGTAAAGCAGGCCCAAAAGATATTTGGACTGGGAATTGAAAAAATTGCGCTTTCTTCTGCGGTCATTGAGAATCCCCGGTTAATCATGGATATAGCAGAGCGGGTGGGAGCGCAATCGGTAATTGTGGTGCTGGATATAAAGAAAAAACTACTGGGAGGGTATGAAGTATTTACGCATAATGGCAAAAAAAGTACAGGTATAAATCCGTTTAAGTTTATTTCAGAGGTACAGGATTTGGGGGCCGGAGAAGTGATCATTAATGCCATTGACCAGGACGGTGTCATGAAGGGCTTTGATATGACCCTTATTGAAAAAGCCAGAGAGCAGACTTCCCTCCCGATGACTGTTTTGGGAGGAGCGGGGTCATTGGAAGATATTAAAAAGGTAATTGACCGCCACCATATTATCGGGGTGGCAGCAGGAAGTCTTTTTGTGTTCAAAGGAGTTTATAAAGCCGTGCTGATTAACTATCCCGCTCAGGAGGAAAAAGAGAAGTTGTTTAAAAAATAGTGGGACACAGCTAACAACACAATAAATATGGTTTATTTTTTTGCCATTGTATTAATGTATATATTGGAAATATTGTACTTTAAGATTGCCTATATTTTCAATATTATTGATAAGCCGAATGACCGGTCCTCACATACCCATGTCACCCTTCGGGGTGGAGGAATTATCTTCTATATAGCGGCTCTTTTTTATTGTTTTACTTCGGGGTTTCAATATCCTTTTTTCTTCCTGGGGCTTACCCTGATTGCCTTGGTGTCTTTTTCGGATGATATTTTTACCTTATCTAACCGGCTAAGGTTGGCGATTCAATTTATAGCTGTGGGTTTGATGGCTTTCCAACTGCAAGTATTTGAAATGCCGTGGTATCTTTTAATACTTACATTGATAATAGCGGTGGGGGTAATTAACGCTTACAATTTTATGGACGGAATCAACGGAATTACCGCTGTGTACAGTCTGGCAGTAGGGGGATTGTTGATGTCGGTAAACCGGCATATCGACTTTATAGATCAGAATCTGCTGATTTATACGTTGTTAGGGGTGCTGGTATTTGCTTTTTTTAATTTTCGTACCCGAGCCCTGTGCTTTGCGGGTGATGTAGGTTCTGTGTCCATTGCATTTATCCTGCTTTTTGCGTTGGGAGCGCTGGTGTTTAAAACACAAAACCTCATCTATATCTTATTCCTTTCTGTTTACGGAACAGATACAGTATGGACCATTGGGCGCAGAGTACGTCTTCGGGAGAATATTTTTAAGGCACACCGCTCTCACCTTTTCCAGTTGCTTGCAAATGAGGCAGGGGGCAATCAATTGCTTATTTCCTTTATTTACGGCGCATTACAGGTAGGTATCGGGTACGCTGTTATTTGTGCTTCAGCATGGGACAAACAGGGTCAGCTCCTTTTTGCCTTTGCACTGCTTACAGGAATGGGTTTATTTTATGGTTTGTTGAAAAGTTATGTAATTCGTAAATATGTGAAATCATATCCACCTTTTACCGTTTAATAAAAAGAAGGCGGGGAAATGGTGATTTATGGATATATATATATATTTGTTGGTAGTTTATTATAAACTACCTAAATTAAACATAATATGCTTAAAATTTTACATCACTATAATGACAGGTTTGTTTCGAAATGGCTGGTGTTGGCTATGGACATATTTATTGTGATCTTTGCTTTTATCATTGCTACAGCCATACGATTTAACCTTGATTTTCGCTACCTGGACCCCTCTATATTTAAGTATCATCTTTTATTGGTTTGCGGGATAAAAGTAATCTGTTTCCTCCTTTTCGAAACCAATGTGGGGATTATCCGACATACCAGTTTTACCGATGCTAAACAGATTCTGAAAGCCATGGTTTGTAGTACGGGGGCTTTAATTATAGGCACTAATTTTTCAAAGTTTTCAACTCCCAAACTGCTGGATATTCCAACTTCTATTCTTTTGATTGATTTTTTTGTCAGTGTATTTGGTCTCGTAGTCAGCAGGATTCTTATCAAGTATATTTTTGACAGCCTGTCCAGTAGTTTCAAATCTGACAAAAATGTGATCATATACGGGGCCGGCCGGCTGGGGCTGATGACCAAAAATGCACTAACCAGCGGGTCTCCGGCTAACCAGCAGAAGGTACTGTTTTTTATTGACGATAACCAGCAGAAAACCGGTAAGAGTATAGAAGGGGTAAAAGTGCTTGGAAAGGAAGAGGCAAAGCGAATTATCCGGAGTATGAAATATGAAAATGTGGAAATCATATTTGCCATTCAGGCGATTTCAACGGTACGTAAAGGAGATATCACGGAAGAGTTCCTGGAGATGGGCGTACCGCTGCGGATAGTGCCGCCTATGGAAGACTGGATGAACGGAGAGCTTAACCCTTCGCAGATATCCAAGATCAGTATTGAGGATCTGCTGGACAGGCCTTCCATACAGATCAATAATCGTTTGGTAAAAGACTTTATTGAAGCGAAGAGGGTATTGATTACCGGTGCGGCCGGTTCTATCGGAAGCGAGATTGTACGCCAGGTATTGAGATTTGATCCGGAAGAGCTGATCCTGGTAGACCAGGCGGAATCACCGCTTTATGACCTGGAAACGGAGCTAATCCGGCTGAAGAATGGAAAGAAATTCAAGGCCAGGCTACACGTAGAGGTAGGGGATGTCACCAATGTTTCGCAAATGGGGAAGCTCTTCCAGCGCTATCATCCCCAAGTGATTTATCATGCAGCAGCCTATAAGCACGTACCTTTAATGGAAGATAATCCCTTCAAGGCGGTGGAGGTAAATACCCTGGGCACCGAGGGGCTGGCAGATTTGGCGGTTAAATTCAAGGTAGAGAAATTTGTGTTTGTGTCTACCGATAAAGCAGTGAACCCTACCAATGTGATGGGGGCCAGTAAGCGCCTGGCAGAGGTGTATGTACAGAGCCTGAACAGTTTGCATCATGTGGAAACCCGGTTCACAACTACCCGTTTTGGTAATGTATTGGGGAGTAACGGATCGGTGATTCCACTTTTCCGCAAGCAGATCGAAAGAGGAGGACCGGTTACCGTGACTCACCCGGAAATCATTCGGTACTTTATGACTATTCCGGAGGCCTGTCAGCTGGTGTTGGAAGCCGGTACTATGGGAAAGGGGGGGGAGATTTATGTATTTGACATGGGGGTTCCCGTAAAAATACTGGATCTGGCGGAGAAGATGATTAAACTTTCGGGGTTTGAGCCTCATACCCAGATTAAAATAGAGTATACCGGCTTACGACCTGGGGAAAAGCTTTTTGAAGAGCTGCTAAGCGATAAGGAGACCACCCTTCCTACGCATCATCCCAAGATCATGGTGGCGAGGGTGAGCTCGCATAATTTTGATGAGATCAGTAACGAACTGATAAAATTAAGGAAGGATATCAATAAAATGTCAGCCCGGGAAATCGTTCAATTTCTGAAATATATGCTGCCGGAATATATTTCCAATAATTCGCCTTTTGAGAAACTGGATGAGGTCAGGGTAGGGGATCACCAGGAAGAGTAATCTACCACTGCTTTACTATTCCTACCTGTAAACCATATGTATCAGGAAGATACTGACCGAGATCGGCGGCTAAGCTAAGCAGCAGATCAAAGTGAGCTAGGGGCACTCTCCCCGTTTGCCGGAGAGAAAATTGCCGCAGGTTCTCCAATGGCCACTTATAATTGCCAAAGTTAGCAGAAGAAATGACACGCGTGCTGAGCATAAGGTTTGCTACCGGATATTGGACGTATGTATGAAAGACACGGATACGGTTATTGTAGATATAATTAGGAGTATATGAAATACCGGGAGGAAATACTCCAGGGTTTTCGCGGTAAGGGTTAAGCAGGGGATTACCGATGGTCTTCCCTCTGTAGGTCCACGCATCCTTGTAAACTCCGTTATTGAAATAGTTATCAACTCCTCGTAGTTCCGGAATGAACTCATAATAGATCCCTCCCCCCT
This sequence comes from Leadbetterella sp., assembly GCA_019638185.1. GTDB lineage: Bacteria > Bacteroidota > Bacteroidia > Cytophagales > Spirosomataceae > Leadbetterella. Next base: position 8,180 of record JAHBUH010000020.1, read on the forward strand.
GGTTCCGGGTATCCATGTATTCCAGGCAGAGATTAAAGCCGTTTTTCCCGGAAACAGACAGACCTGTTAGCCCATCGGCGATGTTGCTAAGATAAAACAGAGTACCGTCTTCATAAATGCTTTGGCGGTAGATTTTAACGAGGTAGCTTCCTACCTGCAGCTCGGTGCCGATATCGATGGTGCCGAGGTGGTTACCTACGCGGTTTCCGGCTTCATTGGCGGGGAGCCCGGTGACATCGTCCCAGGTGCGGCCGGTTTGGTTTGCGGTGCTTACGCCCCGGAGCACGCGGAAGTAATTTTCGAGGCTGACGTCATATTTGGAGATGACTTGCTTGCTGATCTCGTCGTAGTAGGGGTGGGTGGGCTTTCCGCCCCATTGGGCCTGGTGGTTTAAACCGGCGATCACCTTTATTTTCCACCGGGGTTTCCCGAGCCGGAAGTACAGGCTTTTCTGGTGCAGGAGGACATTCTGTACGGAATCTCCGTTTCCGAGCCAACCGTGGGCGAAATTGCCTTTTACGGAGAGCAGGCCGTTTTTAAGGAGAGGTACGAAGTGCCGGAAGCCGATATCCACTTTGGGTACAGGGAGGGCGTTTCCGGACCAGATATAGGAACCCATGGAGCCCAGGGTATCTATTAGTCCCATGACTTCTCTTCTTCTGCCGATATAGAGTTCCAGGGCGCCTGCGTGTCCTTTTACGTAGGCTTCTGGCAGAAGCAACTGAGAGGTTTTCCCGAGGTTTACATGGGGTTCTAGGCCAAAACCGTAGTCCCAGGTACGCCCGGAGGTATATTCTTTAACTACCCGGGTATTCAGGTAAAAGATCTGGGATTCCAGCGGTACTACGCCGTACTGATTGCTTCTTAAGAGGAAAGGGGTATGGCCTGTGGCCGTCAGAATGCCTGCTTCGGACGTGATTTTTAAGCTATCCAGGAAAACATTCTGGGCATTGAGGCTTAGTGAAATAAGAAACAAGAACAGCGTTTTGCGCATAGGCTCTTAACGTATGACCAGGGGCGTTCCCGGCAGGATTCTACGCAAATATAAGCACCGGGCGCATAAGTAAGGGAGAAACCGGAAATTATAAATTCCGGATTTATGATTTGCCGGGGCAAAATCGTAAATCCGGAACCCATTTATTCGGGTGTTTCCTTATTCTACCGTCACCGACTTAGCCAGGTTCCGGGGCTGGTCTACGTTCCGGCCGCGAAGCACGGCGATGTAGTAGGAGAGCAGCTGAAGGGGAATCACGGTCAGCAGGGGCTGCAGCACCTCGTGGGTGTTAGGAATTTCTATGGCATAGTCCACCATTTTCCTGACTTCGGTGTCTCCTTCTGATACGATGGCGATCACCCGGCCTTTGCGGGCTTTAACCTCCTGGATATTAGACACCACCTTTTCATAGGAGCTGTCGCGGGTGGCGATAAAAACCACCGGCATGTCCTCGTCGATCAGGGCTATAGGCCCGTGTTTCATTTCGGCGGCGGGGTATCCCTCGGCATGGATGTAGGAGATCTCTTTGAGCTTCAAAGCGCCCTCCAGGGCTACGGGGAAATTCAGGCCACGGCCCAGGAAAATGAAGTTTTGTGCAAAGGTGAAGAGCTTGGAGATGTCTTTGATCTCTTCCGCATGCGTGAGGATCTCTTCCACTTTTTTAGGAATCTCTGACATCTCCACCAGCAGCCGGCGGAAGGTTTCATCGGTGATGGTGCCTTTCTTATGGGCGGTGGCAATGGCGATCTGGGAAAGTACGGTCACCTGGGCCGTGAAGGCTTTGGTGCTGGCTACCCCGATTTCCGGGCCGGCATGGGTATACACCCCGGCGTCAGTGACCCGTGATATGGAGGAACCCACCACATTACATACCCCCAGGATGATGGCACCTTTGGATTTAGCCAGCTCCAGGGCAGCCAGGGTATCCGCCGTTTCACCTGACTGGGAGATGGCGATCACGATGTCGCCCTCCTTGATGATAGGGTTACGGTACCGGAATTCAGAGGCATATTCTACTTCCACGTTAATGCGGGCCAGCTCTTCAAACAGGTATTCGCCCACCAGCCCGGCATGCCAGGAGGTACCGCAGGCTACAAATACGATACGTTTGGCCTTAGCCAGCTTACCGAGGTAATCGCGAAGCCCGCCCAGCTGGATCAGGGCCTCATCAGGATTCACCCGGCCCCGCAGGCAGTCGGCGATAGACCGGGGCTGTTCAAAGATTTCTTTGAGCATAAAGTGGTCATAACCGCCTTTCTCAATGGCTTCGAGCTCCAGATCTACGGTCTGGATCAGCGGATCTGAGGATTCATTCTGGAGATTCCGGATTTCCAGGCCGTCTTCAGAAACCAGGGCGATCTCGAGGTCGTCCAGGTAAACTACGTCTTTGGTATATTCAATGATGGGCGTGGCGTCAGAAGCGAAGAAGTATTCGTCCTGGCCTACCCCGATCACCAGCGGGCTTCCCTTACGGGCACCGATGAGGCGGTTAGGGTTTTCCCGGTCCATGATCACAATGGCATAGGCGCCAATCACCTCTTTCAGGGCCAGGCGTACGGCTTCTTCCAGCGGGTAATTTCCTGATCGCTGAATTTCTTCAATGAAATTTACCAGCACTTCCGTGTCCGTCTGGCTGCTGAAGGTGTAGCCTTTGTTGATCAATACCTGCTTCAGGGAGTTATAGTTCTCAATGATGCCGTTATGGACCAGGCTTAAGCGGCCGGAATTAGAAAGATGGGGGTGGGCGTTAACGTCGTTCGGCTCACCGTGGGTGGCCCAACGGGTATGCCCGATGGCTATGTTAGAATAAAAGCTCTCATTTTTCAGCACATTTTCCAGATCAGTTACCTTTCCTTTCTTTTTAAAGATTTTCATGCCCTGTTCCGGGTCAATGACCGCTACACCTGAACTGTCGTATCCCCTGTATTCGAGTCTTTTAAGTCCTTTAATAACAACGGGAGCTGATTCTCTCCTTCCTAAATAGGCTACAATTCCGCACATAGTTTTCGGTAGTTTATTTTTGTTAACGGGTCAAAGATAAGGCCTGGCCGCCAATAGGGAAAGGCTGGCTATTTAATAAAAAAAATTATTAGATAGTTCAGCCTCAGTGAGTTGTGAATAGTACAATAAAATCTAGGGAAAAGAATGTTTTCTTCCCTGGGGACTAGCGCCGCCTGCTGCGTTGCCTTTTTCCCGGGATCACCTTTTTGCCTGCCGTGGGTTTTTTGAAGGTCCGGCCCTCCAGGGAGAGGAGTTCCAGTTCAATGCTGCGGCGATCCATATCAGTAGCTTTCACCTTTACCTTCACGGCCTGACCAAAGCCGATCACACGCCCGCTCTTACGGCCTACCACGCGGTAGTTTTCGGCATCGTATTCGTAGTAGTCGTCATTCAGGTCGGCCAGTCGCACCATGCCTTCGGCGCCCATGCCGTCCAGTTCCACGAAGAGGCCGAAGTCCGTTACACCGGAGATCAGGCCGGAGAAAACCTCGTTCCTGGACTGGAAGCTCATGTATTCCACCTGCTTGTATTTGATGGAGGCCCGTTCTGCTTCAGCGGCCAGCTTTTCGCGGGCGGAGCTGTGCTCGCATTTCTTTTCGAAGTCTTCAGCCGGCAGTGATTTCCCGCCGTTAAGGTAGTGCTGCAGCATCCGGTGGGCCATGATGTCAGGATAGCGCCGGATGGGCGAGGTAAAGTGGCTGTAATGCTCAAAGGCCAGCCCGAAGTGCCCCAGGTTCTGGGTGGAGTACCGGGCTTTGGACATGGTGCGTACAGCCAGGGATTCCAGCACATTCTGAATGGGTTTCCCTTCAATTTCCAGCATGAGGTTATTGAGGGAGCGGGAGAGCTGCTGGGTACTGCCCGTTTTTATGGTAAAGCCCATTTTAGCCGCAAATTTGGCAAAAGTTTCCAGCTTGGAAGGGTTAGGTGGCTCATGTACCCGGTACACCATGGTGTAGGGATCCTGGCCCTTGGGCGCTTTTTTGTAGACCCAGGTGGCCACCTGCCGGTTAGCCAGCAGCATAAATTCTTCAATAAGTTTATGGGCATCTTTCCGCACTTTACGGTAAACGCCGAGGGGCTTTCCGGTCTCGTCGAGTGTAAACTTCACCTCATCGGTCTCGAAGTTAAATGCTCCTTTTTTGAACCTTTCATCCCGGAGAATATGCGCCAGGGCATTGAGCTGCTGCAGTACCGGGCTGTACACCTCGTCCGGCTTTACTTCCAGGATTTCCTGGGCCTCTTCGTAGCTGAAGCGGCGGTCAGAGTGCATAATGCAGCGGCCAAACCACTCGTTGAGCACTTCAGCCCGGTCATTCATTTCAAAAATGGCGGAGAACACCAGTTTATCTTCATGGGGGCGGAGGGAACAGAGGTTGTTCGACAGCTTTTCCGGCAGCATGGGGATGGTCCGGTCTACCAGGTACACGGAGGTAGCCCGAAGGTAAGCTTCTTCTTCCAGGCGGGTACCGGGGGTGACATAATGCGATACGTCAGCAATATGGATACCGATCTCGTAGTTTCCGTTTTCCAGTACCCGGAAGCTGATGGCGTCATCAAAGTCTTTGGCATCATGCGGGTCAATGGTAAAGGTGAGGACAGGGCGTACGTCGCGGCGTTTAAGGATCTCTTCCGCCGGGATCTCTTCTTTTATTTTCCGGGCTTCGTCCAGCACGGCCTTCGGAAATTCCACCGGCAGGCCAAACTCCGCCATGATGGCGTTCATTTCGGCGTTATTGTCGCCCGACTTGCCTAACACGGCCGTCACCACCCCGGAGGCCTGGATACCGGGCGCAGGGAATGTGGTGATGTCAGCGATCACCAGGTCATCGGAAACGGCTCCCAGGAGCTTATCTACGGGGATAAAGATGTTTTCGTGAAAGCCTTTGACGTCAGGGCTCAGGAGGGCGTAGTTTTTAAATACCCGGATCTTGCCCACAACATTATGACGGGCCCTGGTCAGCACTTCCACTACCCGGCCTTCAGGGTTTTTATCGCCCCCGCCCTGTTTTTTGGTGATTTGTACGGTAACGGTGTCGCCGTCCAGCGCGCCGTTCATGTCGTCACGGGAAATGTAGATATCCGACAGGTCATCGTCATATCGCACAAACCCGAAATTAGCGTTTACGAAGTCCACCTTACCGGTCAGGAGCCCTCCGAGGGAGCTCTGTACCGGAGTGGGGGTATCGGCGCCTTGCTGTGCCGTGAAACGGCTCCGGCCGGCCTGGTGCAGCTTACCTTCATCCACGAGGTCTTCCACCATGAGCCGGAAGAACATTTTGTCCTGTTCATCGTACACATTGAAGTGGTTGTACAGGTCGTTCAGGGTAGAAATACGGTCGGTATTATTTTGGAAGAAAGTCAGGATGTCATTTTTCTGAGACCTGATCTGCGATTTTTTTATTCTTTTTGTCATTTTCTTAAACTTTGAGCTATCCGCTGTTAGTTCATTCCAATCCCAGCACTAGCAAACCAAAGGGCTGAAGACAGGCCAGCGTGTCTGAGAACGTACTCTTTTGGGTGGATAAAAGTAACTGATTTACGGAAAAATTCAGTTCAAGTGTCCGGATTTCATTGGAGAGGTTCTGTAGTATCAACAGTTTTTCTTCGGGGTTCGTTCGGATGAAGGAAATGACGGTGTCATCGCTGAGGCCGGATTCTTCCAGATTGACGGGCGTAATCTGTGCCAGGGCGGGATGGGCTTTCCGGAATGCGATCAGCCGGCGATAGTGGGAGAAGACAGAGTCCTGGTCTTCCGACTGCACGGCGAGGGGCCGCAGACGGAGGTCATGGCTGTAATGGCCCCGGATCCAGCCGGTCCGGAAGAGGTCATTATGGCGGTAGTTCCACAGGAAAGGCTCCCGCAGGCGGGGATCCGGCTTTTTCCCTTCGGTGGCCAGCTCCTCGCCGTAATAGAGAAAAGGGTTACCGGGCAGGGTAAGCAGGAGATTGGCGGCGGCCATGAGCTTCCGGGTATGGTTTTGAAGTACGGAAGCGATGCGCTCCTGGTCGTGATTCCCTAGAAAGGTGGCGTCAATAAACCCCGGATTTACCTCTTCATAGATCCGGTAGCTTTCCTGTAGTTTGGTAACGAGGTTTTTGCTGTCGCGTTCGTGCAGAAGCACATCGCGGATGTCGTAACACAGCTCAAAATTAAAGCTGGCGGTGAGCCCCCGGAAAAAGGGGGCTACCTTTTGGGGTACCGACCATACTTCACCTACCAGGTAAACAGAACCGAATTCTTTTTCCAGCTCTTCGCGCAGGGCCTCCCAGAAGCGCACGTTCCGCTCGGGCGGCATCCAGGCCGGGTACAGGTGCTTAGCGGCATCCAGGCGGAAGCCGTACACACCTTTCCGCATCCAGAACCGGGCGATTTCCAGGATCTCGATACGGGTAGGCAGGTTTTCCAGGTTCAGGTCCGGCATTTCGGGCGAGAAGATAGCGTAATATTTTTCGGTATTCCCGGGCGCCTCATGCCAGGGTTTGCGGATGGCGGTGTCAGGAGTGACATGGCGGGTACCCAGGCCGAGGTTCCGGATCACTTCCGGCGATTTCCAGATGTAATAATCGCGGTAGGGGCTGTCAGGATGGTTCTGAGCCTCGGTAAACCAGGGGTGCTGCCGGCTGGTATGGCTCACCACCAGGTCCAGCAGGATCTTTATGCCTTTCCGGCCGGCGGCTTCTACCAGCTCTTCGAAATCAGCCAGGGTGCCGTATTCCGGATCGATCCCGTAGTAGTCGGTGACATCGTATTTATGGTAGGAAGGGGAGGGGAAAACCGGCGAAAGCCAGATGCCTTCCACGCCCAGGTAAGCCAGGTAATCCAGCTTATGAATGATGCCGCGGAGATCACCGATGCCGTCGCCGTTGCCATCGGAAAACGACCGCACAAAGATTTGGTAGAACAAGGCGGGTATCAATACGCAGAAATATTTTTGTGCAAAAATAGGGATACGTTTCCAACCATTTGTTTCTCCGGTGTGTCTATAGGAAAAAAAGGGTAAAGGGTGTAATTTGGCGGCGGGTTTCCCTTGCGGGCCCGCCGCCCAAATTCTGAAAAGAGTCACCCCCGCTCCTGAACGAATATACAATGAAAAAGATTACTTTAATTGGCCTCCTTCTGGGTTTGCTGGCTTGTGCCGGTGCGGGAGAAGAGGTGCTGTCCAGCAACGATGACCCCAATATGGGCTTACACGGGCCTAATGGGGACAAAGGAAACGCCGGCTCACTGCTTATCCGGGAGTGGAAGCTGGAAGCGTATGAAAGCGGCAAGGTCAGCAAGAACACGGTGCTGGAATTCAAAGCCCAACGCAACCTGGCCGGAAATTATATTCTCAGCGGTATCGGTGCCGTTAATTTTTACGAAGCCGGCTATGAGCTGGGATCCAATAATACCTTGAAAATAGTGAACCTTTCCATGACGGAGATCGGCGGGCCGGCAGAAGATATGGCTTTTGAGAAAAAGTATTTTGAACGGCTGGCCTCCATGAGTTCTTATTCGTTTAAGGATAATTTGCTGGTTTTGACAAACGGGAAGGGAGAGACGATGTATTTTAAATGAAAAGCTAAGTGTAATAAAGATGAAAAAATTAGTAGTATTAATTTCCCTGGTGGCATTTACGGCCTGTTCGGAAAAGAATGTGCCGGAGTCGGCAAGTGTGGATATCCCGGCTGAGTTTTCAGCAAAGACCACGTCTTTTGCCGTGGATTTCTGGAGAACCTATGAAAAAGAAAACGGGGGAAGTTATTTCCTCTCACCACTCAGCCTGAATATTGCTTTGGGAATGCTGCTTAACGGTGCCGAAGGCGAAACCAAAGCGGAGATTCAGAAGATGCTGGGCTTCAGCGATGCGGATCTGGCCGTGATCAATACCTCGTATGCCGAGCTGATTGCCAAGCTACCGAATGTAGACCCGAAGGTGACCAACACCACCGCTAATTCCGTATGGTATAGAAAGGGCCTCACCGTGGAAAGTACCTACCTGGATGCCCTGAAAAATAACTTTAGTGCCGGGGTGTACCCGGAAGATTTCAGCAACCGGGCCACCGTGGATAAGATCAACCGCTGGGCGGCTGACCATACCAATGATAAGATCAAAAAGGTGATTGAGGAGATAAATCCGGATCAGGTGATGTTCCTGATGAACGCGCTGTATTTCAAGGGCGACTGGACCCAGGAGTTTGATGAGAAAAACACGGCTAAAGCCCCTTTCCATGGCGTTACCCAGGAGACCACCCAAGATTTTATGTATGTACAGCATGAGTTCGGGTATACCCAAAACAAGTCTTTCCAAATGATAGAGCTGCCTTACGGAAATGAAAAATATGCTTTTGTGGCCATGTTACCCGTTAGCGGTACAGCAGATGATATGATCAGGGGGCTCACCCGCGATCAATGGGATGCGGCCAGAAACAGCCTTTACAAGACGAAGGTAGAAGTGTTTTTGCCGAAATTCAAAATGGAGTCCAGCAAGAACCTGAACGAAGTGCTTAAGGCCATGGGAATGAAAAGGGTACTTACAGATATGGCAGAGCTGGGCAAAATCTCGAAGGAGGCTAAGCTGTTCGTGGGTTTTGTGAAGCAGGATACTTACCTGTCGGTAGACGAGAAGGGATCCGAAGCGGCGGCTGTTACCAGTATTGGCTTTACCACAACTTCTGCCGGACCTTCGTACCCTGTGTTCCGTTGCGACAGGCCATTTGCATTTGCGATAGTGGAGAAGACGTCTGACACCATCCAGTTTATAGGAAAGGTGAATGATATGGAATAGAGGGGAGGGGTGGTGTCAACCCTTCTCCGCTTCGTAAATCTTGGCGTCTACCAGGAAACGGAACCAGAAGCCTTGCAGGAAGTGAAAGATAAGGCCTTCTTTGCCGTCGCGGAAACCCATTTTCAGGATATACCGGTATCCGAAATACATAAATACCCGCCAGAATTTCGGGTAGGAATAGTATTTAAGCCGCTGAAAACGGCGAACCTCCATGGGGTTCCCGTTTTTATCGGCTTTTACGGTTTTCTCATTGATTTCTTTTAACAACCGGATGGCGTCCTGCGCCTCCAGGGTGGCCCATTTATTATGACGGGCCGTAAAGGTGGTGAGTGATTCGGTGATGATGTCTATCACGTTCCCTTTCAGCACTATGGCCTCGCCCTCAATCACGAAGTGCTGGTCATATTCCTTATGTTCACAGTAACCGAAACCTTTCCTGAAAATGATGCCGTGATATACGGGGTAATGGCCGCCGTGGCGTATCCACCGGCCCAGGAACATGGTTTGGCGGGAAGCCATAAACCCGTTTATGCCTGCAGGAATGCCTTTACTGAAATGCGCGATGACCTCCTCTCTCAGTTCCGGGGTAACCCGGTGATCGGCATCCAGGTTCATGACAAAATCATGGCGGATGGGCACGTTTTCAAAGGCCCAGTTCCGCTGTACGGAGTAGTTCACAAACTCATTCTGGTACACGCGTACAGCGGGGTAGCGGCTGATGAGATCCAGGGTGGTATCGGTAGAGTAAGAATCCACGATGATTACTTCATCTACCCACGAAACCAGGCTGTCCAGGCATTCGGTGATGTTTTTTTCTTCGTTGAATGTCAGAACGATGGCAGTTAACGGAATTTTCATAGGGTACAAAGTTCCGAAAATAATTCGCACATTAGGGAATTATTTGAGTTATAATTTTCCCTCTTCCGGGATATTTTATTTGCTTTGAAACCGGCCCTTAGAGGGCATTTCGTGGCGTTTTTCGCGCCGTGAAACGTCAGAATGACAGTAGTTAACGGGATTGTTAGAGATGTTAAGTTTTGAAACTAATTCTCCCATGCGGGAATTAATTGACCAATAATTTTTCTATCTTCAGAGGGATTTTCTTGGAGAAGATGATTAAAAGCGGTACCTTTGCACTTCCAAATGGTTTCGTGGCCGAGAGGCTAGGCAGAGGTCTGCAAAACCTTGTACAGCGGTTCGAATCCGCTCGAAACCTCCCGAAAGCAGGCTTAACGGCCTGCTTTTCATTTTATTACCCGGCCCACGGGGTAGCGCAGGTAGGTTTTCTCGTAGTAGGGCGAGTTTTTATAGATCCAGTCGAGCTGAGCCCTGCTGCTTTTCAGGAATTTTTCATCTTCTGCGCGCAGCTTTTCAAATTCCGCTTTCAGTTCCGGGTTTTCCTGCAGGAGACGGTAGGCTTCCTCTTCAAAGATATAAGCAGAGTAATATTCTTTCTGCCCCAGCACGGAGTCAAAGAAGTTCCAGTTAAAGAAGGAGTCGTGGGCCTGGGGCTCCAGGGTTTCCACGATATAGCGGTCGGCTTCCTGCCCGGTTTCAATGAGCCTGTCGCCCTTGTAGAACTGTATCTCCTGCAGCACCGGCTTCAGTTGCACATCCGAGTGCGTATAATGGCCTTCATAAGGGCTCTGAGCGGTTTTATAGCTATCGATATAGTACATTTCCACCGTCATTTTCCGGTCGGCTTCCAGGGTTTTCATTTTCACCCCGTTAAGCTCCAGCAGATCAATTACCCGGGTCCAGCCCCGGGGGATGATGTAGGCTTTGGGCTTGGTGACCGTAACATCGGGGCGGAAGTGATTGTAGTAGCGGATGGTTTTGGTAAAAGGTTTGGCGTGATCATAGTAAAGCCTGGAAAGGCCGGTTACCCGACTTGGCTTCTGCCCGGATTCGTAGCCGTGAAAGGTGATGGTCTCGTACCGGGTGGTATCTGCTTTCCAGGTAAGGGGAAATTCGGTTTGGGTTCTTACCTTTTCCTTTGCTGCCTTGCGGGCTGCTTTGAGCTGGGCAAGGTGGGCCGGAGTGGGGTGGACAAAGTGCCGCAGGAGTTCATAGGTAGACCTCACCCGCAGCGGATAGGGCTTCCACATGTGGGTTTCGGGCATGTAGCCGTTCACATGGTGGAGGGCCGCGTAACCCGTGGAGTAGCGGGGCGTTTCCAGGAAGGAAACGATGCCGCTTTCAGGCGTTCCACGGAGGCTGTTGACATACGGCACCATAGCGTACCCGGAGGCCTCCATGCGGGCATAAAGGTGGTCTGTATAGTTTTTGGCAAAGGGCCGGATCTCCGGGCTCAGCTTATCCACCTGCGTATCAATAAGGGTTATGATATGCTGGTAGTCGGCACCGTTACTGGTATGGGTATCCATAAAAATGTCAGGCTGCCATTTCTGGAAGATCTCCTGGAAAGAGCGGGAGTTGCGCGAGTCGGTTTTGATGAAATCGCGGTTCAGGTCGTAGTTCAGCGCGTTTCCCCGAAAGCCGTATTCCCGCGGGCCGTTCTGGTTAACGCGTGAGGTACCCCGGTTCAGCATCCCGCCAATATTATAAACGGGAATGATGCAAAGCACCACATCGTGGGGCAGGGTGCGGTTTTGGAGCATGTCGCGCGCCAGCATGGCAGCCGCATCCATGCCTTCGGGCTCACCGGGATGAATACCGTTATTCACCAGGATCACGGTCTTCCCGCGGCGGCGGGCCTCTTCCGGGGTAAATATCTTATCTTCTGACAGGACCAGCAGGTGCAGCGGGTGGCCGCTGTCGGTCAGGCCCTGTTCCGAGAGCCGGCAGTGTTCGTATTTCACCGCCAGGGTTTTATAGAAACTGATCAGCTCCGGGTAGGTGCAGGTGGTATTGGAATCCAGCTCAAAGGCGGTTTTCTGGGCCAGGGCATTAGTGCACAGCAGGAGGGCAATTAGTAAAGACTTATACATAGTTCAGGTAATTTGCAGGAGCAATTTAGGGATTTTAGGGGATCGTTGCTCTGTGCAGATGGAGAAAGTTAGAACAGTGAAAAGCCAGGTCGGGGATAAGGGGATTATAGTTGGCAAATGCTTTGTTTGAAAATGGTTTGAAAATTTTAGAGGGGTATAAAAAAAGAGCCACAAATTGCTTTGTAACTCTCTGATTTTCAGTACCGGGGACGGGAATCGAACCCGTACGAACATCACTGCTCACAGGATTTTAAGTCCTGCGTGTCTACCAGTTCCACCACCCCGGCCCTTGCAGACAAAAAAAGCTCCCATTTTCATAGGAACTTTTCTGCTGTTGGAGCGGAAGACGGGTCTCGAACCCGCGACCTTAACCTTGGCAAGGTTACGCTCTACCAACTGAGCTACTTCCGCATTTTTGAGATTCTCTCTCGCTGAATGTGGGTGCAAAGATAGAAGGAGTTTTTTTGATGTCAAAATTTCTGAGTAAAATTTTATCTGTTTCTTGAGTTCAAGTGCTAATATTGTACTCAGATATGACACGAGAAGCAGATTTTTCAAAAGGGCTGATCCCGGCCATTGTTCAGGATCACCTTACCGGTAAGGTACTTATGCAGGGCTATATGAATGCAGAAGCGCTGCAGCATACCCTGGAGACCGGTAAGGTAACTTTTTTCAGCCGGTCTAAAAACCGGCTCTGGACCAAGGGGGAGACCTCAGAGAACTATTTGACGTATGTGAGTCATGCGGCCGACTGTGACGGTGACTCCCTGCTGATCCAGGCACATCCTGCCGGACCGGTGTGTCATACGGGCGCGGATACCTGCTGGGAAGAGGACAATAAGGGGAAGGTGGCGTTTATCCGCTACCTGACGGAGATCATCCGTGACCGGAAGCGTAATCCTTCCGGTGAGTCGTATACGGCGTCACTCTTTGCCAAAGGGATCAATAAGGTGGCCCAGAAGGTGGGCGAGGAGGCCGTGGAACTGGTGATTGAGGCCAAGGACGATAACAAAGACCTGTTCCTGGGGGAGGCCGCCGACCTGCTCTTTCACTACCTGGTGCTGCTGGAAGCCAAGGAAGTGGAATTGGATGAAGTACTGGATGTTTTAATTAAACGACATAGCTCATGATCAATTATGCGATCCGCCTCGTACTGACCGGGGCCCTGGTGTATTTAATGCCCAAACTATTTAGCGGCATTACGGTAGATACCCTGACCACGGGGGTTATTGTGGCTTTTGTGATGAGCCTGCTGAACACGTTTGTCCGGCCGCTGCTGGACCTGATCTCGCTGCCCATCACCTTTCTCACTCTCGGGCTTTTCTCGCTGGTGATCTCGGTGGGTGTGGTTTACCTGTGTACTTACCTTGTAGACGGATTCCAGGTGAGCGGGTTTTTTACAGCGCTGATATTCAGTTTTCTATTGTCAATTGCCAATGGGATAGTAGGAAGCTTCCAGGATTAGACCATGCTGAAAGTTAATTATATACCGCGCGGGATATTCCGGCTGCTGTTGTTCGCTTTTTTACTGACGGGATGCTCTTATTCCGATCCGCTGGAGATCCCCGGGCTGGATTCTGCTGCTTTTAAAAGTGATCGCGCCGGATGTAAAGGCCTACGGGCACGGCAGATCACCCTCCTGAAAGAGAACCAGGATCGTTTCCTGGGCATTTCGGAAAACGAGATTTTCAACGCCATCGGCCGGTATGATTACCAGGTGCTGGACCGCAAGAACGAAAAGGTTTTTGTGTATTACCTGGAGCCGGGGCCGCAGTGTGAGCAGATCCAGGCGCCTACCCAGGCCGAAAGCCTGGTGCTCTACCTGAATGCCGTAAAGCTGGTGAAAGAGGTGGTGATCCGGAAGGGCGGCCATATTTTGGAACAATCAAATTTATAGATATGCGCAAAGCAGAGATGGTAACCGATAAGGGGACCTTGTTAATTGAATTTTACGACGATGACGCCCCCCTGGCGGTGCAGAATTTTATTGACCTTTCTAAGAAAGGGTTTTATGACGGGCTGAAGTTTCACCGGGTGATCCCGGGTTTTATGGTGCAGGGCGGATGTCCTGACGGCACAGGGGCCGGCGGTCCGGGCTATACCATTCCGTGTGAGCTGAACGGTACCCTGCAGTATCATGACCGGGGCGTGCTTTCTATGGCGCACCGGGGAAGAAATACGGGCGGGTCCCAATTTTTTATCTGCCATAATCGCCAGAATACGGCCCACCTGGACAGGAACCATACCTGTTTCGGAAAGGTAGTGGAAGGCCTGGAGATCATTGATGATATCCGTGCCGGCGATGTGATTCAGAAAGTGACCATCATAGAGCCGGAGGCGGTATAAAAGAAAGTGCCTTAAAAGGAGCGGCGAACCGTTACTTTTAAGGCACTTTCAATGTTTTCACACGATTAGCCGTCTGTTAAAGGCGTACCCCGAAGCTGAAGGCCTGCATATCCTTCGCATTTACCTGGCTGCTCCGGAAGAGGTCGCTCAGGTCATACCGGATGAATAACGCGGCGCCGTGCCTGTGGCCGATTTCTGCAGTAAGACCGTATTTCAGGTCGTTCAGGCCCAGTGATTCCTTGTATTTCTCTTTATTGTTATCGTCTTTATAGACCACTTTGGTGTAGCCTCCTATGCGATAACCCACGTACCCGCCTATGCCCAGCCGGAAGCCTTCTTTTTTGAGGCCGATGTTCAGCAGTACCGGCAGGTTAATGTGCGGCACCACGAATTTACTCTTTTCAGTGGGCTTGCTGCTTTCGGTAAACAGGGCCTGGCCGTTTTCGTATTGCAGCACGTGGCCGTTCATGAGCATGAAGTTATGCCATGCAAACTCCGGTCCGTAACTTAGCACGAGGTGGACGTTACGGCTATTGGCCAGGGTGGCATTTCCCCGGAAGGAGAGAGCCAGGTAGCGGGAGGGCCATACCCTGAGCTCACTCAGGTTATCCGGGCTGACGTCTGCCTGCCCCGTGTAGCTGTTCAGGCCCAGGTAGATGGCGAAGTCAGTGCGGGAGAAAAACCGGCCGCGGTAGTAGCTTTTGGAAGGCCCGGTGCCGTCATTGGAGATCTGGACGTCAAAGTCCCGGCGGTTGTTATCCTCAAAGGAAACGATCTCATCCGGCCCGGGTTCTACTGCGGCGGCGAGGCTCCGGGTGGTGACGGTGAGGCGGTCGCCGCTGCGGCTTACCACCGCCAGGGTATCGCGGGAGTTACGGCTTTTTTCCAGCAGCACCCATACCCGATCTCTTTCGGCCGAGTCTACGTCAAAGGCCTTCAGGACATGATTAATATTCATGATACGCGGATACACCACGTTTACCGACCGGTCACTTTTTACTTTGATCTTTTTGTGAAATACGTTGTCGTTATACTCAATAATGGTGGTATCCGACTGAAAAGCAAACCCTTTGGCGCTTAGTAATAAGAGGAGTAGCAATAACTTTTTCATTGGTATAAAATTTAAGCCGGGCGACGAACCGCTCTTCGTCATCAGCTGTTTATTTAAACATTTCTTTAAATCGGTTAAATCCTTCTTTGATCTGGCGGGATTCATTGGCCAGCAGACCGTTTTGATTGTGGGCAAGAACCGTAGCAGCCGGTTTTATTCCTGACCGATCCAGGTCGGGCTTTTCGCCGTTAGCTACATATTTTACCTCCCGGACCACCTTGGCCAGCAGCGGTATGGGTGTCTCCGTCACCTCTTTGGAAGAGGTTTCCCGGACATCCAGTTCCAGCCGGTTGTGGGCATCCAGTATGGCAAAGTCTGTGAGATCGGGGCTATGGTACCGGTAGCTGATCTCGGGGTTCAGGCTTTGCAGGTCTGAAAGATTTTTGCGGGGGAGTGGCTCGGCCACCGGGCTACTCTCCGTTACGTTTTGCGAAGCAGCGATGTTTTTTAATGCTTTGATGACGGGTGTCGGAGCAGGCTCTGACACAGGGGTCGCCGGCCGGGATGAGGCCTCTTCTGTGGCGGCCGGTTCCTCTGTGGTCACCGGCTCTTCTTCTGTGGCGGCTGCCGTGGTTTGTTCCGCAGGTTCCGGAAGAACCAGGGCCGTATCCGTGTTCATCACGCTCTTGTCCAGGTGTAATAAGAACAGGAATCCCAGGGCCACTAACACGGCGGCGGCAGTGGCAAAGTATTTCCACGGTTTTCCCTTTTGCGGCGACAGCTGCTCCAGGCGAGCCCGGAAAAGTTCATTGGCCCGCTCGGAAGGGGCTATTTCCAAGTCTCTTAGTTTTTTCGAAAAATGATGATCTGTCTGATTCATAATCCTAAACAATTGACTGTAATTCATTTTTTTTTAATTGCTCCTGAAGGACCGCCCGCGCCCGGCTCAGCTGGGATTTAGACGTGCCTTCCGATATCCCGAGGAGCTCCGCGATCTCCGCATGGGAATACCCCTCAATGGCGTAGAGGTTAAACACCATACGGTAGCCCGAAGGCAGTTCCTGGATCATCTGCAGGAGGTCTTCCGTTTCCAGGAAACTTTCCGTGGTATCCGCCGTTTCACGGATTTCTTCCACATCGGTTTCCAGCATTTTTTTACTCCTCAGGTAACCCAGCGCCTGGTTTATCACCAGTCTTTTGCTCCAGCCTTCAAAACTCCCCTGGAAGTCGAACTGGCTGCTTTTCTCAAAAATCCGCATCATACTTTCCACCATGACATCTTCAGCGGCCATGCGGTCTTTAATGTAGCGGCAGCAAATGGCCAGGAATTTCCCGGAATACTTTTCATAGAAAGCACGCTGGGCTTTGCCATCACCCCGGATGATGCCCCGGGCCATGTCGTGCTCTGTTTTGAAAAGGGGTAATATTCTTGCCATAAAACTGGTTTTCATAGCTAAGATGCGAAAGATGAGGAGGGAGGTTGCATTGCCTGATGAAATATTTTAAGGTTAAAGATAAACCCGTTTTTCACTTCTTCCCTTGAAACTCTCCTATCTTTGCGTAATGATGACCATTTTAGACAAAATAATAGCTAATAAGCGGGAAGAGGTAGGCCGGGCCAAAGCGGGGGTACCGGTGGAGGCATTGATGGAATATCCGTATTATAGCCGGGAAACGCTCTCTTTGCGGCAGCGGCTTGGAGATGCGGGGCAGCCGGGGATTATTGCCGAATTTAAGCGAAAATCGCCCTCCAAAGGCGAGATTCACCCGGGCGCAGTGGTGGAGAAAGTGGTCAGCGACTACGGTACTTACGGGGCAGCGGGCATCAGCGTATTGACGGATACTGATTTTTTTGGTGGCAGTAAAGATGACCTGATGCAGGCGCGGGAGGCTAACCCGTTCACTCCTATGCTTCGCAAAGATTTTATAGTGGATGAATACCAGTTGCACGAGGCGCGGGCCTGGGGGGCCGATGTGATCCTGCTGATTGCGGCTAACCTGACACCGGAAGAGACCCTGTCTCTGAGCCGCAAGGCCCGGGAGTTAAATATGGAAGTTTTGCTGGAAGTGCATGACCGGGAAGAACTGGACCGGAGCCCGCTGGATTTTGTGGATATCATCGGGGTGAATAACCGGAACCTGAAGAATTTTGCAGAGAATAATGTCAATGCCTCGCTGAACCTGATCCAATACCTGCCGGATACGGTGGTGAAGATATCGGAAAGCTGCATCAGCAGCCCGGAAACCGTGCAGGAATTATGGGAAGCAGGCTACCAGGGTTTCCTGATGGGGGAGAATTTTATGAAGACCGCTGACCCGGGAGAGAGCCTGAAGGCATTTAGAGAAGAAGTAAAAAAGAGGCTATAGATTTGAAGATCAAAGTTTGCGGAATGCGGGAGGCCGGGAACATCCGCGATGTAGCGGAGCTGACCCCGGATTTTATGGGATTTATCTTTTACAGACGCTCGCCGCGGTATGTGGGAGAAGATTTTGTGATGCCTGCATTACCGGACGGAATCCGCAAAACCGGGGTTTTTGTGAAGGAACCGGTAGAAAATGTAGTCCGGCTGACCAGGCAGTATGGCCTGGATCATGTGCAGCTGCACAGCGATGAGTCTCCGGAGTACTGCGCTGAGGTGCGGAAGGCCGGCCTGAAGGTACTGAAGGCTTTTGCAGTGGATTCCGCATTAGATTTTGAGGGGTTAGCGGCATTTGAGGGGCAGGTGGATTATTTTTTGTTGGATACCAAGGGGGATGGATATGGTGGTCATGGTAAGACGTTTAACTGGAAGATCCTCGCGGATTACAAAGGCAGCACGCCTTTCCTGGTAGCGGGCGGCATATCCAATGATAACGTTAGTGAGCTCCTGAAGCTAGAGCACCCCCGGTTTTACGGGATAGATGTGAACAGCCGGTATGAGGTTTCACCGGGGCTGAAGGATGTGGCGGCGCTGAGGGAATTATTTTTTAGAGCTAAAATTCTGATGTGATGACAAAATATACAGTAGATGACCGGGGGTATTACGGGAATTTCGGGGGGGCATTTATCCCGGAAATGCTTTATCCGAATGTGGAGGAGCTGAGGCAGAATTACCTCAGCATCATGAGTGAGCCCGGCTTCCAGGCCGAGTTTCAGCGGTTACTGAGGGATTACGTGGGCCGGCCCACGCCCCTGTTCCTGGCGGAAAGGCTTTCAGAAAAGTACCAAACGCAGGTTTACCTGAAGCGGGAAGACCTGAACCACACCGGTGCGCACAAGGTAAATAATACGCTGGGGCAGATCCTGCTGGCGGAGCGACTGGGCAAAAGGAAGATTGTGGCCGAAACCGGTGCCGGTCAGCACGGGGTGGCTACGGCTACCATGTGTGCCCTGAAAGGCCTGGAATGTATAGTGTACATGGGGGAAGTGGACATTGAACGCCAGGCTCCTAATGTGGCCCGGATGAAGATGCTGGGTGCGGAAGTAAGAGCCGCCAAAAGCGGGTCCAGAACCCTGAAAGACGCTACAAACGAAGCCATGCGGCACTGGATCAATAACCCGGTGGATACGCACTATATCATCGGCTCCGTGGTGGGGCCGCATCCGTACCCGGACATGGTGGCCCGCTTTCAGTCGGTGATCTCAGGGGAAATCCGGCGTCAGCTGGCCGAACAGACCGGCTCGGAAACCCCGGATTATGTAATAGCCTGCGTAGGCGGCGGGTCTAATGCTGCCGGCGTTTTCTATCATTTCCTGGAGGATGAGCAGGTAAAGATCATTGCGGCGGAAGCTGCGGGGCTGGGTGTTCAATCCGGGAAGTCAGCCGCCACCACTTTCCTGGGCAAGCCCGGAATTCTTCATGGCAGCAAGAGCCTTCTGATGCAGACGGCCGACGGGCAGGTAGTGGAGCCGCATTCGGTTTCGGCGGGCCTGGACTACCCGGGTATCGGGCCACTGCACGCCCACCTGTGGGAAACCGGCCGGGCAAAATTCATGGCCATTACGGATGAGGAGGCCATGCAGGCGGGCTTTGCGCTGGCCAGGCTGGAAGGGATCATCCCGGCCATAGAGTCGAGCCACGCCCTGGCCGCCCTGGAATATTTACAGGCGGGCCCTTCCGAGAAGGTGGTCATCGGGCTTTCAGGCAGGGGTGATAAAGACCTGGCTACGTATATGAAGTGGATGGAAATATGATCAGGAACTACCTTCAACGCTCCCCCGCCTGGGTGATCACCCTTTTTACGGCCGTGGCGGCCTTCAGCACGTACCTGTGTTTTTACCCTTTCCGGCGGGCGTACACGGCGGCCACGTACGATGACCTGTATTTTTTCGGCGTACATTACAAAATCCTGATCATTACGGCGCAGGTGCTGGGGTTTGCGGTATCCAAGGGTATCGGTGTGAAGATCGTTTCGGAGATGAGGCCGGAGCAGCGGGCTAAAGGACTGCTGGTGTTTACCGGGATCTCACTGGTGAGCATGTTTTTATTTTCTATCACTCCGGCGCCGTATAACCTGGTTTTTGTATTTTTGGCCAGTCTTCCGCTGGGGCTGTTCTACGGCGTGATCCTGGGTTTCCTGGAGGGCCGGAAGAGCACGGATATCCTGGTGGCGGCGCTGACGGCTTCGTTTATTGTGGGGTCGGGGTTTGCGAAGACGGTGGGCAACTGGGTGCTGGAGAACCTGACCACGGATGAGTTCCGGATGCCCTTCCTGGCGGATGTGATCATGTACGGGCCCCTGCTGATTTTTGTGGGATTGCTGGCACAGGTGCCGCCTCCGGGTGAGGCAGATAAGCGTGATCGCGCCGAGAGGCTCCCTATGAGCCGGGAAGAGCGTAAGGGTTTCATGAAGGAGTTTGGGCTGGGCATGGTGCTGTTTGTGATATCGTACTGTATTCTTACCGCTTACCGGGAGTTCCGCGATAATTTTATGCCGGAGATGTTTAAGGAGCTGGGTTTTTCCGGGAAGCCGGAGCTTTTTACGCAAACCGAGATCCCGATCGCCATAGCTATCCTCCTGATCATGGCAGCCATGCAGCTGGTGAAGAATCACCGCCGGGCGTTTAATATCATCCAGGGGCTATTATTGCTGGGCGCTGTCATTATTATGGCGGCCACGCTTCTTTTTCAGACGGGACACATGAGCGCTATTGTGTGGCTGGTGGCCGTGGGTTTTGGCGCCTACCTGGCGTATTCCATGTGTAACAGCATTTATTTTGAGCGTATGCTGGCCAGCTTTCAATACGTGGGCACGGTAGGATTTATGATCACACTGGCCGACTATTATGCCTATTTCGGGAGCCTGGGGGTACTGTTTTACAAGAATTTCTTTCAGCATTCCATCTCTAACCTGAATTTCTTTATCGCCATTTCGTATGCCGTAAGCGGGGTGTATTTTGTGCTGGTGCTGTTTTCTGTGGGTTATTTCAGGCGGAAGGCAGGGCGGGAGGGGTAAGCGGGTCTATTCCTCTACCAGGAAATCCTCCAAATTATCGGGGCTTATTATCTTAAACCCGCTGCCCGGGTAGGTTTTCAGAAAAAGCTGAGGAGATTTTACTTTGGCCCGGGCATTCCATTTGAATTCATAGGCGGTCAGCTGGTCGTTAGCGTCTTCCACCGTTTTGGAATCCAGGTCGAACATTTGCCCCAGTTCATTAAAATTTTACTTTTCAGGAATGAAATCCAAAAAAGTTGTAACTTTTTTGGAATTTAGCTGGAGAGCCCCCTTTCCTTCAAGTCTCCTGTATCACGGACGGGGCGGAAGGTTTTATTGTGGTAGTTCATTAAAGTTTTCCGGAATGAAAATGGTAACTCATGAAATTCCCGATTCCCTTACCTGTTAAAAAGGCTCTCCACAAACGCCATCTTATTAAATACCTGCAGATCCTCCATCTTTTCGCCTACACCGATGTATTTTACCGGGATTTTGAATTCATCGGAGATGCCGATCACCACGCCGCCTTTGGCGGTGCCGTCCAGCTTGGTGATGGCCAGGGAGTTTACGTCGGTTACGCGGGTGAATTCGCGGGCCTGGATCACAGCGTTCTGGCCGGTACTGCCGTCCAGGACCAGCATCACTTCGTGGGGGGCTTCGGGCAGTACTTTCTGCATGACGCGCTTGATCTTGCCCAGCTCGTTCATGAGGTTTACTTTGGTGTGGAGGCGGCCGGCGGTGTCTATGATGATGACATCGGCGCCTTTTTCCAGCCCGGCTTTCACGGCGTCATAGGCTACGGAGGAGGGGTCAGTGTTCATGCCGTGGTCTATGACTTCCACGCCTACGCGCTCACCCCAGAGTTTCAGCTGGTCTACTGCGGCGGCGCGGAAGGTGTCTGCTGCGCCCAGCACCACTTTTTTGCCGTTCTGAGTGAAGTTATGGGCCAGCTTGCCGATGGTGGTGGTTTTTCCCACCCCGTTTACGCCTACCACCATGAGTACGTAGGGCTTGGGCAGGTTTTCGGTTTCGAAGCTGTTCGTTACGTCCTGGGAGTTATTTTCCTGGAGCAGGGCGGCTACCTCTTCGCGGAGGATGCGGTCCAGCTCGCCGGTGGACGTATATTTATCCCGTGCCACCCGTGCTTCAATGCGCCGGATGATCTTTACGGTGGTTTCCACGCCTACGTCTGAGCTGATGAGGATCTCTTCCAGCTCATCCAGTACTTCTTCGTCCACTTCCGATTTTCCCACGATGGCCTTGGTGAGCTTATCGAAGATCCCGGTCTTGGACTTTTCCAGTCCTTTATCTAAAGATTCTTTTTTGTCTTTGCTGAAAAAATCAAAAAAACCCATTCTTTATTGTTTGAATTTGTACAAAAGTAGTTAATAATTTAAGCCCCTAATAATGAAACGATGGCTTTTGTGGAAAGAACCGCTCAGTTTGCACAGGGAACATACAGAAAATGGCACAAAGACAAACAGCACAGATGAGTCACCTGTGCTGTTTGTCTTATAGGGCTG
The DNA here is from genome assembly GCA_019638185.1 of Leadbetterella sp. Lineage (GTDB taxonomy): Bacteria > Bacteroidota > Bacteroidia > Cytophagales > Spirosomataceae > Leadbetterella. The sequence continues at coordinate 30,232 of JAHBUH010000020.1, forward strand.
TATTAGTGAGCCTATTTCTTTTTGTCTTTCTTTTCCGGCTTTGGCTGGGCGTTTTTGTCGATGACCTTACTACCGTCTTCCAGGCGTTTGGATACCTCGATGAACGGACCGGTGATCACCTGCTCGCCGGCTTTAAGACCGGAGAGAATCTCGATATTCCCGGTGGAGATATCGGTAATGCCGGTAGTAACTTCCCGTTTTTTGGCTACGCCGTTTTCATTGACAAACACCATTTCCTTTGGTTTTTCCACCTTGGTGTGGTCTTCTTTGACGGCACCAAAGCGGCCACCCTCGTCCTGTGATTCCGTTGTTACCGGGGTTTCCGCAGTACGGGTGGTGACGGCCGAGATAGGGATGGTCAGCACACCGGATTTCTTTTCAGTGATGATGTCTACGGTGGCGGTCATGCCCGGTTTGAAGGGATATTTTTTGCCACGGGAGTGATCGATCAGGTCCCGGTAAGATTCCGGCAGGATCTTGATCCGCACCTCAAACTCGGTTACGGATTCGGTGCTGTTACTGGCAGCGGCGGTCAGTGAGCCGCCGCTGCCGATGGCCGTATTCGCCACGCGCGTTACCAGCCCTTTGAATTTCTTATTCTGGTCGCTGTAGGCATCCACATCTACAATCACGGTGTCACCCATATCCACCCGGATGATGTCATTTTCATTCACGTTCACCCGTACTTCCATGTTATTCAGGTTAGCGATCCGCAGCAGTTCCGTACCGGCCATCTGGGAGGTACCCACTACTCTTTCCCCCAGTTCCACGGCCAGCTTGGAGACGATTCCGCTCACGGGGGCGTAGATATTGGTTTTGCGAAGGTTTTCAGAGGCGTCTTTCAGGGCGGCTTCCGAGCTGTTTATCCCGAAACGGGCGGCTTCAAAGTTAGCCTTGGCCGAGGCCAGGTCCTGGCGGGCGGCCAGGAGGTTAGCTTCCGCGGTCTGGAGGTCAGCCAGGGAAACCACTTTGTCTTCGTACAGTTTTTTCTGGCGGTTAAACTCGGTTTCCAGGCGGGCCAGCTGGGACTCGGCCCGGGAGATGGCAGCGCGCGACTGCTCAGCCGAGGCCTTGCTCTGGTTCACGCCGGCTTTGGATCTTTCTACCAGCGAGATGTAGTTCTCGGGCTGGATCCGGAGCAGGAGCTGGCCTTTCTGAACGGAGTCTCCTTCCTTCACATACAGGGCAATGATCTCTCCCGGTACGTCAGGTGATATTTTCACTTCCACTTCCGGCTGGACCTTGCCGGAGGCCGAAACCGACTGGGTGAGATTTCCTGTGGCCACTTTCATGATTTCCACTTCGGTGGGTTTTTCGGCGCCGATCCATCCGGCTTTTTTGCCGATGATGAGGAACAGGATCAGTGCAGCCAGCAGGCCGGTGATCACCCATATCATTTTTTTAGACTTCTTTTTCATATATCTGTCGGTTTAGAATTCAAGCGGTTTGTTCTGATAAAAATCTAATACTTTGGTCCGGAAAATATAATCGTATTTTGCAATGACGAGGTTGGTATTGGCCCGGTCGAGGTTCGTTTTGGCCAGGTTATAGTCTACAAAAGTACCTGCTCCGGCGTTATACCTTTTCTCGGCAGCAACGAACGCCTTGTTCAGCGCTTCTGCCTGGGCCAGGGTGGCGGAGTATTTCTTCCGGGCATTCAGCATATCAATATACGCCTGATCAATGTTCTGTTTGATCTGGATTTCAGTGGCCTTGTTCTGGAGGTCCACCTGTTTTTTCTGTATCTGTGCCGCCTGGGTCTGGTATTTGGTGTTGAAACGGTTAAAGATAGGTACGTTCAGCGAAAGGCCGAAACTCAGGTTCTGGTTATTGCCCAGCTGGTTAAAGTAGGGAATGTTTTCCATGGTGTAGCTGGTTTCGGGCCAGTTGATGGTCACGGGAACGGTCTGTCCCTGGAACTCGGCCGAGATCGGAATCTGGCGCGAAGAAGTAGTAATGGTTCCGGCGCGCTTAGCCACACTGGAATAGGCCGTACCCCAGTTGGTACTCAGGGAAATGGTGGGATGCCCCAGGCTTCGCGCAATGGCGATGTTCCGGTCTGCGGCATTCATCCGGATCTTTCCTGCCCTGACCTCGGGGAGAAAGCTCAGCGCGGTCTGGTAAATAGAGGAAGAAGAAGCTTCCTGAGCCAGCATCTGGGGGTCTGGTACTTCGCTCTTCACTACGCTGAACATCATTTCCAGGGGGGCGTTCATGGTTCTTTTGAGGGCCAGGAAGGCCGACTCCCGGCTGTTTTCGGCATTGACCAGGGCCAGTTCATCATTGGCCTTCTGGGCGTCCAGGTCGAAGAGATTGGTCTCAGGAAGCGCGCCGCCGTCTATCAGTTTCCGGGTGCGGTCATACTGCAGGCGGGTCACTTCCAGCTGTTTCTGGGACACTTCGATGAGGTCTTCGGCCGAGAGCACATTGAGGTAGGCCACGGCCACCTGCAGGGCAATGTTATTTTTCTGGGTCTGCACGTCGGTCATGGTGGCTTCCAGCGACAGCTTATCCCTTTCCACGGCGTTTTTGAGGCGGTTTCCCTGGTAAACCGGCAGGTTCAGCCCCACGCCCATGTTATTGGTTCCGATGGTCTGGGTAACAATGCCGTTCGTAAAGGGATCCACGTTCCGGCCGGTATTGCCGTTTCCGCTCATAAAACCGGTTACAGAAGGGAGGCGCTGGGCCTTGGACTGGTTCAGCAGGTTATCGCTGTTTTCCACGGCCGCTTCCGACTGCCGGATGGTAATGTTATTCTGAAGAGCATATTCTATGCAGTCGCGCAGGGTAAATGAACTCCCGCTCTGGGCGGTCACCCCCTTGGCTATCATCAGAAAGAGAAGCATATGTAGGTACTTCATATCTATTGAAATGGGTTAAACAGATGGCTTGAAAAGCACAGTGCAAGTTTACTACAATATGATATGCGGTATCCGTATTTTTATTTGAACGGTTAAATACAAAGGGTGAACAGGATTTCTGCGGGGTGAATGCTTATATTTTCTTGGGGGTGGTGCCGTACTTTTCCTTAAAGCTCTTGATAAAGTGGGACACGGAGTCGAAGCCCACCGCCTCGGCCACTTCTTCCACGGTATTCAACTTGTTTTTGAGAAGGAAGTGGGCGTGTTCCAGCTTTTTGGCCCGGAGGCGGGCGGCGGGCGGTTCGCCGTATTTTTCGGAGAATTCCCGTTTAAAAGCGGAGAGGCTGCGCCCGGAGATCCGGGCCAGGTCATGGATAGTGAGGTTTTTGAGATAAAAGGTATTGATGACGTAGTCCAGGTCTATTTTTTTGCCGCTGAAGTTATCCAGCAGGAATTTCCGGAAGTTGCCCTCGGTATCGGCATTGATCAGGTGCAGCAGGAGCTCCTGGGCTTTCAGGCGGAGGAAGTGTTCCAGGTAACGGGTTTCGGCCCGGAAATAGGGCAGCACGGATTCCACAAATTTTTCAAAGGATTCATCCGCCGCCAGTTTCAGTACCCAGGAGGGCGACTGCCGGGGCGGGCCTTCCTGCAGGATACCGGTGTTCTGGTTCACAAACTCGCGGAGGAGGGCGCTGTCAATAAAAAACACGAGGCTTTTGTAACCGGCATTGGTAGACTCGGAATAGAGGTAATAGCCTTTCCTGACAAAGAGCAGGTCTCCTTTTTTTACGCGGAACTCGGTCTTTTCCGAGCGGAAGATCTTGTCGCCCTCCAGGATGTAGATCACCGTATTTTCCTCGAAGAAGATCTGGTTACTGAAGGGGTAGAGGTTACTCCGGAACGCCACAAAGGTGTTTTTCCTGAATTTCAGGGATTCAAACGGCTGGGACGGTATTTCGGAAGGAATTCTGAGCATACGTTCTGTTAACTGATGTTACGCATTTCGTGAAATAGGTTTAATCCCATAGATTATGTATCTGTTGTAGTTTGATAATAGTATGTAGCATCAACTGCTAAGTTAACGGATCGTGTTTATGAATTCAAGGAAGAGAGCACAAGATATTCGGCCAGAAGGGCCTTTTGATGAATATCGGAGTGCCAGAAGATCTGGTAGGCGGGCTTAGCGGCCCATTTTTTTAACAGGGAGAAGTTAAATGGAGCGAACGGGGCGCCTATAAACGTATGAAAACCTTTGCTGCTAAACTGCGAAAGGTCAAGCGGTGCTCTTTTCTCTTCCATTTTGATCAGGGCCGACTCCATAATGACGCGGTTCATGAAAACCTTTTCGCGGGTCAGGGCCTCTTTGAGGGCAGAGATGATCAACGGCCGGAGGGGATCGAGGGGTGAGGGGAAGCGGCTCATGAAACGGCTGTAGTGGTAGAGGATCAGGGCGGGGGTGGCATAATGCCGGGCTATTTCAAAAGGGCGGCTCAGCGCTTCCCCAGCTTTTTCACGCAGGAAAGCGAACGTGTCGTAGTCCGTGCGGGTGAGGGGCAGGGTATGGGTATGGAAAAGGTAGAGCAGGTTCAGCAAGGCACAGACATCCTGCTCTTTGGGCATATTTTTACCGTACCACGTAGAATAGATCCTTTGCCCGGAGGGCAGGTCTTCTGCAAAAGTCTCTGTGAGGTCTTTCAGGGCCTGAACTTCTTTAGGGGGTGTTTTCAGGGTGAGAGTGATGAGGGCGGTGTCATCGATGTCGTCCGGCAGCCGGAAGTGATCCAGGTGCTGCATGAGGTAGCCGTTCGGGAAGTGTCCTGACGGGCGTGTAGGGTAGAAGTTATAGGTGATGCGGCCGTCTTTGTTCTGAAAGCGGGGGTATTCACGGGTGATGAGCCGGGTGATCGCCGCGATTTTTTGCCGGTTTTCCGGGCTGAGGCGGGGTTCCAGCTCCTGCAGGATAAACAGGGTGGAGGCCAGGGAAAAGATGTTGTTTTCCGGGCGCCGGTAGTGCCAGAAAGGGGTGAAGCGGGTGGCCCACCGGTCAGGATGGGCGTTCAGGCCGGTCTCTATTTCCGAAATTATTCGGTCAAGCATTTTTTCAAGGTAAAGATAAGATCCGTATATTTGTGATTCAGATTTTACAAAAGTAAGTATAATGGAAGTTTCAGGAACCATAAAAGTGATTAATCCGGAGCAGCAGGTAAGCCCTTCCTTTAAGAAGAGGGAGCTGGTAGTAACTACCGATGAGCAGTATCCGCAGCATATTCTGATTGAATTTACACAAGACAGGACCGACCTGCTTAATGCGTATAGTATAGGAGATGCCGTAAAGGTATCTATTAACCTGAGAGGCCGGGAGTGGGTAAATCCGCAGGGAGAGACCCGGTATTTTAACAGTATCCAGGGCTGGAGAATTGAGAAGGCGGGCGCTGAGGCATCGATGGGCAGCGGACCAGCTGCAGGAGCGCCGGCCGCCGGAACACCTTCCGCCAGTATTCCAGCCACCGGAATGCCGGCGACCCCTGTTCCGGGATCCCTGGAAGGAGAAGACGATCTGCCGTTTTAATAAGGTACGCGATAGTGGCGAAGCCGGCAGTATCCGGGCCCGCAGTGGGGTGAATGATCTGTCGGGCAGGGCGGTTTTCGGGGGTTAAAAAAGGCCCGCAGATTTTTTTAAGAAAAAATTTGGTGTGAATGAAATAATGCTCTAATTTTGCAACTCCTTAATAAAAGGGACGCGTTCTTTGAAGACAGGGGGGTGTACCAGAGTGGCCAAATGGGGCAGACTGTAAATCTGCTGGTGTATGCCTACGGTGGTTCGAATCCATCCGCCCCCACACAGAAAACATAAGCGGGAGTAGCTCATTTGGTAGAGCGATAGCCTTCCAAGCTATAGGTGGCGGGTTCGAGCCCCGTCTCCCGCTCAGAATTCCATCAAGCCTTTGTAGCTCAGTGGTAGAGCACTTCCTTGGTAAGGAAGAGGTCGGCAGTTCAATCCTGCTCAAAGGCTCTGAAAGTTTTCAAGACTTTGAGCAGAACTTTCCCGTAAGGGAGAGGTGCAGGGGGCGGCCTACCGCCGGGCGGCGAGCCGCTTCAATCCTGCTCAAAGGCTCTGAAATTTTTTGGGAATTTGGGGAACTCTGAAAGATTTTGGGGTTCATTTTTTATTGATGCGCGAGCATTTAGTTTTAGTAAATAGTTTTGAACAAATAAAATTCATTAAATAAAATGGCAAAAGAAAATTTTGACCGTAGTAAGCCTCACGTGAATATTGGTACTATCGGTCACGTTGACCACGGTAAAACCACTCTTACTGCTGCAATCTCCTCAGTTCTTGCTGGAAAAGGACTTGCTGCAAAAAGGGATTTCTCGTCAATTGACAATGCTCCTGAAGAAAAAGAGCGTGGTATCACTATCAATACTTCGCACGTAGAGTATGAAACTGCTAACCGTCACTATGCTCACGTTGACTGTCCTGGTCACGCTGACTATGTGAAAAACATGGTTACAGGTGCTGCTCAGATGGACGGCGCGATCATCGTGGTAGCTGCTACTGACGGTCCTATGCCACAAACCCGTGAGCACATCCTTCTTGCCCGTCAGGTAGGTGTACCTCAGCTGGTTGTATTTATGAACAAAGTGGACCTTGTAGATGATCCCGAGCTTCTTGAGCTGGTGGAAATGGAAATCAGAGAACTGCTTTCATTCTACAAATTCGATGGCGATAATATTCCTGTAATTCAGGGTTCTGCTCTGGGTGGTCTTAACGGCGAGCCTCAGTGGGTGGCTAAGATCGAAGAGCTGATGGATGCAGTAGATAACTGGATTCCACTTCCTGCAAGAGCTACCGATAAGCCTTTCCTTATGCCAGTAGAAGACGTATTCTCTATCACAGGTAGAGGTACTGTAGCTACAGGTCGTATCGAAACAGGTGTTATCAACTCCGGAGATCCTGTAGATATCCTGGGTATGGGTGCTGAAGGCCTGAAGTCTACCGTAACCGGTGTGGAAATGTTCCGTAAGATCCTTGACAGAGGTGAGGCTGGTGATAACGTAGGTCTGCTGCTGAGAGGTATTGATAAAGATCAGATCCGTAGAGGTATGGTAATCTGTAAGCCAGGTTCTGTTAAGCCTCACACTAAATTCAAAGCTGAGGTTTACGTTCTGTCGAAAGAAGAGGGTGGTCGTCACACACCATTCTTTAACAAATACCGTCCTCAGTTCTACTTCAGAACCACAGACGTTACCGGTGAGATCTTCCTTCCTGAGAACGTGGAGATGGTAATGCCTGGTGATAACATCACTATTGAAGTACACCTGATTAACGCTATCGCGATGGACAAAGGTCTTCGTTTCGCGATCCGTGAAGGTGGACGTACAGTAGGTGCCGGTCAGGTAACTGAAATCATCGCATAATCACGAGATAGATTATAGAAGGAAAGCACCCCGAAAGGGGTGCTTTTTTTGTTTATTTTCGTACTTTAGCCGAAAATCATCGCATTATGAAAAGAGCTTTTCTTATCCTTTGTATCCTGGTTATAGTGCTGCCGCTCAGGGCGCAGCTGAGTTCCGGTGAAATTGACGCTTTGGTAAACCGGACGCTCCGGACTTTTGATGTGCCGGGGATTGCGGTTTGCGTGATCAAGGATAAGAAGATCGTTCATGCCCGGGGCTACGGCGTACGGTCACTGAACACGAAACAGCTGGTGGATGAGCATACGCTGTTTGGTATTGCTTCTAATTCCAAGGCATTTACGGCCGCGGCACTGGGGATGCTGGTGGAGGAAGGGAAGCTGAAGTGGGATTCCAGGGTGACGGATTTTATACCGGAGTTTAAGATGTATGATCCCTACGTAACGGCGGAATTTACCATACGCGACCTGCTGACGCATCGCAGCGGGCTGGGCCTGGGGGCCGGCGACCTGATGTTCTGGCCGGATGAGAATAATTTTACGAAGACCGATATCATTTATAACCTGCGGTACCTGAAGCCGGTGAGCTCGTTCCGGAGTAAATATGATTACGATAACCTGTTGTATATTGTAGCGGGAGAGGTGGTGGCCCGGGTGAGCGGCAGCAGCTGGGAGACGTTTATCCAGAAGCGGTTCTTTTACCCGCTGGATATCCGGACCGCGGCGCCGTCTTTTCACCTGCTGAAGGATAAATCCAATGTGATAGACCCGCATTTTTATGTAGACGGTAAGCTGCAGGTGATTCGCCGCGACTGGAGTGAGAATGCCAACGCGGCCGGGGGTATTTATGCTTCGGTAACCGATATGTCGAAATGGATGCTGGCGCTGCTGAACGGCGGGAAGTACGGCGATAAGCAGCTTTTTTCAGCCGCTACGCTGCGGGAGCTGTGGAGCCCGCAGACCCTTTTACCGCTGGGTTCACCGGGTCCTTATAATACGCAGTTTGCCGCCTACGGCCTGGGCTGGGTGCTGAACGATGTCAAAGGGCATAAGCAGGTGAGCCACACCGGCGGCCTGGCGGGAATAGTGACGCAAACGGTGATCATCCCTGACCTGGACCTGGCTATCCTGGTGTATACGAATCAACAGTCAGGCGCTGCTTTCAATGCCATTTCCAATACCATTAAAGACGCTTACCTGGGTGGGAAAGCGAATGAAGACTGGGTGGATTTCTACCACAAGCGGGTAACGGCCGCGAAGAAGGAGGCCGATGAGATTCTGGCCAAAGTGGAGGCGGAGATCCGGAAGAATACGGATGGGGCAGCAGGGACGCCAGCGACCGGAAGCGGGGCGGGAACATCCCGACCAAGCGTGGCCCGACCGACCGCGACCCAGCCAAGTGTGGCCCGGCCAAGCGTGGCCCGACCTAATACGGCCCAGCCTGCCGCGGCCTGTCCCTCATTTGAGGTTAAAGGCATATATGCCGACCCCTGGTTTGGTGAGGTGGAGATCAGCGAGAAAGAAGGGCAGCTGTGGTTTGCGTCGAAACGTTCTTCCCGGCTGACGGGCCCCATGTATTACTATAAAGGCAATACGTATATTGTACGCTGGACGGATCGCTCCATGGATGCGGATGCTTACCTGGTGTTCAGCCTGGACACCGAAGGCACGGCTCATGGAATTAAAATAAGCGCCATCTCTCCGCTGACCGACTTTAGTTTTGATTTCCAGGACCTGGATCTGAACCGAAAGAAATAAGAGAATATTAGGAGGAGTGAAACAATATAGTTTACTTTGTCTATAGAATTAGTGTACTTAATTTTTTTAATCTCATTTATATGAAATTTGAAACGCTGCAATTGCATGCCGGCCAGGTTCCTGATCCCACCACGAACTCGCGTGCTGTGCCTATTTATCAAACTACCTCTTATGTATTCAATAGTGCAGAGCATGGTGCTAACCTGTTTGCGCTGAAGGAGTTCGGCAACATTTACAGCCGTATCATGAACCCTACCAATGATGTTTTTGAGAAGCGGATGGCGGCTTTGCATGGAGGGGTAGGGGCCCTGGCGGTCAGCTCCGGGCATGCCGCCCAGTTCCTGGCTATCAATAATATCACAAGTGCGGGGGATAATTTTGTCACTTCGCCTTATTTGTATGGCGGAACCTTCAACCAGTTTAAAAATTCATTCCGTAATATCGGGGTAGAAGCGCGTTTTGCGGCGGATGATCGCTGGGAAAATTTTGAGAAACGGATTGACGATAAAACCCGGCTGATTTACCTGGAGACCATAGGTAACCCGGGTTACAGTGTGCCTGATTTTGAGGCTTTTGCCCGGCTGGCGGCGAAGTACGATCTGCCTTTGATCGTAGATAATACTTTCGGAGCGGGCGGCGCTTTGTTTAAGCCGCTACAGTACGGCGCTCATGTGGTGGTGGAATCCGCCACGAAATGGATAGGGGGTCACGGCACGTCGATTGGCGGGGTGATCATAGACGGAGGAAATTACAATTGGGGGAACGGGAAGTACCCGCAGTTCAGTACTCCTTCTCCCAGTTACCACGGGCTGGTGTATAAAGATGTGTTCGGTGTGGACGGGCCGTTCGGAAATATACAGTTTATCATCCGGGCACGGGTAGAAGGGCTGAGAGACTGGGGCCCTGCGGCGAGCCCGTTTAATTCTTTCCTGTTACTGCAGGGGCTGGAGACGCTCTCTTTGCGTATAGAAAGGACCAATGAAAATGCCCTGAAGCTGGCGCATTGGCTGCAGGAAAATCCGGCGGTGAAAAGTGTGAATTACCTGGGGCTGGAGGATAATCCCTATCATGCATTAGCTACCAAATACCTGGAAGGCGGTTATGGCGGGATGCTTTCATTTGAGCTGAAAGGAGATAAGGCAGCGGCAGAGCGGTTTGTGAACAGTCTGAAACTGATCAGTCACCTGGCCAATGTGGGCGATTCCAAAACGCTGATCATTCATCCGGCGTCTACCACGCATTCCCAGCTGAGTGAGACTGAACAGGCCGCCGCGGGGGTAACTCCCACGGGGCTGCGCATTTCTGTAGGCATTGAGCATATCGATGATATCATTGCGGATATCGCACAGGCGCTGGAGGCCTGAGGCCGGCCTCAGCCGTGAATGAAGCCCAGCATATCGTCTTTGTATTCTTCGTTATCCAGTTCCAGGAATTCTTCCCAGAAGGCGTTTTCAGGTACGGGTGCCTTGCAGAGAACGGGCTCTTTCTTAACCGGGTGGATAAAGTATACCCGCCGGGCGTGGAGAAAGATAGAGCCGTCGTTATTGCCTTTGGGGGCGCCGTACTTGACATCGCCTTTGATGGGAGTGCCCATGGAGGCCAGTTGCACCCGGATCTGGTGGGGCCGCCCCGTGATGGGGTTCACTTCTATCAGGTGGTGTTTATTGACGGTACCCAGGTAGCGGTAGTCGAGGTCGGCCCGCTGCGAGCCGGCTACTTCCTGTTCAAAGGCTTCGGTTTTATTGGCTATGGGGTCTTTCCGGAGCCAGTGGGTCAGGCGGCCTGATTTTTTTTCCGGTTTCCGCTGGGTCACGGCCCAATAGGTTTTTTGGATCTGTCTTTTCTTGAAGAGCTCGTTCATCCGGGCCAGGGCTTTGGACGTGCGGGCAAAGATGACCAGCCCGCTTACCGGGCGATCCAGCCGGTGTACGGTACCCAGGAAGACTTCGCCGGGTTTATCGTATTTTTCTTTGATGTATTCTTTTACAAAGTCCTCCAGGGTCTTGTCGCCGGTGCTGTCGCCGTGCACCAGGATGCCTGCCGCCTTATTGACGATGATGAGGTGATTGTCTTCGTAGATGACGTGAAATGGTTTCATACTATTTTTTCGAGGGCTTTTTTCCTCGTTTCGTGATCGGTTTCCATATAGGTTTCGAGATCCGGTTTTTCCACAAAAGGTATTTTTTCCAGGCAGTATTCAATGAGGTCTGACATGCCCGGGAAGCTGACGCGGTCTTTTAAAAACGCATCTACGGCGATTTCATTGGCTGCATTCAGGATACAGGGCATGTTACCGCCTTTTTGCAGGGAACTGAAGGCCATGCCCAGGTTCCGGAAGGTATCCAGGTCGGGCTTTTCAAAGGTCAGGCTGGGATATTGCAGGAAATCAAACCGCGGGAAATTGTTTTTCAGCCTTTGCGGGAAGCCCAGTGCGTACTGGATGGGCAGTTTCATGTCAGGCAGGCCCATCTGGGCTTTGATGCTGCCGTCTTCAAACTGCACCAGGGAATGAATGATGCTTTGGGGGTGGATGACCACATCGATCTGCGCGGGTTCCAGGTCAAAGAGCCATTTGGCTTCAATGACCTCCAGGCCTTTGTTCATGAGGCTGGCGGAGTCAATGGTGATCTTGGCGCCCATTTCCCAGTTCGGGTGCTTCAGTGCCTGGGCTTTACTCACTGTCTTCAGAAATCCGGCATTTTTACCCCTGAACGGGCCTCCTGAGGCCGTCAGGATGATCTTTTCAATGGGGTTATAGTATTCCCCGGTGAGGCATTGAAAGATGGCTGAGTGCTCGGAATCTACCGGGAGGAGATCTACCTTATGTTTTATGGCCAGCTCCGTGATGATATCGCCAGCCACCACCAGCGTTTCCTTGTTGGCCAGGGCAATGGTCTTCCCGGCCTTAATGGCATGGATGGTGGGCAGCAGGCCGCTATAGCCTACCAGGGCGGTCAGCACTATGTTTATGCTTTCGCTTTGCACTACGGAGTTCAGTGCATTGGGGCCGCAATATACTTTTATGTCCAGCGGGTCAAGGGCCGCATTTACCTTATCATAAAGATTTTCTTCGCCGATCACCACCACGTTGGGCCGGAACCGGGCCGCCTGTTCAATCAGGAGGTCGGCGTTACTTTGGGCGGTAAGTACTTCTGCCTCAAAGCGGTCAGGATGAGCCGCAATGACCTCCAGAGCCTGGGTGCCTATAGACCCCGTGGAGCCGAGCAGAGCAATTTTTTTCTTCATCGGAACTGAAACAATCTGCAAAAATACGGGTTTTTGGAGGAAAAACGGCCGATATCCTTCAGAAGTTATCGGGCCAGGCTCTATCTCACCGCCTGCCGTATCTTCACCAGATCCTTCAACAGCCCTTCCAGGTTATCGAGGTGCAGCATGTTAGCGCCGTCTGATCTGGCATTGGCGGGATCGGGGTGGGTTTCGATGAAGAGCCCGTCGGCACCTACCGCTATGGCGGCTTTGGCGATGGTGGAGATCATGGCGGGGTCTCCGCCGGTTACGCCGGAGGTCTGGTTCGGTTTCTGAAGGGAGTGGGTGCAGTCCATGATGACGGGTACCCGGAATTTAGCCATTTCTACCAGGTTTCGGTAGTCCACCACCAGGTCAGAGTAACCGAAGCTGTTGCCGCGATCCGTCAGCAGGGCGGGGGCATCCGGGTTTACGGACCGGATCTTGTCTACGGCGAAGCCCATGGAGGCGCCGGAGAGAAATTGTCCCTTTTTTATATTCACGGCCCGGCCGGTACGGGCGGCGGCTTCCAGGAGCTCGGTCTGGCGGCAGAGGAAGGCCGGGATCTGCAGCACGTCTACGTAGGGGGCTGCCAGGGCGGCCTCGTGCGATTCATGGATGTCCGTGACCACCGGAATCCCGAAGGTATCACTTACTTCTTTCAGGATAAGGAGGGCTTTTTCATCGCCAATGCCCGTAAAGCTGTCGGCTTTGGTGCGGTTAGCTTTGCGATAGCTTCCCTTGAAAATATAGGGGATTTCCAGGGTACGGCAGATCTTATCTATTTTTTCGGCGATGCTCAGGGCGATATCGCGACCCTCTATAGCACAGGGTCCGGCCATCAGGAAGAAGTTACCGGAAGAGTACTTTTGTAACTTATCAAGGTATAATTGCATTATTTCTTCGTGTTTCTGTTTTGAAAATACAAATATGCACTCTATCTTTAAGCTGGAAAAACACTTAATCATTTTGTTGGTTCAAGTTAATTATTTTTCTTTGTACCGTTTTTAACCAAAATACATTTTCAAATGTCTGACGTTGCATCAAAAGTTAAGAAAATTATCGTTGAGAAATTAGGAGTAGATGAGGCTGAAGTTACTACAGAAGCATCTTTCACAAACGATTTGGGAGCTGATTCCCTGGACACAGTAGAATTGATTATGGAGTTCGAGAAAGAATTTAATGTTTCTATTCCTGACGATCAAGCTGAAAATATCCAAACAGTCGGGCAGGCTATTAGTTATTTGGAAGAACATTCGAAATAATTATTTCGCTCAGACAAAGTTCAATATTCTATTGGAAAATGTTTAGGCATTTGAGATTGGGGTATTGAACTTTTAATTTTTTAGAATATGTCATTTAAAAGAGTAGTTGTCACCGGTTTAGGAGCGTTAACGCCCATAGGGAATACGGTGGAGGAATTTTGGAACGGACTTTCCAACGGAGTCAGCGGATGTGATTATATCACCCGTTTTGATGCCACTAATTTTAAAACCCGTTTTGCCTGCGAGGTTAAGAACTTCGAGGCTACCGATTTTATTCCGCGACAGGATGCTCGGAAAATGGACTTATTCACCCAGTTCGGGGTGGTGGTGGCTGATCAGGCCATAGCAGACTCCGGGCTTACCGAAGAAAACATTGACCATAATAAGGTAGGTGTGATCTGGGGTTCCGGTATCGGCGGGTTAAAGACCTTTGAAGAGGAGATGACCAGCTATATCCAGGGTAACGGCGTGCCGCGGTTCAATCCCTTCTTTATTCCGAAGATGATCGCTGACGGGGTTTCGGGCCAGATCTCGATCCGTCACGGATTCCGCGGACCTAATTATGTGACGGTTTCGGCCTGTGCTTCGGCTAATAACGCCATCATCGACGCCTTTAATTACATCCGCCTGGGCAGGATCATCGCCTGTGTTACCGGTGGGTCAGAAGCTTCCAATACGCAGTCGGGTATAGGCGGGTTTAACGGCCTGAAGGCCCTCTCCGAGCGGAACGACGATCCCAAAACGGCTTCCAGGCCGTATGATCGGGATCGTGACGGTTTTGTGCTGGGAGAAGGCGGCGCGGCGCTGGTCCTGGAAGAGTACGAACACGCCATGGCCCGCGGAGCCAGGATCTACTGTGAGCTGATCGGCGGCGGGTTTTCATCGGATGCCTACCATATCACTGCACCGCACCCGGATGGCTACGGCGCTTACCTTTCCATGAAAGATGCGCTGGAGGATGCCGGCATATCCACCTCAGAAGTGGATTATATCAATACCCACGGTACTTCTACGCCGCTGGGTGACCCGCAGGAGATCAAGGCCATCGAACAGCTTTTCGGGGAGGATACCTATAACATATCTATCAGTTCTACCAAGTCCATGACCGGGCACCTGCTGGGCGGGGCCGGAGCGGTGGAATCGGTGGCTTCGGTACTGGCTATTGAGCACCAGGTGGTACCTCCTACCATTAATTTGTTTAATATTGACGAAACCATCGATCCGCGGATTGATCTCACGCCTAACGTGGCCAAGAGCCGCAAGATAGATGTGGCGTTGAGCAACTGTTTTGGTTTTGGAGGGCATAATGCTACATTGATTTTCAGGAAGTTGTAAGAAGAAGAGGGATTGAATGAATATAGGGAGGTTTTTTGGACGGGAGGATAAATTCAAAGACTTTAACAGGGCTATTGAGTTAATCGTGGGTTCAAAGCCGTCTAACCCCCTTATTTACCAGCTGGCCTTCCGCCACACTTCCGCTTCCAAAGAGAGTACTTTTAAGGGTTTCCGGGAGTCTAATGAACGCCTGGAATTCCTGGGTGACGCTGTTCTGGGGCTGATCGTAGGGGAGTATCTCTTTAAAAAATATCCTTTTAAGAATGAAGGCTTCCTGACGGAGATCCGGTCGAGGATCGTGAACCGGGAGTCGCTTAATAACGTGGGTCGTAAACTGGGCCTGGAAAACCTGATCGAGTCTGACGGAACCCGGAATTACCACCGCACTTCCCTGCTGGGCGATGCCATGGAGGCGCTCATCGGGGCCATTTACCTGGACAAAGGCTATAAGTTCACCCAGAAATTTGTAGTGTCCAAGCTCCTCTCCAATCATTTTAACCTGGACGAGGTGATCTCCAATAACACGAACTATAAGTCGTCTATCCTCAGCTGGGCGCAGTCGGAAGGGAAGAAAGTGGAGTTTGTGATTGTAGAAGAGAAAGGCAAAAACCACAGCCGCGAGTTTGTGGCCCAGGTACTGATCGATTCGGAGATCATCAGCCACGGAAACGGCTGGAACAAGAAGAAAGCCGAGCAGGATGCCTCCCGGCGGGCCTGCGAGATCCTGAAGATCTAGATCAGGGCAGTGAATTTTCTACAGCGATTTTTACGGGCCGGAGCCCGATACCCAGGCGCATTCCCAGGCTCAGGTAATAAAACGGGGGAAGAGTTCTCCACCCTTTGGGGGTATCTATAGGAATATAGTCATAACGCATCACCAATCCGTGGTGCTCATAGTAGTCTTCCTGGCCTTCGGTTTTCTCCCTGATCTGCTGCAGGCTGTGGTGTCTGAAGGTAAACCGGGCGCCGCCCCCGATGAAAATATCAAAACGGAGGTCTCCTGCTTTCATTTTTCTACCCAAAAGTGCCCCTGCCTTCAGATAGTAGTCATGAATCCGTGCATCCGCCTTCAGCGCGGGCTGACCCTCTTCCCGCCATTCGATATTACCGGGTAGCCCCTTATGGGAAATGTGAAAAATCCCCATCTCCGGCATAATGTAGCCGGAGTTAAATTTAGGGACAAAGTATTTTTTGAAGCCCAGGCGGATATACTGGTGGCTTTGATCCTCATAGTGCAGTTCTTTTTTCTCCCTGGACCTGATGCCATAACTCAGGGTATAGGCCCACAGGTTTCCCCGGCTGTATTCAGCTCCTACCTCTATGGCCGGATGAATAAAATGGAGGCCGCTGGTGGGCGTAATCCAGGCGATCCACCGGTCATGCTTCAGGGTATCTGTCTGAGCCTGTAGCGGGATGGCCAACAGGAGGATACACAGCGTCAGGTAATATGGAATTTTAGCGTTAGTCATACCGGTCATATAAGCGGGTACGAATATAGATTTTTTCAGCAGGCGGGGCAAACAGACTTACCGGAAAACTTAGTTTACGGCAGGGAAATTAGCGGGCGTCCCAAAATCAGACACTTTTTGCTTGTCCTCTTCTTTGTAAATATCTAATAATAAGATGATTGTAAATTTTGAAAAAATCCGTGCTAATTTTCGTCCATGGATAAAGAAATCAGCAAAGACAGGATACGGGGGCGCCAGTGGAAACGGGGCCTGTATGTTACAGGGGGCATAGGGATACTGTGCGGGGCCCTGTGGCTTTTCAGGCAGGTACTGACGCCGGGTATTAAAAGGAGTGAGGTCATAGTAGGCGAGGTGCGGGAAGGAGAGATGGAAAACACGGTTTCGGCAAACGGTACGGTGGAGCCTTCTTCGGAGGTGGTGCTGGTCAGCCCGCTTTCGGCGAAGATCCGGAGGATCGTGACGGAGAACGGCACGCAGGTGAAGAGCGGGGACCCTATCCTGATCCTGGATACGGAGTATTCGGAGCTGGAGTTTCAGCGGCTGAAAGACGAGCTGAAGCTGAAGGATAATAACGTGGTGCGACTGAAGCTGGAGTTGGAGAAGAATATCCGGGATATTGAGCTGGACGACCAGGTGAAGGATCTGCAGGTAAAAAACTTTGAGGCGCTGCTGGCCGATGCCCGGCGCCTGCAGGCTATAGGCGGGATGACCCAGGAAGAGGTGGATAAGGCGCGTCAGAACCTGTCTATTGCCTTGCTCGAAAAGAAAAAGCTGGAGAATGAGCTGAAATACAGGAAGGAGTCTATTGCTTCCAGTGTATTGAATGAGCAGATCCAGTCGTCTATTCAGCGTCAGCGGCTCGATGAACTGGCCAAGAAGCTGAGGAATGCCACCCTGAGGGCGGAGGTACCGGGGGTGATCACCTGGCTGGATAACCGGATAGGCACGCAGGTGCAGGAGGGCGACCCGCTGGTGCGCCTGGCCAATATTTCTTCGTACAGCATCATGGCGCAGGTGTCGGATATGCATGCCGATAAGATCAGCCTGGGCCAGCCGGTGCAGGTGGAAGTGAATAACGGGATGGAGATGGGGGAGATAGAGCAGATCCTGCCGGCGGTGGAAAATAATACGATACAGTTTAAGATCCGGCTGCGGAAGGCGGATTCCGATAAGCTGAGGCCTAAGATGAAGGTGCCGGTGCGGATCATTACGGATACCCGGCAGCGGAGCGTTTACATCCCGAACGGCCCGGGTATCCTGGCGGGGAAGTCGCAGAAGGTTTTTGTGCTGCAGGACGGCCGGGCCGTGGCGCGTACGGTGGAGCTGGGTTTCCGGACCAGCGACAAGGTGGAGGTGATCAGCGGGCTGAAGGCGGGGGAGAAAGTGATATTGTCGGATATGAGTGTGTATGAGGGGAAAACTGAACTGCGGGTGAGATGAAGGGGAGAATTTTGAATGGAGTTAACCACATAGGGAGCATAGCGTGTGGGGTAGGGAGTGCCGGATGGGGCGGTGCGCTTACCTGCGGGCGTCCTGCTGCGCGGGTGGACGGTGTGTGGGCCTTTTCTGTGGCTGCCTGGAAGAGAGTACTTCTGGCCTTTGGGGTGGCTTTTCATCTCCTGGTTATGAGGTCTTTTGCGCAGTCGGATACCCTGAGCCTTTCGCAGGCCATTTCCCTGGCTCAGGAGCATGCTTTAAGTGCAAAGAAAGTGCGGATGGAGTATGGTGTGGCTCAGAATAATGTGCTGTATAACCGGGCGGAGCTGCGGCCGCAGGTGGCGTTAGGGGCCACGCTGCCTAATTTTTACAAGACCACTTCGGCCGTTACCCAGCCTGACGGTACCATCAGCTTCCTGCCCATTTCCCAGGATAACAGCAGCCTGAACCTGAGCGCGTCGCAGCGGGTGCTGAGGACCAATACCCTGTTTTTTGCGGAGTCAAGGTTAAGGCGGTACAGTGACTTTACGGAAAACGGGCTGAAGAATTTTAATTCGGTACCGTTCCGGGTGGGGATCGAGCAGCCGCTGAATACGTTTAATTCCCTGAAATGGAACCGGCGGTTTTATGTCCTGGAAGAGGAGATAGCGCGGATAAACCTCGACATTAACCGGGAGCAGATCTCCGGCGAGGTGGTCAGCCGTTTTTTTGACCTGATGGCGGCCCAGGTGAACCATGAGATCGCGCAGACCAATGTGGAGAACAGCCGGAAGATCTTCGCTATAGCGGAGGAGCGCGACCGGCTGGGCAAGATCTCCAAAAGTGATTTTCTGCAGCTGGAGCTGAACCTGAACTCGGCCCGGCAGGGTACGGTAAATGCCCGGCGGGAGCTGATCCGGGCCAATGCCGAGCTGAAAAAGGCCATGGGCTGGGAAACCCACAGCGATGCCATTTACGTGCTGCGGCTACCGGAAAACCTGCAGGGGCAGGCTCCTGATGCGGAGGATGCGGCACAGAAGGCGTGGATGAAAAGACCGGAGCAGAAACAATTGGAAAAGCTGTTACTTGAAGCGGACCAGGCGCTGGAGCTGGCCCGGAAGAATAACGGCTGGCAGGGAAGCCTGTCGGCTACGTTCGGATGGGTGGGCACCGGTGGCCTGCTCCCGCAGTCGTACCAGCTGCCCCAGGTAGAGAATTTTGTGCAGCTTACGCTTCGGGTGCCCCTCCTGGACGGGGGAAAGCGGAAGTACAGTACCCGCTCTGCCCTGGAGCAGCAGCGCTATGCCGAAGCAGAGAAAGAGTTTACGGAGCTGACGTTTAAGCAGAATGTACGGCAGCTGGTGTACCAGTTCCGTGAGCTGAAGGAAGACGTGGCGCTGGGCGACAAGAGTTTTGAATTAGCCCGGCAGCGGTACGAAATTGCGAACCAGCGCTATATTTTAAACGATATTAGCATCACGGACCTGACCTATGCGTTTAATGAGCGCGACAGTGCCTGGCGTAATTACATCAGCCTGCTGCGGGCGTATTGGGTGACGTATTATACCCTGCGGCAGCTGACCTTAAGTGATATGTAAAACCAAAAAACTATACAAATAATGATAGAGCTGAAAAACCTGAGTAAGTCGTATTACACCGACGTCCTGGAAACGGTAGCCCTGAATGATATCTCCCTGAAGATCGGGAAGGGGGAGTTTGTGTCCATCATGGGGCCTTCCGGCTGTGGTAAGTCCACCCTGCTGAACATGATCGGGCTGCTGGACTCGCCCACACGCGGCCATGTCAGCATCAAGGGGGTGAACCTGGAAAACCAGAAGGAAAATGACCTGGCGAAGTTCCGGAACGAGAACCTGGGCTTCATTTTCCAGAGTTTTCACCTGATCTCTGACCTGAGCGTGATTGATAACGTGGAGCTGCCGCTGCTGTATCGCGGGGAGAGTGCTAAAGAACGGAAGCGGCTTTCCGAAGAGGCCCTGGAGAAGGTAGGCCTGCTTAATCGCAAGAACCACTACCCTAACCAGCTTTCCGGCGGACAGCGCCAGCGGGTGGCCATAGCGCGGGCCATAGTAGGGAAACCGGCCGTGGTGATGGCCGATGAGCCTACGGGTAACCTGGACAGTGTGCTGGGCAACGAGGTGATGCAACTGCTCCTGGATCTGAACGAGCAGGAAAAAGTGACGGTAGTGATGGTGACCCATGACGAGAGCATGGCGCGGAAGACGCACCGCGTGATCCGGTTATATGACGGCAGCCTGGTGAATTAATGGTTAATTATTAATAAGGGGGCGTTGCCGGCAAGATTCATCTTCAAAAATTAAATGAATATGTTAAAGAATTATTTCAAAATAGCCATTAAGGTGCTGAAGCGGAATAAGCTGTATACGTTTATCAGCCTGTTTGGAATCAGTTTTACGCTGATGGTGCTGATGCTGGCATCGGCGGTGCTGGAGAATGAGCTGGGGGCTAATCCGCCGCTGAGTAAAAGAGACCGGATATTATTCCTGCCGTCTTTTACAGGGCAGGGTTTTGAGCGGGAAAAGATAAGCACGTATGATACTACGGAAGTTAACGGGGTGATGAAGATAGACACCACGGTGACTACTAAAATTATAGAGGGGAAAGTGGCCTCTAACACCGTTTCCAGCCTCAGCTATAAGCTGTACAAAGACCACCTCAGCCGGATGAAAACACCGGAATTAATCAGTGTGTTTATTGATTATGCCCCCCTGGATGTTTATCCGCAGGGGCAAAAACTAACGCTTAACGGTAACCTCACGGATGCGGCTTACTGGAAGATATTTGATTTCCGGTTTGTGGAAGGCGGGCCGTTTACGCGGGAGGCGGTAGATAATAAGGCGAACGTGATCATCCTGAGAGAAAGTACGGCCGAAAAGTATTTTGGGAAGCAGGCGTCCTACCTGGGTAAGGAACTGGCCTGGGGAATTCAGGGCTCGTTTAAGGTAGTGGGCGTGGTGAAGGATGCCCATACTTCGAACCGCTCGGTACGGGCTGATTTTTTTGTTCCGATTTCCTGGGCCGGAGAGAATGAGCTGGATTATCCCCAGGCGTATTTCGGGAGCTGCGTGGTGGCCCTGCTGGCCAAAACCCCCGCGGATATGCCTAAGATGGAAGAGGAGCTGAGAAACGTGGAAAACAACCTGGAAAAAGCGAACAATTTTGACCGGTATATGATCCATGAAAAGAATGCGGCAGATGTTTATGCCTGGCAGTTCATGGGCACGCAGGAAACCCGGAAAGGGGGAGAGTTCCTGGGAATCGTTTTGGGAGTGCTGGCCTTTTTCCTGGTAATCCCTATCCTGAACCTGGTGAATCTTAATGTGACCCGGATTTTTGAACGGTCTTCCGAGATAGGCGTCAGAAAGGCGTTTGGTGCAAAAACCGGGGATCTGCTCCTACAGTTTTTGTTTGAAAACCTGATCATAACGTTTTTAGGAGGGATCATCGGGGTGTTTCTCTCCCTGCTGGTGATGAACGTTCTGAACCGGGCGGAAGTCTTCGGGGTAACTAAGCTCACCTTTAACCTGTCTGTTCTTTTTATAAGCATCTTTATCACTTTTGTCTTTGGTATTTTATCCGGGTTTCTTCCGGCGTGGAGGATCGCTAAAACCCCGGTGGCCGGAGCGTTAAAAACAGGAAAGTTATGATAGCACATTATTTTAAACTGATATGGAAGCGGAAAGGGAAAAATGCGTTCCTTTTTGTTCAGCTGATCTTCGTATTCTGGGTGGTTTTTGCGGTATTTTCTTACGGGATCTCCCAATACCGCTATTATGCTTCTCCTTTGGGTTTTGACTGGAGAGAGGTATACCGGGTACAAATTAATTTTAAGACCGAAGATACGGCGGCTACCCGGTTAATGATAAAGTCGCTGAAGCATGATCTGAAGGCCATGCCGGAAACAGACCAGGTTTCCTACAGCGTAAACGTATCGCCCTACTTGGGAAATATCTGGGGAAACGGGAATGATAATGACGGTTTTGTGTTTAATGCGCGCTATATGTATGCGGATGAAGACTATGCCCGTGTCTGGAAAATCCCCATGAAATCAGGCCGGTTTTACACCCGGGAAGACCTTAACAGCAAGTACACACCGGTAGTGGTTACGCAGAAATTTGTAGATAAATTCATGAAGGGCAAAGAGCCTTTGGGTTTCAAATTTCATTTTACGAAAGAGATGGAAACCGAGATCATAGGCGTAGCTGAGAATTTCAAATTTCAGGGCGATTTTACGGAAGAGGATCCCTTCCTGTTTGTGCCCCTGGCGGATGATGCCACGGACCTCCACCAGGCCATCAATGTGCGCGTAAAACCGGGTACGGGGCCTGAGGTGGAGAAGAAGATCAATGACCTGGTGGAGAACGCCACGAAGAACAATGATTTCAGCCTGGTAAAGGTAGATATAACGCGTAAAAGTACGAATAGCCGCACCTATATCCCCCTGGCGGCCATGTTCTTCCTGGCCATCTTCCTGATCATTAACATTTCCATGGGGCTGTTCGGGATTTTGCGGTACAATATTGCCCGGAGAATCCCGGAGATCGGGTTACGGAAGGCTGTGGGGGCTTCCACGGGGGCGGTTCGCCGGCAGTTTACAGGGGAGATGCTGGTGCTGGTGGTGCTGGCGTTTGTGATTGCGGTTATTTTTGCGGTACAGTTACCGTTTATCACCACCTTACCCATTGAAAAAGATGCCTATTTTATGGGAATCGGGGCAGGGGCCCTGCTGATCTTTGTACTGGTGTATGGCTGTACGCTGGCGCCCAGTCAGCAGGCGGCGATGACCCTGCCGGCCAAAGCACTGCATGAAGAATAATTAACGGCCGGATAGAAATAGACACGGTGGTCACTACCCGGATCAATGAAGCGGAGAATGACGGGATGGCCGCCGGCGGGTTTTCCAATACTTTTGTAGGAAAGTATATCGATTCCCTGCCGGAGGTGAAGGCCTTAACGTTCTTTACTTCAGACCGGGTAGACCTGGTAGCGGGTGACCTATTTTTCTGAAAAGTTTTTAGCCGATTACGAGGTGATCGGGGGGATTAAAAATTTCAAGTATGACGGCCATTTTAAAGCGGAAAATCCCATTATGCTTACGCTGGTATGGTTCAATAAGAATGCCTGGGCCCATAGCCTGTATTCCGTAAAGGCAAGCCCCGGCACAGGGACGGAGGTGCTTCCGTTATTATACAAGACCGTGGAGAGGGTCATGAAAAATGAGCAACGGAAGGCCAACCGCTCCAGTGTGATCCCGTTACTGACCCTGCTGTTTATCGGGGTATTCCTGGTGATCAGCATCAGCATGGGGCTGTTAGGAGTGTTAAAGTACAATATAAACAGCCGGATACCCGAAGTGGGCCTCCGAAAAGGGATGGGTGCCATCACGGCGGATATTAAAAGGATGTTTGTAGGAGAAATGATGACCCTGACGCTGATAGCGTTATAGTGGCGTTGGTGTTTGCGGTGCAGGTGCCGTTTGTCAGCAGTTTTCCCCTGACGCGAAGCTCGTATTTTGCCGGGATGGGAATGGCTGCCCTGCTGATTTTCGGGCTGGTGTTTTTTTGCAGTTGGGTTCCCAGCCGGCAGTTGGCCGGAATTTTACCGGCCGAAGCGCTTAGAGAAGAGTGAATATGAAACCTAAGATATTGATCATTGACGATGACCGGACCATCTGCCAGTCGCTGAAGCTGCTGTTCAGCATGAAGGGCTTTGAGGTGCAGTATATCATGAACCCGCTGAATATGGTGGAGTTTACGGAGAACTTCGGGCCTGACGCGGTGATCCTGGACATGAACTTTACGCTGGAGGCTTCCGGCGATGAGGGCCTGGCCCTGCTAAAGAAGCTGCGGGCATCTTTCCCGGAGCTTCCCGTGGTGCTGATCACGGCCTGGGGCACCTTAGAGCTGGCTGTGGCGGGCATGAAGGCGGGAGCCGTGGATTTCATGACCAAGCCCTGGAATAATGACGACCTGGTTTCCGCTGTACAGACCCAGCTGCAGCTGAAACAGGCGCAGCGCCAGGCCGGGGAAAGCCGCCTGGCCGGCATCATCGGGAGCTCAGCGGCGGTACGCTCGCTGAAATCCACGCTTCTGCAGGTGGCGGAAACAGATGCTGCCGTGCTGCTCTCCGGCGAGCGGGGAACGGGGAAGGAGCTGCTGGCAGAAACCCTGCACGACCTGAGCCCCAGGAAGGGCAGGCCCTTTGTAAAAGCCGGGCTGCCGGGCCTGCCGGAGGATCAGCTGGAAAGAGAGGTTTTCGGGTACCGGCGGGCGGCCTTCTCGCCCGATTCCGGCGGACTGCTGGCCAAATCAGGCGAGGGCACCCTCTTCTGGGATGAGGTGGATCAGCTTTCGCCGGTGATGCAGGGCAAACTCCTGCGCGTGCTGCAGGAAAGGACCTTTACGCCCCTGGGCAGCGATGCGGTGAGCCGGTTCCGGGCGCGGCTGATCAGTGCGGCGTCAGCGGAGATCAAAAAGAAAACGGCCGGTGGCGGATTCCGGGAAGATTTGCTGTACAAGATCGGGATCGTGCATATTGAGGTGCCGCCGCTTTCCGAACGCCGGGAGGATATCCCGGAGCTGGCCCGGTATTTTATGGAGAAGCTGAATACGGATGACCGCCGGAAGAAGATAGATTCCGCGGCGTTAGAGTGGTTATCCACGCAGGAGTTCCCGGGGAATATTGCCCAGCTCCAGCACCTGGTGGAAAGGAGCTGGATGCTGTCTGAAAAGCCTACCCTCACCATCCGCGAGCTTAAAAAGAATCACGCTACCGGCGGGGAAACGGATATGACCCTGGAAGAGATGGAAAAAGAGATGATCCGGAAGGCCATTGCGGCCAAAAAAGGGAATATGTCGGAAGTGGCTAAAAAATTGGGCATCACCCGCAGCTCATTGTACCGCAGAATGAGTAAATTCGGGATTTCCAATTCAGACACGGATGAGAGTTAGAGGGCAATTACTGCTGATCTTCGGCCTGCTGTTCATGGTACTGGCCGTACTGGTTTTCCTGCTTTTCCGGGAGAGGCCGGTGATTCTTTTTGCGTCCGAGGTGGTCCTGATCCTCCTGCTGGCGGCATTTTACTTCCTGCTGATGAGAATCACCCGGCCGCTGGAGCAGATCGTACTGGGGCTGGATTCACTGAAAGACCAGGATTTTTCGGGCTATATGCGGCCTACGGGCTCCAAGGAGATCAACCTGCTGGTGGAGGTGTATAACAAAATGCTGGATAACATCCGGAAAGAGCGGCTTTTTCAGCAGGAGCAGCATTTTTTCCTTCAGAACCTGATCGAAGCGCTGCCCGTAGGCATGATCATCCTGGATTTTGATGACCAGCTGAAGGAGTATAACCCGGCCGCCGGAGAAATTTTAGGGATCAAAGAGGAAGACCGGGGCCGGAAGCTGACCGATACCTCGTTACTCCTGGGCAGCGAGATCCTGAGCCAGGAGATCCGGCGCCCGCAGACCTACCGCATCAGCCCCACGCGCTACCTCCGCGTATATGTAGACCGCTTCCGGAACCGTGGCTTTTACCAGAAGTTCGTGATCCTGGAAGAGGCCGGCGAAGAGATCCTGAAAGTGGAGAAGCAGTCGTACGGAAAAGTGATCCGCATGATGGCCCACGAAGTAAAAAACTCGGTAGGGGCCATTAACAGCATCCTGGAAACGCTGGCCACGGCCGCCGAACTCCCTGCGGCAGAGCGGGCAGAGTACCTGCAGATCGTGATCGACCGGAACACCCGCCTGAACCTGTTCATGGAGAATTTTGCCCGCGTGGTGCGGCTGCCCCTACCCGGAAAGCAGGTGTTCAGCCTGTCAGAAACCGTGCGTTCAGTACACCACCTGATGAAACTGAGATTCCAGCACCGGCCCGTAGAATTTAATTGTGTTTTACCGCCGGAACCCGTGATGGTGACGGGCAGCCAGGAGCAACTGGAGCAGGCGCTGATCAATATCGTGCTTAACGCGTTTGAGGCCATTGACGATGAAGGCAGGGTAGAAATCCGGCTAAGCCAGGATTCCCTCACGGTTACTGACACGGGCTGTGGTATTTCCGAAGAAGCCGAAGCCGGCCTCTTTACCCCGTTCTTTTCCACCAAACCCACCGGCCAGGGAGTAGGCCTGACCATGGTGCGGGAGATCCTGCATAATCACGGGTGGAGGTTTGAGCTGGGGGTGGGGGATGGGGTGACGGTGTTTGTGATTCGGTTCAACTAAATTCTTTACAATATAATAGAAAGACCATAAATCCATGGAGTCCTATTTGAAAACCGGATTGTCCTGGAATTTCTGACAATCAATAATTATCAACAGCTATACTATTTACTGTAATCGCTATACACTAACCTAAATACCATACCGACATTAAACGATACATAAGATTCATGTTTTAAAAATGGTTTTAAAACAGCTTCCGGGACTGGAGCCCCAACTTTTAAATCAAAAGTCTTGTAATCAGCAATGGGGAAATAATTTTCCTTTAATGGTTTATCTCTCATTTTGTTTTGGTTTAAATAATGCATTCCCCCTGAAAATCCGATAGCAGGGAGTTTAGAAAACGGAAAGAATGCAATACCTAGCCCAAATGGTGTTTGAGTATTAAATAAACCACTACTTACTTTTGTATCAGACACATTACTTTTTAAATCAAAAATAGGAATACTTATCATAACATTTCCTGTCCCTTTGTTATTAAAGGGGATTAACCAAACTAATGAAGCGGTAGCCCCGGATTTATTTTCTGCTGTAGGTTCCAGACTGGAATCCTGATTTAATAGATATACGTATTCTCCTTTAGGATTATAAAAGGCACTAATACTGATTCCTGGTCTTAGAATATCGGCAAGCTTAACCGTTTTTTCTCGCTCATTGGATGCTTTTTGTCCAAAAGTGCTAGAAACAAAAAGAGTTAAAACAAATACAATTGCTGGTTTTTTCATTAGAGTATTTTTAAAATGGTTTATATTCAAGAATAAAAAAACAACATTATTCTTAATATCCCAAAATAAATTTGATTAATTTTTCTGAGTATAGGTTTCTTATTTGCCCAATTCCGATCAAATAAATCATGAATTCCCCCGCCCCCACACCACATTCAGCACCACCGCCCCGATGATCACCACGATCCCCAGCAGGCTCAGTGCATTATAGGTTTCATCAAACAGGAAATACCCGGCCAGGAGGGCGTAGATTACGCCCAGGTAGTTCAGGATGGAGACGCGGGCCAGGTTAGCGGTCTGGTAGGAGAGGGTCATGTAGTATTGGGCTATCTGGGTCATGATGCCTATGCAGAGGAGGTAGAGCCAGTCGGTGCCCCGGGGTGTTTGCCAGTGATAGAGGCAGTAAATGCCCGTGACGGGCAGGGTGACCATGGGGAAGTAAAACATGATGACCAGGGGGTGCTCTGAGGTCTTCAGCATGGCGATGACGTTATAGGCCAGGCCGGCAAAAAAGGCGGCGCCCAGGCCGATGCCCACATCGAAAAGCGATACCCGGGGGTCAAAGCCCCGGATCATCACCACGCCGGCCAGCGCCACGCCGAAAAATAAAAACTGGATGGGCCGGAGCTTTTGCTGCACCAGGAAAATGCCCATTACGGCGGTAAAAAGCGGCGACAGGTAGTTTAGGGTTACAGCGGAGGCCAGCGGGATATGCTGTAAGGTGTAATAGGAACCGATAAGCCCCAGGCAGCCGGCCGCGCCCCGGTAAAAGAGCAGTTTTTTCTGGTTCCCCAGAACCGGGACAGCCTGTTTTTTGAGGATAAGGTAAGTGGCAAAAAAGCTGAAAACCGCTCGGAAGAAAACCACTTCCACCGTGGGGAGATGCGATACCTGCTTCACGAAGATATTCATGACTGCGAAACCCAGCCCGGCTATCAGCATGTATCGTACACTTTTATCCACTTCAGGCCTTTCGTACAAATTCCGACTTCAGGCCCATGGCGCCGAAACCGTCTACTTTGCAGTCAATATTATGGTCACCGTCAGCCAGGCGGATGTTTTTCACCTTAGTACCGGCCTTGATAGGCTTCGGAGCCCCTTTAACGGGTAGATCTTTGATGATCACCACGGAATCGCCGTCTTTCAGCTCGTTTCCGTTGGAATCCAGTACTTTCAGGGTGCCGTCTGCTTCGGCCGGCTCTTCTTCGGGGTTCCATTCGTGGAAGCACTCCGGGCAGATGAGCAGGTTATCGGAAGGGTAAACGTATTCGGAGCTGCATTTAGGGCAGGGAGGAAATTCGGACATGCGTTTCTGTAATTTTCGGGCAAATTTACGAAATTATATCGGTAGGGACCAATGGGATGCGGGGATTGATCGCTATCTTTAGAAGTTCCGGGGCATAAACCTTAATCAATATGAAAACATTTACCCTACTCCTCAGCCTTACGGTTTTCACCACCTGTGCCCACGCCCAAAACACAGCGCCGGAAATCCTGGAGAAACCCTGGGCGGCCCAGTGGATCACCACGCCGGATCATTCTGCCACGGCTTACGGCGTTTACCTCTTCCGGAAAACGCTGGAGTTGCCGGCCGTTCCGGACCAGTATACCGTGCACGTGTCGGCCGATAACCGCTACCAGCTTTTTGTGAACGGGCAGATGGTTTCTTTTGGCCCGGCGCGGGGCGATCTGAATCATTGGAATTTTGAGACGGTGGACCTGAAACCTTATCTCCGGCGGGGGAAAAACATCCTGGCAGCCCGGGTATGGAACGAGGCCGAATGGCGGCCGGAGGTACAGATCACCGCCATGACCGGCTTTATCCTGCAGGGCAATACGGCCGTAGAAGAACCCGTGAATACCGGCGCTTCCTGGAAATGCATTAAAGACGATAGCTATGCGCCCCTGAAGCTGAGCGTACCCTTCTATTATGTATCCGGGCCGGGCGAGATCCGGGACTTTTCCCGGCATCCGCGGGGCTGGGAAGGCACGGATTTTGACGACTCCGCCTGGCCTGCTGCCCGCACCCTCTTCCGGGGCCTGCCCAAAGACGTGCTGGGGCCTTTCGGCACTACTAACGTGTGGATGCTTCGCCCTTCGGGGATTCCACCCATCGAGCTGAAGCCGGAGCGGATTCCGCGGGCCACGGCCAGCGGGCTTTCCCTGCCGGCCGGCTTCCCGGAGAAGAAACAGGACGTGATCGTCCCGGCCCATACATCGGTAAATATCCTGCTGGATCAGACCTACCTCACTAATGCTTACCCCGTGCTGGAGTTCAGCAAAGGGAAAGAGGCGCGGATAGCTATGGGCTATGCGGAGGCCCTTTACAGTGAGGGTTACCGGAAGGGAAACCGGAATGAAACCGAAGGGAAACGGCTGATAGGCCGGACAGACAGCCTGATCTCCGCCGGTTCGGAGCGGCAGGTGTTTTCACCCCTGAGCTACCGCACCTACCGCTACCTGGAGCTACGCATCACCACGGCTGCGGAGCCGCTGGTGCTGAAGGATATCTACAGCATTTTTACGGGGTATCCCTTCCGGATGAACGCCGGTTTCCGGTCGGATAGCCCGGAGCTGAACACTATCCTGGATATCGGCTGGCGGACCGCCCGGCTGTGTGCCACGGAGACCTACATGGACTGCCCTTACTACGAGCAGCTCCAGTACATTGGCGATGCGCGGATACAGGCACTGGTTTCGCTTTATAACAGCGGCGACGACCGTCTCGTGAAAAACGCCCTGAACTACATGGACTATTCCAGGCAGCCGGAAGGGGTGACCCTCAGCCGGCATCCGTCGTACACGCCGCAGTACATCCCTACTTTTTCTTTGTGGTATATCGGTATGCTACACGACTACCTGCGTTACGGGCCGGATCCGGAGTTTATCCGGGGTAAGCTGGAAGGGGTATATGCTATTCTGAACTATTTCGAAAAATACCAGGGGGCTGACGGCTCGCTTCTCCGGGTTCCGCAATGGCGCTTTACGGATTGGGTGAATGATAAAGACTGGAATGCCGGCGAGGGACCCATGGGCCGGGACGGCACCTCTGCCATGCTGGACCTGCAGCTGCTGTGGGCTTACCAAACGGCGGTACAGCTGGAAGGGGATCTTGGGATTAACCGGTATTCTGAAAAATACAAGGGGCAGGCCGCAAAGCTGAAAGCCACGATCCTGAAAAAATACTGGGATGCGGGGCAAGGCCTGTTTGCGGACCGGGAAGAAAAAGACCTCTTCTCCCAGCATACCAATGCCCTGGCTATCCTCACCGGTGCGGCAGATCAGCAGAAAATACCGGGCATGGCAGACCACCTGCTGAATAATAAGGCGCTGTCTCAGGCCTCCATTTACTTCAAATATTACCTGCACCGGGCCCTGATTCGTGCCGGCCGGGGCAATGACTACTCGGCCCTGCTGGATAAATGGCGGGAGAATATTTCCATGGGCCTGACCACCTGGGCGGAGATGTCGGATGTAGACGGCTCGCGGTCGGATTGCCACGCCTGGGGCGCCAGTCCGAACATCGAGTTTTACCGTACCCTGCTGGGTATTGACAGTGACGCCCCGGGCTTCTCCAAAGTAAAAATAACGCCACATTTGGGCGATCTGAAGAGTGCTACCGGCCATATCCCGCATCCTAAAGGAAGGGTGGCGGTTTCTTATCAACTGGTAAACGGGCGATGGGAGGTGGAAATTGACCTCCCGGAAGGCGTCAGCGGAAGCCTGGTGTGGAAAGAGGAGACCCGGCCGCTGAAGGCGGGGAAAAACAGGTGGGTGATGAAGTAAAATGTTTAAGCTATTTTTGTTCATACGTTTCAACCTTACTATGCAAACCCTACTCGGAATAATCTTTCATGCCATCGGCGGGATCTCGTCGGGGAGTTTTTACATGCCCTTCAAAAAAGTCAAGGGCTGGGCCTGGGAAAGCTACTGGATCACGGGCGGTCTTTTTTCCTGGCTGATCGTGCCGCCGCTGGCTGCCTGGCTGACGGTGCCGGATTTTGCGGAGATCATCAGCGGTACGGACTCCGGGGTCAAATCACTTATTTATACCCTGGGCGTACTGTGGGGGATCGGCGGACTGACCTACGGCCTGGGAGTGCGCTACCTGGGGATGTCACTGGGAAACTCGGTGATCCTGGGCGTGAGCTCGGCGCTGGGCTCACTGGGGCCGGCCATTTACTATAATTTTAAGCCGGTAGCGGGGCGGCCGTCGTTTACCGATATGCTGCAAAGTTCCGGCGGGCAGGTAGTGCTCCTGGGTATTTTAGTCTGCCTGATCGGGATTTATGTTTCCGGGAGAGCGGGCATGATGAAAGAAAACGAACTCCCGGCGGAGACCAAAAAAAGCACCACTACAGAGTTTAATTTTGTAAAAGGCATCATCATCGCCGTCATTTCCGGCCTGCTCAGCGCGTTCTTTAATTTCGGGATCGAGGCCGGTAAACCCATGGCCGATGTGGCCGTACAGCACGGGCATAACCCCCTCTTCCGGAATAATGTAACTTACGTGGTGCTGCTTTGGGGTGGCCTTACCACTAACCTGCTCTGGTGCGTATACCTGAATGTTAAGAACCGTACCTACGGTGACTATACCAACGCCCGTACGCCGGTGTTACGGAATATCCTCTTTGCCGGGCTGGCCGGCACCCTGTGGTACATCCAGTTCTTTTTTTACGGCATGGGGGAAAGTAAGCTGGGTAACGGTGCCAGCTCCTGGATCCTGCACATGGCCACCATCATTCTGACGGCCAATTTCTGGGGGCTGTACCTGAAAGAATGGACCGGGGTAAGCCGGAAAACATTCCGGACCTTTTTATGGGGGATAGGCCTGATCCTGGCGTCTATTTTCCTGGTGGGGATAGGGAATTCGATTGGATAATCATTAAAAACAAAAAAATGGAATTTAAACACGTGAGCTACCTCTGGGACGAAGCCCAAGCCGCCCGGATCACGGATGAGACAGACCTGTTCATTTACCGCTCCAACCTGCTTGGGGCTGATCTCCGGCTGACCAACTACGGGGGCGGTAACACTTCCGTAAAAATAAAAGACAAAGATCCCCTGACCGGTGAGGAAGTGGATGTCATGTGGATCAAGGGTTCAGGCGGTGACATCGGAACGCTGACTAAATCTGGCTGTGCAGCGCTCTACCTGGCCCGTCTCCGGGCCCTGAAAAACGTGTACCGGGGCATTGAATTTGAAGACGAGATGGTGGCCCTGTTTAATCACTGCATCTTTGACCTGGCCTCCAAAGCGCCGTCTATTGATACCCCGCTTCACGGCTTTTTGCCCTACAAACACATTGACCACCTCCACCCGGATGCGGCCATTGCCATTGCCGCCGCTAAAGACGGTAAAGCCATCACGCAGGAGCTCTTTGAAGGCGAAATAGGTTGGGTAGACTGGAAAAGGCCGGGCTTTGACCTGGGCCTGGAGCTGAAGGCCTGTGTGGATGAAGCAGCCACCGAAGGCCGGGAGCTGAAAGGCATCATGCTGGGTTCTCACGGGCTCTTTACCTGGGGAGATACTTCCTATGAAAGCTATGTGAACACCCTTCAGGTGATTGAAAAATGTGCGGAATACATAGAAAACAAAACCGGGAATGTGTTTGGGGGTGCCCGGAGCGAATCGCTCCCGGAAGACCAGCGCAAAACGCAGGCCGCAGCCATAGCCCCCGTGCTGAGGGGTTTCTGCTCGTCAGAACGGCCCATGATAGGACACTTTACGGATGATGAACGCGTGCTGGAATTCATTAACTCCCATGACCTGGAAAAGCTGGCTCCCATGGGTACTTCCTGCCCGGATCACTTCCTGCGTACCAAGATCACGCCCCTGGTGCTGGAAATAGCGCCCCATGAAGACCTGGCGGGAGTGAAAGAAAAGCTGGCACCGGCATTTGAAGCGTACCGGCAGATGTATACGGAATACTACGAAACCTGTAAGCATGCCAACTCCCCCGCCATGCGCGACCCTAACCCGGTGGTGATCCTGTACCCCGGCGTGGGCATGTTTACCTTTGCCAAAGACAAGACTACCGCCCGCCTGGCAGCCGAATATTACGTGAATGCCATTAACGTGATGCGGGGTGCGGAGGCCATTTCAGCATACACGGCCCTGCCGCGCCAGGAAGCCTTCAATATTGAATACTGGCTGCTGGAAGAGGCCAAGCTGCAGCGCATGCCTAAGCCTAAAGCCCTGGCCGGAAGAATAGCCCTGGTGACGGGTTCCGGCGGCGGGATCGGCAAGGCCATAGCCCGGAAGTTGGCACAGGAAGGCGCCTGTGTGATCCTGAGTGATATTGACGAAACCCGCCTGGCTGGAGCTCAGGAAGAGTTTGTACAGGCTTTTGGAAGAGATGCCGTGGCCGGTACCGTGCTGAATGTAACCGATGCCGCTAGTGCTGAAGCCGCTTTCGGAAAGGCTTCCCTGGCTTTTGGCGGCGTGGATATCGTGGTGAACAATGCCGGCATCAGCATTTCCAAATCCATTGAGGAGCATAGCCTGGAAGAATGGGACCGCCTGTATGACATCCTGGTGAAGGGCCAGTTTATCGTTTCCAAAGCGGCCATTCCCGTCCTGAAAAAGCAGGGGATGGGGGGTGATATCCTGAACATTGTATCCAAAAATGCCGTAGTAGCCGGACCCAATAACCCGGGCTACGGCTCAGCCAAGGCCGCGCAGGCGCACCTGTCGCGCCTGATGGCCGCCGAACTGGGCAGCGCCGGCATCCGGGTCAATACCGTAAACCCCGATGCGGTCATCGCCGACTCTAATATCTGGGCCGGCGGCTGGGCCGAAGGCCGCGCCAAAGCTTACGGCATCACGGTGGAAGAGCTGCCGGCCTATTACGCCAAACGCACCCTGCTAAACCAGGTGATCCTGCCGGAGGATATCGCGAACGCCTGCTTCGTTTTCGTGAGCGGGCTGCTGAACAAGAGTACAGGTAACGCCCTGAATGTGGATGGGGGCGTGGCTATGGCATTTTACAGATGAGTTAGAATAGGGGACAAATCAACCCAAAACATGGTCTTAGATAAAAAACACATTGAAAATCACAATTCCGACGAGCTGGCCGCTCATACCCGGAGATTGGCCCATACCCGTTCGGAAGTAAACCATACGGACGCCATCATCGAAAAGCTGAAAGCCTTCCAGGTGGCCATCCCCTCCTGGGCCCTGGGGACCGGCGGAACGCGCTTCGGGCGCTTCCCGGGCGGAGGTGAGCCGGGGAACATTGAGCAGAAGCTGGAAGACATTGGCCTGCTGCACGCTCTGAACCGCTCGTCAGGCGCGGTATCGCTGCATATTCCGTGGGACATCCCTTCGGATTATACTGCTCTGAAAAAACTGGCGGCTCACCTGGGCCTGGCCTTTGACGCCATGAACTCTAACACTTTCCAGGATCAGGCCGGGCAGGCGCACAGCTATAAGTTCGGGTCGCTGCAGCACATGGATAGAAATGTCAGGAAGCAGGCCATAGCGCATAACATCGAAGTGATCCGCCACGGCGAAGCCCTGGGCTCTCAGTCGCTTACCGTATGGCTGGCCGACGGCTCCTGTTTCCCCGGCCAGCTGAACTTCCGGAAAGCCTATGAAAATACCCTGGAGAGCCTGAAAGAGATTTACGCGGCCCTGCCGGCCCACTGGAAGCTGTTCCTGGAATACAAGGCCTTTGAGCCCAACTTCTATAGCACTACCGTGGGCGACTGGGGGCAGTCGTACTCCTACGTGAACAAGCTGGGCGAAAAAGCCTACACCCTGGTAGACCTGGGCCACCATCTGCCCAATGCGAACATCGAGCAGATCGTGTCTATCCTGCTGATGGAAGGAAAGCTGGGCGGGTTCCATTTTAACGACTCCAAATACGGCGACGATGACCTCACCACCGGCTCCGTGAAGCCTTACCAGCTCTTCCTGATCTTTAATGAGCTGGTGGAAGGCATGGACGCGCGCGGCATGAATCCCACCCGTGACCTGGGCTGGATGATTGATGCCTCGCACAATGTGAAAGATCCGCTGGAAGACCTGCTGCAGTCGGTAGAGGCCCTGATGATCGCCTATGCCCAGGCGCTGTCCGTAGATACCCGGGCACTGAAAGCCGCCCAGGCGGAAAATGACGTGGTGATGGCCCAGGAGATCCTGCAGCACGCCTTCCGGACCGACGTGCGCCCGCTGGTGGCCGAAGCCCGCCTGCAATCTGCCGGGGCACTGAACCCGCTGAAGCTGTTCCGAAGCCTGGAAGTAAGGAAAAAGCTGACCGCGGAAAGGGGATTCCAGCAGGCATCGGGACTATGAGCCGCATACTGATTTTTGATATCGGGAAAACCAATAAAAAGGCTTTCGTGTTTGACGAAAGCTATACTATTCTTTGGGAAAAGAGCATTGGGCTTGACGAAGTAGCCGATGAAGACGGCGATCCCTGCGAGGACCTGCCACAGCTCATCACCTGGATAAAGGCCGTATACGAAGAGGTGAAAGCGGCCTACGAAATAAAGGCCGTTAATTTCAGCAGCTACGGCGCCACACTGGTATTCCTGGACGGGAACGGCCGGGTGCTCACCCCGCTTTACAACTACCTCAAAGCCTATCCCGAAGAACTAAAGCGGAAATTTTACGATACCTACGGGAGCGAAGCGGAGGTGTCCGCCACCACGGCTTCGCCGGTGCTGGGAAGCCTGAACAGTGGCATGCTGATCTACCGCCTGAAGCATCGGCGCCCGGAGGTTTTCTCCGCCGTTAAACGCATCCTGCACCTGCCTAACTACCTCAGCTTTTTATTCTCCGGACAGAAAGTGACGGACATCACCAGCGTAGGCTGCCATACGCAGCTCTGGGACTTCCCCCGCGGAGCGTATCACCGCTGGGTAGGAGAGGAGGGAATAGACCGCTTCCTGGCCCCGCTTCACGCGCCGGATCAGCCGTTTCAGGGCCCTGACGGGGTGGCGGTGGGCATCGGCCTCCATGACTCTTCCGCCGCGCTGATCCCCTACCTGAAGCGCTTTGAAGAGCCCTTTGCCCTGCTCTCTACCGGCACCTGGAACATCACCATGAATCCCTTTAACGAGGCGCCACTCAGCCGGGAAGAACTGGACAATGACTGCCTGTGTTTCCTGAAAACTAACGGACAGTCCGTCAAGGCCTCCCGGCTTCTGAGCGGGCTGTACCATGAGCAGGAAGCGGCTAAAATAGCCCGGTGTTTCGGGATTACACCGGCAGAGTTAATGATGATGGACCATGGCCCGGAAATAGAAACGGAAGCCCTGTGCCTGGAAAACTACCGGATACAAAACCCGGTTTCGGGGCCGGGGCGGCTCTGGCGGGAATACGAAACTGCTGCGCAGGCCTATCACCAGCTCATGGCAGACCTGGTGGCGCTGCAGAAACGGTCTTCTGACCGGGTATTAAAAGACGCTCCGGTGAAAAGGCTGTATGTAGACGGCGGCTTTAGCAGGAGCCGGATCTTCATGAAAATGCTGTCGGCCGCCTACCCTGAAACGGAGGTGTGGGCCAGCGAGGTTCCCCAGGCCCCGGCGCTGGGTGCGGCACTGGTGTTGCACGGCCACTGGAACGGCCGGCCCGTGCCCGAAGATTTGATAAAATTGAACCCATTTACAAACTAAAGTTTCTATATTTACAGCACCCGGAAGTAATATATCTTCATACCAGACTTATTTTTATTTTAAAATGCTGAATTATAACCCGAAATACCCCGGCATCGATGACCTCATCCGTAAGGCAAAAAAGCGTATGCCGAAATTTGCCTTTGAATACCTGGACGGCGGATGTAACGAAGATGTCAACCTCTACAAGAACACCAAAGAGATCAGGGATATAGAGCTGGTACCTTATTACTTACGGGAGTACAAAGAGCCCAAGCTGAAAACGGAGCTCTTCGGTCATGTGTATGATGCGCCTTTCGGGGTATCACCGGTGGGGCTGCAGGGCCTGATGTGGCCTAACTCGCCGGAAATCCTGGCCAAAGCCGCCGTAGAGCAGAATGTTCCGTTTATCCTGAGCACGGTGAGCACTTCCAGCATTGAAAGAATAGCCGAAATAACAGAAGGCAAGCTCTGGTATCAGCTGTATCACCCGGCCAAAGAAGAATTAAGAGACGATATGCTTAAACGCCTGGAGGCCGTAGGGTGTAAGACCCTGGTGGTACTGACAGACGTGCCCACTTTCGGGTTCCGGCCCCGCGATGTGCGGAATGGCCTGGCCATGCCGCCCCAGATGACCTTTAAGAATATTCTCCAGATACTGACGCACCCCACCTGGGCCCTCAGTACCCTGTATTACGGCCAGCCGAACTTCGCCACCATGAAGAAATACATGCCTAAAGGGCTGAACATGAAGCAGCTGGGTCTTTATATGAACGAAACCTTCTCCGGCCGGATCAGCCAGGAAAGATTACAGACCATCCGCGATAAATGGAAAGGGAACCTGGTGATGAAGGGCGTGGCCACGGCGGAAGATGTGGGCCAGGCCGTGAAATTCGGGCTTGATGGCGTGATCGTTTCTAACCACGGCGGCCGCCAGCTGGATGCGGGCGAGTCGTCTATTCATACGCTTTACCCTATAGTGGAGCAGTATAAAGGCCAGATCAAAATCATGCTGGACAGCGGCCTGAGGAGCGGGCCGGATATAGCCCGTGCCCTGGCGGCAGGTGCTGAGTTTACTTTTATGGGCCGTACCTTCATGTACAGTGTGGCCGCTTTAGGCGCTGAGGGCGGAAATCACATCATGAACCTGCTGAAAATACAGTTGAAGCAGGTCATGGACCAGGTGTGCTGCGAAAAAGTGGAAGATCTGCCCCAGCATTTGAAGCGGTAGATATAAATTTCCGGGAATGATAAGAAAGATCATTTTCTGCCTGGTCCTGTGGAGCTCGCCGGCCTTAGCCCAAACGCCGGGCGAGGTAAAAGCCCTCATTGAAAAAGTAAATCATTACTGGCAAAGCACCCACCCGGCCCCCGGCCATGCCTTCTGGGATGTGGCCGCCTACCACACGGGTAACATGGAAGCGTATTTCCTGACCGGGCAGGAAGCCTACCGGTTATACTCCGGGAAATGGGCGGAGCATAACCAGTGGAAAGGCGCACGGTCCACGGAGAAATCCGAATGGAAATACACGTACGGGGAAACGGATGAGTACGTGCTCTTCGGCGACTGGCAGATCTGCTTCCAGACCTACGCCGATCTCTATAATCTGGCACCGGATCCGCAGAAAATAGCCCGCGCCCGCGAGGTTATGGAATACCAGATGAGCACCCCCCGTAAGGACTACTGGTGGTGGGCAGACGGCCTGTACATGGTCATGCCCGTGATGACCAAAATGCACAAAATCACCGGTGATCCGCTGTACCTGGAGAAGCTGCACGAATACTTCCGTTTTGCTAACGGCCTCATGTATGATAAAAAAGCCGGCCTCTACTACCGGGATGCCAAATACGTGTATCCGAAGCACAAAAGCCTGAACGGGAAAAAAGACTTTTGGGCCCGGGGTGACGGCTGGGTTTTTGCCGGCCTAGCCAGGGTTTTGCAGGAACTGCCGGAAAACGATAAACACCGAAAAGAATACATTAAGATATACACAAAAATGGCGAAGGCCCTTAAAAAATCGCAGCAGGCCGAAGGTTACTGGACACGCAGCCTGCTGGATCCCGAACACGCACCGGGCCCTGAAACCAGCGGCACGGCTTTCTTTACCTACGGCCTGCTGTGGGGCATGAATAACGGCTACCTCAGTAAGAAGGAATACGCCCCCACGGCAGAAAAAGGCTGGCGCTACCTCACCGGTACCGCCCTGCAGGAAAACGGCAAAGTGGGCTATGTGCAGCCCATCGGGGAAAAGGCCATTCCGGGGCAGGTGGTGGATGAAAACTCCACGGCGCCTTTTGGCGTAGGCGCGTTTTTACTGGCTGCCTGTGAAATGTACAGGTTCCTGGATCAATAACTGAAAATTCATGGAGAGGAGGCTGAGCAAATAGGGGGAAAGTCCGTTTTGCTCATTGCACGTGGCGGGAAATCGCAAATACCGCTCTTATCCCTCGCCGGTTTTCCTTTGCCGCAGCACGTAATCCAGCAGCAGAAGAAGGCCCATACCCAGGATGGAGAGGGCATACACGGGGGAAATACCCACAGACGGGATAGCGAAAAGCTGCCGGGTAGCCGGCCCGAAGAAAGCCTCGGAAGAGCTGAAATAATGCCCGGTAACCCAGAACATCAGCGCAAAAGCCGCAATAGCCACCCGGCCCCACAGGCCCAGCAGGGGGCGCGGCTCAGCGGAAACCGAAATTTTCTGCATCACCTTCTCACTGAAAGCGGCAGAAGCGGTATCCGCCGGCAGGCGCTGCAGAAGCTGCTCCAGTGAAGCCGCCCGCACGGCATCCAGCTCTGCTTCAGAATGCACGCTTTTCATCACCGCTGATGAAAAATCAGCGGCGGGCCTGTCGGTCAGCGGGGTTTCCCGGAGTATTTTGTCCAGCTTATTCATGTTTAAAAGCTTTCAGCCTTTAGCCCTTCCCTTGCGGTCTGACAGCTAACTGCTCTTACAATAAAAACCGTAAACGTTCCTGTAAAGTTTTCCGGGCGCGGAATAACTTCACTTTGATATTCACTTCTGTCAGCCCGGTGATATCAGCGATCTCCCGCACCGGGCAATCGTCCATATAAAACAGGGTGATCAGCAGGCTCTCCGTGGGCGGCAGGGCGTCTATGGCCTTTTTAACCAGGGCGCTTTGCTCTTCCTGCATCAGCTGCCCCACCGGCGTATCCGTATGCGGCTCATGACGGGCTTCTTCCATTTTGAGAAACCGCTTCTGGTGCGTTTTGTCGATGGCCGACCGGTAAATGATGGTATACAGCCAGGTAGAAAACTTGGACTTCCCCTCAAACCGATGGATCTGCTGATACGCTTTTACGAAACCTTCCTGGGCCGCATCTTCAGCGTCAGCAGAGCTCTTCAGGATCCTATGGGCAATAGTATAGGCCATATCGCGGTACTTATCTACCAGGAAGCGGAAAGAAGCCGTGTCTCCTCTTTTCACTCTTTCCACATACATCAGGTCTTCGTGCATCCTAAACGTTACGTTACGGGTATGACAGGAGAAAGACGGGAATGGTTACAGGGAGCGGAAACTTTTTTTCGGGAATCAGCTATCAGCGGATAGCTCTGAGGTTCCGGATGGACTAACGTTTGGCCAAGCGGTACAGGGCCTGATGCTCTGATAAATGAAGGCTTTTCCTTCTGTAATCGGTAAAAAAAATCCCGTCCCCTGTAACCTCTACCCCCCTCTTCCTGTCTCATGACCAAAATTTAAAAAAACTATGGGACCAGGAGAAACTTTTATTGCACTTATTGGCGGACTCACCATTATAGGCTACTTATTTTTTACGGCAAGGCATCGCGAAAGGATGTCGATGATTGACAAAGGGGTGAATTCTTCCCTCTTTTTATCCAAAGAGAAAGGCAGCCTCCGGCTCACCCTTAAGCTGGGCATGCTGGCCATCGGGGTGTCTCTGGGGATTATCACCGGTATCCTCCTGCGGGAGAGTTTTGACAGGATGAATGATGGAATTGTACTGGCCGCGATCCTGCTGTTTGGCGGTATAAGCCTCATCGTGAATTTCCTGATTGAAAGAAAAATGGACGAGGACGCTAAGAAAGATGCCGAATAAATAATAACGGCCTGCAGGAGTTAAGTGATTGTTTTAGAGGTGCCTGAGAGTTCTTGGAAACTACCACAGGCCCCTTCTGAATCCTGCAGGCCCCGGCGAGCCAAGGAAATTATTTTGCATATTACCTTGTATTGCAAAGTACCTTGTTTATATTTGTATCGAAAAACTATTACTTAACAAAAAAGGCTGATTAGCCGGGCGGCGAACCGCTTTCAGAAGTCAGACACCGGGAGGTACGCCTCCTGCTGCTGATGACTGAATCGGTACGTCGCCAGGGCTGACAGCTGAAAATTTTTACACATGAAAAAGCTATTACTTACCTTAATGCTCTTTGTAGGGTTTCTTACTGCCCATGCTCAGCATCAGCTCAAAGGCACTGTCACCGATTCCGCCTCCGGGAAACCCCTGGAATTCATCACCGTAAGCCTGCTGAAAGATCAGAAAGCGGTAAAGGGGGACTATACCAAAACCGACGGCTCCTTTACCTTCGCCGGCCTGAACCCGGCACGCTATGAAGTGCAAATCACGGCGGTGGGCTACCGCAGTCACGTCCTCCCGGTGGAGATCACGGAGCACTCCGTAGACCTGGGAAAAATAGGGCTGCGGGAAAACACCGCCGGCCTCCGGGAGGTGAAAGTCACCGCCGCTAAGCCTATTGTACAGCAGGAGGCTGACCGCATCCTGTATGATACCCAGGCTGACCCGGAAAGCAAGGTCTTTAACGTACTGGACATGATGCGGAAAGTGCCCTATCTCTCCCTGGATGCCGATGACAATATCCTGCTGAAAGGAAACGCAGACTTCAAAATACTCATTAACGGCAAACCCTCAGGCATGATTGAAAGAAACTACAAAGACATCCTGAGGAGCATGCCGGCCTCTTCTATCCAGCGCATTGAGGTCATTACCACGCCTCCTTCCAAATACGATGCCGAGGGCCTGTCAGGCATCATTAACATCATCACCAATAAACGGGTAGATAACGGCTACACCGGGAACCTGAATGCCAACTGGCGCTACCCGGCGGGTGGCCCCGGCGCCGGCGGAACGCTCTCGGCCCGGTTGGGAAAATGGGGCCTGTCGGCCTTTGGCGGAGCCAGCCGCTATAACGTTCCCGCTCTCTCGTTTATCAATACCCGCTCTACCTTCAGGGAATTTCCCAGCACTACCGACCAGCGGGGAACGAACAGCTCAGAGAGCGGTAACGCCTACCTGGGCATGGAGGTCAGCTACGATATTGACAGCCTGAACCTCATCTCCGGCCAGCTGAACCTGAACGGGAACCGGAACTCCGGCCTGGGAACCCAAACCTCCCACCTGGAAACCCCTGACGGCATAGAGCAGCACTACCGCCTGCTTAACACCGGAAGCGGCCACGGAAACGGCCGTGACGCCGCCCTGAACTACCAGCGGGGCTTCAAGGCCGACAAAAATCGCCTGCTTACCTTCTCTTACCGGTATTACGGTTTTGAAAACAGCCAGAAAAACACCATCGGTATTTCTGAGCGTGTCCGGTATGAATTACCTGATTACCGCCAGCTGAATAACCAGCGGTTTTCTGAGCAGACTCTGCAGGCCGACTTCGTGTATCCTTCCAAAAAACTAAGCGTGGAGGCCGGGGTCAAGGCCATATTCCGGAAAAATGAAAGTGATTTCGGCTACCTTAACCGCGTGACAGATACCGGTGAATACCAGCAGGCCGACTCGCTCAGTAACCATTACCTGAACTCCCAAACCATCTACGGACTCTACAATACCTATCGTTACAAGCATAAAAGCTGGGATATCCGGGGTGGATTCCGGGTGGAGCAGACCCTGCTGGATGCCGACTTCCTCTCCACTAATTCCCAGGTGAGCCAGAACTACTTTAATGTCATTCCCACGATAGCGCTGGGGCATAAAGTAGGAAAAGGAAACCTGAGCCTGAGCTATACCCAGCGTATCCAACGGCCGGGCATTTACCAGCTGAACCCCTTTGTGGACCGGACTAACCCTAACTTTGAACGCACCGGGAACCCGGACCTCCGCCCGGCCATCATGACGGATATTAACCTCAGCTACAGCTGGGCCAAAAAGACCTCGGTGAACGTGGCCGTGGGGCATGTGTTCATTAAAGACATGATCTTCCCCGTGGTGGTGTACGACCCGGCCACCGGTATCTCCCGGTCTTCCTACAATAACGTGGGCAGGGCCCGGCTGCTTCCCACCTTGAACCTGAACGTGAACCATCCCTTCTCCAAAAAATGGAACATGAGCCTGAACAGCCGGCTGGCGTACGGCATGACCGAAGGGATGATCAATAACGAACGGATCAAAAACCAGGGTGTAATGTACGGTGCTTATCTTTCTTCAGGATACCGCCTGGAAAAGAACTGGCGGGTGAATGCCAATGTCAACTTTAACGGCCCCGGCATGAATATCCAGGACCGGACTAACATGGCGATCTACTCTTCATTCAGCGTCAGCAAAGACCTGGTGAAAGATAAACTGACCTTTTCCGGATCACTGAATAACCCCTTCAATAAGTACCGCAGGAACATCCGTAACAGCTTCGGCCCGGATTTCCGGCAGTACTACGAGCGGCAGGATTACTTCCGGTCTTTCCAGGTCAGCCTTAACTATAAATTCGGTAAGCTGAAAGAGCCTATCCGCAAAGCGGCCCGCAGCATCCGGAATGACGATGTGCAGAATTCTAACCCTTGACATAAAAATCTTTTCCTCCCTTACGCTTGAAAATCCAGGTGTTTTATACGACATTAGGCTTTTCCTGCGTAAGGCGAGGTCATGAAGGAATATTCAGGTCAAAGTAACGGGCAATTGATGGCCCTGGTTCGTCAGCACGACGAACGGGCTTTTACCGAAATTTACAATCGGTACAAGGGGGTGCTTTTTGTCCATGCCTACCGCATGCTGGAAAATGCCGAAGAAGCCCAGGATGTCATCCAGGACCTGTTTACCATGCTGTGGAGCCGCCG
This sequence comes from Leadbetterella sp., assembly GCA_019638185.1. Taxonomy (GTDB): domain Bacteria; phylum Bacteroidota; class Bacteroidia; order Cytophagales; family Spirosomataceae; genus Leadbetterella. The sequence goes on from JAHBUH010000020.1 coordinate 73,630, forward strand.
CAGCGAGATCATGATCACGGGCTCCCTCTCGTCCTACCTCTACGCCGCCGTGAAAAACCGGATCCTGGACCAGATGGCAAAAGACAGGAACCGCGACCGTTACATAGACTCCCTGGCCGGGTTTATGGAAGAAGGCGAATACATTACCGATCACCAGTTGCGGGAAAACGAACTCAGCCACCTCATCGAAAAAGAAGTAGCCCTCCTCCCCGCTAAAATGCGGCAGATATTTGAGCTGAGCCGCCTCAGTAACCTCTCCCACAAGGAAATTGCGGCGGAAATGAATATCTCTGACAAGACCGTCAAAAAGCAGATCAGCAACGCCCTGCTCATCCTCCGGAAAAAAATCGATGTGGCTTTTTCGCTTCTCGCCCTACTGTTAAGCTGAAAATTTCCGTTGTATTTAAAGCCGGAAATAAAAAGAAATACAATAGAGTAAGCACAGCGGAGATTATTAACGACAGCCATTTAGTATACGTAACGCCTCAAAAAGAATGGCTATCTACAGGCCGTGGGGGTGGATGCCGCGGGCAGAAAGCAATACCGCTATCATCCGGATTGGGTAAACTGGCGCTCGGATGAAAAATACTTCAGGCTGCTGGAATTTGGGAAAGCCCTGCCTAAGGCCAGGAAACAAATGGAGAAAGACTTACGGCGAAAAAACCCGGATGAAAGGAAAGTGCTGGCCTTCTGCGTTAAGATATTGCAGGAAACACTGATCCGGATAGGCAGTGCCGCCCATGAAAAAATCCATAGCAGTTACGGGCTGAGCACCTTAAAAGACAAACACTCGTATACCCGGTTTTACTGGAGTCTTTTGAGGCCGGCCGTTTGCAGCGTTACCTGAAGCGGATTATACCGCCGGGCACCGCTGAAGCATTAAAAAAGAATGAGGCTGTTCTAATCCGGTTGCTAAAATCGGTAAAAGGATAAACCGGTTATTCGCGATTTTATAAAAGATCAAATATTTTTTGTACTAATCTACTGCCATTGCCCTCCTGAACCGTCTTAGGAGAAAAGCAGATCATTATGCACCGATCTCAGGCAAGGGACCTCTTAAAAAAACACCGGGAAGGTACGCTCACCCATGACGAACGGGTGATACTGGAAAGCTGGTACAAAGCCGTGAAAGAAGGCCTTTTTGTGCGGCGCGACTTTAAGGACGGGCAGATGGCCCGCGCATGACCCTATACGTAAACGATGACGGCACCGGCTACCATATCTACTCTGCCGAAGAAAACCTGACTTTGAACATGGCCGAGCTGAGCAGCGACTACCAGAGCTTCACCGGCAAATACATCACCCTGGTCCCGGCAGGCCATAACGAAGCTCCCGCCATTTTCAAGCAGGGCGGCTGGTATTATCTCATCACCTTCGTCTGCACCGGCTGGGATCCTAACGCCGCCCGCTCGTTTCGGGCGCGGTCAGTACTGGGCCCCTGGGAGCCGCTGAAAAACCCGTGTGTAGGTGAAGGGACTGACCTCACCTTCCATTCCCAGAGCACGTTTATCCTTCCCGTAGCTGGCAAAAAACGCCTTCATCTTCATGGCCGCCCGCTGGAAACCCAAAAACCATATCGATGGCCGCTACATCTGGCTACCGGTGAAAGTGGTCAACGGCCAGCCGGTGATTGAATGGATGGATAAGTGGGATCTGGGGGTGTTTGACTGATCCTCACCGCCCGTCTATAACCGGCTTCGCTCTTCTTCGGAGCTGAGCTGGCGGTCCTGGCCGCTTTGTACGGTTCTTTTTCCGAAACGGTGAATCAGGCTGATCCCCATCCGCCGTGAATCCTGCCAGGTACGGCCTGTTTGCGAAAAGTCGGGTAAGTCGCTCACTACGGTCATGCGGTTACTGAAAAACACGTCGCTTACACTGAGGATCAGAGAGGTCAGGTTTTTATTGAAAGATTTTCTCAGAGCCAGATGGAGGTTATGGTTGTATTTAATTTTATACAAACCCCATACCGAACGGCTGTTATAATTCCAGTTGGCTTCCAGTTTAAAGTCTATGGGGAGTGTGATGTTATAAGAAAAGGTAGGAGCCTGGGTATTCAGCTCTATATTGGCCAGGTTAGTGTTAAATGTGCTGTAAAGCAGGTTTCCATACTGGGTGATTTGCCATTTTTCGGTAACATTGACAGGCCAGAATACACTAAGCGAATACATATCAAAATTATTGATATTAATATTTTTATATATCAGCACATCGGGATTTTCAGCACTACGCTGCGGCACTTCGTAAATATTATCTTTTGTACTGGTATAGCTCAGGGATGCCTGAATAGTGCTGTTAAACGTATAATTCAGCTCAAAATTGTTTGATATAGCCGGATTCAGGTCGGGGTTTCCGGTATATATCGTGTAGGGGTCAATAATATATACAAAGGGGTTCAGGCTGGCATAATCCGGGCGGGTTATCCTGCGGGAGTAACTAAGGCCGACCTGGTTTTTGCTATTCAGCCCCCCGGGAGTAAAACACACTCGGGAAAAGCTGGCCGTAATTTTTGGTAAACCGGGCATCCTGGTTCCGTGAAAGTCCCTCTGCATGGGTGTGCTCATACCGGAGGCCGGCTTTTATGCTGTTTTTTTATGTTCAAAAGCATAGCTCACATAAGAGGCGGTAATGTTTTCATTATACTGAAAATTAAATGTGCGGCCAGGGTCTGTTACCCATTGGTCTCCTATCTTTTCTTCAAACCGGGCATCGTTTTTCCCTTTTACATTACTGAATTTTGCCCCGACTTCAAATACCCCGCTTTTGAGGGATTTGATATAGTCTAGCCGCCCTGCTATAATATCGGTGGTGCTGGGAGTGGTATTGATAAAATATTGATTTCCGGCAGATTCTTCTTTATTAAACAAAGTATTACGGATGTCAGCCACGATATCCCGCTTAAAAGCCGAATAATCCACATCACGGGTAAGCTCATGGTTACTACCGTTTAAGAGGGCTTTAAAATAGCCGTTTGCCGTAAACGTACGAGCATCAGTACGCTGGTCAGAAACCTGATGGATAAGACTGATGGCCCCGGGGCCGCCGGCTGTATCTGTACGGCCTGTTTTCCGCTCATCATAATATACTTTAGAAAAAACCAGGTTGGAACCCACTGCCCATTTTTTAGAAATATCCCAGTTGAAAGAATTTCGGAACATAAAATTTTGATTGCGAAACTTAGTGTGGGTTTTCATATCCAGAGCCATCGTTTTTACCCCGGCATCGAAATACTGGTTTTCGCTGTCCAGGAACCTGGCTGTGAAGCCATCAGAATAGTTGAAGTAATTATTCATGGATACCGCCCTGGTTTTAGTGCCTAAACCCAGTCCGGTATTCCATTGGTCATAATCGCCTCTTCTGTAGCCTGCGTTTATGCTTCCCCTGGTGCCCATGGTCCGGCCTTTTATGGTTTTTATATTAATGATTCCTCCCACACCTGTCGCATCGTATTTAGCCGGAGGATTGGAAATAAGCTCTATAGACTCTATTTCGGAACTGGACAGGCTTTTGAGATAGCGTATGGCATCGGGCTGAGACATGTAGGTTTGGCGGCCGTCTAGCATTATCAGGACATTGCCTTTCCCCTTAAAACGGATGCTGCTTTCATCCGGGCTTACCTGTAAACCGGGTGAAAGGGCCAGCACCTCAAGTGTATTTTTTCCGGCAGCCAATGCAGAGTTTTCTACGTTTACTACTATACGGTCTACCTCTACTTTAAACAAGGGTTTGGTGGCCGTTACAGTGACTTCGACGAGGCTTGTACTGGCAGGATTTAAGACCGCGGTGCCTAAATGGAGGTCAGCATTGTCAAGTGTAAAACTTAAAAAAGAATCTTCATAACCCATAAACGTGGTTTTGAGCAGGTAATGGCCCGGAGAAATCCCATCCAGCTTAAAAATCCCGTCTGCATCCGAATACCCGGCTTTAACAATGCTGCTGTCTTTGGCCTGCAAAACCATCAGGGTTACAAACGGTAAAGTGGCCTGGTTTTCGTCAAGGGTTTTTCCAGTGACAGAATACAGGTTTTGGGCAAAACTGTTGCCGTATGCCCATAAAATAAAAATGACCAGATAGATTTTTCTCATGTTTGCTTATTTTTACCTGACGAAATAACCTGTGATATTCCTGGATATCTCCATGCCTGGCATCACCGGAATTGAACTGCTTAAGGCACTGATGAATACGAATCATCAGACCCACACTATCATTACCTCTGCCAATTCCGTCCATGCCATAGACGCTTTTGACCTCAATGTGATAGATTACCTGTTAAAACCCATTTCATTTGACCGGTTTTTAAAAGGAGTTTTAAAAGCTCAAAAAGTATTGGAAATCGACCGCTTATCAGACTCGCAGCCGGAAAATATTCCAACCTCCTCAAAACTCAGCTATTCGGATACCACTGTGTCAGTTTCCGAAAGTACCGGAAAACTCTGGATTAAAGCGGATAAAAAAAAGTACCACCTTGATGTAAACAAATTAATAGCGGTGGAATCCCTGAAAGATTACGTACAGTTCCGAAATATCGACGGAACTAAAGTCATTGCCTACCAGACCTTGCAACAAGTAGAAAACTTACTGCCCGACCCGGATTTCCTTCGTATTCACCGTTCATACATTGTCAATATCGGGCAGATAAAATACATATACGGCAATACAATTGCGATGAATACAGGGGAAGAATTTCCTGTTGGAATATCTTACCGGAATACTGTCATGGCTAAACTCAATATTCTTGAAAATTTCGAAGGAAAGTAAGGGCTATGACTATCTGGTCTCACGGATAAACTCCTTTTTGTTTAGGAGATATAAAAATATAGGGCAGAGAATATTTTTTCACTTAATTTTCTGGGTTCTTATTTGCTCTCTTGAAGTCATAATAGGGCTGGATAAATGGCCTGGAGATATCCCCGTCAGGCATCTTCTCCCTTTGTTTCTTGCAAAAATACCCATCATTATTTTTTCTATTTGTTTTTTTACTCCAACATCATTAAACAGCTCTTACCAAGGTTTGTTATAAGTTTCGGACTTTTTTATGTGATTACCCATTGGGTTTGCTGTTTTAGTCTTTATTTAACCTTACAAGATGAAGAGTTGACGAATTTGTCCAAGGCATTTGTAAGAACATTTAAAGATATAGGGTATTTCGATTTTTTCAGCTCAAAAGTGGTTTCGGCAAATCTTTATGCAATGGCATTTGGTTTCTTTCCTGTTGCTTTAAAATTTGCCGAAAACTTATATGTGGTAAACCTTCAAAAGCAAATGCTGGAAGTAGAAAGTAAAAAGGTGGAGTTAAATTATCTCCGGAGTCAAATCAATCCTCATTTCATTTTCAATGTAATTAACAATGCCTATTTCTACGTATTCAAAAGGGATAAGCAGTCTGCAGAACTCCTTTTAAAGCTGGCAGATATTATTCGTTATACCATTGAGGAAACAGGCGAAGATTTAATTTCACTGGAAAAAGAAGTCACCATACTACAGGAGCTAATTGCGATAGAGAAAATAAGAAGTTCTACCCATGCCACCATCACTTACCATCCGATAATTGAATCCGATATTTCAAATGTCAAAATTCTTCCGCTGGCTTTGGTAACCTTACTCGAAAATGCCATTAAGCATGGTGTGGGCATTTATGATAAACGGGGGTTTGTAGATTGTACACTCACGGTAACGGATAGCCATATTGATTTTCGGGTTATCAACTCGGTTAACCTCCAAAAGTCTGAAAGCTCTACAGGCATAGGCTTAGCCAACCTGAAGAGAAGGCTGAAACTGGTATATGGAGATGGATATGATCTTAGTTTGGTTAGTGGAGAAAGTAAATATGAGGTAAATTTAAGAATTAGGCTTTCTTAACGGTGACGTCACCTCCCCGGATCTTACAGCCCAAACCCGATTTGAAAGTAATAAATTCATTTGAAGGAATTTAAAAGTTTACTATCTTTAAATCCGTGAAGTGAATCCCGGGAACCGAAAAATCACTGATATCGGAGGTGTAAAAGACGATGGCAGCTTGTTTCATAAAGACACATTAGTAAAGTTTATTCAATACCTGAACGGCACAGAATTTATTTGTGGTCATAACCTTTTCGACCACGATTTAAAATATATCGGAAAAGCGATTCATAAGGCAGGAGTAAAACCGGAAAACATAGTTGACACCCTGGTTCTTTCCCCTCTTTTATTCCCTGCCTGGCCTTGAAGGCCAGGGATTTATTCTATGATGAAATTGCAGCCTTCCGGCAAACGGATGAAACACTACAGGAAATTTTCGGATTGCTTTTAAATGATCAGGAAAAATTTTCTACCTTTTTTGGGGTCATTAATTACTCCATTACAAATTTTGATCTTGAGAAGCGTATTCGCCAAAAATTTCAAAATGAGATTTGTGAACAGGCAGATCTTACCCAAAGACGATTCATATTCTCCCAGGTCTTTCCCCCAGACCAGTCATCGGAATTTTGGGTGAAAATTTGGACAAGAACGGCACTTTGCTCCGGATATAGCGGAGGGGATGGCCGTGATGGCCCCACGAGAGGTGCAGGTAGCTCTGGCCGTTAACCATCATGTGATGGAGCAATGGTCAGCTTTCGCTTTCCTACGATCACCTTTCCGGCTGCATCGAAATAAGAAATGAACTGGGTACCCTTATAAGTCATTAACGGTTTTTTTCGAAAGATAATGGTGTTAATAGAATTCTCCGCCCAGCCTTCGTCTGCCTCTGAAATATGTATTTTCTGGGCGGAGGCTATGGCCGTATAAAATAAAAAGAAGGCCAGAACCGGAGCGGAGAATGGGATCATAAAGATTTTTAAATGTAAACATCGGAATTTCAGACGAGATAATGAAAAGAGGGTAGGAGCCGGAGAGAAAAGAAATACTTCTTTGAAAATAAAGGCAGGAAATAACTCGTTATAAATGAACGAGATTCCGGGTTTCCAGGCATATCGCCCACCGCCTGTGTCAGGAACTAAATACATGAACTATGAAAGCAACAAATAAAATCTTAGCAATCACTTTTTCAACAGGATTATGGGTTCTTTTAAATTCCTGTGCATCTATCCCTGAAAATGCGGTACCTGTTCAAAACTTCGATGCCGATCGCTATTTAGGCACCTGGTATGAAATCGCCCGTTTAGATTATCGCTTTGAAAAGAACCTGGACAATGTTTCTGCTCAATATAGCCTGGATAAAAACGGGGATGTTAATGTATTGAACAGCGGGTATAACTTGAAAAAGAAGAAGTGGGAGAAAGCCGAAGGCAGGGCAAAATTCAGGGGTGATAAAAATATTGCGGCACTGAAAGTAAGCTTTTTCGGTCCTTTCTACTCAGGTTATAACGTGGTAGCCCTGGATGAAAACTACCAATATGCCTTAGTGGCGGGGAAAAACCTGGATTATCTATGGATATTGTCAAAAACAAAAAGTATTCCCGGAGAAGTGAAGACCCGGTATCTGAACCTGGCCCGGGATATAGGTTACGATACGTCTGCATTAATATGGGTTAAGCACGACAAAAACGACAACCCGTTTTTGAAGTAATGCCTTCTTTTCATTCACAACAATTAAATCGTAATACCATGATACAGTCAAAATTTCAATTTTGTATAGAAGCGTGCCGGGAATGCACGGTAATATGCCACCAATGCGCAGTTGCCTGTTTGCATGAAAAAGAAGTGGATCACCTTCGGAATTGTATACAGCTTAATTTAGAATGTGTTGCCCTTTGTGATGCCGCCGTAAAAGTGATGAGCCTGGATGGCAGATTCAGCCGGGAGACCTGCCGGGTATGCCGCGACATCTGTAACGCCTGCGCGGAAGAATGTGAAAAGCACGCCGCCATGGGAATGGATCACTGCCGGGAATGTGCCGAAACCTGCCGCAGATGTGCCGCAGCCTGCGAGGAAATGCTGGTGTCTGCCGCATAATTCCGGTCTTTTTATAAAAGATCAAATATTTTTTTGTACTAATCTACTACCATTGCCCTCCTGAACCGTCTTAGGAGAAAAGCAGATCATTATGCACCGATCTCAGGCAAGGGAACTCTTAAAAAAACACCGGGAAGGTACGCTCACCGATGACGAAAGGGTGATACTGGAAAGCTGGTACCTCAGGCGGGCCCGTTCTCTGGGGCTGGAAGCCGGCCGGGAGAACATCCAGGCGCACCTGGACAGCCTGCCGGAGCTTCCTGCGCGGGAAGCCCGCCGGGCCGTGGGAAAGTGGCTGTCCGCGGCGGCCGGTATTCTGATCGTCCTGGGCGCAGGGGTCTGGTATATGACCCGTCCTGTGCCGGTAGCCCCGGCTCCCGTGCTGGTGAATGACGCGCTTCCCGGTGATAACCGCGCCCGCCTCATCCTGGCCAGTGGTAAAGACATCCTGCTGGACGAAGCCTCCAGCGGCGAGCTGGCCCGGGAGGGGAATACCTCCATTGTGAAAACAGACCAGGGCGAGCTGGTTTACCATACCGCGCAGCAAGCCGCTGAAAATACTACGCCATCGTACTATAACACCATTGAAACTCCCAAAGCAGGGCAATACCACATCCGGCTCTCTGATGGCACCCGGGTATGGCTTAATGCTGCCTCTTCTATCCGTTTCCCTACGCAATTCAGCACGCACCAGCGCGTGGTGGATGTGGTGGGGGAGGTCTACTTTGAAGTAGCCAAAGCCACCACCGGCGGGCGGCGCATCCCCTTTAAAGTGGTGTCCGGAAACCTGGAAGTGGAAGTGCTGGGTACCCGCTTTAACATTAACAGCTATTCCGACGAGGGCGTCATCCGGACCACCCTGCTGGAAGGCAGTATCCAGGTGCGTACACCTAAAAAAGAGATCGTGCTGCAGCCGGGGCAGCAGGCCCGGGTATCCGGTGGCCAGACCCTGAAGGTCAGCCAGGTGAATACCGGCCAGGTCATGGCCTGGAAAGAAGGTTATTTCAGTTTTGACGGCGTAGGCCTGAAAGAGCTCATGCGCCAGCTTTCGCGCTGGTATGACATGGAAGTGGTGTATGAAGGGAATACCCCTGACTATGAGTTTGTAGGGCAGATCTCCCGCAATACCCGGCTTTCCGGTGTGCTGCAGATCCTGGAAGCCGGCGGCGTGCGGTTCCGGGTAGACGGGAAGAAAATAATAGTAAGCGAATAAAACTTTAAACAACCAGGCCTATGAGATAAAGAATACTTATCATTTAAACCCGAAAGCCGGCGTAAAACCTCCGCCCGGCCGGGTTCCCGCAGGAAAGGCCCCGAAAAAAAACCGTTTCAGATGCGACCTGAAACGGCTGAAAGTTCGGGTTAGCCTGTCTTTCCGCATCAGCGATGCGGAGTATTGATTGAAAACAAGTAATAACCAAAACCTTACAAAACTATGGAATTTTCTTTACGCAAGAAAGAGATGCTCCTCCGGGCCTCTCTTAAAATGCTCTTGTTTATGAATCTGACCGCCATTTTTTTAATACTGGGATGCATGCATGTGTCCGCTGCGGTATTCTCGCAGAAGCTCTATCTTTCTGTGAAGGACGTGCCGCTCACTTCAGTGTTCCGGTCCATTGAGAAGCAAAGCAGCTATACTTTCTTTTACGATAACCGCCTGGTCAAAAACACCGAAAACGTGAGTGTGGAATTCCGGGAAGGGACCATCCACCAGCTCATGGACAAGGTCCTGCAAAACCAATCCCTCACTTACGAGGTACTGGATAAAATCATTGTCATCCGGAACAAAGAGGCGGTTAAACCCGCGCCGGCTAAAGTTCCTTCCATGGTATATCAGCCCCTGGAGCCGCCGGCCCCCGATATCCGGAAACTTGAAAGTAATAAACCCGGTACTATCCTCATGGATCGGGTGGTGGCCGTGGCGCCCCTGGAAATCACCGTTCGGGGCAAGGTAACCGACGAGAAAGGCGAGGGCGTAGCCGGGGTGAGTGTCGTCATTAAAGGCACCACCCGCGGGGTGGTGACGAATGTAGACGGCGACTACACCCTGCAGGTGCCTGATGAAAAAGCCGTGCTGGTCTTTACCATTGTAGGCTACCAGAGCCAGGAGCACACCATAGGAAACCGCACCCGGCTGGATGCCGTGCTGAAGCTGGACGAGCAGAAGCTGGAGGAAGTGGTGGTGGTAGGCTACGGTACCCAGAAAAAGGCTAACCTCACCGGGGCAGTAGGTACCGTGGGCTCCGAAGTGCTGGAAAACCGGCCCGTTCCTAACCTGACCCAGGGGCTGCAGGGCGTACTGCCTAACGTAAACATCCGGATGCTGGACGGTAAACCTAACCAGTCGCCCAGCATTAACGTGCGGGGTGCCACGTCCATCGGCCAGGGCGGTAGCGCACTCATCCTGATCGATGGTGTGGAAGGAGACCCCTCCATGATCAATCCCGGCGATGTGGAATCCGTGACCATCCTGAAAGATGCAGCTTCGGCGGCCATCTACGGCGCCCGGGCGGCCTTTGGGGTAGTGCTTATCACTACCAAAAGACCGGTAAAAGACAACTTCTCCGTTACCTATAACATGAACTACAGCACCAAGAAACCTACCGTGCTGCCTAACTTCCTGACCGACGGCTACCAGTGGGCCAAGATGTTTAACGAATCGTTCTATGCCTGGGAAGGCACCTACCCGCAGGCCATAAACAAGACCCTTACCTTTTCCCAGGAATACCTGGCTGAGCTGGAACGGAGATCCAAAGACCCCAGCCTGCCCAAAACCGAAGTGGGCCCTAACGGCCGATATGTTTACTATGAAAATACCGACTGGTATGACCTGCTCTACAAAGATAACCTGAGTGCCACCGAGCATAACCTGACGCTCTCCCGCAGCACGGATAAATCCAGCTTTATGATCACCGGCCGCTATAACAGCCAGGAAGGGCTCTTCCGTTATAACTCGGACGACTTCAGCGTGTATAACATCCGGGCCAAAGGAAGCATGCAGCTCTTCCGGTGGCTGGAAGTCAGCAATAACTTCGACTTCTCTAACCGCAAATATCATAACCCCATGAACGTGGGTGAAAGTGGCGGGATCTGGCGGAACATTGCCGATGAAGGACACGTGCTGGCGCCCATGCTGAACCCTGACGGCACCATCACCTTCTCCGGCGCCTATACCGTGGGCGACTTCTACTACGGCAAAAACGGGATAGACTCCGAACGCTCCATCATCCGGAACATGACGGCCTTTGAGTCGCGCTTCCTGAACAATACCCTCCGGGTGATCGGTAACGCCACTTTCCAGAATACCTATAACGACGAGACCCGTCGCCGCGTACGGGTGCCTTACAGCCGTGCGCCGGGGGTGATCGAATACGTGGGTACCACCTATGACGACCTCCGCGAATACCATAACCGCACCAACTACATCGCCACTAACCTGTGGGGAGAATACGAACGCACCATCAGCAAGCATTACTTCAAAGTGATGGTGGGCACTAACTACGAGCGGTCGGTATATGACCGCCTGGAAGTGCAGCGGAACGGGCTGGTTTTCGATGATGCCACCAACATTAACCTGGCCCTGGGGCAGTCCATCACCACCTCCGGTAACTACGAGGCCTGGAATATCCTGGGCGGCTTCTCCCGGATCAATTACATCTACGGTGACCGCTACCTCTTTGAATTTAACGGGCGTTATGACGGTTCTTCTAAATTCCCGGATAACGAACGCTTTGCCTTCTTCCCGTCGGTGTCTGTAGGCTGGCGGATCTCAGGAGAACCTTTCTGGAAAATCTCGCCCAAGACCGTGTCTGACCTCAAAGTGCGCTGGTCTTACGGCTCGCTGGGTAACGGGAGCATCGGTTCTTACGCCTTCCAGCAAACCTTTGATATTTCACAGTCGGGGCGTATCCTGAACGGCATCAAGCCTCAGCGTACCAGCCGGCCCAGTGTGCTGCCTGACGGCCTCACCTGGGAAACCGCCACCACCAGTAACGTGGGTCTTGACCTGGCTATGTTTGCTAACCGCCTGAACCTGAACTTTGATGCCTATAACCGGAAAACCACCGATATGTACACTATCGGGATGACGCTGCCGGCCACCTTCGGTGCCACATCGCCCCGCGGTAACTACGCCGACATGGAAACCAAAGGCTGGGAGCTGGTAGTAGGCTGGAACAGCCGGGTGAACGTGGGCCGGAAGCCGCTGAACTACCGCCTGGGCTTTAACCTGGCCGACAACAAATCGAAAATTCTGCGGTATAATAACCCCAACAAGTTCCTGAACGATTACTACGTGGGACAAACCCTCGGCGAAATGTGGGGCTACCAGACAGAAGGCTTCTTTAAAAATGCGGAGGATATCAAAAACCACGCCGACCAGAGCCGTTATCTCTCTACCGCCCGGGGTGAGATCCTGCCCGGCGATATCAAGCTGAAAGACCTGAACGGAGACGGGGTGATCAGCCAGGGAGATAACACGGTAGATAACCCCGGCGATCGCATCATTATCGGCAACAACCGTGCCCGTTACACCTATGGCATTAACCTGGGAGCCGACTACGGCGGGTTCTTTGTGTCGGCGTTCTTCCAGGGAGTGGGCAAGCAGAACTGGTACCCCAGTACGGAGTCAAACACCTTCTGGGGGCTGTATAACCGGCCTTACGGCGACGTGCCCACGTGGCACCTGAAAGAAGGCATCATCTGGACGCCCGAAAACCCCGACGCCTTCTTCCCGCGCTTTGTGACCCGCCTGGCCAACCGCTCCGGCGCCGTGCTCACCTACCCGCAAACCCAGTATGTGATGAACGTGGCCTACCTGCGGCTTAAAAACGTGCAGGTGGGGTATAACCTCCCGTCTGCCTTGCTGAAAAAGACCAAAGCCGTCCGGAGCGCCCGGATCTTCCTCTCGGGCGAGAACCTGCTCACCTGGTCGCCCCTCTTAAAGATAGTAGACAATGTGGACGTGGAAAATGCAAACGCGCCTTCCGATCAGCTGTTTACCGACAGCAATGCGGGTGACGGCTATAACTATCCCATGTTAAAAGCCATTACAATAGGTCTAACGGTAACATTCTAAACACTGAATCAAATGAAAATACGCATTATATTATCCTTACTGGCCCTCCTGACCTTCACCGGCTGTGACCTGGAGGAGACGCCACAGCATACCGCCAATAAAAACGTCATCTTCGGAACGGAAAGCGGTCTTCAGCTCTACGCCAACTCGTTTTACGAATGGCTGCCCAGTGCGAATAACGTGCATTCCGCTGACGCCATTTCCGACTACTCGGCCCGGCGGAATGTACCGGACTTCCTCCGGGGCGATGTGTATAATTCCCGTGCTAACGACAACACTTCCGCTTCGGGTTACTCCCTGGTGGCGCTGGGGTCAGACTGGAACTGGGGTTGGGGCTCGCTGAGAAATATCAATTATTTCATTGTGAATAATGAGAACCCCGCCATCCCCGAAGCCGTGCGCCGGCATTATACCGGGCTGGCCCGCTTCTTCCGTGCCTGGTTTTACTTTGAAAAAGTGAAGCGTTACGGTGACGTGCCGTGGATCGATAAGCCCCTGGACGTCTCCGATCCCAAGCTGTTTGAAGGACAGGACTCCCGCACCCTGGTCATGGACAAAGTGCTGGAAGATCTGGATTACGCCATTGCCAATATCCAGACCGTATCTGACGCCTCACGCACGCTCATCACCAAAGACGTGGCACTGGCTCTGAAAGCCCGCGTGGCACTCTTTGAAGGAACCTTCCGGAAATACCATACCGATAAGGGGCTGACCGCTACGGCAAACACCTGGCTGGAGCACGCGCGGTCGGCAGCGAAGACCATTATTGACGGTGGCCGCTACCGGCTGAACACCAGCGGCGGTACCGATCTGGCCTATCGTAACCTCTTCATTGCCGATGCCCCTAATGCCACTGAAATTATGTTATCGGTGGTTTCGAGCGTGAGCCTGGCCGTTCGGCATGATGCCAACTGGTGGTATACCAGCTCCACTACCGGCACCCGTTTCAGTTTCATCCGGCCGTTTATTCATACCTATCTGAACCTGGATGGCACGCCTTTTACCGATACACCGGGCTATGCCACCAAGAGCTTTGCGGAAGAAACCAAAAACCGGGATAAAAGGCTTCAGCAGACCATCCGTACTCCGGGCTACACCCGCCTGAACGGCGCTAACCGCGTAGCGGCGCCACCGGCATTTACCTATACGTACACCGGCTACCAGCCTATTAAATGGACCACCGATGACGTGGCCGCAGACGGTGGTACCAATAACGTGAACGCGGTGTCACTCTTCCGTTACGCCGAAGTGCTGCTGAACTACGCCGAGGCCAAAGCCGAGCTGGGGTCCCTCACAAACGAGGACTGGGCCCTGACCATCGGCGCACTGCGCGGCCGGGCCGGCATCACCGGCGGGCTTCAGACCCTGCCCGCTAAAGTGGACACCTATCTGAAAGCTACTTATTTCCCGGACATCTCTGATCCGGTCATCCTGGAAATAAGACGGGAAAGGGGCATTGAGCTGGCCATGGAAGGCTTCCGCTTCTATGACGTGGTGCGCTGGAAAAGAGGCGAGCTCTTTACTATGCCCTGGCACGGGATCTACATTGCGGAAGCGAATAAGCTGGTGGACCTGAACGGTGACGGCGTAAATGACGTCTTCTTCTATACCACCACGCCACCCTCGCAGGTAAGCGGTGTGACTTATATCAATGTAAATACCGAAACCCAGCGCCTGACCGGCGGTACTTCAGGGCAGATCACCTGGCTGGATAACATTCCCAAGACCTTCACCACCCGGAACTACCTGTACCCCATCCCGGAAACGCACCTGCTGACAAACACGAACCTGAAGCAGAACCCGGGATGGAATTAAACTAAAATCTTTATTTAAGGTAGATAGTAAACTCACTTTAGCTGCTCCGCCTGGGGCAGCTAATTTTTTTTAAACGGCATCAGCCGTACACCGGATCGTGATTTTAATAACAATATTTTGCGGAAATGAAATATTCATCTTAATGTTGCAGGATATAGTGATCAACCGAATAAAATGCAGTCCTCTGACCCTTTAACTCTATCCTCTCCCATGAGCCGGTATGCCCATGGGGAAAGGCTTTTAGTGGCCCTGGACTGCATCGTTTTCGGTTTTGACGGGGACTTCCTGAAGCTGCTCCTGGTGAAACGGAACTTTGAGCCGGAAAAAGGGAACTGGTCACTCATGGGTGGTTTTGTGGAGCGGAATGAAGGCCTGGAAGCGGCTGCTAACCGGATCCTTTTTGAGCTTACCGGGCTGAAAGACGTGTATTTTGAGCAATTACAGACCTTTGGTGATGTGGACCGGGACCCGGTAGAAAGAACCATTTCCGTAGCCCTCTTTGCCCTGATCAATATCCATGCGCATGACCAGGATGCCGCCCGGGCCCAGAATGCCTACTGGATTAACATGGACCGCCGGCCGGAACTCATATTTGACCACGGCCGGATGGTGGAGCTGGCCCTGGATAAACTGAGATACAAAGCAGCCATGCACCCCATCGGCTTTGAACTTCTCCCGGAAAAATTCACCATCCCCCAGCTGCAGAAATTGTACGAGGCCATCTACAATCAGCCCCTGGACCGGAGAAACTTCAGCCGAAAGATCCTTTCTACCCGGCTGCTGATTGATACCGGGGAAAAGAATGAGAAATCAACCACCAAAAAGGCGGTTTTGTACAAGCTGGACCAGGAGAAATATCACCGGCAGTTTAACAGTTTCCATTATTTCATTTCTCCGGGCAAAGGCTAAACGGGGAGGCATTTCGTTGTAGGAGAAAAAATATAAATTAATGTGTTAAAAAGACACCAAAAAATGAATGACCAATACACCTTAGGGATTGACTTCGGCACAGACTCGGTAAGAGCGGTGGTCGTAAACACGGCAAACGGGGCGTTTGCCGGCACCGCTGTAAGCTATTACCGCCGCTGGAAGGCCGGTGAATTCTGTGACGCCTCCGTTTCCCGCTTCCGCCAGCATCCCCGGGATTACCTGGAATCCATAGAAGAAGCGGTCACGGGTGCCCTGGCCGGGCTATCGGCAGAACAGAAACAAAATGTAAAAGGAATCTCCATAGATACTACGGGGTCTACCGTGGTGGCCGTGGATGAGCAGGGCACACCGCTCTCGCTGCTTCCGGAGTTTGAGAATAACCCGCACGCCATGTTTATCCTCTGGAAAGACCATACCGCTAACCGCGAGGCCGAAGAAATTAACACCACAGCCCGGGGAGGTGCGGCCCGCGAACGGGCGGCCCACGAACGGGCGGCCCACGATGAACCTGTTCAGGAAATAGCGGCCTGTGAAATTTCGTCTCCCGAAAGCTTATCTCCCGAAATAGCGGCTCACGAAAGGGCGGCCCGCGAAAGGGTAATCCGCGAAAGAGGAGAGGATGAAGGAGCCTCTGCCGGGTGGCCGCTGGACTACACAAAATACGTAGGCGGCATCTACTCCTCGGAATGGTTCTGGGCCAAAATCCTGAAAACCTACCGCACCGATGAAGCCGTACGGCAGAAAGCCTTCTCCTGGGTGGAGCATTGCGACTGGATGTCTGCCGTGCTCACCGGGAATACCCGGCCCCGGGAAATTAAAAGGTCGCGCTGTGCCGCCGGCCATAAGGCCATGTGGCACGAAGAGTTTGAAGGCCTGCCGCCCGAAGAATTCCTGGTGGAGGTAGACCCGCTCCTGGCCGGCCTCCGGGAACGGCTTTTCCGGAATACCTATACTTCAGATGAACCCGTAGGCCACCTTTCGACCGAATGGGCCGCCCGCTTCGGCCTTCCTGAAGACGTGGTGGTAGGCGTGGGGGCCCTGGACTGCCACATGGGCGCCGTGGGCGCTGAAATCAGCCCCTACACCTTTGTACGGGTCATGGGTACCTCTACCTGCGATATCCTGATCGCACCGAACGGGGAAATGAAAGATACTCTGGTCAAAGGGATCTGCGGGCAGGTAGACGGCTCCGTGGTGCCGGGTTACCTGGGCATGGAAGCGGGGCAGTCGGCCTACGGCGACTACTACGCCTGGTTCCGGCGCCTGCTCACCGGGCCGGTGCGCGCCCTCCTGGGTCCTGCCGCCGCTGATGAGCTGGAGGATAAAGTGCTGCCTTACCTTTCAGCGGAAGCCTATAAGCTGCCGGTTTCGGAAGAGGATATCGTAGCTACCGACTGGATCAACGGCCGCCGGACCCCGGATGCTAACCATAATCTCAAAGCCGCATTTACCGGCATGAACCTGAGTACGGATGCCGTGAAGCTCTTCAAGGCCATTGTGGAGGCCACTTCTTTCGGTTCCAAAGCCATCGTAGACCGGTTTATCGAAGAAGGTGTGCCCATTAAAGAGGTGATCGCCATAGGCGGAGTAGCCCAAAAGTCGCCTTTTGTGATGCAGAACCTCTCCGATGTGCTGAATATGCCTATAAAAGTAGCCGCTTCCGACCAGGCCTGCGCCCTGGGTGCAGCCATGTTTGCGGCAGTGGTAGCCGGCATCTACCCGGATGTGAAAACCGCCCAGGAAAAAATGGGTTCAGGTTTTGACCAGGAATATACCCCGCGGCCCGCCTATGTGGAAATATATCAGGAGCTATACCATAAATATCAAAAATTGGGAGGCTATATTAATGCTCAAACTTTATCTCAAAAGAAATGAAAACCTACTATTGGCTAATTTTGTGTATCATGACAGCAGCATGCAGTAAAGAGAAACCGGCGTCTAACATCCTGAAATCCGATTTTGGGGTGCTGGCTGACGGCTCCAAAGCAGACCTATATACCCTTACCAATGCCGCGGGCATGGAAGTGAAGATCACGAACTACGGGGGTACCATCACTTCCTGGACTGCGCCGGACCGGAACGGTAAGTATGAAAACATTACCCTGGGGTATGAAACCGTGGAAGACTATGTGGCCGGGAGCCCGTATTTCGGCGCTATCATTGGCCGCTACGGTAACCGGATAGCCGGTGGTAAATTTACCCTGGCCGACAGCACCTGGCAGTTGCCCCTGAATGACGGCCCGAACTCGCTCCACGGCGGTGAAAAAGGATTTGACAAAGTACTGTGGGAAGCCACACCGGTAGACGGCGAAGAACCTCAACTGAAACTGACCTATCTTTCCAAAGATGGGGAGCAGGGCTACCCGGGTAACCTGAACGTCACGGTCACCTACACCCTTCAGAAAGATAACGCCCTGAAAATCGATTACGAAGCTACCACGGATAAGGAAACCGTGGTTAACCTGACTAACCACGCCTACTTTAATCTGGCAGGCAGAAAGGCCGGTCCTATCACGGATCACGTGCTGACCCTGCACGCTGACCGCTACCTGCCGGTCAGTGAAACGCTGATCCCTACCGGTGAGCGCCGGGCCGTGGCCGGTACCGTGTTTGATTTCACCAAGGCCAAGCGTATAGGTGAAGGTATTGGTGCCAGTGACGAGCAGATCCGTTTCGGCAAAGGGTATGACCATTGCTGGGTCTTTACCGACTCCGGCACCACGCTGAAACCCGTGGCCCGGGTTTCGGATCCGAAATCCGGCCGGGAAATGGAAGTGCTCACCACGGAGCCTGCCATCCAGTTTTACTCTGGTAATTTCATGACGGGGGAATACAAAGGAAAGGGCGGCCTGAGCTACCCGTACCGTACCGGCTTCTGCCTGGAAACCCAGCATTACCCGGATTCGCCGAACCAACCGTCGTTCCCGTCTACTTCCCTGAAGCCCGGCGAGATCTATAAAACCACCACCGTGTATCGCTTTTTATAGGAGCATATAATAATTTCAACAATAATTTGAACTAAAAG
>JAHBUH010000021.1 GCA_019638185.1 Leadbetterella sp.
ATATGAGACGCCTACCCGGAAAATAAATGAAGCCTCATCGGTTCAATATGTCGATCCTTTATTAATGAACATACGCCCTTGGCAGCACGAAAGTACGGCACTTTTTGAGACAAGGGAAAGTGAAGAAGATGCCGAGATCCTATTTTACAATGTCGGCGCTGGTCAGGGTTTTGCGGTTTGTCTGCATTGTGGTAGAGCAGAAACCGAGGTCACTAAATTGAATGACCATAAAAGGCTGCGCGGCGGAAAAAACAACAATAATGATGGAAACAATAGGTGTACGGGAAATGACAACCTATATGCCATTCGAACAAACATGATTCTCGGCGGGCGATTTAAAACTGATTTTTGTGAGTTAAGGGTTAAGGACGAGTACGACCGATATTCATCGGATAAGACTTTGCTATATACTTTAGGAGCGGTACTAAGTAAGCAATTAGCTCATTTTTTGGCTATCGAAGAATCAGAAATTAGCTTTGGCGTAAAGAACTACGAGGGATTTTCGACCATTTTTATTTTTGACACTGCTAAAGGTGGGGCTGGCTATTCATCACAGTTTATTTCTTACGCAGATGAAATATTTAGGGAGGCGCGTGAGCTTTTAAGCCGATGCAGCTGCGAACAAGCATGTACAAAATGCTTGATTGATCGGACAACACAATGGCATATAGACCGGTTAGATAAAAGACCTGTACTTCAATGGCTCACACGTATCGCAGATCAACAAGTACCGGAAGAAATTGCCTTTCAATATCCCAATGTGCAAACATTAAGTGGAGGCATTAAAAATGAGATAGGCCGATTGCGTTACCTCAATAAAATCAAAGAAATTCGCCTATATGGCAAAGGGAACCCGGTTGATTGGGATTTCGATAAACTGCCGTCGATAACTAAGCTGCGTGGAACTGCAAACATCGAATTTGTACTAACAGAGTGTCCGTCAACATTAAATGTACAGGAAAAAATTTCGATAATTCAATTAGCAGCCTGGTCAGGTCTGAAACAGTCTACCGCAAACCAAACTGGACCGCTTGAATTAGTATGCGAAATTATGAATACAGATGGTCAAATTACCGAGTATCTGACGAAAAGTTTTGAGAACAGATTTAATGAAAATTGGGGAAACTCTACTGAGGGTAGAATTTATAAACGTCAAAAAAATGCATTTGAGGCATTAGAAGCGTTGACAATCAATATCGACGAACAATCTATGGCTGAAGCATATATTGAGGAGCCGCATCAGGTACTGCTATCTAATGGAATTGCCGATTTATTGATAACCACTATTGGTGATAAATTAGACTTGAGTGAAAAAATGGAAAGCAAATCTTTTCGCGTAAAATATGCTGACAGATATTTAAAAACCCCATTTGGCTGTCTTTTACTTGTGCAATTTATTCAAAAAATCAGCTCATTGCTGAATTTTTCAATAGAAAGCTTTGAATTTGAAGGAATGTCCTTCATCGAAGACAGATCGCCGCGTTTGATTTATCATAACTTCAAGAATGCTACAGACCGCAATAATGCCGTAATTGATTTTTCAGAAGCTGTGGGAATTTCCAATGTTACGGCAGTTAACAACGACTTACCGCACTTCCGATATTTCGAATTTGCAAATAACGAATTTAAAGTAACTATCCGTCCGGACGCAGGAATAGAACATGGCTGGTTTGTAAGCGATCAGACCTTTAAATTATATAATCATCAAACGGGTCCCCACCAAACACTAGAAATAAAACAAAAAATTAACGGCAAACCATTGCTATATACGGTATCTGTCGAACATTTATAAAACGATAAAGGCAGCAAATAAACATGTGCAAATTAGATATCAGGCATTGGATAAGTGCTTTTCTAATTTCAGTAGGATGTTTGATATCAATGATTTGGTTGAAGAATGTAATAAAGCCATTTACAATTATATCGGCTTATATGAAGACGTTAAAAAACGTCATGTTTATTAGGATATAATTTTTTATGGAAAGCAGCCAAGGTTGGTCAGTCGAGTTGAAGCGTAATAAAAATGGACAATGGGTACTGGGCCATTGCAATGTTGTCAAAAAATGGTATCCAAGTTGACGAAGGTGATACAAGTATTATACTAGATTTTCTATACCTTTTAGCAAAAATGGAATAATTCAGATATAGATCAGGATTCCGAAACCTTAGGGAGAAATCGAACAACCAAAAAAGCGCCATAGAGATATCTCTAGGTTAGTTTTGAACAAATTTAACTCAAGAGCTAAAGATATTGACAATAGAAGTCGAACTCTAAATAACCAGGCGGTAACAGCCTGGTAGATATACTATTATGCTAAAAAATAAGGAGACGACTGATAATCAGTGTCTCCTTAAGTGACCCTACGGGGAATCGAACCCCGGTTTCATCCGTGAAAGGGACGTGTCCTAACCGCTAGACGATAGGGCCGGCTGGTCCCATAAATCGAAAAATAGCGTAACTTTTCACTTATGTCTCGACCTCGTTTCCGAAATCGAAGTGCAAAGGTAGAAGATTTATCCGGAGTTTCCAAACAGGTAAAAAGAATTTGAATAAAATATTTTCATCCCGTACTTTCTCAGATTTTTGCCCTATTTTAGCAGGGACCTTAAATAGTATATTCATGAGCAAAGAACTTCGCTCCCGCGGGTGGTTTGGAAAACGCGATAAAGACGGCATCATTTACAGGAGCTGGATGAAAAACCAGGGCATGCCTACTGATATGTTTGACGGCCGCCCGGTCATTGGCATCTGTAACACTTTCAGTGAGCTTACGCCCTGTAACGCCCACTTTAATGACCTGGCCGAGCGGGTCAAGCGGGGCGTGCTGGAAGCCGGTGGCTTCCCGGTGGAGTTTCCCGTCATGAGCCTGGGCGAGACCCTCCTGAAGCCTACCGCCATGCTTTTCCGTAACCTCGCCAGTATGGATACCGAGGAGTCTATCCGCGGAAACCCTATAGACGGGGTGGTACTGCTCACCGGTTGCGATAAAACCACGCCTTCTACCGTAATGGGCGCTGCCAGCGTAGGCCTGCCTACCATAGTGGTACCCGGTGGTCCCATGCTGAACGGCCATTACAAGGGCCAGACCATAGGCTCGGGCACCCATGTATGGAAGTTTGATGAAGATATGAAAACCGGCCGCATGACCCAGGAAGAATGCGAGTTTGCCGAAAGCTGCATGAGCCGCAGCATAGGCCACTGCATGACCATGGGCACGGCCTCTACCATGGCCTGTATGGTGGAGTCATTGGGACTCACGCTCTCCGGGGCGGCGGCCATTCCGGCGGCGGATTCCCGTAAGCGGGTGCTGGCCCAGCTCAGCGGCAGGCGTATAGTGGAAATGGTGCGTGAAAACCTCACCATTGATAAGATCCTGACCCGTGAGGCCTTTGAAAATGCCATTAAGGTAAACGCTGCCGTGGGCGGCTCCTCTAACCTCATCATTCACCTGCTAGCCATTGCCGGGCGGGTGGGTGTAGAGCTTAACCTGGAGGATTTTGACCACCTGGGCAGCCGTATTCCGCTGCTGGTAAACCTGATGCCTTCGGGGAAATACCTCATGGAAGACTTCTACTACGCCGGCGGCCTGCCGGTGGTGCTGGATCAGCTCCGGAACGAGCTCCATGAGAATGTAGTGACCGTCACCGGTAAAAGCCATCATGAAAACATCGGTTCCGGCCAGGAATGCTACAATACGGATGTTATAGCCCCCTGGTCTGCCCCAATCCAGGCCGAGGCCGGCATAGTGGTGGTGAAAGGTAACCTGGCAGAAAATGGCGCCGTGCTGAAGCCCTCAGCGGCCACTCCGGCCCTGATGAACCACACCGGCCGCGCAGTGGTCTTTGAAAGCATAGAAGATTACCATGCCCGCATAGATGATCCTGACCTGGATATTGACGAAACCTGCGTGATGGTTCTGAAATATGTGGGGCCTGTGGGGTACCCCGGTATGCCGGAAGTGGGAAATATGGCCCTGCCTAAAAAGCTGCTGCAAAAGGGCATCACAGACATGGTGCGTATTTCTGACGGACGCATGAGCGGTACGGCTTACGGCACGGTGGTGCTGCACGTATCGCCCGAGTCGGCCATTGGCGGCACCCTGGCCCTGGTAGAAAACGGTGATCTGATCCGCCTGGATGTGGAAAGCCGGCTGCTGCAGCTACTGGTGTCAGAGGAAGAGCTCGCCCGCCGGCGTGCCGCCTGGCAGTCGCCCGCGCCTGCGGCCACCCGCGGCTACGTGAGCATGTATATCCGGCATGTGATGGGTGCTGATCAGGGCGCTGACCTGGATTTCCTGAGGGGGAGCTCCGGGAGCGTGGTGACGCGGGATTCGCACTGATAGCCTTAATTATACACCAGCCGGCTCAGTTCCTCCTCCGCAAACATCTCCCCGGCCAGCTCCTGCAGCCTGCCGGCGCGGATGGTGTCTATATCCCGGAAAATATCAGTGAGCGGCTCTACGTAGCCCAGATCCAGGATGCTCTTGGCCATCATCAGCATATAGCCCTGCTTGCTTTCTTCAGCCATGGCCAGCTGGCCTTTGAGCTGGTCTTTGAGGGTTTTGAGCTGCATATCGCCCAGGGGCCTGCTCCGGAGCAGTTCCAGCTCTTTGCTGATCAGGCGGAAGGCCTTCTGTAAGTTACGGGCATCCGTACCAAAGAAAATGCTAAACAGCCCCGTATCCGAGTAAGACACCAGGCTGGCTTCTATCTGGTACACCAGGCCGTATTTTTCCCTCAGGGTAAGGTTAAAGCGGCTGTTCATGCCCGGTCCGCCCAAAAGGTTTACCAGCGCAAAAAACGGGAGGCGGTCAGGGCTGGCCAGCTCAAAAGACGGCCGGCCTATGGCCACCTGGGCCTGGTTATTGTCTTTTTTAACGGTCACCTCCTTTTGGGTATATCCGGCCGGACGGATCCGTACGCGCGGGCTTTTTTTCAGGGGAATATCCTTCAGGAACTTCTCCGCCACCTTCACCGCCTTTTTAAAATCCAGGTTGCCTACTACGGACAGCACGGTGCGCTCCGTATCCAGGTTTTCATAAATAAAGCGGTTAAAGTCTTCCCGCGTGAAGCCCTTCACGCTCTCCTGCGTACCCAGGATATTCACCCCCAGGGCATGGTCAGGAAACACCAGGCCGTCAAACTCATCCTGGATGGCGTCTTCGGGCGAGTCCAGGTACATGGCCATTTCCTCCAGGATCACCCCCCGCTCCAGCTCCAGCTGTTTCTCCGGGAAGGTGCTGTTAAAGGCTATATCGGTCAGCAGGTCTACCGCCCGCACAAAGTGCTCGTCCAGCACGGAAGCGTAAAAACAGATCTTCTCTTTGGTGGTATAGGCGTTCAGTTCGCCGCCTACTGACTCCAGGCTATTGATAATGTGGTAAGATTTGCGTTTTTTTGTTCCTTTAAACGCCATATGCTCCCAGAAATGCGCCAGCCCGGCCTGATGAGGAAGTTCATCACGGCTGCCGATGTCAAACATGATACCGCAGTGCACCACCTGTGTGCCGCTGACCTGTTTGTGTGCTATACGTATTCCGCTGGGGAGTGTAAAAATCTGATATTCAGACATAAATTAACCTGTATAATCCTATGATCCTGCTGGCAGAAAGCGGTTCCACCAAAACAGACTGGAGGCTCCTGGGGGAAGCCGGCAGCTCTTTTGAGACCATTGGTCTTAATCCTTATTTTGTTAACAGCGATACCGTAGAAAAAGAACTCCGGCCGCACTTATCTCATGAAACACCATTTCCTATACGGGAAGTTCATTTTTACGGCACGGGAATCACAGATCCGGCTAAAGGAGACGTGGTGGCCCAGGGAATTCTCCGGGTGCTGGGCCAAACCGTGCCCGTTTATACCTATTCTGACGTGATCGCCGCGGCCCGCGCGCTGTTTGGTGATGCTGACGGCCTGGCGTGCATCCTGGGCACAGGCTCTAACACCTGCTACTGGGATGGCCGGGGCATAGCCTTCCAGGTACCGCCCCTGGGCTTCTGGCTGGGCGATGAAGGCTCCGGCGGCCACCTGGGAAAATCCCTCATCCTGGGTTACCTGCACCGTGAAATGCCTGCTAGCGTGCGCCAGCGCTTTGAAGACATCTACGGCGCCAAAGACCGCCTGGAGATCCTGGATAACGCCTACCGCAAGGAGCGGCCCAATAAGTACTTTGCGCAGTTTTGTCCTTTCCTGCTGGAAAATCAGCACGAGCCCTGGTGTGCTGAGCTCATCCGTGGCAGCTTCCGCCTCTTCTTTGAAAAATACCTGCTGAAATACCCGCAGATCCATCGGACAGAAACCGGCTGTGTGGGCTCAGTGGCCTATTATTTTGAAAGTATCCTGAAAGAAGTGGCCGCCGGCTATGGTTTGCAGATAGGGAAAGTGATCCAAAAACCCATCGACGAGCTGGCTCTTTATCATCATCGGGGATAATTTTACATCATTCCTGACAAAAAGTATAAATAATCACTGCCTGAAAAAAGGTATATTTGTGCTATCAAAAAAAAAGTTAAGAATGGGTAAATTTACTTCTGCTATAAAAGAAGAATGTCCACGTTGTACCAAAGGTGATTTATTTCTATACAAAGACCATCTGCCATTTTCAGGAAAGCCTTTTAAAATGCACAAATACTGCCCGGAATGCGGTTTGAAATATGAAAAAGAACCGGGTTTTTTCTATGGGTCCATGTTTGTTTCCTACGCCCTGAACGTAGCCCTGTTTGTAGCCATCCTCCTCGTTTATCTTTTCTTTTTCAGGGAACATTACGGCTGGATTCATTTTGCCGTGGTTTACCTAGTAGCCACTTTACTGATGACGGGCTTCATTTTCCGCTGGTCACGGTCGCTCTGGCTCACCATGCTCACCAAATACGAGCCTGAAAAAAGAGACGAAAGGCACCTCGAAATCATTAAGACGGAAGGGAATATCGGGAAATAAAAATGCCCGGAGCCTTCGGCTCCGGGCATCTCAGATTTCGTGCAGGAATAACTACACTTTGATCTCTACGTCAACACCCGCAGGCAGTTCAAGCTTCATAAGAGCGTCTACCGTCTTAGGACTGGCCGAGAAAATATCAATAAGTCTTTTGTAAGTACTTAACTGAAACTGCTCTCTTGACTTCTTGGAAACGTGAGGCGACCGTAAAACTGTAAATTTTTCGATACGCGTAGGAAGCGGAATAGGACCGCTCACTGTAGCACCTGTAGATTTAACCGCCTTAACGATCTTCTCTGCTGAATTGTCCACCAGACTGTGGTCAAATGACTTCAGCTTAATTCTGATTTTTTGTGACATTTGGTTCTGATAAGTTTAAGTTAATAATGCCGTACGAAAGAACCA
The DNA here is from genome assembly GCA_019638185.1 of Leadbetterella sp. Taxonomy (GTDB): domain Bacteria; phylum Bacteroidota; class Bacteroidia; order Cytophagales; family Spirosomataceae; genus Leadbetterella. Next base: position 7,340 of record JAHBUH010000021.1, read on the forward strand.
TTTACTCCATACGGGGGCACAAAATTAGGGATTATTTTGCTTAATGTAAAAACTTTACTGATTTTTGAGCAAAACTTTCCGGAATGCTCGGTTTCTCGAACGCTAAAATTAACCTGGGTCTGAACATCACTGAAAAGCGGGCAGACGGCTATCATAACGTGGAGTCGGTCTTTTACCCGGTTCCCTGGGCCGACGTGCTGGAAGTGCTGCCGGCAGAAGATTTCTCCTTCACCACCTCCGGCCTGGATATCCCCGGCGAAACCGCCCGGAACCTGGTCATGAAAGCCTGGCAGCTGCTGGCCCCTCCGGAAAAACAGGTGAAAATTCATCTTCATAAGATACTTCCCATGGGTGCGGGCATCGGCGGCGGGTCTTCTAACGGAGCCTTTGCACTGAAGCTGATTAACCAGGTGTTACAGCTGGGTCTGAGCACAGAGGAGCTATGCAGCTATGCCGCCCGGCTGGGGAGCGACTGCCCCTTTTTCATTGAAAACCGGCCGGCCTTCTGCTACGGCAGAGGTACGGAAATGGAGCCCAGCCCGCTCAGCCTGGAAGGGAAATACCTGGTAATGGTGAACCCCGGCATCCATATTTCCACGGCCGAAGCCTACGCCGGCATCACTCCACGGAAAGCGGAAATCTCCGTGAAAGAGATCGTTAAAAAACCGGTGGCCGGGTGGAAAGGCCTGCTGGTAAATGATTTTGAAGCCCCATTGATCCGTAAACATCCGCTCATCGGTGAGATCAGGGATACCCTCTACACCCGAGGTGCCCTGTATGCCTCCATGACCGGCAGCGGCTCTACGGTATATGGAATCTGGGATCAGCCTGTAGATATTCCATCCCTTTTCCCTAAATTTACGCATTGGTCAGGGTTACTTAGCTGAGGGCCAATAATTACCTGTAATTTAAACTATGGACATTCAGAAAGCCCAGGAAATGGTAGATGAGTGGGTGCGGACCGTCGGCGTACGCTACTTCAGTGAGCTGACTAACACCGCTATCCTCATGGAAGAAGTGGGCGAAGTGGCCCGCATTATGGCCCGCCGCTACGGCGATCAGTCGGAGAAAGAATCCGATAAAGGCAAAGACCTGGGTGACGAACTGGCCGATGTACTTTTTGTGCTCATCTGCCTGGCTAATCAAACCGGCATTAACCTCACCGAGGCCTTCCTGAAGAACCTGGACAAAAAGAGCATCCGCGATGCTCAGCGCCACCTCCAAAATCCCAAGCTCCGATGATACAAGCTCTGTGGAAGAACCGGAACGTAGTGACCTTCCATTACCTGCTTTCGCTTCTTTCGGCACTGGCCGTGGCCATCCCTTTCTACCGGACCCTCCTGCTGGAAACCGGCCATACCCTGGCATTAAATTCCCTGATCGCGGATTTTGACTTCATGATCTTTATGGATGCCCTGCGGGCCTTTTCCGAAGTGCTGCGCCCCTACCTGCTGCGGGTACTCCTGCTGGCGGCGATAGCCGCCCTGGGTACTACTTTCTTCTCCGGCGGGTTTACCGATGCCGTTCTCCAGAATAAATTCCGGATGCAGCGCTTTCTTATTCAAAGCGGGAGGTACTGGGGGCGTATGTTAATACTGGCCATCGTCACGGGCCTGCTGGCCCTGATCTGTACCGCCCTGGCCGTGTTCATTTCCGTGCTCGCGAAGGGCCTGACCGATGAGCCGGATCACCGCATGGCCCTGCTCCGGCATGTACCTGCCGTTCTGTTTTTCCTGCTGGGCCAGGGATTTCTTTTCCTGGTGTGGGACTACGCCCGGGTGATCCTGGTGGGTACGACAGAAAAGAGCGTTTCCGGAGCTTTTACCGGGGCTATACGTACCGTTACCCATTCTTTCCGGCCTGCTCTGCTGTTCATTTCCTTACTACTGGCGGTTCTGGCCGGCCTGGGGCTTTACCTGCTGACTGATAAACTGATACGCTCTGCTGCCGGCGTCATAGTCATCGTCCTGGTACAGCAGGTATACATTTACTACCGCACCTTCCTGCGTTTACTGCACCTGAAGCTGGCGGCAGGGCAGGTTCAAAACCTCACCCGTTTTTAAACCTTCGTGCCCCTGTTTTTGTTATATCCCAAAAGACACGCGGTGGAAGATCAAATCATCAATAAAGTAGCGCTGAGCGGGCTCATCACCCTGGATATGGAGGAACATTACCCTCCCGGAGAACGGGTGCTGTATGACATTAAAGATAACCTCTTTATGGGGCTGATCCTGAAAGAGAAAGACTTCAGGGCCTTTCTGAAAGAACATGACTGGGCGCAGTACAGTGGAAAAAACGTGGCCATCACCTGCTCCGAAGACGCCATAGTGCCCATGTGGGCCTACATGCTGCTGGCCGTTCACCTGGAACCTTATGCCCGCACTGTGGTTTTTGGTACGGTGGAAGACCTGGAGAAAAAGCTTTTTGATGATATACTGAACAGCTTTGATTGGGAGCCTTACCGTGACGCCCGCGTGGTGGTGAAAGGCTGCAGCGATAAAGACATCCCTCCTTATGTGTATGTAGAGATCACCCGCAGGCTGCGGCCGCTGGTGAAGAGCCTGATGTTTGGCGAGCCCTGCAGCACGGTCCCCCTTTATAAACAAAAGCCCCTGAATCGTGCCTGATTTTTTTAGCCTCAAAAATATCTTCTTTACGGTTTTCGGCTATGAGATGAGCCACCTGGAATTCTGGGCCACGCTTACGGGTGGACTGGCCGTGTGGCTTTCGGCCAGGGAAAACGTATGGTCATGGGTCATCGGGCTTTTTAATGTGAGCCTGGCCTTCATCATGTTTCATCAGAGCCAGCTGTACCCGGATATGTTTCTCCAGGTGTTCTTTTTTGCTACCAATATCATCGGTTTCTGGCTCTGGAAATTTCCCAAAGCGGGAAAAGCAAACCAGAAAATGGAACTGCGGATCACGCGCCTGTCCACCGGAAACTACCTCCTGTTTATAGTGGGAGTGGCAGTGGCTACACTGGCGTTTGGTTTTTTTGCCAAAAACCTGCACGAGATCCTGCCGGACCTCTTTCATCTGCCCAGCGCCTTCCCGTACATTGACTCCTTCATCCTGGTGGCCAGCGTGGCTACTACTTTCCTGATGATGAATAAGAAAGTGGAAACCTGGTGGATGTGGCTGCTGATCGATATCATCAGCTGTGTGCTGTATTATACCAAAGAAATCCGCCTGTATTCCCTGCTTTACCTGGTGTTTTGCTTCATAGCCACCTATGGTGCCCTGGACTGGACAAGAAAATATAAAAGCTATGAAGTTCCGAAATAAGAAATTAAATTTGTCTCTAGAATCATTCTATAAGCTATGAACAACTTAGATCTCAGACCTATAGAAAGGGTTAAAAATATAACCCGCAAAGAGTTTCTCGAAAACTATTTTATCCCGCAAAAGCCGGTAGTAGTGGAACGTCTCACCGAAGACTGGCCGGCCTGGGAGAAGTGGCACCTGAATTATATCCGGGAAATTGCCGGTGATAAAATGGTGCCTGTTTATGATGGCCGCCCCATTACGCATGAGCAAAAGGTGAATGAGCCTAACCTCCGTATGAAAATGTCGGAATACCTGGATATCATGGAAAAAGGGCCTACCTCCTACCGGATATTCCTTTATAACATCATGAAGGAAGTACCCCAGCTGAAAGAAGATTTCCGCTGGCCGGATATCGGGCTGGCCCTTGTGAAACAGTTGCCCATGCTTTTCTTTGGCGGTGAAAACTCCAAGGTCTTCATGCACTTTGACATTGACTACTCCGATATCCTCCATTTCCATTTTCACGGCCGTAAGCAGTGCATCATCTTTGATCCGGAGCAAACCCGCTACCTGTACAAGATTCCGCATGCCCTGATCTCGCACCAGGCCATTGACTTTGACAACCCGGATTTTCAGAAATTCCCGGCTTTAAAATATGCCAAAGGCTATATCTGTGACCTGAATCATGGCGAAATGCTCTATATGCCGGAAGGCTACTGGCATTACATGAAATACCTGACGCCCAGCTTCTCCATGAGCCTCCGGGCCCTACCCAAGAAGCCGAAATACCTGGCGCTGGCTGCCTATAATGTCTTTATTCAGCGCTATTTTGATAACTTCATGCGGAAGACCCGGGGTAAGGCCTGGATGGAGGAGAAAAATGAGCGGGCAATCTCCGAAACCCATAAAAACCTCGGAATCGAAACGGTTTAAAAAGCAGACAATCTGCTTTTTAAACCGTTTGCCGGGCTAATATTTCTCCTTTTATTTCCCGTTAATCAGCTGTACCTCACCCAGGCCCAGCGCCTTCAGGCGCTCCAGCTGCGTGGTGGCATCACCGGCCACCAGCCAGATCATGTTATCGGGGTTCAGGTAACGGGTGGCCAGCCGCCGGATCTCCTCCAGGGTCATCTTTTTAACGATCTGCTCCCGGTCTTTAACATAAGTAGGCTTCCAGCCGTACTTACTGATATTTTCCAATACCGCCAGCTTGGCTCCGGCCGTTTCAAAGGCCCGTGCCTGGCTTTTGATCAGGAAACCCTGGGTAGTTTCCAGGTCTTCCGGGGTAAAGCTCGGACCGTAGTTCCGCAGGATGGCCAGGATGGACTGCAGTGACTCCAGCGTGACATTAGTACGCACCCCGCTGGAAATCTCAAATGTGCCGGTATAACCCGAGCCGGAAAAGGCGGAATACACCCCATAGGTATAGCCCTTGGATTCTCTCAGCTCCTGGGTCAGCCGGGAAGCAAAGCCGCCGCCACCCAGGATATAATTTGCCACCGTGGCCGGGTAAAAGTCTTTATCGGTAGCTTTTAACGCCAGGTTACCAATCTTTACTACCGACTGCTTGGCATCCGGGATATTATAAAACCACACCCGGGCACCGGAAGGCGCTGCCGGCGCTGTAAATGCCGGGATCTTCACCGTTTTAGCCGGCCAGGCCGAAACCAGCTGCTGAAGCGGGCTTATCACCTTATTCTTATCCAGCGCACCCACCACATGAATGCGGGCTACAGATGGAGCCAGGGCCTTTCCGTAGAAGGCTTTCAGGTCTTCCATGGTCAGGGTGTTCACGGCTTCAATGTTCCCCAGCAGGTTCCGGGCATAAATGTGCTCCTTACCGTATAGCAGGCCGGCAAACTGGTTAACGGCTATACTGTTTGGGTTAGCTTCCTGCTGCCGGAGCTGGCTGGCCACTGCACTTTTCAGCAGTTCCAGCTCTTTTGCATCCCAGCGGGGTTCCAGCAGGATCTCGCGCACCAGCGCCAGGGTGGCCTCGTAATTCCGGGCCAGCGTACTTACTGATACCACCAGGGCCTCTTTGGAAGGGGCCACATGGATCTGGGAACCCAGCTGCTGAATGGCTTCTTCCAGCTGTTCCGGGGTCTTGTTCTTTGTGCCCATCATCAGCATCCGGGCGGTGAGGTTAGCCGTGCCCGGCTTATCCTCCAGCAGCTGGCCGCCGTCTATGCGGATATTCAACTGTACCAGGGGCACCTCATTATTTTGGATTCCATATACCTTTGCCCCTTTCTCCAGGGCCTGCTCCCACACCGGGGGTACTTTTACGTCCGGTACCTTTCCGTAGGGCGGCTCCTGGCTCCGGTTAATCACCGAAGGGGTCTTTTCATAGGTGGCCTGAACAGAGCTGTCAAACGTCTCCTCGGCTCCTTCCACGATCTTCTCCTCCACCACATCCGCCTTAACAGATCCTTCCAGGGCCAGCTGGAGCGATCCCTTCGGCACAAAGCTGGTAGCTACGTAATTTTTATCTTTTATATACTTTTTATATACCCGCATCACGTCATCGGGCGTTACGGCCAGCATGTGCTGAATGTCTTTTTCCACATACCCGGGATCACCGGCAAAGATGCTGTACTGCGCCAGGGTGGCCCCTTTGCCCAGCACACTGGAAAGCGAGTTATAAAACCGGCGCTCCTGCCCGGCCTTGATGCGGTCCAGGTCTTTCTGCGCTATCCCCTCCTTCTCAAAAAGGGCGAAGGCCTCCGTTATGCCCGCAGCCACTTCATCCAGGTCTTTGCCTGCAAATGCCCTCACGGCCAGGTGAAACTGCCCGGACAGCTCACTGCTGTAGTTATAGCCGTCTACCTCCGAACACAGCTTATGCTTTTCTACCAGCACCCGGTAGAAGGGGGCCCTCTTGCCCGCGGTCAGGTAGGAAGCCAGCACATCCAGCGCATACGTATCTGCATGGTACAGCTCCACGGAAGGCCATACATAGGTCAGTTCGGGCAGCCGGGCAAAATTATCTTCATGATACAGCTTCACCTTTTCTTTAACCACACCGGGCTGCTTTTCCTGGCGGGGGATTTCCGGCCCGCGTTTGATCTCATCGAAATACCGGTGCACCCACTGCCGGGCCTGTTTTGTATCAAAATCGCCGGCTACCACCAACGTCACATTATTAGGCACATACCAGCGTCTGAAAAACTCCTTAACGTCATCCAGCGTGGCTCGGTCCAGGTCTTCCAGTGACCCGATCACCTGCCAGCTGTACGGGTGGCCCGCCGGGTAAAGCGCCTTATCGATCACGTATTCCGTATGTCCGTACGGGGCATTATCCACCCCCTGCCGCTTCTCATTCTTCACTACCTGCTTTTCTTTAGCCAGCACTGGGTCAGTGACCGTATTAATAAACCAGCCCAGCTTATCGGCCTCCGCCCAAAGCATCTTTTCCAGGGCATCGGAGGGCACCGTCTGCAGGTAATTGGTGCGGTCACGCGAGGTGGAGCCGTTAGCTCCTGAGCCTCCAATCCGCGCCGTGAGTTTATCCAGCCCGCCCTTGCCCAGGTTTTCCGACTCCAGGAACAGCAGGTGTTCAAACAGGTGGGCAAAACCCGTGCGACCCTCCTTTTCCCGCGCTGAACCCACATGCGCGGTAAGATTCACCGACACCACCGGATCCGACCGGTCCACATGAAATATAACCGTCAGCCCGTTATCCAGCTTAAATGTCTCGTAATCGATCTTCATCTGTGCCTTCCCCGGCACGGTAAGAATCAGCAATAGCAGTAATCCATAGATTTTTTTCATGATTTTGTATTTGTTGCCTAAAATTAAAACGGGATCCGTACAAATAAAACATTAAAGTTCCTTAACTGTATTTACCATTACCCGGTAAGCCCGGGTATAACATGATCTAAAATCTAAACATGGTGGACACAAAAAACTGTCTCGGACGCAAATCAAACCGGCTTTGCACCAGTTCATAGGTAGACGAAAACTGCTGAACATAGCTGCTGTTGTTCAGTAAATTATAGGCTGTAAATTCCAGGTCGGTCTTCCACTTCCTGAAGGTGTATCTGTACGTAGCATCTAAAAAGTATTGCTTTTTTTTACTCGGAATGTTGTTTCTGTAATAAGAGTTACTGACAGAGACCGATTGGTTAGTGGTGGGCGAATAAACGAGATTTAAAAAGTGATTGATGAATATCAGTTTGTTGGTTCTGTTGCCTTGCAACCGGTTATTGGTTTGACCAAAAGAGGTGTTGTAATCGGCTGAAAGCTTAGAAAAATAGTTATTTATGAACTCCAGTGTGGTGTTGTAGCTGTTGCTATGCTGCTTACCCATGACGTTATTCAGTAAATAGTCTGCCTGTGTCCGGGAAATGCTTGCACTAAGTCTCACTACGGTTTTGGATTTATTCAAAAACACGGATGCCCCACCGGAAATCCGGTGCGATGAACTTCGGCTGATCTGGTCGTTTATCTGAGTGGTATTTCTGCCCAAAGAGTCCAGTTGCATATTGAAAATATAATCTCTTGACGATTGGGAATAATTATAAGACAGATTAGCGAACTGTGCTTTCAGGGTATTTTTGAACCGATAATAAAGTCCTGTACCCAGGTCATCAGTACCTAAAAGACGGGCTTCGTATCGCTGCATATTCCGGTATTGGCTGATGATGTAGGCATCGTAAAAGTTATTCAGCCCGCCAAAGCTGTTTCCGGCAGAGCCATTCCAACTTATTTCGTTTTTGCTGTTCAACAGGTACGTTACGTTCGCACCCGGTTTGAAAGTGGTACGGGTCAGGTTCTTTTGCTCTGCAATACCAATCCGGAAATTGTTTATACTGAACGGAATTTGGCCTGAAATCTTCCAGAAATTGTTTTCCCACATGACTCCAAGCCGAAGTGCGGTTTCCAGCAAACCGTTAGTGGTGTGGTTGGTATAAAGCCCGCCCTCAAGCCGCTTTTTGTCGGTTTCTATAAAAGAGTCCAGGCGGTTACTTTGATATTTCAAAGCCAGGGCAGGATTTAATCTAAAGCCTCTTAAACGACGGGTAAAGCTTAAGCCATTGTTCCAGCTGAATCCCTTGAAAAGAACGTTTTGTTGCATCGCATCAAATGGCTCATTTTGGTTTAAGACAGCTTCAAACTGCCCGGGGCTTACCCAGAGTCTTTGTGGTGTGTGGTGGTATTCCAGGTTAGAATTAATGTTTACCAATTGTTTGCCGATAAACCTGGCTGCTGAAAAATGGTTAAACAGGGTCATATCAGTAAATGACCGCCGCTGTTCTATGGGTGTCTGGCTATTAAAAAGGAGCTGACCAAGGTCCGTATTCCACCGTTTATTAAACTTTAAGGTATTTTTGAGATATACGCTTTTCTCGTTTTTTTCAAGCAAAAGTCCTACATCCAGGGCATTGGTGCGGTGGCGGTTATTAATCTCCTCGGTGTTTAGAATAAGTTCCTGCGAAGTAAAATATTGGGTAGAGGTCACGCCTCTTCTATTCTGGGTATCGTCATAATACGACGCATTTCCTTTTATTTCCATGCCGTTTTTCAGCTTTTGCAGCAGGTTTGTGCTTGCCAGGAAAATCTTATTGTCCAGCCAGCGCCTCTGATCAAAACCAGGCGTGCTTACACCCCTAACCGATATATAGCTTGGGGCGGCTCCGGCATTGGTTCCTGACCCGAAATAATTGCCTCCGGTATAAAATGCCCGCAGGTCACGGCTTACATCCAGCCCAATATTGTTAGTTTGAAAGGAATTTACCATCTGAAAACTCTTGCCGAAAGTCATGGGAGTGAGGTTCGCCAGCCAAAGTGCCGGGCTTGTCCCCACTCCTGCTTTTCCGGTACCGGTAGACGTAAATTTCTTAAGCTCCAGGTTAAGCGAGGCCCTGTCGGAAAACACTAACGAATCCAGGATCTTAATCGGTTGGTTGTTTTCTATGATCTGCACACTTCGCACGGCATCGGCCGGCAGGTTATTATTGATTATCCCGTACCGGCCCTCCATCAAATCCAGGTTATTGACCATATACTTTTGTATGGGTTTCCCCTGGTAAAGAATCTCATTGCCCACAACCTCCACTCCCGGCAGTTTCTTTATTATATCGGCTATAACCCGGTCTTGTTGGCTGGTAAAAGCATTTACGTTGTAGTTTATGGTGTCGTTGTGCATCGTTATGGGACGTTGTTTGACCGTGATGGTCTCAAACTCCCGGGCTTCTACTTCCAGCGTAAACGTATAATCGGCGGTTTTCAGGGGGACGTTTATGGTTTTACGGGCATAGCTCATGTGGTTAAAGACCAGGCTAAGGCTGTCCGTGTCTACCGGTTTTATATTGAGCTTAAAAATACCTTCTTCCGTAGTTCTTCCAAACCCCAGGATAGCCTGGCTACCGATCTTTTTGTATGAAACGGAGACATTAGGAACAGGCTTTTTTTGCTCGTCAAGCAGTATCCCGGAAATGATGGTTTGAGCGGACAGGTTGTAGCTAACTACAAACAAGAAAAATCTATAAATTACTTTCATAGCTAACTGACCTGTATTCAATAACCCTTTCTCCAATTTGTTATTATTGTTTTTTAAATAATGTTTATAATTATCAATAATATCTTCCCTGTCTTTTGGAGTGGGAAAACTTATCTTCCCGGAACTCTCATTCATCGGGATTTTGTTTTCTCTATAGTAGTTAGATGTAGTATAAAATGTTTTTTTATCTAATCTCAAAACTTTGCGGGTAGGATAAAAGTATCCCCATCATTCCGGGCCATTAATCCTCTTTCCTGATCAGCCCCAGCTTCCACCTCACCCACCGCGAAGCATCCATCACCCAGGCGGGCACGATATGGTCCCGTATGACCTCTTTCAGGTGCGGTATATCCGGGTACATGAGATTGATATATTGATAGGCTACCCCGAGTCTTTTGAAATATTTATCCTTCAGTTGCCTGGAATTTAAGAGAAGATAATACCAGCCACCCAGGTTTCTTTTGAAGAGGTAATTGAACTGATAGCCGGTATCCCGGTTCAGGTTAGAGTACATCATGATCCTGTTTTCCAGGAATACGGCGTCATCTTTGTGGTCCGTATTGCTGGCGCCGGCGGCGTGGCGGCGATAGGCGGCGGTCACATCGGGCAGGAATTTGATCTTCCCGTGGCGGGCGGCCAGCATGATCATGGGGATATCCCCGCTTTTGGTTTTGGGAAACCAGGGCTGTACCGGGAAAATGGAGCTCATGGTATAAAAGAGCGTGGCCGTGCCCATAAACCAGATCTCCTTCTCCCCGATCAGGTCTTTCAGCTCAAACACGTCTTTTTCCAGGTTTTGATTCAGCAGGTAGGGTTCTCCGTCACCGTCAAAAAACTCTACCCGGGTATTGGTGAAGCAAATGGAGAAATCAGGATGGGCTTCCATGAAATCGGCCTGCTTCTGCAGCTTATACGGGTCTGTCCAGTAATCATCCCCTTCCAGGGCGGCCATGTATTTGCCGCGGCAGTTTTCCAGGATCCGGATGGAGTTAGGCTGGGGCCCGCCGTTTTTTTCTCCCCGTACCACCCGTACCAGGTGCGGGTAACGGGCGGCGTACTCGTCTACTATAGCGGACGTACCATCCGTGGAGCAGTCGTCACCGATGATCACCTCAAACGGAAAAGTGGTCTTCTGAGCCAGCACACTTTCTACCGACTGCCGGATAAATTTTACGTGGTTATAGGTCAGTAAATGTACACTTACCAGGGGCTCTGCCATATTCTTACTAAAATAAATAAGGTGGAGCCGGGACTCCACCTTTAATTTTTCTACCTGCGGGAAATTACCCTTTCATCAGTTCCTTAATATCCTTGATGATCTTATCGGCCAGGTTTCCTGCGGTGGTTTCAAACTCGCTTTCGGCGTAGATCCGGATAATGGGTTCCGTATTCGACTTCCTCAGGTGCACCCATTCCTTATCGAAATAGATCTTCACCCCGTCACGGGTATCGATTTCATACTTGGCGTACTTGCCGCTTACCTTTTCCAGGATCTTATCCACGTCAATGCCCTGCTCCAGCTCGATCTTCTTCTTCGCAATAAAGTACGAAGGGTATTTCTTACGGAGGAATCCCACTGGCTTATCGAACTTAGCCAGGTGCGACAGGAATAGGGCAATGCCCACCAGCGCGTCACGTCCGTAGTGCAGCTCGGGGAAAATAATTCCGCCGTTACCTTCACCACCGATGATGGCCTTCACTTCTTTCATTTTCTCCACCACGTTTACTTCGCCTACGGCTGCCGAGAAATACTCGCCACCGTGGTGAACCGTCACATCTTTCAGGGCCATGGAAGAAGAAAGGTTGGAAACCGTGGTATTCTTGCCTTTTTTATTAATGCTCAATACATAATCAGCTACAGCCACCAGGGTGTACTCTTCACCGAATGGCTCGCCGTCTTCACAGATCAGCGCCAGGCGATCCACATCCGGGTCTACCACGATACCCAGGTCATAGTCTCCCTTCTGCATTTCAGAAGAAATAGCCCTCAGGTTTTCAGGAAGCGGTTCCGGGTTATGGGCAAAATGCCCCGTAGGCTCACAATTCAGCTCCTTGATCTCCTCCACACCCAGGGCCCGCAGTAACCTGGGCACGGCAAATCCCCCGGATGAGTTAACGGCATCCACCACCACTTTAAAGCCGGCTTTGCGGATGGCCTCCACATTCACCGATGACAGGGCCAGGATAGCCTCAATGTGCCTGTCGAGATAGGTATCATCCTGCTCATATTTCCCCAACTGCTTCACTTCCACAAAATGAAAATCTTCAGCTTCCGCGCAGGCCAGCAGCTGCTCGCCTTCCGCGGCGGAAATAAACTCGCCTTTTTCATTCAGCAGCTTCAGGGCATTCCATTGCACGGGGTTATGACTGGCGGTAATGATGATGCCTCCTGCCGCTTTTTCCATCGGAACGGCCATCTCCACGGTAGGCGTGGTAGACAGCCCCAGGTCCAGCACATCAAATCCCATTCCATTCAGGGTGGCGCACACCAGGTCAGAAACCATTTTCCCTGACGGCCGGGCATCACGCCCTACCACCACTTTCCTGTTTGCACCAGCCCTGAGCATCTCTGCAAATGCCGCTGTAAACTTTACTACGTCCAAAGGGGTAAGTGCTTCTCCGCTTTTCCCGCCTATAGTACCTCTGATACCGGATATCGACTTAATTAATGTCACGAATGTTAAATTAAGGGTTCAAAATTAATCAAAAATATACGAATATTCTTACACTTTTTCACGAATAGAAACATAGGTTTCCAGTTCTGACTCCACACCCGGCATTCCGCGGAAAGTACCCCGTACCGGGTTAACCCCCGAGGGCTCCAGCGAATTAGCCAGCGCTATATAATTTTTATTTACCGCCTGTCCTTCTGTAGGGTCAAATCCCCGCCAGCCGCCGCCGGGCAGGAAAACTTCCACCCAGGCATGAAGGTCATGTTCATGCCGGTAGCTTCCGAAAAGATAACCGCTGACAAACCGCGCCACCAGCCCCTGGGCCGTACAGAGCGCCATCATCAGTACGGAAAAGTCACGGCATGAGCCACTTCCCAGCCGGAGCGTTTCATCAGGTTTCATGGCCGCTCCGCGTTCCCGGGATATATAACGAAAATTCTTACTGATATATGTTGTTACACCTGACAGAAAGTCTATCGTATTATACCCGGCCTCTCCCGCCAGCCGGGCCGCCAGCGCCGACACCTGCGGGGCTACCTGGCTCACAGCAAAATAAATATCGGTATACCGGGCCAGTTTTTCCGGGTACCGGAACGGTAATTTGGCAGACTCATACGGAAAAAAAATAAAATCATACGTATTGAAGTCGCTGCTTTCTATGGAAAACACCGATTTGATCTCAAACATCCGGGTATCGATATTCACAAAGCACACGTGCTGGATATTCCCTTCCTGGTCAATGTTCCGGATCAGCTTATCCGCCTGCGGCAAAACCGACATCTCTGACGAAATCAGCCGCTGGTAAGGAGTAAGGTTCGGGGTAAGGTAAAAGTAATGCGGGTTCAGATGAACGAAACCGCTATACCTGTAGCTTAACCGGTGTTCCACTTCCAGAATCATACCTGTCTCTTTCTTAATAAAGGGTCAATCCAGTCTATGGGCAGCCTTTGCACCGAATTTTTCAGGAGCGCGTTCCACTGGTAGGAAATATGCTCCAGGTCCTGCTTTTCATAAGTATGTTCCACAATGTTGAAGCTGTCCTTTTCATAGAGCAGCACGTCAATCGGGAAATCCACGTCATTAGCGCTCACCCGCGTGGAGTCAAACGCCAGGAAACCCAGCTTCAGCACTTCGTCCAGCGGCGTATTGTACTTCATATTCCGGTACAGGATGGGCTTGCCATAGCCTGAGTTCCCGATGATGATAAACGGGGAGCCCTCCGAAACCTCTATCCAGTTACCTTCCGGGTAAAGCAGGAACAGCTTATGCTCCTTATCTTTTTCCAGCTGCCCCCCTACTATGGCCGAAAGATTAAACGAAAGGCCGGCCTTCTGCAGGATGGCCTCATCTTCTTCCCTTACTTTTTTCAGTTTCTGACCAAAAGAATTTACCGCCTGGTAAAGCTTATCAAAACCCGAATCTTCATTATCCAGTACTTCCTGGAAATAGGTAATGGCCTTATCCCGTACCGATCTCAGCCCGGCGGTCATGATAAACAGGGAATGGTTTTGTACCTGGTGGATGGAGAGCTTCTTTTCGCTGGAAACCTCGCTTCCGGATGTTATTCTTCTATCGGCTAACCCTATCAGCCCGTCGGCTGTCTTCACTCCGAGACAAAAAGTCATTTATATTAGGTATGTTTTCAAATGCAAATGTAAAAGATTTTAACCTTGAGACTGCCTGCCGCCGGCACTCAAATCAAAATACACCTTAAAGATCTCTGAATCTACCAGGTTATTTTTGATCTGGAAATCATTCAGGAACTTGTGCAGGCCTATCCGGATGATCTCTGAAGTTTCCGTGAAATCGATCACGTGATCCAGTTCCGAAATGCTTTTCTCCGCCCGGTTCCGGTAGCCGTTCTGCGGGCGTGAACCTGAGATCCGGTACAGGGCGTACTCGGCTTTCTTAATGGAATGGCAGATGGCCCGCGGGAAATACCGGTCTTTGATCAGGAACTCTATGATAGTATCCTGCTTCAGGCTCTTGTACTGCTGACGGTACATATTAAAGGCGCTGACAGATTTCAGTACGGCCGCCCAGATCAGGAGATCCTGGGAATTTACATTTTTAGGATTCGATACCGTCTTAAAATTAAAGTAACCGATGTCCAGGAAACGGGAGGTTTTATCGGCGCGCTCTATAAACTTACCCATCACAAAGAAATAATACGCTTCATTCCGGGTCAGGCAGGCGTCCAGCATCCCGGTCAGGAACTGGCACTGCTGTTTGATACCGTCGTAAAAATCCATCATACTGCTCATGTCATGATGCGAGTTAAAGGTATAATTCTTAAAGCCCAGGTAAAACTTATTGATCGACTCCCAGAACTCCTTAGGTACCACTTCCTTCACCGTACGCACATTCTCGCGGGCATTGCCCAGCATACTATAGATGGAGTTAGGATTCAGGGAGTCAAACGTGATAAAATCAATGATCTTCTCCTCGGAATCATCGCCATACAGGGTGTCATAGGTCTGCTTGTCATGAGTAGCTTCCAGGAGTACCTTCCAGTGATCGCTGATCACTTCAGGCAGGTCATAGGAAAGGTTTATGTTTACACTCATAAACCGGGCATAATTTTCAATCCGCTCAATATACCGGCCCATCCAATACACGGAATTCGCAACTCTCGACAGCATCAGTCTGTTATTTTTAAATCCCCCGGCGGGCCTCCCAAAGCAGCCCGCTCATGAAATTAAATTTTGAAAAAAGCGAATATAGCAAAAGAAATACCATACAAAAGCACATATATCATTTATTCGTTATCTTTTTAGAAAATAATCTTACAGTTTATTACATTTGTTCAATTTAATTAATGCCCGATACCCTTGATACTCTCTGAAAAAAGCTCGATCGCTAAAAATTTCCTGGCGGAGATCCGCGACAAACGGATCCAGAAAGACCCCCTTCGTTTCCGGCGTAACCTGGAGCGTATGGGTGAGATCTTCGCCTATGAGATCTCCAAGACCATGGATTTCGTTCCTATAGAAACTGAAACCGTACTCGGTGTAAAATCTACTGAAAAAACGGCCGATGAGCCGGTGGTAGCTACCGTGCTGCGGGCGTCGCTGCCCCTTTTCCAGGGCGTGATTAACTATTTTGACAAAGCCGAAAGCGCTTTTATCGGCGCCTACCGCGGAGCGCATGCCGCCAGTGAGGACTTCGAAGTAGAGCTGGATTACATCACCAGTCCTTCCATAGAAGGCAAGATGCTCATCCTCTGTGACCCCATCCTGGCCACCGGGAAGTCACTGGAGAAAGCCTACCGCAGCCTTATGCGCTACGGAACGCCCAAGGTCACCCATATCGTTTGCGTGATTGCCAGCGTACAGGGCATGAATTACATCCGCACCCACCTGCCTGAGTGCCGGCTGTGGGTGGGCGATGTGGACCGGGAATTAAACGATAAATTTTACATTGTGCCGGGCCTGGGCGACGCCGGGGACCTGGCTTTTGGCTGCAAACTGTAAAGACGCACGGACGTGCCTCTCTAACACCTATGAAATCAGAAAAAACAGACCTGCAATACCTCTTCAGTATGCCCGTGATCATTGCCGCACTGGGCTACTTTGTGGACATCTATGACCTTCAACTCTTCGGAATAGTACGGATTCCCAGCCTGGAAAGCCTGGGACTGAACGCCACCGAAGTAGACACCGTGGGGGTCACCATCATTAACTTCCAGATGATCGGCCTGCTTCTCGGCGGGATCCTGTGGGGCTCACTGGGCGATAAAAAAGGGCGCCTGTCCGTGCTCTTTGGCTCCATTATCACCTATTCCCTGGCGAACATTGCCTGCGGCTTTATCCCGCATATCCATTTTATGAACCAGGTGGAAGCCTATAAATGGCTGCGGTTTGTAGCCGGTGTGGGCCTGGCCGGGGAGCTGGGCGCCGGTATCACCCTGGTTTCCGAAGTGCTACCGCCCAGGCTCCGGGCCAAAGGCACCTCGCTGGTAGCCGGCGTGGGTTTATTCGGCGCGGTGGTAGCGAACTACACCGTACAGCTTTCGGGCGAGTGGACCATTGCCTACTGGGTAGGCGGCGCCATGGGCGTGCTGCTCCTCCTGCTGCGGGTAGGGGTGCTGGAATCGGGCATGTTTAAATCCATGACCCAAAAAGAAGATGTGATCAAAGGCAATTTCTTTGCCTTTTTTTCCAGCCGGGAGCGTTTCTTCAAATACCTGAAATGCATAGGCATAGGGCTCCCTACCTGGTTCTGCATAGGTATACTGGTGTACCTGAGTAACCAGTTCGGCCAGGCGCTGGGCATCCCGGAAAAAGTGATTCCCGGCATGGCCATCATGTGGGCCTACGTGGGCATTTCAGCCGGTGACCTCCTCAGCGGCTTCATCAGCCACTGGATGGAATCGCGGAAAAAGGCCATCGCCTTTATGATGGGCATGTCGCTCCTGGGCGTACTCTACTACCTCTTCGGCGGAATGAAAAGTGTCACCACCGTATATATCGTATGCGTATGGCTGGGCTTCTGGACCGGCTACTGGGCCATGTTTGTGACGGTGGGAGCTGAGCAGTTCGGCACTAACCTGAGGGCCACAGCCGCCACCACCATCCCTAATATGGTGCGGGGCTCCGTGGTATTAATGACCACCCTGTTTACCCTCTTCAAGCCTTCCGCCGGAACCATCCTGGCCGGCGCGCTGGTAGCCGCCCTCTGCTACGCCATAGGATTCTACTCCACCCTTACTATTAAAGAAACCCATAACCGGGATCTGGACTTTTTGGAGTAAATGAGGAACATAAAGTAATCGCTTTAAAAAGTGCTATTCAGAATTTGAACTTCATTCTTATTTCGTCACCACCAGCCCCTCGTACTCCCGGGATTCCGCCCTGTAAAAAATCACAGACAGGATGCCAGATAGCACAAAATACCCGATGTACACGCCCTGCATCACGGGGTAACTGGCATATACGGGCTGCCACAGGTCTGTGCTTAATAACACTGCCAGTCCGAAAGCATTTTTGAGAAACTCGAAAACCAGGAAGGACCGGTTTTTATCCATAAAATCCGTATAGGCATAAACGGTCATAAAAACCATCAGGCCATAGCTCAAAAGTCCCTGAGCGCTAAAAGAGGCTATATTGCCGAAAAACCAGATTAGCATAAACAGGGTGAAAAGGAACTGTACCCAGATAAAAACGCGGCCCGCCACTGAAAACCGGGTGCTGTATTTCTCAAAATGATACGGGTCTTCAATCTTCTTCACGGGGTACTTCTCCTCAAAACCCTCCGGGCGCCAGCCTGTAGGCATAAACCAGATCCGCAGTTTATCCCACCAGTTCTCTGCCCGCCAGGCATCCTGGATCAAAAGCGCCAGATGCTTGAAATTGATCTTCATGGGGTTCCAGGTGCTCATGGGTCGCGTTACGCCGTAAACGGGCGGTGCGGAGGGGAGCTCTTCCTGGAATGTACCAAACCACTTATCCCAGAAAATAAAGATCTGCCCGTGGTTTTTATCAATATACTCCTTGTTAATGGCGTGATGAACCCGGTGGTGGGAAGGCGTAACAATGACCTTCTCCAGTAAGCCCAGCTTACCAATGTACACCGTATGGTACCAGAACTGCGCAAACAGGTGCAGCGGCGCCACCACCGCTATCACCTCCGGCTTTACCCCCAGGATGGCCGCCGGGATCAGGAAAAATGAAAAAATATTGATAAACACAGAAATGCTCTGCCGCAAGGCGCAGGCCAGATTAAACTCCTCGCTGCTGTGGTGGATCACATGCCGGTTCCAGAGGAAATTAATGCCGTGCGAGAGCCGGTGTACCCAGTAACCCGAAAAATCAAGCGCTATAAATGCGGTCACATACACCCAGAAAGTAGAACGGATCTCAAATATGGCCACGTGGCGGTAAAACCATTCATACCCCAGGATGGTCACACTCAGTCCCAGTACGTCTTTCAGCACATTGGTATACCCCGAGCTGAGGCTGGATATGGTATCCATGGTTCTGAACTCATGCCGGAACTTCAGGTACCCGTATAATTTTTCTGACAACACCAGCACCAGGAAAACCGGCGCCGCTATCAGCAGGATCTTGGCATAACTCTCCATTATTCAACTTTATAAGCCCTACTGCAAAATTAACAATAAACCCGGTATTGAGGAAACGCTGCCCTATCAATATTTTTATACTACATCCCGCTAAATTTATAAAAACTTATTTCCGGAAATATGAAATACTGCGTATTTTTGCAAAATGTAAAAAATCATTGGAATAAATATACCCTCCATGAAAAAAATTGTACTTCTCATTTCTCTCCTTCTGACTTCCGTTCTCACCTATGCACAGGTAAATCCTCCCACCGCCGTAAAAGCACAGCAGGTTAACCTGGAGAACAAAGCGCTGATTGAATGGACGGCCTCCACTACAGGCACCGTAACCGGCTACAAAGTATATTATAATGTTAAAGGGGCGGCTAAAGTGGATAGCGTCAGGTTAAATACCACCAGCGTCACTCTAACTAACCTGACCCTGGATAAAGAGTATGTGATACGGGTGAGGGCTTTCAAAGCCACCGTCACCCCCAAAGACACCACCTATTCCACCTATACCACACCGGTAGAAGTGATAGTAGCCGGGCCGCTGGTAAAACCGGTAATAACGGTGGATAAGGCCTTCACTACCCCAAACCGGGTAACGGTAGGCCTGAAAGACACTAACCCTTTCGAAACCGGGTTTGAGATCCGGCTGGAAAGCGAAGGTCCGGATATTACGGTAACGGTGGATAAGGTAGCTAGCCCGGAAATTCCGGCAGAGATCATTCAGAACCTGAAGCCCAAAACCCAATACAAGATCACGGCAAGGGCCATCAGAACGGTTACCGGGATACCGCAGCCGTATACCAGCCCCTGGTCAGACCCTGTATACGAGACTACCAAAGTAGCTCCGCCGCCGGCTGCCGTAAACTTTAAAGTAGAGCAGGATTGCCCTTACGGGGTGGCCTTCAGCTGGAGTTACGCTGAACGTCAGGAAGACATTGTTAACGTGCACGTGGAATACTCATTTGACGGCTGGAACTTCACTAAGATCGGGGAAGTAACTCCCAATGAGAAATTTTTCTACTTTGCGGGTGCTGAGCCCGGAGCCAGGTTCTACTACCGCGTTACTACCTATAACGCTACCGGCAATACGCTTTCAGGGCCGTTTGAGATCTATACCAAAGGGTATGTCAATCCTAACCCGCCTAAGAACGTTCGCTCCCTGCAGGATCCTTTCAGCAAATACACTACCTACCTGACCGTAGCCTGGGATCCGGGCGACCAGGATAACGTGTGTAAAACGAATATCGTGGTTAATACCGAAGTGGCGATCTCCGTGAACGGCGGCCCGATGAAAACCGTGGTAAACCTGCCTAATTACGTACAGCAATACAAAATAGAAGGCCTGAAGCCGAAAGACGTGGTGGATATCTTCCTGAGAACCCACAGCGACAAAGGCAAGCTTTCCGAATGGACCTCCGTACGCGATGTTACCTACGGTCCGCCGTCAGCCGTTCAGAACTTTATAGGGGTGCTGAATAAAGACAACTTCGGTAACCAGGTGCTCTATCTTTCCTGGACAGATACCCCGGATGAAAGCCAGTACTACGTAGAAAGATCTACGGACGGCACTAACTTCAGCAAATTTACCTTCCTGAAGCAGGATGAGACCCGCCTGCCCGATACCCAGGTAAAAGAAGGGGTAAGCTACTTCTACCGGATAGCCGCTGAAAACGAAGCCGGTCTTTCTCCTTATACTAACGTAGGACCTTTCTTTATCAGCTATACTTCGGCACCCAATGCGCCTTACGGACTGGTAGCCAAAAGAAACGGAAATGGCGTAGACCTGACCTGGGTGGATGATTCCATCAAAGAAGAAAAATACATCGTGGAAAAATCTACAGACACCGATGCCAACTATATCAAGATAGCAGAACTGGGGAGAGATGTCACTTCTTTCCGCGACGAAAACGTCTCGGCCGGTAAAACTTACTTCTACCGGGTACGGGCCTGGAACCCTGCGTTTGAGTTTTCGGCTTATACCGCACCGGCAAAAATCATGATCCCGGCGGCTACAGCGGGCTTTGCCTTTGACGCTACGGTGTATCCAAACCCCATTTCCGAGACCCTGAACATCAAAGCAGAAGGAGTTAACGGCACTACTTCCTACCGTCTGCGGATCTTTGATCCCAATAACCACCTGGTATTGGATAAACAGATCACCTTCGGACAGGAAAACACCGCCAGTGTGGCTATCCGCTCCCTGGCACCCGGTGCCTATAATATGACCCTGTCAGACGGAAAAGAAAAGGTTTCCAAAAAGATAGTGAAGCTCTGAAAGTGAGCTCTCCCATAAAAGAGGCCGGAAGAAATTCCGGCCTTTTTTGTTTTCCACCCATCCTGCACAAAAATATTTCCGGGTATTTTAGGTTCATTTCAAAAAGGCTCTATCTTTGTACTAAATTTTTAGTTATAAATCAAACGCCTGCCCTGTATGAAACTTTGCTACCTCTTAATGGCCTTTATAGGCCTGGCCTGTTCAAAGGAAGAAAAAAAAGACATCACGTTTCAGCAGGAATCCGCAGATAAGTTTATCATTCAGGATACCCTGTCGGCTTCCGCCAGAAACCTCATTCATAATATCCATACCTATTATGCCAATTCTTCTTCCGGGGCTTCAACCCGGGATATAAATATACCCATGGACTCCCTCTTTTCCTTCCTTAGGAACCAGGGAAATAACTTAGATCCGCTGGATAAGTATCTCTTGGAAGTAAAAGTGCAAAACCTGCTCTTCAACAAACAATATGCTATACTGGAAGAGCTACTAAACAAAGAAGATTACGCCGCGCTGCAGAAGTACTTCATTCCCAATCTAATGGGGGCAAATACCTACCTGACCATACCCCGGCAAAAATTAGACAGCATCACGGACCTGGTGAAAAAGAAAGTGCCTACAGCGAAAATTTTGATCGCCTCTTTAGAAAACCTAAACCGTTTCAGCAGCTATACCGGTCAAAAATTAATAAAAGAGGATGTGCAGGTGGAGACCCCCACCGGTGAGACCCTCAGCTTAAAATCCCGGTTATCTCCCGAAAAGAAAACCGTACTCCTCTTTGGAGCCTCCTGGTGCAGCCCCTGCTTAAAAAATGACCTTTTACTCACCCGGTGGTACACCAGCATTGATACCAGTAAAGTGACCTTTATCAATATATCCGTAGATAAAGATAAAAAGGCCTGGAAAAACATCCTGGAAAAACACCATTACCCGTTTGAAAACTACCGGCTGACCCTGGAATCTCCGGAAGGAAAGGCACTTTATGAAGCCCTATCCCTGGACAAAGGAGTCCCTAAAATTTTCCTGCTGGACCAGGAGCTTAACCTGCTGGCGTTCCATATAAACATCATCCACATCCTTCGTAACCTCCCCGGGGCAGTCACGGTTAAAACTGATTTCTATTAGTCAACACTCAGGGGCTTACAGGTTCCTGAAGGACAAATACCTTCAACAATTCCTTAATACTTACTTTCAGCACAGTATCCCTCCCCTGCCTTTTTCCGTCTTTAAAAACAGAACGGGTAAAATACAATTCGGTGTTATCCGGTGAAAAGCGGGGCTGGTATTCCATGGCAGGGGTATTGATCCCCGGACCCAGGTTAAGTGGCTCACTCCACTTTCCATTCCGGTTTTTACTGATCAGGAGGTCATAAGAACCGTAGCTTCCGGACCTGTCAGAAAGAAAAACCAGGAAATTCCCGTCCCGGGAAACGGCAATATTGCTCTCTGAAAAAGAAGGAGTATTCAGGGCAGTCACCGGTGTGGGCACCTGCCATTGCCCGTTTCTATATTCTGCGTAAAACACATCCCCGTTACTGGAATAATATAAATGATGATCCGGGGTCAGCTCCGGGTAATACTGGTCAATGGCCGTGTTGATGTAACCCGGTAAAGGAACAGGTTGCTGCCACTGATCGCCCTCGTTTTTGCCGGATATGTACAGGTCAGGGTTATTATCCGTTCCTGAAATCCGCAGCAATACAAAGGAGCCGTCATGGCTGACCACCGGGTTAGCCACATTTCCGGTGATATTCCAGGCACCCATCTTTTGCGGGTTCATAAAATCTCCGGTTTCCTCTTTCCGGATACTGTACACTTCACACAGGGAGCGGGTGTCATTGCTTACCGTGGTATAGGCCGTTTTCCCATCGGGAGAAAAGGTTATGCCATAGGCACTCCCATCCGGAAATGCCTTATCCAAAACCGAAACGGTCTGCAGAGCCGCCATGGCTTTCAGCAAGGGGAGATTAAGCCGGGTAGAATACATATTTTCCACCAGCTTCCCTTCTACCTTCACAGACCGGGAAAAATACAGGGTATCTTTTCCGTAAACAGTAGGGCAGAAATCATTGCCGGCCGTATTAATGCCGGAGCTCAGGTTAAAAGGAGTACTCCATATACCGTTAAAATTAAAGCTGATATACAAATCAAACCCGCCGAAATTCGGGCTGTGCCCGTTGGCAGAATAAATGATATAACTCTCATCGGACGCCACAAAGCAGTTCCCTTCATCACGGTTCGTATTCACCGGCCAACCTATATTCTGAGGCGGCTGGTATCTGCCGTTTTCCCACCTGGAAACATAAATATCGCCCCCTCCGTGGCCTCCCTCCTTCTCCACACCAAAATAAATATGGCCGTCAGCCGTCATGGTAGCATACGTTTCATGCGCAAGGCCGTTAACTGCATCTACGGGGAATGGGCTTCCCCATTTACCGCCCTTCTTTTTGACCATCCAAACGTCCAGGTCTTTATCCTTTCCGCCGTTTCTTCTGGAATTATACAGGATAGAACACCCGTCGGGCGATACAAACGGGTCAATTTCCCGGGTACTGGTTTCACTAAAAAAAGCGGGTTCGGGTGCAGACCACTTCCCGTTTTTCTTTTCCGACTGCATGATCTCCAATCGCTGCCTCCCCCCGTAGGCCTTCACAAAATAGGCGGTTTGACCGTCAGGTGAAAGTGATAACCCAAAAGACCGGTCGTCAGATAGCTCAAATATTTTTACGTCGGAGTGAAGTTGGGCCCGTCCGGCCATGCTTAAAAATACTCCACAGACCAATAATCCCTTTTTAATAATCAGCATACAATATTCTTTTTTGTTTAGATGACTCGCGGGCCGCTATAAAACACCCCGCCTGCTTATTTCCCGGGCGACTCCGGTCTTAAGGATTCCATATACCTTTCCAGGATCCGGATATCTTTCCTCATCCTACGGCGCTTGATCACAAAAGTATACACGAACAACCACGCGATACACGCCCCCCAGATCCACCAGAAGCAGAGAAGGGTAGCGCCGGTTTGATCCAGTAAAAACCTATCCAGCACAGGCCTCACGTAGAGGTATATGCCTAGGCCCAGCACCAGCACATAGGCTACTTCGCCGTAGGTATGCATCCACGTATTGAGCTTTTTGTAAGCTTCCAGCCTCTGAAGGGTCTCGCGCACACTTTCCGTGGGTTTTATGGCACTGAGTCGGTACAAAAGGTAGGTTTTACTGATCATATAGTACAGTGCACATCCCATCAGGATACCGAAACCCGCCGCCGAAGTCTCCATTTTAGTGGCACTGACCCGATCAATATACACAAGGGCCACAGCGGTCAGCAGGAACGTAACGATGGTGACCCGGTGATTCTTTTTCAACTGCCGTAATTCACTCTTGGCCCGCTGGTTCACCTCCTGAACGGATAAGACGGCTGAAGCCTTTTTCTGCTGAAACAGCGCTTTTAATTCTTCAAAATCCTTTTCCATATCAACAGCCTTTTAGCAGTAACTCCTTCAATTGCCTTTTAATGCGGTGAACTTTCACATTCACGTGATTTTCCGTAATACCCAGTACCTCCCCGATCTCCCGCTGGGGGATGTCTTCCAATACCATGGAAATAATGACCCGGTCTATCTCCGCCAGCTGCCCGATGGCACCATATAGTTTTTCCGGCGACTGCTCCGTGCCCGGCTCTTCAGAGGCACCCTCTGCCAGCTGGCCCGGATACTCTACCAGGTTATTTTTCTCTTTCCGTAGCTGCATCAGGCAGGTGTTGGCCGCGATCCGGTAGATCCAGGTGCTGTAATCAGAGCGGTGCTCAAACTCCGGCAGATGGGACCATACCCGGGAAAAACATTCCTGCACCAGGTCTTCCGCTGATACTTCGCTACGGGTATAACTGTAGCAAAGGCGAAACACCCGCTGATGGTACTGCGTAAACAGCCGGTCAAATATCTTTTGCCTGTCTTTCAATCTCTTCCAAAAATTTATCCATCCGGGAAATAAACCATTCCGGTTGATCGCTGGCCATAAAATCTTTTGCCTCCTCGGTTACGGCATGGGTTATGTTAGGGGTGTCGCCATACATTTCTTTTAATTTCTTATCGGCCTCAGAAAGGGGCATGTTCCTATATTTTTTAGCAAAATACCAGGTACTCAGCACCAGAATCGGCGTTTTATTTTCTTTCAAAGCCGGGAGAAGGTTAGTCTCCAGTTGCTCACAAAGCGTTTCTGCCAGGGTCTTCCTGTCTGACTTCCGCTGCCATTCCACAAAACGGCTGACATCTTCTGCGTTCATAAAATTCATCATTTCGGCGGTTTGCTTCTGGTTAGCCGTAAAAGTCGCTTCATCGCTCTCCATAATGCCCTGCCGGATACCCGTTTGCAGTTGCTCCAGTTTTTCCCGCGTGATCTGAGGGTCCAGCACCTGGCTTAACTTGGGGTAAAAATCAGAAGCCACCAGGGCCCGTACAGACAGATCCCCCTCCAATGCGGCTTTTACTGCCACAAACGCCCCGTAATTCTGCCCCACCAAAATAACATTGCTGAGCTTATTCTGGCGGATGAACTGCTGAATATCTTTAATATACGCATCGGTATACGGCTCAGAGACCGATTTTTTTCCGTTAAATCCTGCAAAATCCGCCAGGTAAACCGCATGGGTTTCCCGGTAATGCGGCACGATGTCTGTCCACATTTCGGAAGAGCAGCCAATATGCGGTAAAAAGATCAGCGGCGTACCTTTCTTACTAACCTGTGTAAAGATCACCGCGTTTTGAGCCATCACGGCCGGGCTCATCAGAAGAATAAAAAAGAGGATTTTTTTCATCGTATAATTTTCAACTTTCAATTTTCTGGTTTAGATGCTTAAGCGCTAAAAATCTTACACATCCCCCTGATTTTTTATCTGTAGATAATAAATTTTCAAAAAAAAGCCCTGACGCTTGCACAAAAAAGGAGCCCGACACAACTTTATCCCCGTAACCCACGCGCTCATGAACAAATTTACACTACTGCTGGCCGGATGCCTTAGCGTCAGCCGGCTCATGGCACAGGATCCGTCTTTTGTGCAGGACATTCAGGCCGACAAAAACAATGTATGTCCGGGTGGGCAGATACTGCTCTCCGCCCGCGTCATCCATGCTTCTTACTACGAATTCCAGTTTTGGGATCCGGGATCGGGGCAATGGATCAGGCTGTCGTCAGGAAGCACAGATACCACGCTCACGTTCATTGAACACCTTTTTAATTCCATGGAGGTCTCTGTTACGGTAAGGGTACTGCTGAAAAACACCCGTGCAGAAGTGACAGGTGCACCCTATACGCTGCATGTACATCCGCCCGTATTTGATGTTCAGCCTGTTCCCCTCACCCAATGTAACGGCGGTGAGGTGACCTTCCGGGCGCTGGCAGCCGGTGCCGCATCATGGCAGTGGGAAAGCAGTTCAGACGGTGGTGTTCATTTCAGCCCCTTAACCGTCACTTCTAAATTTAAAGATGTTACCACGCCCGCCCTGAAAGTTACGGGCATTATTAACGGGCATCATGGGATGGCCTTCCGCTGCCGGGTAAAAAACGCTCACCAGTGTGAAGCCGTCAGTAAAATGGCCATACTCTCGGTAAATCAGCTCAGCACCGCAGTTTCGCCTACCACTTCTGCCCCCTTCTGCGAGGGAGATACGGCCCGGTTCTTCCCGGCCACTGTAACGGGCACTCCTGTCTCCTTTCAGTGGCAGATGCGAAAAACCGGGGAAGCTTCCTACTCTCCCCTGCCGGAAAACGAAAAATACACGGGCACATCTGCCCGGGAGCTACGGGTAAACGGGATCCGCCCGGGCGAAAACAGCTACCGCCTGAAAGTAGGATTTACAGCCCGTACACAGAGCGCTTCCGGCCCGGCTGACAGCACTGTATGCTACCTGGAAAGCACCCGGGCCAATTACACCATTCACCTCCGACCGGCTAAACCCACCCCCCTGGACTCCCTGGAAAGCTGCGGTCCGGCCAGTTTTCTGATCCGGGCCCCGCAGGACTATTACTGGTATGAAGACACCCTGGCTTCTCCCGTCCGCCAGAAATCAGCCGTTTACCAGACCCCTCAGTTAAACGCCTCCCGCACGTACTACTACGCCGTAAAAGATGCCCGATCCTGCCAAAGCTACCGGCAGCCCGTAAAAGTCTTCATTCACCCTGTGCCGGCCCAGGCCTTTTCACTCCCTGACGGAGTTTGTCCGGAAGAAACCCGGGTACTGCTTACCATCACTCAGGCAGAAAATACGCCACGTTATCTTTTTACTCAGAGTCCTGAGCTGGACGGCTTTGTGCCGGCCGACAGCCTTCAGGCCCTTCCTTCTATTCCTCTTAACCTCCCGCTGCACAAAACCACGGGGACCTACATCCTCCGCGTATACACTAAAAATGATCATTGTGTTTCAGATACCAGTGGAGTCCGGCTGAAGGTTCTTCAAACCACCCGCATTCTCACCCCCTTTCACCCCCTGAGCGTATGTGAAGGGGAAACTATCCGCACCCGGGTGGATTTTGAAGCAGAGAGCCCGGTCAGTATTACCTGGTACAAAGACGGCGAAATATGGACAGCTGAAACCGCTGACTCCCTGGTCATTCCCGCTGCCACCCCGCAGCACGCAGGAGAATACCGGGTTAAAATAAACGGAAGGTGCGGCGAAGTAACCTCAGAGCCGCTGGAGGTTCGTGTGTTGCCCGCCACCGTCATCCGGGAACAGCCGCGGGATACCGTCATCTGTGAAAACGGTACGGCCCGGTTCCGGATCAAAGCCACGGGGAATGGCCCGCTGACCTACCAGTGGTTTGTTAACGGCAGCACTATGCCCGCAAATGCCGACAGCCTCCTTATTCCCCGGGCCGGCTACGGGCTAAACGAAGCCCGCGTGGTATGTACTATAAGCTCTGACTGCCGCGGGCAGGTGATTTCCGATACCGTTACGCTCCGGGTACGTCCCCTGCCGCCCGCACCCACGGTTAGCGATACACTGGTTTTCTGCACATCAGCACCGGTGATCACGCTGGCGCAGGAAGGAAACCCCTATCCCCTGAATTGGTACAATGCTGACCAGGTGCGTCTTAACTCATCCACGGTAACTGCGGCAAACCAAACTTTTTTTGTGTCTCAAACCGATCCCCACGGCTGTGAAAGCCCTCTGAAGCCCTTCCTGACCCGGATCTGGCCTGCATTTACGATCAAGGCCCTGTCTGACAAAACAGAACTCTGCCTCACCGGTAACTTTAACCGCAACGTGCAGCTGGCTACCTTTACCAATATCCCGGGCCCTGTGACTTTCCGGCTCATGCACGAAGGCCAGCTCCTGGAAACCAACTCCACGGGCAGTTTTTCCGTGCAGCGGCCCGGGCTTTATCTTATCCACGGCCGGCAGGAGCAGTGCTCCGCCAGCGATAGTCTCCGTATCCATCCCGCAAACATTGACCTCGCCCATCCACCGGCTGTGTCCCCGGCCGAAGCCTGCTTCGGGGCTTCCGCCCTGCTGAAAGCGGCCTCGGAATATACCGGCGGATCACATTATTGGTGGACCAGCCCTACCGATCCGGGCGGTTTTGCTACCGGTTCGGAAACCCGGGTGCCGGGCATCGTTTCCGACACCGCTTTTTATGTATCTTATGGTGGGCAGAACGCTACCCTTTTCTGCGAATCTCCCCGGAGTAAAGTACAGGTCACACTGTCATCCCGGTTAGAGGCAGGCCATATCGCGGAAAATAATACGGTAAACTGTGCCGGTTATAATCCTCCCACCCTTAACAGCCTGGAACCGCCCCGGGCCCATATCCAGATTCAGTGGCAGTCCACCGAAAACTGCACGAACCCGCACTGGAAGGATATCCCCGGGGCTACAGGCCTCACGTATAATCCCGCTGCCCTGCAGACCACCACCTGCTTCCGCAGAAAAGCCTGGAACAGCTGTGATACGCTCTACTCTAATACCGCCACCCTGCAGATTGCCCCTGACCCCATGCTGACCATCGCAGCAGAAAAAGATACGGTCTATTCCGGCGACAACCTCACTGTTCAGGCCAGCCTCAGCGGGGGTACCGGAAACTGCACTATTCTCTGGCAGGTGAACCTGCTGTCTGCTGCTGCTTCCAGCTCTCACTGGACCGATGCCGACACAGGATCAGTATTACACTATTCGAATCCCACCACCCCTGGTCTGGTCCATTTTCGGGCACGGGTAAACTGTACCCTGAGCTCCTGTAACCAGGCCGTTTCGGGTGCGGTTTCCGTGCGGTTTCTGCCCCGGCCCGTGGTAGTTCCTCTCCGGATCCTCTCCCAAACTGCACAAATGGCCAATTGTTTCGGTAGTGTATCCTACCTGCAGGTGCAGGCCGAAGGCCAGGGCAACCTGGCGTATCAGTGGCAACGAAAACTCCCCGGCGAGCAGGACTTTACCGATATCCTGCCTAATAATTTCCTTAGCGGAGAGCGGTCATATTCTTTACGGATCGGGAATACGGGAAACGCAGAAAGCCCCCATCTGGCTCACTTCCGCTGCATCATTACCGATGCGCGCGGCGAGGTCAGCACTGAGGTGATCCCCCTGACCGTGAACCGGCTAAGCGGCAGCCTGTCTAACCAGGTACTTTGCGCCGGTAATGATCTGCACCTTGATCTCTCTGTCAGCCACACGGTCACCGGAACACCGCTGAATTACCAGTGGCAGCATCGCCATGGTACCGGTAGGCCCTGGGAAACTCTGAAAGACACGGGCCGGGTATCCGGAAGCACTGCACCAAACCTGGCTATCCGTGACCTCCCGGAGCTGGACCAGGCGCAGTACCGCTGCGCGGTCACCTTCGTTTCTCATAACGGTTCCTGCGTGGAAACCACTGACCTGATGACCCTGAAAGTGGGCAGCTATCCCGGGAAGCCCGACGATGTGGAAAAAGAAATATGCCCGGGAGAAAAACTGGGGAAAATAGCCGTTTACCCGCCCGAAAACACCAAAGTGGCCTGGTATTACCCGGGGGATACCACTTCCCTGAACCGCCAGCCCGACATCAGCACGGAACTGCCCGGCCACTACCTTATCCAATACACTTACCTCAGCGATAAAAAATGCGAAAGCCCGCGGGCAGCCGTCCGGATCACGGTACACCCTTCTCCACCCCTGCCGTTTAACACTACACCGGCCGTTTACGACGAAACGGAGTCACTTACCTTCTCCGCCTCGGGTGAAAACCTGCGGTGGTACCGCACCAAAACCCTGAACCCGTATGAACCCTACCCGCCTACTTTTACCACTACCGGTAAAAAAAGTTATTACGTTACCCAAAGCAATGTTCACGGCTGTGAAAGTGACCGTCTGCTGATCCAGTCAGATATCCTTCCGGTCTTCCGCATCACCACCCAGCCCCGGGATCAGGCGAACTGCCAGGGTAACACTGTCACATTTGGTCTACGGATAGCCGGCGGCTCCGGGCTCAGCTACCAGTGGCAACGCGAATACTTTGGCGTGTTTATCAATATTTCAGGCGCTACAGAACGCGACTACAAGATCGCGGATGCCGGCACTGAACCGGATACTGACGGTACACGTTACCGCTGTGTGGTTCGGTCGGGGCAAAAACAGCTGACCTCCGATGTGGCCGCCCTGCGGGTTAATGCACTGAAGCCGGTTCTGCCGGGCATCGATCTCTGCCCCGGCGGAAGCATTGATTTCTCGCGGTACCGCGACAGCCTCAGTGGCATCGTGGAAAAGATAGAATGGCAAAAAAGGTCAGGAAATACCTACACTACCGTCTTCGAAACCCCGGTGCTCACCGAAACCTTCACCCCTGCAGCCGGTGATGCCGGGTCTTACCGGCTGCGGGTCACTTTCCTGAGCACAGGCGGCTCCTGTGTCCGCAACTCCAATGCCATCCGCCTGACGATGCATTCCCTGCCGGATCTTACTCTCCTGGATTCTGTCAGGGTCTGCGAGGGGGTCACTTTGGCAGCCCTGCTCAAAACGCTGCCTGAAAATCTGACCCTTTTAAGCGCTGACAGCTCAGAGGCGGATCCGGGGCATCCCCTCCAGCCGGGTGATCAGTTCCGTGTGGCCGCTTTCAATGCCGCGGGCTGCACCACCCCATTCCGGGATTTTGTGCCCCGGATTCTACCCGCACCCCGGCCCAGCCCGGCCGATACCCTTATCCGGGTGTGCCGGTTTTCACCTGCTGTAAACGGGAGTATGCTCGGGAAAGAGAAAAGCTGGTGGCAGCTTCCCGGCAGGGACTGGAGCTCCACGCTGGAAATCTCCACCGCTGCGGAGAGCGAACACCTCATTGGCTTTAAGACAGAAGGTGCAAACGGCTGTTTTTCTGACCCGGCCCGGCTTTCCCTCCTAATAACCCCCTGTTACTTTGCCGGGCAGCTTGATACCTGCATGGAGTTTCCGGCGCATGACCTGCAGCCCGGTACTTGGAACTACTTCTACCGGGAAAACGGGGAGATTTTTGCCGCCGTACATCCGCAGGGGAAGAACACAGGCAGCATAAACCTCACACTTTCTTCCACTGCCCATGCCGCACTGCAAGACCCCTCCGGGAACCGGCTCTATCCTCGCAGCCTGACGCTGAATACCACCCATAAGCTCTCTTTCCCCCTCAAAATACGATACTATATGAGTTCTTCTGAAATCCAAAACTACCCGGATGAGGCTCCGGGAACCCTGATGCTGCTCCACCAGGATCAGCTCACCGATGACTGCCGGCCAGGCAGCGTGGCCCTGTGGCTGAAAGATACCCTACAATGGCAAAACACGGAAAACGAAGAATACCGGTATTTCGAATTTGAGACCCGGGCCACAGGCCGGTATTTTCTGTGGAAAAACCGGGTACCGGGCGGCCAGCTTACGGCAGAGCCCGGTGTATCCCCTACTCCCCGGCTATCCGTGGAAAACCTCCGCCCCATGCCTTCCGGCCAGTATGCGGTTTATAAGAGCAGAGAGGGCATTACCTGGCAGGAATGGCGAAGCGGTATTCATGACACCCTCAGGATCCGGGATCCTACACCCCATATCCCGGAAACCCATTACCGGCTTGTGTTTGATTACGGGAATAATATCCGGGCGGTAGTGGATACCCGGAAAGTGGAGGTTTCCGCAGAGAATGCAGAGTGCATAGTACCGGGAAATCCCCTTAATGACGGGCGAAGCATCACACTCTGGTTTCCGGACCTTCAAAAGAGCAGCACTCGGCTGCTCACGCTGCTGGGGCAGGAAATCCCGCTGCTGAAAATCACCGATAATGGTGAGCATTACCGGATAACACCGGTGAATGCACTGGCTAAAGGCACCTATTACCTGAAAGCCGAAAGCCGGTCCGGCAGGGCCTGCACAAAAAGAATTATGGTTTTACAGTAAACGTATCGAAACCGGGCAGTTCCAGGTCTTTTTCAGAAACGATGGGCTCAGCCACCTGCCAGTCAATAGCCAGCACCGGGTCATTATACAATATTCCCCCTTCAGAAGCTTTATGATACACGTTAGTACATTTATACGAAAAAACGGCGTCTTCCAGCGTAGAAAACCCGTGTGCAAAACCGGCCGGCAGGTAAACCATTTTTTGGTTTTCTTCCGTCAGCAAAAAAGATTCATGCTGACCAAAAGTAGGAGAACCCGGCCGGATGTCCACCACCACGTCCAGCACCGCACCCCGGATCACCCGTACCAGTTTCCCCTGGGCAAAAGGCTCCCGTTGAAAATGCAGCCCCCGTATTACTCCTTTCCTGGAAAAAGACTGGTTATCCTGAAGGAAATCTTCAGTGATCCCCTGCTCTTTGAACAGGTTGATATTATAGGATTCAAAAAAATACCCTCTTTCATCCTCAAAAACACGCGGAGTGATCTCGATGACCCCGGCTAACTTGGTTGGTGCAAATTGCATTTATGGTTGTATTATTTTATAAAACTACGTAAAAACGAATGTGCATGTTAAACTGCCAGCCGTGTTTTTAACGAATCGGCCTCAAAATTATTTAAAAGCCGAATTATATCCTTAACTTTACCCTAAATTTCCGGTCTTTATGACGAAACAGGACATTATTCACCAAATTTTCAAAAAAAAATCCTACCTCTGCGTAGGTCTTGACACTGACCCACTAAAGATTCCCCGGCACCTGCTGGACTGTCCCGATCCCGTTTTCGAATTTAATAAGCAGATCATTGACGCCACCCGGGACTACTGCGTGGCTTATAAGCCAAACATCGCCTTTTACGAAGCCGCAGGAAGAAAGGGGTGGGAGAGTCTACAGAAGACCCTGGAATACATTCCTAAAGACTGCCTCACCATTGCCGATGCCAAAAGAGGGGATATCGGAAACACCTCAGGACTTTATGCCCGCGCATTCTTTGACAAAAGCGCTTCCGGACTGGATTTCGACGCCGTAACGGTGGCCCCCTACATGGGAGAAGACTCCGTGCAGCCCTTCCTGGAATACCCCGGGAAATGGGTGATCTTACTGGCCCTGACCTCCAACAGCGGCGCACGGGATTTCCAAAATTCGGAATTGACAGAAGGTGGGCGCCTGTTTGAAAAGGTGCTGAAAACCTCCCAGGCCTGGGGTTCGGAAGAAAACCTCATGTACGTGGTGGGCGCCACACAGGCCCGCAGCCTGGAGGATATCCGGAAGATCGTTCCCGGCCACTTCCTGCTGATCCCGGGCGTAGGTGCCCAGGGCGGGAGCCTGGAGGAAGTGTCACGCTATGGCCTGAACAGCGAATGCGGTTTACTGGTTAATTCCTCACGGGGCATCATCTACGCGTCTTCGGGCGAGGATTTCGCTGACAGAGCCCGGGAAGAAGCGGCAGTTATCCAGAAGGAAATGGCCACCTACCTACATATGACAGGCGTATAAACGCCGGCGTAGGGTTTGGCAGGAAGAGAGAGGCGTATAAACAGTACCAGAAACCTGATGCACACCCCTCCGCCTGACCCGCCAGGGAACAGGACCCTTTAAGATTTTGTACTTTTCACGCACATTCCCCGGCCCGGCTACGGGCCGCTCTATCTGTTCTATGCATTTTAAACAATATTACACCATGAACTTTTACTCCCATGAAAGAAGAATTTCTCCATTATGTCTGGCAATACCTGCTCTTTGACACCGCTAACCTCAGAACGGACGACGGCCAGCTCCTGACAGTCATTAAAACGGGGATTCCCCATATTCATTCGGGCCCGGATTTTGAAAACGCCCGGATCATCATGAACGGCATCATCTGGGCCGGTAAGGTGGAAATCCACATTTTGGCTTCCGACTGGGAAAAGCACGGCCATCACCACGATCCGGCCTATGACGGGGTGATCCTGCACGTAGTATGGAAAAATGACAAACCCATTCCCCGCCGTGACGGCACCCTGCTGCCCGTCCTCTCCCTACACCGGCGGATTCCTGAAACCCTGCATGAAAAATATGATTACCTGAAAAACAGTTCGAAGAAAATCCCCTGTGAAACGCTCTTTGCACATGCACCTTCCGTAGTAAAAGTATCCATGACCGAAAAGGCCCTGGCTTACCGCCTGCAAAGAAAAGCCGGAGAGGTGCTGCAGATTTACGAGTCAGTGGATCAGAACCTCGAAGAAACCGCCTACCAGCTGCTGATGAAAAACTTTGGCTTCCACCTGAATGCGGAGCCTTTCCTGCGCCTGGCACGGGCGCTCCCCCACCGGATCCTGGCGCGCTACAAGGGCAATACTGAACAGCTGGAAGCCCTGCTCTTCGGGCTGGCGGGTTTCCTGGAAGATCCCACCGATGATTACGCTAAAAAACTGTTCCGGGAGTACCGCTTCCTGGCCAGGAAGCATGAGCTGTCGGGAAATGCGCTGCGCCGGGCCGACTGGAAGTTTCTGCGCACCCGCCCCCAGAATTTTCCTACCGTACGACTGGCCCAGGTAGCGGCCATCCTGAACCGGAACGGTAGTTTTTTCGATGCCTGCCTGGAAAATAACCTGAAGCTGGAGAGTGGGGTCTCAGCCTATTGGGAAGCACATTACGATTTCTCCAAACCCGGTGGCCCGTTTACCGGCCCGGGGAAAGGCTCAGTGGCTAACCTCCGGATCAATACCCTGGTGCCACTGATGGCCGCCTACTACCAGCTAACCGGTAATTACACCTGGTTCAGCCGGGCCCTGAAGCTCCTGGAAGACACCCCTCCCGAAAAGAACTTCATCACCCGCATCTGGGATACCTTCGGTATGGAAAGTACCTCCGCGTTTGACTCCCAGGGGCTGATTGAACAATATAATGAGCTATGTACGAAGAAGAATTGCCTGCGGTGCCCGGTGGGACTGGCCCTGTTGAAAACCTAGAATCTTTTTACTTTTCGCTTTTCACCGGCACAAACCCCATCTTCGCCCCTATTTCCAGCATAAAAGGGTAGGCGGAATCCATCGTATTCTCTACCCTGCAGTCCAGGATAGCCTCGCGTACCTCGGTCTTGATAATGCCCACCTCACGGGAGGGTCCCAGGCCGAAAACCTCCATGATCATCTCGCCCGTGATCACCGGCTGGAAGCTCCGCAGCTTATCTTTCTCTTCGATCTCCCGGAGCAGCTCCTCCACTTTATCGAAATTCCGAAGGTAGCGTTTCACGCGTGTGGGGTCTTTGGAAGTGATATCTGCCCGGCACAGGATCATGAGATCATCAATATACTCCCCGGCTTCTACCAGCAGGCGCCGCACGGCCGAGTCGGTCACCCCTTCCTTAGCCAGGGCTATGGGCCGGAGGTGCAGGCGGACCAGTGTGGTCACCTTCCGCATTTTTTCATCCAGGGGCAGCTTATACTTCCGGAAGATCCCTTTGACCCAGCGGGCACCCAGCTCTTCGTGCCCGTGGAACGTCCAGCCCACCCGGGGAGAAAAGCGTTTGGTGGCCGGTTTGGCTATATCGTGCAGGATGGCCGCCCAGCGCAGCCAGAGGTCATCGGAGCGCACAGCCGTGTTATCCAGTACCTGCAGCGTATGGTAAAAATTATCTTTATGGCCTTTCCCGTCCATGGTCTCCACGCCCATCAGGTGCACCAGTTCCGGGAAGATGATATCCAGGATACCCGCCATCTGCAGCAGCTTAAAGCCGTAGCTGGGCTGGGGAGATAAAATGATCTTGTTCAGCTCATCGGTGATGCGCTCCTGGGAAACGATCCGGATGCGCTCAGCCATAGACCGGATCCCCGCAAAAGTATCCGGGTCAATATCAAAATTAAGCTGGGACGCAAAACGCACCGCCCGCATCATCCGCAGCGGATCATCAGAGAACGTGATCTCCGGGTCCAGGGGCGTACGGATGGTCTTGGTACGGATATCTTCCAGCCCGTTAAACGGATCCACCAGCGCCCCGTAATTATCCCGGTTCAGCGAGATAGCCATGGCGTTAATGGTAAAATCGCGGCGGTTCTGGTCTTCTTCCAGGGTGCCGTCTTCTACCACCGGCTTGCGGGAATCTGACCGGTAAGACTCCTTCCGGGCACCTACAAATTCATATTCATAGCCTTCAAACACAAACTGGGCCGTGCCGAAATTTTTAAATGTATTGACATGAACCTCCTTCCCTATCCGGGCTGCAGAGGCTGTGGCCAGCGCTATCCCACTTCCCACGCATACAAAATCCACGTCCTTGCTGGGCCGGTTCAGGAGGAGGTCACGCACAAATCCCCCCACCACATATGTTTCCACTCCCAGCCGGGCTGCGGCCTCACTCACCGCCTGAAATACCGGGTTAAGGTCTAATTCTGCTCTAAAGTCTGCATTTTTCATTCCGGGTGCAAAGTTAGCCATTCCATAACAAAACCGGCACTAAAACACCCGCTCTTTCGTTATAATCCATAATCAATTAACCGGGATAATGAAACTGCTGATCTTATCGCTGAGCCTGCTGATCCTTCCTATGGAAAACTTTGCAGCAGAAAGTGTACCCGCTTCGGAGCACTCCGTGATGTTTAAACCCAAGAAGAAAAAAAAGGGCGGACTGTTTAAACGCATGTTCAAAAAGAAATGTAAGTGCCCGAAAGTAAGCTAAGCAGCCGATTTTGTAACTTTTAACCCCGTCCTGAATGATCACCCGTTTACTGCTGCTCCTGCTTATCACAAGTCTTCAGCTGCAGGCTCAGGATCTCAATATCGCTAACTACGCCATTGACGTCAGCCTGGATCCCGCTCAGAAGATGCTGCGCGGTAAGCAGCGGCTCACCTGGACCAACACCAGCACGGCTGCGATCACGGAGCTGCGGTTTCATACTTACCTGAATGCCTTTAAAGACGCAGAATCTACCTTCATGCGGGGATCCGGCGGACAGCTAAGAAATGATCGCCTGGACACTACCCATCAGACCCATTTCGGATATATTAAAGTAGAACAGGCCGTTCTGAATGGCCGTACCCGCCTGGAAGGCCGGTACATTCAGCCCGATAATCTTAACATCCATGACCAGACGGTACTGCTTTTCCCCTTACCGGCCCCCGTGGCCCCGGGTGAAACACTCACCCTGGACATGGACTTCAGCGCCCGCCTGCCGCGCATATTTGCCCGTACCGGCTGGGCCGCCCGTGATTACTTTTTTGTGGGACAGTGGTTCCCCAAAATCGGCGTCCTGGAAAAAACAGGCACCTGGAACTGCCATCAGTTTCATGCGAACACCGAATTCTTTTCCGATTTCGGCGAATACCGTGTAAACATTACCCTGCCCGGGCGCTTTGTGGTGGCCGGCACCGGTAATAAAATAGCTGAAAAACGGCTCAAAGGCGGCAATAAAATAGTCAGTTTCCAGGCCCGGAATGTACATGATTTTGCCTGGACCGCCTCACCGTACTATAAGGAAATCACGGAAAACTTCCGGGGCATAACCCTCCAGGCTTATCTCCAGCCCGAGCACCTGTCCAAAGCGGGCCGGTACTTTGAGTCGGTTAAAAAGGCCATTGTCTACATGGAAGAGCATGTAGGGAAATACCCTCATTCCACGCTCAGCCTCATTGACCCCAGCAAAGACGGAGGCGGTTCCGGTGGCATGGAATACCCCACCCTCATCACCTGCGGTGCTACCTGGGGAGCCGGTACCTGGGTGAAAGACCAGGAAGTGGTCACCATTCACGAGTTTGTGCACCAGTATTTCCAGGGCATGCTGGCCAGCAATGAATTTGAAGATTCCTGGATGGACGAAGGCTTCACCCAATACCTGGAAGGCCGGATCATGGATGCGGCTTACCCGGGCGGATCGGTGTTTAACTTCTTCGGTTTTACCCTAAATGATGCGGCAGCCTCCCGCTGGAGCTACGTAACCATGGACCATCCGGCCATAGCGCCCATCCGCATGGATGCCTGGAAATACCCCGGCGGCACCTATTCCGTCATGAGTTACACCAAACCAGCCACCGTACTGCGAACCCTGCAAAACCTGGTGGGTGACCCGGTCATGGACGAGATCCTGCAAACCTACTTTCAGCGCTTCCGGTTCCGGCATCCCGTTCCGCAGGATTTCTTTGATACCGCTAACGAGATTGCGGGGCGCCGCACCCGCTTTAAAGACCTGAACTGGTTTTTCGGACAGACCATCCTGGGCACCCGGGTATGTGATTACGCCGTTCAGGAGCTGAAAAACACGGCTAAAGGCGGGAGCTTCCGCCTGGCTAACCTGGCAGATATGCATCTGCCCGTGGCCGTGAAGGTCACTTTCGCTAACGGGAAACACGAAACATTTACCTGGGAAGGCGAAACCCGGGATTATCACTTTGGAGAAGCCGTCACTTCCGTACAGATAGACCCTGACCGGATGAACTGGATGGATCTGAACCTGATGAATAACAGCCTGTCTGTGGAACCGCCCCGCCTGTTTTCGCTTAAATATGCCACCAAAATGCTCTTCTGGATACAAAATATCCTCCAGTGGGCCTGACGTATCCGGTCCTGTTCATTCACAAAAAGTCAGCACGGACAGGTACCCGGTAGCTCCGGGGGGCTCCTTCATTCCATTGTGATCTGAGGCAGAATTTTCTCCAGGTCATACATGGTCTCACCCGAGATCTGAAGATATTCATGTTTTGCGAAATCAGGAATACCGTATAGCAGGTAGCTTTCCCAGATATGATCAAAGAACCAGCGCGGGATATCCCCCCATCGCAAGTCATTTTCCTTCCGCTCCAGGAAAGTTTCGCGGGAGACCCTCACAAAAATCCGTTTATCGTAGCGCTCACGCAGCCGGCTGTCGTGAAAAGCCAGGAAACCATCAATGATCACCACCTCAAACCTCTCCCGGTAAAACCCTGTGGTCTCCCATAAAAGATCATGATTAATAGAGCCGGGATGCTCCCAGTCTACCTTATCTCTTACCATCGGGATCTGCGTGGTGGGAAAAACGAAGTCGTCCTGGTAAAGAACAATCGCCGTTTTTCCCGAATCCCGGAAATAGTTAACCAGCATCCGGGCCAATGTACTCTTGCCCGAACGGCTTACACCTCCTATACCGATCAGCATATCAGAACCAGCTGGTCTTTTTCTTCCGCGTGGTGGTTCCTGAAAAACCGATGGCCCCGAGCAGGGTACGGGTGATCAGGTTAGCCGCCGTACGGGCCATCTGCTTACCGGCTGAGCTGCTCAGGATGGTATCCAGCGTAGATTTCTCTTCTTTCGGACGGCCCACTTTTTTGGCAGCAGGTGCTTCTTCCTCCACCACGGCCAGCTTCTCATTCAGGATCTCGTAGGCGCTTTCGCGGTCTACCACCTCATTGTATTTCCGCACTATGGAGGAAGCAGCCACTATACCGCCGATCTCCGAATCCGTCAGCACGTCCATGCGGCTCTCCGGTGGCAGAATGTAGGTTACAGCCAGCGGCGTAGGGATACCCTTCTCATTCAGACAGGTCACCAGGGCTTCGCCTATTCCCATCTGGGTAAGCACTTCTTCGGTTTTATAAAACTGCGTTTCAGGGTAGTTCTGCGCTGCTTCCTTAATGGTCTTGCGGTCATTGGCGGTAAACGCCCTGAGGGCATGCTGCACCTTCAGACCCAGCTGGGAAAGTACCGAAGCCGGCACATCCTGGGGGTTTTGGGTACAGAAATAGATGCCCACACCTTTAGACCGGATCAGCTTGATCACCGTCTCTATCTGCTGCAAAAGCGCTTTGGACGCTTCCTGGAAGACCAGGTGGGCCTCATCAATAAAGATCACCAGCTTAGGCCGGTCCTCATCACCCGCTTCCGGTAAAGTGGAATACAGCTCGGCCAGCAGGCTCAGCATAAAGGTAGAAAACAGCTTGGGCCGATCCATCAGGTCCATTACACGCAGGATAGAGATCATGCCCCTGCCCTGGTCATCAATGCGCATGAGATCATCCACATCAAAGGAGCGCTCCCCGAAAAACAGGTCGGCTCCCTGGTGCTGCAATTCGATCACCTTCCGCATAATGGTACCCAGCGAGGTGGTAGACATCTTGCCGTAGCTGGTCTCAAACTCCGCCTTCCCTTCCTTACTTAAGTACTGGATCACCCGGATGAAATCCTTGAGATCCAGCAGCGGCAGCTGGTGGTCATCACAAAACTTGAAGATCACTGAAACGATCCCTTCCTGAGTATCGTTCAGTCCGAGTATTTTTGATAAAAGAATAGGCCCAAACTCTGAAACCGTGGCCCGGAGGCGCGCTCCTTTTTCATCACTGAGGGTCAGAAATTCCACGGGAAAGCCCTGGGGGGTATAGGTCACCCCGGCGGCATTGCTCCTTTCCAGGATAAAAGGCTGAGGTGATCCGGGCCGCGCCAGACCACTGAGGTCTCCCTTGATGTCCATTAACAGCACGGGAACACTGGCTTTGGATAATCCTTCCGCTATGCCCTGGAGGGTCTTGGTTTTCCCTGTACCGGTAGCCCCGGCAATCAGCCCGTGACGGTTCATGGTTTTGAGCGGTATTTTCACCTGTGTGCCCGGCACCACTTCACCGTTAAGCTTGGCGGCACCCAATATCAGCGAATCCCCTTTACTGGTATAACCGTTTACGATGACCTCTTTAAATGACTCTGTAATAGACATAAACTGGATAAGATTAATTTTCTATTTGCAATTTGCGGATAATCTCCGCCTCTTCCCAAATTTCCGATGGACATTTTCAATATTTCTTTGGGATTTACTGCTTTTCTAAGTATTTTAGCAACAAATAAGTAACCAAACCTGGCAAACCAGACCGTATCGACTAATGCAAGAAACCGTAAAAATAATCATTGAGGGACAGGAATATGAGTTCCCGGTGGTAGAAGGCACAGAAAAAGAAAAGGCTATAGACATCTCCGCTTTGCGAGCCAAAACAGGGTATATTACTATAGATGAAGGCTTTAAGAACACAGGTTCCACGTATAGCGGTATCACATTCCTGGACGGAGAAGAGGGTATTCTGCATTACAGGGGCTATCCCATAGAAGAGCTGGCTGAGAAAGCCGAATTCCTGGAAGTGGCCTATCTGTTAATTTACGGTGAGCTTCCTACCCAGGAGCAATACGCCAAATTCAAGTATGAAGTGACCACCCGTTCACTGGTGAACGAGGACATGCGTAAGATTTTTGACGGATTCCCGGTAAACGCACACCCCATGGGCGTAATGTCATCACTGGTAGGCGCCATGTCCAGTTTTTACCCGGATAACGATAAAAAGCATAAGGGCGACTTCACCGAGACCCAC
The DNA here is from genome assembly GCA_019638185.1 of Leadbetterella sp. Taxonomy (GTDB): domain Bacteria; phylum Bacteroidota; class Bacteroidia; order Cytophagales; family Spirosomataceae; genus Leadbetterella. Next base: position 48,807 of record JAHBUH010000021.1, read on the forward strand.
ATCCGGAGGCTGCTGGCCAAATTCCCGACCATCGCCACCTGGTGTTATAAAAAGTCACAGGGACACCCCATTAATTATCCCAAAAATCACCTGGACTACTGTTCTAACTTCCTGCACATGATGTTTGCCCTGCCGGTGGAAAACTACGAAGTAGACCCCGTGGTGGCCGATGCGCTGAATAAGCTGCTCATCCTGCATGCTGACCATGAGCAGAACTGTTCTACCTCCACCGTGAGGCTGGTAGGCTCTTCCAAAGCCAATATTTACGCCAGTATCTCCGCCGGTATCTCCGCTTTGTGGGGACCGCTGCACGGGGGTGCTAACCAGGAGGTGATTGAAATGCTGGAAGCCATTAAGGAAGACGGCGGTGATGTCAGCAAATACATCGCCATGGCCAAAGATAAAAACTCGTCCTTCCGCCTGATGGGCTTCGGTCACCGGGTATATAAAAACTTTGACCCGCGTGCCCGGATCATCAAAAAGGCCGCCGATGACGTTCTTAATAAACTGGGCGTAAATGACCCGGTACTGGATATTGCCAAAGGGCTGGAAGAAGCCGCGCTGCGGGACGACTACTTCGTGTCGCGCAAGCTCTACCCGAACGTAGACTTCTACTCGGGCATTATCTACCGGGCGCTGGGTATTCCTACCAATATGTTTACGGTGATGTTTGCCATAGGCAGGCTACCGGGCTGGATCGGCCAGTGGCTGGAGCTGCGGGATTCCGGCCAGGCTATCGGCCGGCCGCGCCAGGTGTACACCGGTGCCACCAAAAGACACTACGTAGATCTCGATAAAAGATAATAACCGGTTTTAGAGAATAATTCAACATAAAAAGCGGGCCAGTTTTGGCCCGCTTTTATTTTGGAAGACATCTTATACCTGTCTGTTGCATTTTCATTAGATCAGCCTGTTTCGCCGGATCTCCAGGAAATCATTCTTCTTCCGCCGGCTGATCTCCACCTGGTGGTTATTGGATAACAAAATGTTAGGCCGCTCCGCGTACACTGACGTGGAAACCACATGACAGGGATTGATCAGGAAAGATTTATGAGGTCTGAAAAAACCGAAAGGCTCAAACAGCGACTCCAGTTTTTTCAGGGTCTTGGAGAGCGTGATGACGCTCCCGTCCGTAAAAAAAACTTCGGAATAATTCGATTCCGCTTTCAGATAAATAACCGACTGCGCAGGCACGGCGGTTTTTCCAACAAGTCTTATTTTATCCATAGTTGGGAGGGCTTTTAGTACATAGACCAGCTGCCCGCCCAAAAGGTTGGAATTACCTGTTAAGATTTAATCTTACCCCCACACCGGCCGGTATAGCCATAAAGAGAGGCTTGGGTGCAATCTGTACATAGAGACCGAAATCCGCAAAGATACTGAGGTCATTATCAGGCAGGCTGTATTCCATACCGCCGTTAAGAACCCCGCCCAAAGAAATGTGCGCTTCAGCTACATTATTACTGGTAGGCGGAACCGTCTTCCTGGAATTCACCTGCCCACCGAAACCGTAATACACCTGGAATCTTTCCGCAGATCCCATCTGTTTATTCCAGTGGAAAATCCCCTGCACCATCAGGCCTGTCTGGTTCTTATAATAGGCTTTGTTATTATACTGCCGGGTAGACCCCCACAGGAAACCATACGTACCGAAATTCACATCCACGTTTTTGGTACCGGAATCAAAGTACTTCCTCAGATTCAGTCCTACCGGCTCGCCTACTTTCAGGCCTATGGCCCAGTTATTATCGTTCTGCGCAAAAGAGCTGCTTATACCTATTCCCAAAAAAGCAACAATCAGAAGAAGCTTCTTATTCATATTATTCCAATTTAATCGTTTAGAAAGATCAGATGACCTCAGCGCCTTCCAGGATGTAATTCAGGTCATTGATGTCATCTACATTAAGACGAAGGATCCCTTTGATGGTTACCTTGTCATCGGTATTAAATCTTTTGGTCACCTTTTTAAATTTAATGGAAACCACCGATTCGGGGCCGGCTCCGCCGCAGAAGAAACAGGAAGCAAACGGGTTAGAAGATAAAACATAATAGTTGGCATCCACATCCACCGGGATCATATATCCGCCCAGTGACACTTCTTTTCCTTTCAATGCCAGTACCTTGGGTCCGAACTGGGGTTCCAGCAGAAACATATTCTCGGTAGCATTCCATTTCTTTTTAAAGGTTACGTCACTTAACTGATCCCATGTTATCTTGATAGGGTTAGCGCCAAACACCACTGCCGGAACCAGTAACAGGGAAAAAATCAGCTTCTTACTCATTTGCTAAAGTTTTTGAAATATTAATTTTATAAATTCCCGATGAAGGGATAATCGCTGCCACAATACCAATGAATAACGCCAGAAACAGCAAATAAATTTCCTCCTTTTGCAGGAATTGCTGTTCTAATGTATAATTATAACCCCGCTTCAAAGCCCCCGAAGCCAGCCACAGGCCGGTACGGCTCAGCAGAATGCCCAGGGCATACCCGGACAGGCACAGGATGATCCCTTCCAGCAGGAGCATAAAAAACAGTTTCATGCGCGTACCGCCCATGGAAAGCATCAGCGCCAACTCATATTTCCTTTCCTTCAGGGCATTAAACAGCGTAATAAAGACACTCACCCCGCTGATCAGCATAATGGCAGCTGCCAGGGCCTTCACGGCATCCATGCCTATGCCCATCAGCTCAAAAAGCCGGTTCACTTCTATGGCCGGCAGCGCAGCCTGCATTTTGGTGTTCTGGTTGATCAGCCGCGGCAGGGACATCAGCCCCATGGGAGAGCGGAATTTTACCAGGGCGCAGGTCACTTCCGGCTCATGGGCGGCGTGGGCTGCCTCTTCTTCATGACCGGCCTCCTCATGGTGATCCCCGTCTGCTTCATGCCCGGCATGCACCAGCCATACGCTCTCCAGGTCACTCACCAGCAGGTTATCCAGCACGGAATTACTGTAATTCAGGATTCCCACCACTTTATACACCTGGTCTTCATGACTATGGCCATCTGCCTCAAAACCATGGGAACTCACAAAGGTATCGTTCAGCTTCAGCTCCAGGTTACGGGCCACCGTAGCACCCGCCACTACCTCCATGGGCCGCTCAAAAGTACGGCCCTCTTTCAGCTCCGCCTTAAAGTGCTTCAGGTATTTCTCATTACTGCCCACTATGCGGTAACCCTTGTAATTATCCCCCATAGACAGGGGGATCACCTCTTTCACCAGCGGGTTATTTCGCAGCATATTCAGCTCACTGAGGGCTATATTGCCCGTGGGCGAGTCGATCTGGTATACCCCCGAGAGGATGAGCTGCAGGGGGCTGCCCTTGGCGCCCACCACCATATCTACCCCCGAAATATTCTTGGCAAACTTATCCTGGAGCTGTTTCCCCACCGTGATCAGCAGGGAGATGATCCCAATACCGAAAGCCATCAGCAAAACGGCCAGGATACTGTTCAACTTCTTATCTACTATATTTTTCCAAACGATCTTCAGCAGCATGATTACAAGGAGATTTGAGAAGGAAATCGTGATTTTAAACGCTGGTCATGGGTAACGATCACCAGGGCGGCCCCGTATTCCCTGGCCTGCGCCTCCAGGAGGTCAGCTACCCGCCCGCAATTCAGGTCGTCCAGGGCGGAAGTAGGCTCATCCGCCAGGATCAGCTTAGCTGAATTCATCAGCGCCCGGGCTATGCCCACCCGCTGCTGCTCTCCCCCGCTCAGCTCCGTGATCCGTTTATCCAGCAGGGCAGAAAAACCCAGTGACTCCGCCAGGTGATTTACCCGGGCTTTATCCGGCGGATTTCCGGCAAAATAATTAGCCATCAAAAGATTATCTCTTACGTTCAGGGCATTCACAAAATAAGGCTTCTGAAACACCAGGCCGATATTCCGGGCCCGGAAACCCGGCAGCTGGCTCAGGGGAAGCGCGGTAGTACCCGTGCCGTTAATCCGGATCTCACCCCGGGCGGGGGTTAATAACAGCGCCATCAGGTTCAGAAGGGTGGTTTTACCGGAACCGGAATTTCCCAGGATCAGCAGGGTTTCGCCTGAAGCACAGCGGACATCCGGGAAAACAAAACGGGCCGCCTCGCCATAATGAAACTCCAACGAATCAGTCTCAAGCATTAGGATCAATTTAAAAGGTAAAAATCGGAAATATTTTTAACTTTTCTCAGGGCTTTCTAAAAATAATCCCGTTATTTGCATAGTCTACCAAACTGGTAGTCTAATTGTTAAATCAAAATTTTCAACATTATGTCACTTAGACTTGGAGATACTGCACCTGACTTTACGGCGAATACTACGCAAGGCCAGATCAGCTTTCACGAATGGCTCGGCAATTCCTGGGGATTACTCTTTTCTCACCCTGCAGATTTCACTCCCGTATGTACCACGGAACTGGGGAAAACCGCCCTTCTGAAGGGTGATTTTGAGAAAAGAGGCGTTAAGGTCATCGCCGTTTCCGTAGATGACCTGGATTCTCATAACCGCTGGATTCCGGACATCGAGGAAGTAAACAATGTAAAATTCAATTTCCCGATCATTGCCGATGAAGGCCGCCAGGTAGCGCAGCTTTACGACATGATCCATCCTAACGCCTCAGAAAAGGCTACCGTAAGATCGGTATTTGTGATCGGACCGGATAAGAAAGTGAAGCTGACCCTGACCTACCCGGCCTCTACCGGGCGGAACTTCCAGGAGATCCTGCGCGTAATAGATTCTCTTCAGCTGACGTCAAACCACTCCTTAGCTACCCCGGCTGACTGGGTACAGGGAGATGACGCCATCGTGGTACCGTCTGTTTCTACTGAAGACGCCCTGAAGAAATTCCCTAAAGGCGTAAAAGTGGTGAAGCCTTACCTGCGTTATACACCACAGCCGGACGTGGATTAAGTTAAAAACGAAGAGGTAAAAACTAAAAGTTGCGGTGCATTTATATACTGAATGTACCGCAACTTTTAATTTTTAGTTTTTATCTGTTCACTTTCCCGTCGTACCTTTGAGAATAAAATGATGATATGGAAGTAGGGAAATATAACACACTACAGGTTTTAAGGGCTACCAGCGTAGGTCTTTACCTGGGCGATACCGAAGGAAACGACGTGCTGCTTCCGCACAAATACATCCCCGAAAACATTGAAATGGGCCAGGAGCTGGAGGTTTTTATTTACCGCGACTCCGAAGACCGCCTGATCGCCACCACCCTCACCCCCGCCATTCTATGTGACCAGTTTGCCATCCTGGAAGTAGTGGCTACTTCATCCATAGGTGCTTTCCTGGACTGGGGGCTGGAAAAAGACCTCTTTGTGCCGTTTAAGGAGCAGAACCATAAGCTTCAGACGGGGCAGTGGGTGCCGGTTTACCTCTACCTGGATGAAGAAACCGACCGCCTGGTGGCTTCTGCCCGGATCAATAAATTTTTCAGGAACCAGGATCACATTGACCTGGAAGAAAATCAGAAAGTGGATATCCTGGTGTTTGAAAAGACCGACCTGGGCTATAATGTGATCATCAATAACCGGTATAAAGGCCTTATTTATGAAAACGAGATCTTCCGCCGCCTGGCCTGGGGAGATCAAACCACCGGCTATATCAAAACCATCCGCGAAGACGGCAAGATCGATGTTTCCCTCCAGCCGCTGGGTTTCCTGAACGCGCGCGATGAACACACCCGCATCATCCTGGAAAAACTGGAAACTAACGGCGGAATACTTCACCTCAGTGACACTTCTGACCCCATTGACATCCAGGAACAGCTGGGCATGAGCAAGAAAGCCTTTAAAAAGGCCATCGGCGGATTATACCGTGACGGCCTCATCACCCTGGGCGAAGCCTCTATAACTGTGGTGCGTTAACGCGCATTCAGCAGGGCTTCAAACCGCTCCGTAGGGATACCGGCCAGCCGGCCCAGTCGCAGCGCTTCCGTAGCGTTTTTAGTGGCTTCGGCGGTATCTCCCGACTTCCGGTTCAGCCGTCCCAGCTCATAATGATATTCAGCGAGGTAAGCGTTTTCTTTCAGCATAGGCCGCGCCGTTTTCAGCCACTTAGTGGCGGCCGGTACGTAATCATTATCCGGGAAATTATCGTTAAAAATGTGCGTAAGGTAAATCAGTGAAGCGCCGTTATTGCGGAAAATATCGGCAGTTTTCTCACCGGTGGCCAGGGCATCAGCCTTTTTTCCCACTTTCAGCTGAGCCAGCATCCGGTGCTCCCAAAGCACAAAATCAGCATACGGACCGGCCCCTACCTTCTCCATATAGCTTTTCAGGAGGTCTACTTTCTCCAGGCTGTATTGCTTACTGGCCGGGCTGAAGACCGTACGCTGAACCATCAGCCCTAAGGTATTCATTTCATTGCCGGCGTGCCCACCCGCTTTTTCCAGGGCGGCTGCCTCCGGGATATGCTCTATCCAATACCGGAAAAACCCGTTCTCGGTATCGTTTACCACTTTTTTAGTCACTGACCAGCTCAGGCTGCTGCCCCGGTCTTCCGGAGCGAAACTGTTATAAAGGGCATCTACCACTTTAGGATTATACAGGGTGTCCATGCTTACCCGGGTATAAGCCCCGAATTTCACCAGGAAAGTGAAGTCGCGATAGCCCTCATCAAACCGCTTCCTGTAATTAGAGCTCCATTTTTCGGGATCCAGGGCATCAGCAGCCACTTCCAGCACCGATGCCGGCGTAGGATGGGCTTCGCCGTGGTGTACCAGCTTACCTTCGCCGTCGAAAAACAGGAACTGCGGGAAACTCGGAATTTCCACCCGGCGGTCATCCAGGAACTTACGGGCGCCCTCCACGCTCAGGTCCATCTTATAATTTACGAATCCCGTGTTAAAGCGGGCCGCCACCTGCGGATCAGAGAAATTAGGCTCCATAGCCTGGCAGGCCGGACAGGTGGGCAGGTAAGCCTCCACAAAGAGCACCTTGCCGGTAGCCTTAGCCTTATCCAGGGCCTGCTGTATATCCGGTTCCCATTGCACTTTATCCTGGGCGGAAGCGCCCAAAAAGCCCGTCAGGCCAAAGAGTAAAAAGGTCTTCTTAAGCATAAATGTTATTTCACTGAGTTCACCAGGTCATTGAATTTTTTCAGGTCGGTGCCGGCAGAACCCGCCAGCTTCTGTGCCTCAAAGGCGTTAGTAGCTGCTGCGGCCTTGTCACCCCCTTTCAGGTTCACCCGGGCCAGCTCGTAATGGTATTCGGCCTTTTGGTTAGGCTCGGTCACCAGCGGACTGGCGGCATTCAGCCACTCCCTAGCCACCGGCAGGTAGCTGTTATCCGGAAAATTATCGTTAAACACTTTGGTGATATAAACCAGTGAAGGACCGCTGGTGGCGAATTTGGCCGCCATATTCCGGCCGATAGCCAGTGCAGCGGCCGGTTTTCCTTCCCGCAGGTTAGCCAGGGTTTCGTACTCCCACACGTAGGTATCGGCGTACTCTCCGCCTCCTACTTTCCGGATATAATCTTTCACCTGGGCCAGCCGCTGTGTGCTGTAGGTTTTGGCGTCTTTGGCTACGGAAGTCTGGACAATGGCCCCCAGGCTGTTCACCTCCTGCCCGGCATGACCGGCCTTTTTCTCAAATTCCGCGGCCACCGGTATCTGGTTGATCCAATGCTTAAAGAAGCCGTTATCCACGCTGGTGATCACTTTTTTGGTCACTGCCCAGCTGGTTTCGCTGTTGATATCCTTTTTCGGGAAGACCTCAAACAGCGCATCTCCCACTTTACGGTTTTCCACGGTATCTTTCACCAGGCGGGTATAAACGCCGTACTTCACCAGGAAGTCAAAATCCCGCTCACCCTTATCAAAACGCGCTTTGTAATTTCCGGCCCGTTTTTCCGGGCTTTTAGCATCTTCCGCCACGCCCAGGATAGACTCCGTATTGGCGGTTACCTCGCCCTGGTGCACCAGCTTGCCGTCGCCATCAAAAAACAGGAACTGGGGGAAGCTCGGTAGCCATATGCCCCTGTCGTTCAGAAACTTCACCTGCTCGGCGATACCCACATCCAGCTTATAATTCACAAAATCCGTATTGTAGCGCTCTGCTACTTCCGGGGTGCTGAAGTGAGGTTCTATGGACTGGCATATAGGGCAGGTGGGCGAATAACACTCCACAAACAGCAACTTACCGGTGGCTTTGGCCTTGGCCAGTGCTTCCGTGATATCCGGCACCCAGGTAACGGTATTTTTATCGATCACGGCCTCTTCGGCCTTCTCCTCCTTGGATTGAGACTTACAGGCTGCCAGCAGCAGGACCAATACGGGGAGTAAATAAGCGGTTTTGAATTTCATATATTAGATACAGGTCGTTATATTAATAATAGAACACGGGAAAAGCCCATTATGGTTTCATTTTTTCTTCTGCAAAGCTTGTGCCGATTTTCGCCAGGCAGCCGCAGCATCCCGGCATTCTTTTGCCGCGCAGTTTTTCTCAAACACCTCCGCCAGGTAGTTCAGGCTGGCGGCGTCTGCCCGGAAGTGCCTGGCGGCCTCCTCACCGGTACTTAATGCCTGGGGAGTATGGCCTTCCCGCAAGTGGGCCAGCACCTCTTTTTCCCAGGTCAGGCTCAGCGCTTCCTTCAGCACCGGTGTGAATTTTTCCCGCAGTGCCCTCCACTCTGCCGCACTGAAGGCTTGTGCTTCCCGGCTGAAGAGCGTGCCGTAAAGCAGGCGCGAGAAGGCATTTTCCACATTGCCGTGCGCCGAAGCAGCTTCATACGCCGTGGCCTTCTGAACGTTCCCGAGCCAGTAATCCGTAAAGCCGTTCCGGCTGTCCATCACCGCTTTATTCAGGATAAGCCAGGAGTTTTGGGAACTCCTTTTTTCCTCGGGATATACCGCCCAGAGTGCATCAATCACCTTTTTATTCATCAGGGTATCTTTCTTTACGCGGCAAAAGATGGCATAATGGGTCAGGAAATTCTCGCTCCGCTCACCGGCCTCAAAACGGCGTGCGTAATTTTCGCCGGTATAGGTTTTCTCCACCACCATTTTACCGGGCTGTAATACCGAATTCAGCTCTGCCGACACCTCACGGGCGTGCACCAGGGTGGAATCAGCCCGGAAAAATAAAAAATAAGGGATACCGTACACATCCAGCCCGGTACTTTTAACAAACTCCCGTGCCTCCTCCGTCTCCACGTTCAGCTGGTAATTCACAAAGGCCGTATTGTACAGATCCGCCACCGCCTTTTCCCGGAAGAAAGGTGCCACGCGCTGACAATACGGACAACCCGGCGAATAAAACTCCACAAAGAGCACCTTGTTCTGCAAACGGGCCTGCCGGAAGGCTTCGGGGAGGCTTTTTTCCCACTTTACGGCCTGGGCCTGCCCCAAAAACGGCAGGAAGAATAAGAATAGGTATTTCATCATAAATTTTAACGGTTAGCCGGGGGGCGACCCTTCAGGCGACGATCCGACGGGGGCGATCCCTCGCCCGCCAGAACTAATTTCCCTTCCTCCCGGTTACTCTTATATAACGATCTTTTTATGGTTAAACTATACGGAATCCCAAACTGCGATACCGTCAAAAAAACACTGACGTATTTCCGGGAAAAGAACATCCCGGTTTCCTTCCATAATTTTAAAACCGACGGAATTTCAGCGGAAAAACTGGAAGAATGGTTTGCAGCCGCCGGAATTAACAAAGTAGTTAACAAAAACAGCACCACTTACAAGGAACTGGATGAGTCGGCTAAAAAAGCGCTGGAAAACCCCTCCACTGCCATCCCCGTTATACAGGAGCACACCTCCTTAGTGAAACGTCCCGTAGTGGAAGCAGACGGCAAGACCCTTTTGGGCTTTAAGAAAGACGAATACGATAAAACGTTTTTGTAATGGTGAATGGTTAATTATTAATGGTTAATGAGGGCCTGGCATCGTCACTGATCATTAACAATTTACCATTAATCATTTCTTCTCATTTCCCTCTGCTCGCCCTCAATCTCCTCCCTCACCCGTTCATTGATGGAGATGCGGGCGTTTTTAAACACGAAAATGTCGGTTTTGTATTCCCGTGCATAGGGATTGGCGATGGAGTCGGCCAGCAGGGCGGTTTCAAAAAGCGGGGCGGTTTCCTGCATCTCGTCTGCCCGGTGGCCGGCATCCTTGATCCGGATGAGGTGACGGTAGGGTTTCGACAGGTCAAACCATCCCAGGTAATCGGCATGGAAGGAGTCCGCCCGGAGGCGCCCGCGGCTGTAGTAATTAATGGCACCGGCCTGCCCGTAATTATCACACAGGATCAGCACCTGGTCTTTTTCCGGCAGCGTTTGATAAATCTTCTCCGTTTTCTCCGCCAGCTCTTTCCATCCTATCATATCGGCAAAATCCTGGGAAAGCGGGTATTTCTTCCCGTCTTCCCAGCGGTGCATGCCCAGTGCCGGCCTCCGTTTAGCGAACTCCACAAACTGCTCCGGTGTTCTGACCGGGAACTCCACCAGGATGATCAGCAGCAGGTAAAGTACCGGCAGGCCGGCCAGGACCGGCCGCAGGTAGCGTTTCCGTCCTGTCTCCAGCACCTCTGCCAGATACACCGCACCTAACCCGATATAAACCGGGTACAGCCCGATGGCATAGTACGACTTGGCCTTAAAAAACAAGAAAATGCCCAGCGTGAAAATAAAACTCCACAGCAGGAAGCGGTACCGGGCAAAGGGCTCATACCGCAGCAGGGCATAGAAAGAAGCCAGGATAGCCGGCAGGGCTCCTAAAAAGTAGAGCACCTGGTCGGTCAGGAAATCAGCCCGGTTTACGTGCACCAGGTGGTATTTTTGCAGGAGGTGCATGTGATAAAATACCGGGAAGTGATTTTGATACTGCCAGATAAGATTAGGCAGAATGATCAGCAGGGCCAGTAAAGCGGCCCCGTAAAATTCCTTTCGTAAAAATAGCTTCCGCTGCGGGCTCAGGAGCAGCGCGGGCAGCAGACCCATCACCAGGAAGGCAATGTTATACTTATTCAGGAAGCCCAGCCCCAGCAGGATGGCCACCCCAAACAGCCACCGGGACTGGTCCGTTCTCACATACCGGATCAGGAAATAATAAACACTGGTCCAGGCCAGCACATCAAATGAATTAGGCTGGAACAGGCCGTTCAGGCGCAGCAAGGGCGAGAATAAGATGCACAAAGCCGCCAGCACCGAAGCATACAGGCTCCCTTTCATCTCTTCCGTGATCTTCCAGACCACCACCAGGGTCAGGGCCCCGAACAGCGCCGGGAAAAAATGCACCCAGAATTCCGAATTCCCCAGCGCACGGATCAGCCACGAAACCCAGGACGTAAAAGGTGGCGTGGAAAAATATCCCCAGGCCAGGTGATTAGCCTGGTCCAGGTGCAGGAATTCATCGCGGTGCAGCTCATAAACCTCATTGACCAGGAAATACTGCAGGAAGAACTTCAACAGAACCAGCGTGGCAGGAATAAGTGTTCTTTTGTTCATATAAATTTTACAGGCACCGCCAAAAGTACATATTTCCCTGAAAAATCTCCAGCTCCATCCCGAAATCTTATTATAATATTCAATACGGACATTAGTCTACTGAATATTTTATCTTATCGCTACAAATTAGCCCTTGCCGGATCCGGGTATTATTTATAAATATTCTATATAGCATCATTTTACTAAGAAATCGCCATAATAATTCATGATAAATTAACATCCTTTCTTACTTTTAAACCTGTTTTACATCAACCATAACATTTCTATTAATACGTGAAAAGAAGATTAGCCTTACAGAGAGTAGCTCTCATGGTGGGTGGCGCAATAACCGCCCCCAGTTTAGCTGCCATTCTCAACAGTTGTAAGTCTCCCTCTGATTCTGCGGCCTCCGGGTTTAGTCTGGATACGGATCAACGTTCACTCCTTGCTGAAATTGCGGAGGTGATCATTCCCAAGACAGACACCCCGGGCGCTAAAGATACAGGGACACCGGAAGTGATTGAAATCCTTCTGAAAGACTGTTACAATGAGGATCAGCAGAAGCATTTTGTAGCGGGTCTGAAAGACCTCGAAGAGGAGTCCAAAAAGCTGGGCGGAAGTTTTGTGTCTCTGGATGATGCCAAAAAGCTCCAGGTGGTGGAAACCATGCGCGACAAAGCCAAGGCGGAAAGAGAAGAAGCCGAAAAGGTGAAGATCGTAGATGCCGAAACGGGTAAGGAAAAAGAGGATCACACCAAAAAAGAGCCACCGATTCCTTTCTTTACGCTGGTTCGTGACCTGACGATCTTCGGTTACTACTCTTCGGAGTATGGTGTTACCAAGGCCTTCGATTACAGCCCTGTGCCGGGCAAATTTGATTCATGTATAAAGGTTTCTCCGGATCAGAGAGCTTATTCGTAAACCCGTTTTCAACCATCGTAACAAATGAATATTCAAGGAAAAGGAAAAGAATCCGTAACGTATGATGCCATCGTAGTAGGCTCAGGCGTTTCCGGAGGATGGGCAGCAAAAGAATTAACTGAAAAAGGCCTGAAGGTCCTCATGATAGAAAGAGGGCGCGACATCAAGCATATAGACGGTTATGACACCGCCATGAAGGAGTCGTTCGACTTCCCGCACCGGAACCGTCTGACCGAACAAATGAAAAAAGATTACTGGGCAGGGATCCGGACCGGTTATACCATCACCGAAGCCACCAAAGATCTTTTTGTAAAAGACATTGACAATCCCTACGAGGAGACCCAGCGTTTCGACTGGATGCGGGCCTACCACACCGGAGGTAAATCGATGCACTGGGGACGCCAGGTATACCGCTGGAACGAGAGAGACTTCACCGCCAATGCCGAAGAAGGCGTGGGCATAGACTGGCCCATTCGTTACAAAGACCTGGAGCCGTGGTATAAGTATGTAGAGAAATTTGCAGGGGTTTCAGGCGAAAAACGCGGGCTGGATGTACTTCCTGACAGCGACTTCCAACCGGCCATGGAGCTGAACTGCGTGGAACGCGAGGTAAGAAAAGGCATTGAAAGCAAATTTAAGGGCCGTTACCTGACCATCGGCCGGGTAGCTCACCTGACCCAGCCTACTGAAGAGCAGCTGGCACTGGGAAGAACCGCCTGCCAGTACCGGAATAAATGTATCAAAGGCTGCCCGTACGGTGCCTACTTCAGCACCCAGGCTTCTACGCTGCCGGCAGCAAACAAGACCGGTAACCTCACGCTGATTAACGATAAGATCGTTTATGAGGTGATCTTCGATGACGAAAAGAAAAAGGCTATCGGCGTAAGAACCATCGATCAGCATACCAAAAAGACAGAGGAATTCTACAGCAAAATCATCTTCCTGAATGCCGGTGCCATGGGCTCTGCCTGGATCCTGATGCAGTCGAAATCCAAAACCCATCCTAACGGGCTGGGAAATGAGTCGGATCAATTGGGAAGAAACATCATGGATCACCACCTGGGTGTGGGTGCTTCCGGATCTTGGGAAGGTTTTGAAGACATGTATTTCTTCGGAAAAAGACCAAATGGCGTTTATATACCAAGATTTGCCAACTGGGGCTCGGATAAGCGTGATTTCCTCCGCGGATTCGGTTACCAGGGTGGTGGCAGCAGGGGCAATAAAGGTGCCGGTGACCTGATCGGACCTGAGCTGAAAGCCACATACACCAAACTGGGTGGCTGGGGCTTCGGTATCGGCGGCTTCGGTGAAACCCTGCCTGATCCGAGAAACCGCTTTACCCTGTCGCAGAATAAAGACCAGTGGGGGCTTCCTATCCTTAACTTCGATGCCGCATGGCGCGAAAATGAATTAAAAATGAGGGTAGCCATGGAAAGCGAGGCCGTTGCTATGCTGGAAGCTGCCGGGTTGAAGAACGTTCGTTCTTACAATGACACGCAGAAGGCACCGGGTATCGGTATCCACGAAATGGGTACGGCACGTATGGGCCGCGATCCCAAAACCTCGGTGCTTAACGGCAATAACCAGGTATGGGGAGCCGAGAACGTGTATGTAACAGATGGTGCGTGTATGAGCTCTTCGTCTTGTGTGAACCCATCCCTGACCTATATGGCGCTTACTGCCCGGGCAGCGGATCACGCGGTGAATGAATTGAAGAAACAGAACGTATAGACAATTTCTGTCCTTAACCGGGGTGACCAGGTCATCCCGGTTTTTTTATGCCCTTTGGCGTCAAAAGCAAAATAAAATCCAACGAACTTCAAAAGTTACAGGGGAATCCATTGTACACACTAAAAAATCCCAGTTTTTCTCCTATCCGTCCTATTTTATATTTATTCTGAATAGCAATAAGTCATTTTTTTAATTCCCTAAATCGCTGTAGCTTGCATACAAATTTAGCTTTTTACAATGCGTAAAACGTTTGTTATTTTCTCAACCGCCCTGATCATCTTCCTGGCGCTGCTGTCGGTGTACATGAACCCTAACTGGTATGTGATCTTAGGCATAGTGGTATTTTTTACCGGCATGGGCTATTACGACATGGTGCAAACCCGGCACTCTATTATGCGGATCTACCCGGTTTTTGGCCGGCTCCGGTTTTTCATGGAGGAAATGCGACCCAAGATCTACCAGTATTTCATTGAATCGGATATTGACGGACGTCCGCTTAACCGGATTGACCGCTCTACGGTTTACCAGCGGGCCAAGAAGGAAAACGACACCATGCCTTTCGGAACCCAGCTGGATGTGTACTCGGAAGGTTACGAGTGGCTGGCCCATTCCATGGCCCCCAAAGATTTCCATAAAATAGGCCATGACCTGAGGGTTAAAGTGGGAAACAAAGACTGTATCCAGCCTTATTCCTGCAGCATCCTGAATATATCGGCTATGAGTTATGGTTCACTCAGCAGCAATGCGGTAGAAGCCATGAACGGCGGAGCCCAATTGGGGAAGTTTGCACATAACACCGGCGAAGGCGGACTCAGTGAGTTTCACCTGAGGCCGGGCGGCGATGTGATCTGGCAGATAGGCACCGGGTACTTTGGTTGCCGGGCAGCTGACGGGGGCTTTGACCCCGTACAGTTTGAAGCAAGAGCCACGCTGCCCAACGTGAAAATGATAGAAATCAAAATATCACAAGGGGCTAAACCCGGTCATGGCGGAATTCTGCCGGCGGCTAAAAATACTCCGGAGATAGCCCGTGCCCGAAACATCGAACCGTATACGCTGGTAGCTTCACCGCCTTTTCACAAGGCATTTGACAATCCTCTGGGCCTGATCGGTTTCATTAAACAGTTGCGGCAGCTATCCGGCGGTAAACCGGTGGGCTTCAAGCTCTGTATCGGGCACAAAAGTGAGTTTATCAGCATCTGCAAGGCCATGATAGAGACCGATACCTATCCCGACTTCATCACGGTAGACGGTGCGGAAGGCGGTACCGGTGCCGCGCCTCAGGAGTTCTCCAACTATGTGGGTGCTCCCCTCCTCGATGGCCTGGATTTTGTGGTGAACGTTTTGCGTGGACTCGACATCAAGAAACATATTAAAGTGTTTGCCTCGGGCAAAATCACTTCCGGCTTCCATATTGTACGGGCCCTGGCGCTGGGTGCTGACGCCTGTTATTCCGCCCGCGCCATGATGCTGGCCGTAGGCTGTATCCAGGCCCTGCAATGCAATACCAACAAGTGCCCGGTAGGTGTGGCTACTCAGGATCCGCAGCTTACTATTGGCCTGGTGGTGGAAGATAAGAAAACACGGGTGGCTAACTACCATAACAATACCCTGAAAAGCGTGGTAGAGCTCATAGGCGCCACCGGCCTGGACGACATCAAAAACCTGTCGCGCAGCCATATCTACCGGCGGATCTCCTTCAGCCAGATGCTCAGCTACGAAGAGATCTTCCCTACCACGCCTATCGGCGCCTTTCTGAAAGAAGAGACCATCACCCGTAAATACCAGGATGATTTCCGGAACGCCAGCGCAAAACACTGGGGAGTATTTAATGTGGCTACGATTGGCAGTGTGGCGGAGGAGCGAATTGTGGAGAAGCAGGCAGGGAAATGAGACATTAACTATGATTAAAAGGTAGTCCGAAAATACCGTGCCCCCAAAAAGTCAGACACTTTTTGGGGGCACTTTTTATAATAAGAAAAAATCCGTTCAGTTCACATAAAAGCAGCTTTGTAAATAAGTCAGACACTAATGGGCTATTCTGCCCGGGTACTGAGCACCTTACAACCCGCAAATAATTCCTGCTAAGGATTCTCACCCCCTTTGCCTCACCGCCTCAAATAAAATCACCCCCGCCGCCACAGACACATTCAGGGACTCTACCCGGCCTTTCAGCGGGATCTGGGCTTTGTAATCAGACTCTTCAATGAGGGAATCGGTGATGCCGTCTTCTTCTGAACCCATGATGATGGCGGTAGGGAGCGTAAAATCCACGTCATAGACCACATCATTTCCCTTTTCGGTACAGGATACCACCTGGAAACCTGAGTTTTTGAGGTATTTCACTGTATTCATGAGGTCGGTTTCCCGGCATACGGGAATAAAATTCAGGGCGCCGGAAGAGGTTTTCATGGCGTCGCCGTTAATCTGGGCGGCACCACGGGCGGGAAGTACCACGGCATGCACCCCGCTGCATTCTGCCGAGCGGCAGATGGCGCCGAAGTTCCGGACGTCCGTGATGCGGTCCAGCACCAGTACCAGGGGCGTTTCTCCGGCTTCAAACACGGAAGTGACCACATTGGAGAGCTGCGCAAAATTTACGGAGGACACAAACGCCACGGCTCCCTGGTGGTTTTTCATGGTCACGCGGTTCAGGCGCTCCTGGGGTACCTTCTGAACGGGTACTCCCCGGTGCCGGGCCAGCGTTTCTATTTCCTCTACATGCTTCATGTCTTTCAGAAGCAATATTTTATCAATTTCCTTTTCGCTCTTAAGCGTCTCTATTACGGAATTAATACCAAAAACGAAGTCGGCCTTATTGGGCCGGTTTACGGGCTTATGAAATTTCTTCACTCCGCTGCCTTTCCTGTTCTCCATGATTCTACATAGGGGTACCAGAACGCACTATACTCCGGATACCTCACCAGCTCATAATTTTGTTCTGAAAATACGTTGGGTTTCTTATAAAATGTATAAATGATCTCTGAGGTATTGCGGCTTTGGGAGTAAAGCCAGACCTCGCGGGTGCGGTTACGCTGCACCCGGGCCGGCGGCCCCATGATGACGTACACCATGCCCTTGTCGGTTTTCCATCCTTCCTTATACGTGGTAAAAAACTCGTTCGCCTCCTCTATCCGCTTATAATAACTACGAATGATCTTACGGGCCAGCTCCTGGTCACCTTTAGCCAGGTTAAGAAAATACATATCCATGGCGTCTTTGCCGCTGTCGTAAGTAGCTGAGCTCTCTATTTCTTTGGAAGTACTCATGTACACCAATGCCTCTTTCAGGGTCTCCGGCCGGGTGTCACGCGGGTAGCGCTTATCTACTACCAGGAAGCCGTAGCCGTCTTTGACGTCTTCAGGATTCTGGGTCAGCACGTACATGCCCGTTTCAGCGAGTGTTAGCGGTACACGGTCTTTGATCTCCAGGGTTTCAGCTATTTCAAATTCACTTTCCGCCGCTCTTTTGGTGCCCGACATGGGCGAAAGCGCCGGTTTGGCGTTATTGCGGTAACGGATCAGGAAAAGCGGCTCGGCTGAAGGCTTCAGGGATTTGATCACAAAACTCTCCCCGCTGTAAATATACGACTGAAAGTCAGGCACTTCGTATGATAAACTTTTATAGATCTCGTAACGGGTATTGGATCTTTTGGCCGTGAAATCCACGGCCATGTCGTAAGAAAACTTAGTGCCGGAGGCCGGATGGATGAATTCTACCAGCAGAATGCCGCCGGTATACTCCTTTATCCGGGGGATATCAAAACTCAGGAGGTAGGAATCTCCCGATGGCCGGGCAAATTCCGGCGTAAAAGCCAGCTTACCTGTACTGATCTTCTCCCGGATGCCAAAGTCGGTCTGAAGCGCCCACTGTACCCGGAAACTCTCGTTCAGTTTTTCCATAGACATCTTCTCCCCCAGCAGAGTGATATGGGTTTTTATGAAAACCCGGGCAGAAGTGGAGTCCACGAAATTGTATTTCCCGGCCACAGAATTAACGATGGGCTTTTCTACATTCCGTGGCGCTTCTTCCTTCACAACGGCCGCCGCCGGCTTTTTCTCCCGGACTTTACAGCCTGAAAAAGCAGCGATCAAAACCAGAAACAGTAATCCTCTCTTCATCAAAAAAGTATAGATGTCACTAAAAAAACGACACACCTCTGCAAATGTTGATGCAATATAGCACTTTTTCTCAAACCTAAACCGTGGGTATGGTGTTATAGGTATATGACAACTGAAAAACAAATAACGCTGAAAGATATCAGTACCCGGGCCGATCTCCGGTTATTGATCGATACATTTTATGACTGCGTGCTGAATGACCCTATCATGCGCCCTGTATTTGAGGATTCACTCCCCCACTGGGATCATCACAAGGAGCGCGTGGTAAATTTCTGGGAAAACTGGTTGTTTCAAACCGGTTCCTATGACGGCGGCATGATGTGGAAGCACTCCTCCCGCCACCAGACCCAGCCCATGACCACCGAGCGCTTCGAACGCTGGCTGGCCTATTGGATGACCACCCTAGATCAGCTCTTTGCGGGTGAAAATGCAGAATTTATGAAGAGTAAGGCACTGGAGATCGGGAAGGTGCTGCATCATAAGTTAAATGGTTAGTTATTCTTTTCTATCTTTGCGGCTTAATTTCGAAAGCAGATATGATCTCGGTAGATAACGTAACGGTAGAATTCAGCGGCCACGCACTTTTCTCAGATATTACTTTTAACATTAATGAAAAAGACCGGATAGCCCTGATGGGCAAAAACGGTGCAGGAAAATCCACCCTCCTGAAGGTCATTGCGGGCGTGAATAAGCCCACTAAAGGCAAGATCTCCGCCCCCGCTGATGCGGTCATCGCCTACCTGCCCCAGCATCTGCTTACAGAAGATAATACCACGGTTTTTGAAGAGACTTCCAAGGCCTTTGCCAATGCGCAGGCCATGCAGACTGAGCTGGAAGAGCTGAATAAACAACTGGAGACCCGTACCGACTACGAGTCAGACGAGTACATGGACATCATCACGCGGGTATCCGAGCTCAGCGAGAAATTCTACTCCCTGGAAGAAGTGAATTACGATGCCGAAGTAGAAAAAGTACTAAAAGGCCTGGGGTTCTCCCGAGAAGACTTCACCCGCCAGACCTCCGAGTTTTCGGGTGGCTGGCGCATGCGCATTGAGCTGGCTAAAATCCTGCTCCAAAACCCGGATCTGATCCTGCTGGATGAGCCTACTAACCACATGGACATCGAGTCTATCCAGTGGCTGGAAGATTTCCTGGTGAACAGCGCAAAGGCGGTGATCGTGATCTCGCACGACAGGGCCTTTGTAGATAACATCACTAACCGGACCATTGAGGTGACCATGGGCCGGATTTACGACTATAAGGTGCCCTACACTCATTACCTTCAGCTGCGCAAAGAGCGCCTGGAGCAGCAGCAGAAGCAGTATAACGATCAGCAGAAGATGATCGCCGAAACCCAGGAGTTTATTGAACGTTTTAAAGGCACTTATTCCAAAACCCTACAGGTGCAAAGCCGTGTGAAAATGCTGGAAAAACTGGAGATTGTGGAAGTGGATGAAGTAGACACCTCCACTATTAACATCAAGTTTCCGCCTGCCCCGCGGTCAGGTAACTACCCGGTGATAGCCGAATATGTAGGCAAAAGCTACGGCGACCACCTGGTGTTCAAAGACGCCAGCTTCTCCATTGAACGGGGACAGAAGGTGGCTTTTGTGGGCCGGAACGGAGAAGGGAAGTCCACTATGGTAAAGGCCATCATGGGTGAGATCGACTTTGATGGCAGCCTGAAAGTAGGTCATAATGCCGAGATCGGCTACTTTGCCCAGAACCAGGCCTCGCTGCTGGATGAAGAGATCACGGTATTTGACACCGTGGATCAGCTGGCCGAAGGCGAGATCCGTACCAAAATCAAAGACCTGCTGGCCGCCTTCCTTTTCCGGGGAGATGACCTGAACAAAAAAGTAAAAATGCTCTCCGGCGGTGAAAAAACCCGCCTGGCCATGATTAAACTGCTGCTTCAGCCGGTTAACCTGCTGATCCTGGATGAGCCCACTAACCACCTGGATCTCCGCACTAAAGACATCCTGAAAGACGCCCTCCGGGCTTTTGAAGGTACCATCATCCTGATCTCCCACGACCGTGACTTCCTGAACGGCCTGGCGGAAAAAGTGTTTGAGTTTGGGAATAAGCGTATCCGGGAGCACTTTGAGGACATCGACAGCTTCCTGAAAAATAAGAAAATGGAGAACCTGAAAGAGATAGAACGGAAGAACTAAACCTTTTTTGAAGACCCGTCTTATAGCTCTCCGGAAAATTTCCGGGCCGTTTCCCGCGTTATAAGTCCGGTGCCCGTACACACGAAAAACAGTGCGCCCTTATAATTCATTTAAAAACTAACATGATAAAAAAAGGTACTCTGCTGCTGCTCCTTACCGGGCTGATTTCTTCCTGTCAGCTGTTTCCAGGGCCGGAAAAAAACCAATTCTTACTTAACCTGGATAACCTGGCCTCGGAAAAAGTCATAAAACTTCCCGTAAACGGCTCGGCCCATGCCATCCGGGTATCCATCACCGGAAATATCAGCGACAGCCTGGCCGTGCAATGGGGAAATTACGGCAAGGGTGACACCCTGCATGTCACTGAGCGTTTTGTTCTTCCCCCGGGAAAAGTGGATTATTTTTACAAGGGAGATTTTTACGGAAACTCCTTATACATCAAGCATACTCCTTTTGAAAACTCATCGATAGACGGGGTGTTAAGGGTAGATATGACGGTGCATGCTTCCGGGAATTAAGGTGGGGCCTCAGCAGGTAGAATCCGGAGTAGCTCGGTGGAGAATATTATGTTTAACACCACAAAACTTTTTGCATTTTTCTCCCCTCCTTTCTACCTTTATTCCATGAGATCATTATTATTCCTTTACTTATTCGTGATCATAACACAGGTACAGGCACAGAATTCCCCGCTTCTCGCAGAACTACTGGCCGGGAATACGGATCCCCGGTTCCGGCAGGTGATGGATAATCCCGAAAAATACCGGGTGCAGATCATCTACACGCGCATAGACCGGGACCAGGATAACGTGCCTCATTTTACGCATCATACGTTTCAAACAGGCACTCCCCCCTACTTTAACCCGGCATCTACCGTTAAGCTGCCGGCGGCGATACTGGCCCTGGAGAAGCTCCGCGATCTTCCCGGCGGAGTCACCCGGGATACCTGGCTACAGGTAGACAGCGCTTTCAGAGGCCAGCGGCCCCTGGTACAGGAAGCCAGCGCGCCCGGCCAAAAACCCACCCTGGCCCACCTGATCCGGCAGGCTATGCTGGTGAGTGAAAATGAAGCGTATAATCGTCTTTACCAGTTTGTGGGACAGGAGTACCTGAACAAGAGGCTCTGGCAGCTGGGGCATAAGCAGGTGCGCATCACCCGCCGTTTTGAGCCGAATGATGAGGAACAGAACCGCCGTTCCAATCCGTTCCGGTTCCTGCGGGAAGACGGCAGCCTGCTGTATGCACAGCCGCAGGAAGTGAGCGCTATCCCTTTTGAATATCCGCAACTGCCCCTGATCGGGGAGGCGCATTACAGTAACGGCACATTAGTTCCTAAAGGTATGGACTTCAGCAGGGCAAATAACCTGCCGCTCTTTGATTTACAGCAGATACTGCAGCGACTGATGTTTCCGATGTCTTTTTCGGCGGAACAAAGATACCGTCTGAACGAAGAAGACTATCGTTTTCTCTACCGCTACCTCTCGCAATCACCCGGCGAGACCAATTATCCGAAATACGACGAAAAGGATTTTTATCCCTCCTACGCGAAATTCTTCTTTCGCGATAGTACCGTGCCGAAGCAGCCGCCGGGACTTCGCATCTTCAATAAAGTGGGCTGGGCCTACGGCTTCCTGACTGACGCCTCCTATGTGGTGGATTTTGACCACCAGGCAGAATACATGCTGGCGGCCACGGTCTATGTTAATGAAGACGGGGTGCTGAACGATGGCAAATACGATTATAAGGAACTGGGCTACCCGTTTCTGTATGAACTGGGGCAAACGATATATCGTCACGAACTATCCCGTGAGCGGCCCCATAAGCCGGATCTTAGCCGGTTTAAAATAGATTATGAACAAAGAATAGACGACAAAAGACCCACTTTGAAAGAATCCGAGGTGGATAATTGAAACGTACTCTATTTCTCTGTCTTATAAAGAAGCTGACAGCCGAGCCTTTTAAACAAGGATAGAATATCACCAGGGAAGTGTGTAGTTTCAGGATTTTATATTAAATATTTATACAATTATACAAATACCCAACCGATACTAATTTGGAACTTCTCCAAAGCAGAATTCGGTTTTTCACTTAAAAATCAAGAACTTTGCAGGCAATTTGCAGGGTACTGCTTCCCGTAAGAAATACGACATAAATGGATAAAATAAAACTTCTTTCAGATGCACTGGCTAACCAGATCGCTGCCGGCGAGGTGGTTCAGCGGCCGGCATCGGTAGTGAAAGAACTTTTGGAAAATTCCATTGACGCCGGCGGCACCCAGGTCACCCTCATCGTGAAAGACTCGGGTAAGGCCCTCATCCAGGTGATCGATAACGGCTCGGGGATGTCAGCGGCGGATGCCCGCATGAGTTTTGAACGGCATGCCACCTCCAAGATCCGGGAGTCTATAGACCTCTTTAACATCCGCACCATGGGATTCCGGGGCGAGGCCCTGTCCTCCATAGCCGCCGTGGCCCAGGTGGAGCTCCGTACCCGCCGGGAGGAAGACGAGCTGGGCGCCCTGGTTCGGATAGAAGGCTCGGAAGTCAAAGGCCAGGAGTTTGTACAGGCCGCCCGGGGGACCAGCATTGCCGTAAAAAACCTGTTTTTCAATGTACCCGCCCGCCGGAAGTTCCTCAAGAGCAACCCCGTGGAAATGAAGCACATCATTGAAGAATTTCAGCGCGTGGCCCTGGCCCACCCGGAGGTGCAGTTTACCCTCTTTCATAATGACATCGAGATCCTTCACCTGCCCGTGGCCAAGCTCAGCAAGCGGATCACGGACACCCTGGATAAGTCGTACCGCGACCAGCTGGCCAAGTGCGAGATCGAAACCGACATCGTGAAGGTCACCGGCTATGTGGGAAAACCGCAGTCGGCTAAAAAAACGCGGGGGGACCAGTATTTCTTCGTGAACCACCGCTTCATTAAAAGCGCCTACCTCCACCACGCTGTGGTCAGCGCCTTTGAATCGGCCATTCCGGAGGGAACCTACCCGTTTTACGCGCTTTTCCTGGAGATCAACCCGGAGAATATCGATATCAACATCCACCCTACCAAAACCGAGATCAAGTTTGATAACGAGCAGGCCATTTACGCGGTGCTCCGGTCCGCCGCAAAGCAGTCGATCGGCGTGTATAACCTCACCCCCAGCATCGATTTTGATGCCGATATAAACCTTACGCATTTCTCAGCGCCCACACCACCGGCAGAGCGGCCGGCCCGGCCCACACCCACGGGCGTTTACCGGGCTTCGGAAATGAACAACAAAGAGAACCTCGAAAACTGGGAAAAGATGTTCGAGTCGTTCAGTTCATCGGTCAATACCGAAGCCGAACCTCAGCAGCAGGTGCTGTTTTCCAGCAAAGCGAACCGCACCGAAGATTTCCAGAAGACGGATGAGACGAACATCATCCAGATCCACAACACCTACATCCTGACCCAGGTAAAAAGCGGCCTGATGATCATCCACCAGCGTTATGCGTTTGAGCGGGTGCTCTATGAAAAATACCTGAAAGATATCCAGTCGTCCCAGGCCCACTCCCAGCAGCTCCTCTTCCCTAAGACGGTGACGCTGAGCGCCCTTGACTATGCCCTGAGCCAGGACATCCTGGACATGATTCAGAGCATCGGCTTCAGCCTGGAGGAGTTCGGTACGCATACCTACCTGATTAACGGGGTGCCGTCGCAGTTTGCCGATGAAGACGAGGCCGTGCTATTTAAAAGCATCCTGGAATCCTTCAAGGAAAACGAAAATAACCGCACCCTGGGCAAGAAAGAGACCCTGGCCCGCACCCTGGCCAAAAAATACGCCGGCCGTATGAACAAGGCCCTGGACAAGACCGAGCTGACCCACCTGGTGGACCAGCTTTTCGAGACCGCCATGCCCGCTATCAGTCCGGACGGAAAGCCCGTTATGACCATCCTTACGCTGGATAAAGTGGGCGAACTCATTTTTAACAACGGAAAATTAAATTAAAAGATATGTTTTCGAACCTTACCCCCATGGTAAAAAACCTGCTGATCGTTAACATCGTGATCCACCTCCTGGCGAACCTGGTCCCGAACGACTTCATCCGGCAGCTATTCTCTTTTTATAATCCGATTCTGCCCGGCACTCCTGATCTCTGGAACCCCAATTTCAAGCCCTGGCAGATCATCTCGTATATGTTCCTGCACAGCCGGGATACCTTCATGCACCTGTTTTCCAATATGTTTGCCCTGCTGATCTTCGGTCCGGCCATAGAGGCCTATATGGGCTCAGGCAGGTTCCTGAAATACTACATCATCTGCGGTATCGGGGCGGCTTTTTTCAATATGGGAATGGACTACCTGGCCTTTTTCCAGAGCGCGCAGGGGGATATGGAACTGCAATACCTGGCCATAAAAAGCATGCTGGGAGCCTCCGGCGCCATCTTCGGGATCCTGGTGGCCTTCGCCATGATCTTCCCTAACATTGAAATGATGCTCCTGTTCTTCCCCGTGCCCATTAAGGCCAAATACTTTGTGGCGATGTACGCCATTTTTGAGATCGTGCAGGCCTTCGGAAGAACCGCCACGGGCATTGCCCACTGGGCGCACATCGGCGGCCTGATCACCGGTTTCATTTTATTGCAGTTTTTTCATTTCAAAGAAAGAAAGTTTTATTAAATTCGTAATTATTTTCGATAAGGGAGTAAGAATCAATGGGCAAAGTTTTCACTGACATAGTGGACGTTTTTAAAAGGAACAGCAACCAGGCTACCCAGTTGATCATCATCAACGTGGTTGTCTTCTTTGGATTCACCCTGATCAAATTCGGAGTGGGCCTGGTGCCGGATTTTGCCCTGACCGCTGATACCATCTCCCGGAATTACCTGACCGGCAGCAGTTTTATGGAGCTGATCCGCCGGCCCTGGACTCTCCTCTTCCACCCCTTTACCCAGGAAGGCCTCTTTTCCATGGTATTTGACCTGATCATCATTTACTGGTTCGGGAATATGCTGGCTGATTTCATAGGCGGAAGGAAAATGCTCCTTACCTATATCTCGGGCTCCTATGTGGCCATTGTCTTTTTCCTGCTGGTATGGGGATTTTTCAGCCTGCTGAATAAGGAACTTAACTTTAACGGCTACCTCTACGGGGCCTCCGCCGGGGGCTTTGCCCTCATGTACGCCTACGTGGCGCTAAACCCTGAAAGTGAGGTCATGTTCTTTACGCTGCGGATCAAAACCCGCCTGCTGGTGCTGGCCCTGCTGGTGCTGTCTATCTTCCGGAATCCGCCCCTGGGCGTACTGGACCTGGGCGGGGCGGTCTTCGGCTATGTGCAGATGAAGCTGCTCAGAACCGGCATTAACCTGACCTACGGGCTGGAACGCCTTTCCATCTGGGTCACAGAGATACTGCAGCCTAAAAAACGCTCCATATTCCAGAAATACAGCCAGAACAAGAGCACGGAAAAGGGCAAGATCATTAAATTCAGTGAGTTTAACAAAGATACCGTCCCCACGGAAGAGGAGATCGACTATCTGCTGGACAAAATAAACAAAGGGGGCTATTCCAGCCTCACTAACGAAGAAAAAAACAGGTTGCACAAAGCCAGTCAGAGTGCAGATTAAAAACATGATAGCAAACCAAGGTGAACTCCTGAAAAAGGTCAATTACCCCGCTGACCTGAAAAAGCTGACTCCCGAGCAGCTCCCACAATTCTGCCAGGAGCTCCGGCAATTCATCATCGACATGGTGTCCGTAAACGGCGGCCATTTCGGAGCCAGCCTTGGCGTGGTAGAGCTCACCACGGCCCTGCACTATGTGTTTAATACGCCTTATGATCAGCTGATCTGGGACGTGGGTCACCAGGCCTATGGCCACAAGATCCTGACCGGCCGCAAAGATACTTTCTATACGAACCGCATGTACGGCGGGATCTCCGGCTTCCCGAAAATGAAAGAGAGTGAATACGACGCCTTCGGGGTAGGCCACTCCTCTACTTCCATTTCCGCCGCGCTGGGCATGGCCATGGCCTCCCGGCATAACGGCATTAAAGACAAGCACCACATAGCGGTGATCGGTGACGGCGCCCTGACCGCCGGGCTGGCTTTTGAGGGAATGAACCATGCCGGCATGGAAAAAGATGCTAACCTGCTGATCATCCTGAATGATAACTGCATGGCCATTGACCCGAACGTAGGGGCCCTGAAAGAATACCTGACAGACATCACCACCTCCAAAACCTATAACAAGGTAAAAGACGATGTGTGGAAACTGCTGGGTAAATTCAGCACCTTCGGAAAAAGCGCCCGGGAGATCGTGGCTAAGGTGGAAAACGCCGTAAAAGGCGCCCTGCTGAGCCAAAGTAACATCTTTGAGGCGCTGAACCTGCGCTATTTCGGGCCCATAGACGGTCATGACATAGACCACCTGGTGTCGGTCCTGAATGACCTGAAGGATATCCCCGGCCCCAAGATCCTGCATTGCATCACCGTAAAAGGAAAAGGCTATAAACTGGCTGAGGAAGACCAGACCAAGTGGCACGCACCGGGTCTTTTTGATAAAGTCACGGGTGAAATTAAGAAAAAGGTCCATACCCTTCCCATGCCTCCGAAATTCCAGGAGGTGTTCGGGCATACCATTGTGGAGCTGGCGGAGAAAAACCCGAAGATTGTGGGCATCACGCCGGCCATGCCTTCCGGTTCCTCGCTGAATATCATGATGAAAGCCATGCCTGACCGGGCTTTTGACGTGGGTATTGCCGAACAGCACGCCGTTACGCTTTCAGGCGGTATGGCCGCACAGGGTCTGACCGTATTCTGCAATATCTATAGTTCCTTCATGCAGCGGGCCTATGACCAGGTGATTCACGACGTCTGTATCCAGAACCTGCCCGTGATCTTCTGCCTGGACCGCGCCGGCTTTGCCGGAGCTGACGGCCCCACCCACCACGGCGCCTATGACATCGCCTACATGCGCTGCATCCCGAACATGGTGGTGGCCTCGCCCATGAATGAGGAAGAGCTGAGAAACCTCATGTTCCTGGCCCAGTCAGACAGCTTCCAGGGCGGCAAACAGGCCATCACCCTGCGCTATCCGCGTGGAGAAGGGGTCATGCCCGACTGGCGGAAACCCTTCTCGGAGATCCGGGTAGGAAAAGGCCGTAAATTGCAGGACGGAGATGACCTGGCCATTCTCTCTTTCGGCCCCATCGGAAACGAGGCCGCCAAGGCCATCCGCAGCAGCGAACACAGCATAGCCCACTACGATATGCGTTTTGCCAAGCCGCTGGATGAAGAGCTACTGCACGAGGTCTTCCGCAAATTTGAAAATGTGATCACCGTAGAAGACGGCTGCCTGCAGGGCGGGATCGGATCGGCTATCCTGGAATTTATGACCGATCACGGCTACACTTCCCGCGTGAAACGCCTGGGTATCCCGGACCGCATTGTGGAGCACGGTGAGCAGTACCAGCTCTGGGCAGAATGTGGCTTTGACGCGCAGGGGATACTGGAAGCCATAAATACCCTCCTGCCGGCGGTGGCAGAACCGCCAAGACGCCTGCTGTAGCTATATCTCATGCCGGAGAACTCCGGAAAATTCAGTTTAGCTTACTTCACCGAAGTGCAGGCAATAGCCTTATAAAAATACATAGTAGAGCTGTCTCTGGAAATTTCAAAAGCGCCAAACAGCGGATCCGCCCCGGAGCAGAGCAGGCTACCTTCTTTAGTACCCGTATTCAGGCGTTTAATGATCAGCCCGTTTCTTGTGCTGACGGCGTGCACCTTACCCCATTCAATGAAGAGATCCGGATCAATACGCTTGAAAAACACAATGGCGCCGTCCGGGAACTCCGGTCCAAGGCCGTCAGAGGAAAGAATGGTAGCAAAATCAGCTCCTTTGATAGGACTCATCACTTTTTCATAAGAGGCGCCAAATTCCCTGAAATGTGCCGGGCTGATTTCGAGGGTGCGGGCGGACAGGGGCAGTAGCGGCACCTGATCAGGCAGCCATGATGCCTCGTACCTCACTTCCCGTTCATAAGCCATGGTGCCCGATGCTTTCGGGTTTGCACCAAGCAGGCTGTAATCTGCGGTTTTGCCGGACTGAACCACCAGCTCCCGGATCAGCATCTTTTTAGCATGCGGTATGGTGCCGCCTTTCTCCCAATTCTGGATGGTCTTATAATGAACTCCCAGTTTTTCACCCAGCTCCGTCTGAGTCAGCTTCAGGGCCTTCCTTACTTTTTTGAGTTCTAAATCGCTCATAGACAATTCAATAAAAATTATATCTTAAAAATAGACAAATAATTATCTTAATATCTTGTAAAGAGATAAAATTATCCTTAAATTTGCAGTGTAATAGTTAAAACCACAACAGTGATATAATTTATTACGCTAGCAGATAGCAAAAATAAGTTATTAAAGGACAAAATGGATAGATATGAAAAGATTTTCATTCAAGAAGGGGTATGATCAGCTGCCGGCAGGAAGAGTTCAGGAAGTGCGGAGCGAGCTGTTTAAGGCGCTGGGCATCAGCCGGGGCTCCCGAAAGGCCTTCCTGATGCGAATGCGCGGCGAGACCGAACCCAAGGTAACCGAAGCAGAGGCCATAGAAAAGATTTTCAAAGCGGAAGGAATTATCGATATATGGGGATAATAAAACTTCATCACCAGACCCAAAGAATGACTAACAACAAAAAAACACTCTACCGGAACATTATTTGTTCGCCCGACTAACTCCGCTCTACGTTCCGCAGTCGGCCGGTACCTGATGAGTCAGGCCTATCGTCAAAACTGCATCCTGTATTTCACCCCGGCACCGGCACCCTATAGATTCATAAGCGGCCTGTTCACCCTATACATTCAGCTGCTTTGTGTGCGGGTCTCACCCGTGAAGCCCGGTTTTTATCATCGCCAAACCTAAACTATTAAAACAATGAACGTAAAATTTTACGTAAGGGCATTGCTATGCCTTTACCTGACCTACCTTTTCTCTATACTTCACCTGAGTGCGCAGACGCCTCAAAAGGATTCCCCACCTGATCCGGTAGTGGCGCTTAAGGTGGGAGACACCCTGCCTCCCGAGCTTTGGAATCTGCCTTTGGAAGTAGTAAACCACCCGGAAGGGAAGAAAACCATCACCCTGAATGAGTATAAGGATAAGTTGATTATCCTGGATTTCTGGGCTACGTGGTGCGGGACATGTATAAAAGGTTTCCCTAAGATAAACGATCTTCAAACCCAATGGGGTGATAAAATAAGGATACTGAATGTTACTTATGAAAATCAGAATATTATTGATCGGTTTTTTAGCCAGGGGGCCGGGAAGAGTCACCCATATATACTCTCCGTAATTAATAATACATGGTTAAAACAGTATTTCCCATACTTCGGCCTCCCTCATCTGGTATGGATTGATCCTGAAGGTAAGGTTTTAAATACTACCGGTGCAAATCAGCTCTCCTCTGAAAACATAGAAGCTATTTTAGGACACAACCGGCCCAAAATGATCACTAAAACGGACTTAGACCGTAAGAAGCCTTTGTTTCTAAGTGAACAGTTCGGGGAAGATATGGAGCTTAAATCCTATTCCATCTTCGCAAAAGGGGTATACCCGGGCTTACCGCATGCCCATTACCTTAAAAAGACGGCGGAAGGCAAGCTGTACGGAAGACAGATGACCAATTTATCCATGATAGAGATTCTTCACCCTATCGCCGACGAGTTATTCCAGGAAAAAGGCGATGCTTTTAATTCAAAAAGGCTAAAGACAGCCATGGATAGCACCGCACTTAAAAGGTTCTATCCGGAAGGAAAGGATCGCTACACCTATGAATTAATAGTGCCGGAGCATAAGGCTGACTCTCTGTATCACTATATGCTGGCTGACCTTAATAAATACTCGGACTATTCTGTTACCATGGAAAAGATTCCTACAGATTGCCTGATTCTCATCAGAACTTCTGAGGAAGATAAGTTACAGTCTAAAGGCGGCCCACCGCGTAGTAGATTCTCAAAACCGGTATCCATTTTATGTAACAATTCTATGAAATTCATGGTTGCGCTGCTCAATGATATTTTCCCAGCAGATCCAGTGATCATTGACGAAACCGGATATACCGGAAAAGTAGATATCGAGATAAAAGGTACTACGAATCTGGCAGAACTCAGGAAAGAACTCAGGCGGTATGACCTGGGGCTGGTTCAGGTTCGTCGTGACCTTAACACCCTGGTGGTAAGGCATAAAATGTAATCCTTTTAAAATCAAATTAATACAACTATGAAAATACTTATATCGTTTCTGTTTTTCCTCACTTTATCAGGCAATGCCACCGCCCAATTTACGGTAAACGCCAGGGTAATTTCTAAAACCGACGGAAAGCCCCTGGAAGGGGTAATAGTGACCCCAAAAAATAGCCGTATGGCTGCGCAAACCAATAAGGAGGGGTTAATTTCTTTAGCTATAAAGGCTGAAAGTGCCATTCTCCATTTTACCCTCCTGGGATATAAACCCCAGGTTATTTCCGTAAGCTTACCCTATACCAGGGAATTACTGATAGAAATGGAGGAAGATGCATACCAGTTACAGGCTGTAGAGATTGTAGCTACCGGTTATCAGAAATTACCCCGGGAACGGGCCACCGGTTCTTTCGCCACGGTAGATAAAGATCTCTTTAACCAGCAGGTAGGCACTGATATTCTGTCCCGCTTGCCGGCCATAGCCAATGCCGTAATGATTGATAACGGAACCTCGAATAAAGGCCAGATGATGGTGAGGGGGTTAAGTACTATTAATGGCCCCAAGAGCCCTTTGGTGATTGTGGATAACTTCCCCTATGAAGGAGATATCACTAATATCAATCCCAATATAGTAGAAAATATCACCATTCTGAAAGACGCAGCGGCTTCCAGTATATGGGGAGCAAGAGCTGCTAACGGGGTAATTGTTATAACCACTACCAATGCCCGTCTAAATCAGCCTGTACAGGTAGATTTCAATTCTAATTTCAGCATAAGCAGTCCGCCGGACCTAGGTTATATTCCACAAATGTCTTCTTCCGACTTTATTGACGTGGAAACCGAACTGTTTAAGAGAAATTTCTACAACAGCAATATCAATTCCGCCAGCAAACCCGCGCTTAGTCCGGTGGTGGATATCCTCAATAAAGAAAGAACCGGGGCATTAACCAAAGAAGAGGCAGAACGCCAGATCAATTCATTAAGAAACATTGATGTAAGAAATGATTTTCGTCAATATATGTATATGCCTGCCATCAAACAGCAATATTTTGTAAATGCACAGGGAGGGAGTCAAAAGCATTTCTGGACATCCGGTGTAGGGTACGATAGAAACAGGGAACACCTGGGGGAAACTTACCACCGGATCAATATCCGCTTTCAAAACACGTATCGCCCTTTTACCCGGCTATCACTTGGAACAGGGCTTTATTATACACAAACACAAAATCAATCGGGAAGGATTGGCTATAGTGACTTAGCGGCAGGTAAAGGCCCGATCCCCTATACGCAAATGGCAGATGAAAAGGGGAACCCTTTGCCCGTTCCCCAAAGCCTGAATCAATCCTACCTGAACAGTTTAAATTACGAAAAACTACTGGATTGGAATTATTACCCTTTAACCGACTGGCAGCATAACCGTACTACCTCTAACGCCACCGCTATATTAGCTACAGCTATCCTTAATTACCAGGTTTTAAAGAAGCTGAATATCTCCGTAAATTACCTGTACGAACGCCAGGTAAATTTAAACACTACATTAGCGGACCTGGACAGTTACCTGACCAGAAACTATATCAACACTTTTACCCGGATAGAAAATGATGTAGCAGTATATGCCGTACCGAGAGGAGCTACGCTGGACAAAAAAAGTAGTTTACTTCAGTCCAATAATGTTCGGGGGCAGCTGGACTACGAAAATACGTTCGGAAAACACAACGTCAATTTCCTGGTTGGCATAGAAGCCCGTTCAAAGCTGGTTCAAAGTAATAGTAACCGGTATTATGGTTTTAACCCGGATAATTACACCCTGGGCCAGGTAGACTTCGTGAACAGTTATCGTACTTTCGTAACAGGCAGTTCTTCATTTATTAGTAATCTCCAGGATATAGGAGAGACAAGTACCCGTTTTCTTTCCCAGTTTGGTAATGCAGCCTATACCTATGCCAACAGATACACGCTCTCTGCCAGTATACGAAGAGATGCCAGTAACTTATTTGGTTTAAAAACCAATCAACAATGGAACCCCCTATGGTCGGCGGGGGCAAGTTGGAAAATCTCCAATGAAAATTTCTACAAGGTACAGTTCATGCCTTACCTCAATGTACGGATGACTTACGGACTCAGCGGTAACGTAGACCCTGCGATGGTAGCGGTCAATACGATTCGCTATTTTGCTACACCATCCTCATCCACTAACCTCCCTTATGCTAATTTCAGCAACTACTATAACCCACTATTACGATGGGAAACCTCGCAGATGATTAACGTAGCTACTGATTTTCAATTTAAGAATAAACGCCTTTCAGGCACAATAGAGTATTATCAAAAATTAGGGAAGAACCTCTTTGGTGCATCACCGACTGACTTAACCACCGGCGTTCCCAGCGATATTTTAAGAAATGTAGCCAGTATGAAAGGCCGGGGCTGGGATGTAGAACTAAAGAGTATAAATATAGACCGCGCAATTCAATGGAGAACGATTGTGAATTTTAATATCTATAATGATCAGATCAGGGAGTACCTGCTGACAAGAACAACGGCTAACCAATATACTCTCTCCGCCGTTCCTATTTCCAACGTTCCCGGATCACCGGTATACACCATCTATGCCTTCAAGTGGGGAGGCCTGAATCCCGCTACCGGGGAGGCACAAGGCTATTTAAATGGTGAACTAAGTAAAGACTACAACAACATTACCGGCAGCGGAACACGAGTCAGTGACCTGATAAGTTTCGGCTCAGCCATTCCTACCAAATCGGGCTCTGTGATAAATGCGTTTTCATATCAAAAGGTAAGCCTCCAGGTAGGGATTACCTATAAGCTGGGATATTGGTTCAGACGTAGTTCCATTAATTACAATAACTTATTTAACAGTTGGAGAGGTCACAGTGACTATAGTTTACGCTGGCAGAAACCAGGCGATGAGCTAACCACCAATGTACCGGCCATTTTTTACACCACAAATTCGGCACGGGAACAGTTCTATGCGGGATCCGAGGTATTGGTAGAAAAAGGAGATCATGTCCGCCTGCAGTTTGTAAATCTGGCCTTTGATCTGGATACGAAAAAAGTAACCGGGAAATATCTTAAGAATGCGCAAATCTATGTAAACGTCAGTAATCTGGGAATTATCTGGAAAGCTACCCGGGCTAACATAGACCCCGATTTCAATGGCTCGTTAGGCAAAACCACCACTCCCCCCAATTTTGCATTAGGTTTCCGTACTAAATTATAATACATTATGAAAAATAGAATCAACCTATTCGTTTTAAGCATTCTCGGAGCTGTTTTTCTTACGGGATGCGAAGATTTTCTGAATGAAAAATCCGATAAAAAATTAGCGATTCCTACTACCCTGGCTGACTATCAGGCATTACTGAATTACGGCGATGTATCAGCTAACTACTGTACAGCAGGCGAGGTAAGTTCAGATGATTTTTACGTAACTGATGCTAACCTGAATTCTCTGAATTATCCACAGAATAAGAGATTGTATAGCTGGCTACCGGAATATATAAGTATGCCCTATAGTTCCGGCTATAATGAGTGGTTTAACTGTTATAAGATCATATTTGTCTGTAACACCGTGCTGGATGGAATTGAGAAAAACGGCACTTTCGGAGCGGAGGCCAATAACTTGAAAGGCCAGGCTCTGGCTATAAGGGCTTTCCGGCTTCTAGACGGAGCGCAGGTATGGGCTCCTGCCTATAATGAACAAACAGCAAACACAGATTTGGGAATGGTAGTAAGGCTGAATCCGGATATGACTCTCCCATCAGTCCGGAGTTCGGTAAAACAAACCTATGAACAGATTATTTCTGATCTTACGGCGGCCATTCCCTTACTTCCTGACGTTCAACCCGGCCCCACCCTTCCCACCAAGGCGGCCGCTTATGGTATCCTTGCCAGAACCTATCTTTTTATGGGGGAGTATGAAAAAGCACTGCTCAATGCCCGGGAAGCGATCACCAGGAAAAACAACCTCATTGATTTTAACGGTTTAGACCCTAACGCCAGCATGCCTATTCCCTTCACAAAAACAGCAAGTGAAGAGCTGATTTTCAGGACAATATTTTCCTCAGAGATATTAAGGCAACCTATGGCAAAGATTTCGGAGGCATTGTATGGACTCTACCAGGAAAATGACCTGAGAAAACAAATATATTTCGGAAAAAATGCAGATAAGTCCTATTACTTCAGAGCTACCCATACAAACAGCCTGTCAAGTTTGCCCCGCGGAATCACCACCGCTGAATTATTCCTGATTATTGCAGAAAGTAGTGCACGTTTAAACAAAATGTCTGAGGCTGCTGAAGCTTTAAATCAGTTAGGAATTAAAGGAGGGAT
>JAHBUH010000022.1 GCA_019638185.1 Leadbetterella sp.
GGCCAGGTCGCTGTAGTATTTTGTAGCCTGGGTGGCATCCAGGGCCTTCTGCACATGCGGGGCAAACGCCTGGGTCAGCTGGGCGGTGGTCACGCGCTTCAGAAACTGGGTAGCCGCATCTTTTTCACCTCTTAAAATATTAAAAGCATCGGTAATGGTCAGTTGCTTAATCGCCGAAACAAAGATAGGAGTAGCCTCTTTCGCCGCTCTTTCTGCTCCCCGGTTCAGGGCTGTCACAAATTTATCCACCTCATTTCCCAGCCCGATATTCCTCAGGGTATTTTCCACTTTCTGCACTTCAGGCGGAAAAGGAATCCGGATAAGCGAGTTACCCAGGTAGCCGTCAAGCGCCGACGCCTGCGTGGCCCCGTTCGTGATACCTACCACCAGCGCCTCTTTCAGGCCATTAGCCACCTCGCCTTCGGTTAGGGGCGCATTATTCAAAACACCGCCTAAAACACTTCCTAAGTTTACATTCTGGGCACATGACACCAGCGCCATGGCCAGAAAGGGAATAATGATAATTTTCTTTAACATGATTTTTAAATAACTGTTTGTTGTATTAGACGCAAAAATAGAGACTTTTGTAACGTTAATAGATAAACGATTTATAAAAGTAGACCAACCGATCCATTTCCATGAGCCCGATAACCGCAGAAATAGTCACTATCGGTGACGAGATCCTTTACGGACAGATCACCGATACGAACTCGCAATGGATGGCCGAAGAGCTCTCGGCGCTGGGAATTAAAGTACTGCGGACCACTTCGGTGGCCGATACCGCGTCAGAGATCATTGCGGCCCTGGATGAATCCCTTAACCGCTCGGATATCGTGCTGTTTACCGGCGGACTGGGCCCTACCAAAGACGATGTCACAAAAAAAACACTGTGCGATTATACCGGTGACCAGCTGGAGATCAACGCCCGCGCCGAAGCACATATCCGGCACCTCTTTGAAAGCCGGGGCCTGCCCTTTACCGAAATAAACCGGCAGCAGGCCGCGGTTCCGTCACGCTGCGAATACCTCCACAATGCCGCAGGCACGGCGCCGGGCATGTGGTTCAGTTTCCAGGGACGGGTGATCGTTTCCATGGCCGGGGTGCCCTCAGAGATGAAATACCTGATGCGCCACGAGGTGCTTCCCCGCATCAGGGAGCGCTTCAGCACGCCACCCATCACCCACCGCTACCTTAAAACCACCGGTATCGGCGAGTCTTTCCTGGCGGAGAAAATTGCACAATGGGAAGACAGCCTGCCGTCACATATTAAGCTGGCTTACCTGCCATCGGTGGCGGAAGTGAAGCTGCGACTTACGGCCTTCGGCGAAAATACAGAGGCCGAACTGGACGCAAAAGTAAATGAAGTGCTCCCCCTGATCCGGGAATATGTCTATGCCACAGAAGACATTTCGCTGGAAGAAGCCATCGGAAAGCTTCTCCTGGAGCGGGAAGCCACCCTATCTACCGCCGAGAGCTGCACAGGCGGGAATATTGCCCGTGAGATCACGAAGATAGCCGGAAGTTCAGCCTATTTCCTGGGGAGTGTGGTGAGCTACGCCAATTCAGCAAAATTGGATATTTTAAAGGTTAAATCAGAAACTTTGAGTAATTTTGGGGCCGTAAGTGAACCTACCGTAATAGAAATGGCCGAAGGCGTGCAGCGTTTAACAGGATCTACCTTTGCAGTTTCCACTTCGGGAATAGCAGGGCCCGGTGGCGGTACCCCGGAAAAACCCGTAGGGACCATCTGGATGGCCGTTACCAACGGGCAGGAAACGGTGACCCGGAAGCTGAGCCTGGGTAAAGACCGGTTAACCAACATCACCTATACCACCCGGGCGGCTTTAAACTTATTACGACTTCAACTAACTGGCAAATGGCAAAAATAGAGATTTTAATGCCCAATATGGGGGAAAGCATCTTCGAATGTACCGTACTGAAATGGCTGATCAAAGAGGGCGACCGCGTAGAGGCAGACGACATGATCATTGAAGTAGCCACCGATAAGATCGATACGGAGATCGGCTCCTCCCACAGCGGTGTCATTACGCGGTTCCTGGTACAGGAAGGGGATATCGCCCAGATCGGGAAGCCGATCTGTGAAATCGAAGTGGAAGGTGCAGCCCCGGCCCGGCCGGAAGTACCGGAAATAAAGGCCGTTCAGGAGCTGGAAGCTGACATTAAAAAGGCCGTGGAAACCGCAGCCCCGTTAAGCCCGGCAGAGGGGGGCCGCTTTTATTCCCCGCTGGTGCTGAGTATAGCCCGCCAGGAAAATATTTCCAGGGAGGAACTGGAGAAAATCCCGGGAACGGGACAAAATCAGCGGGTGACCAAAGACGATATGCTGAGTTATATGGAGGGCAGAACCCACGGTTCCTCACCCGTTCAGCCTCAGATCACCCCTGCCTCCGGTACTGACCAGGTCATTGAAATGGACCGGATGCGGAAGATGATCGCCCAGCGGATGGTGGATTCAAAACGCATTTCTCCGCACGTAACGTCGTTCATTGAGACCGACATGACGCGGGTGTCCAATTGGCGAAGCCTCATTAAAGACGATTTTAAGAAGAAATATAACGAGAACATCACTTTTACGCCCATCCTGATCCGGGCCATTGTAGCGGCCATTCAAAAATTCCCGGCCATCAATGCCCAGGTAGACGGCGATAAGATCATTTATAAAAAAGATATCAATATCGGGATGGCCGTGGCCCTGCCCAGCGGTAACCTGATCGTTCCGGTGATCCACCAGGCCGATAAGTACAGCCTGGTCCAGCTGACGGCCAAAGTCAATGACCTGGCCTCCCGCGCCCGGAATAACCAGTTGAAACCGGAAGAGCTGGTAGGCGGAACATACACCATATCAAACATCGGGGGCTTTGGAAACCTGGCCGGCACGCCCATCATCGTACAGCCCCAGGTAGCCATTATGGCTTTCGGCGTGATCCGTAAAATGGCCGCGGTTATTGAGACCCCGGAAGGCGATGTGATCGGTATCCGTCAGAAAATGATCATTTCCCATTCGTATGACCACCGGATCGTAGATGGCTCACTGGGCGGACTGTTCCTGAAAGAGGTATCGGATCAGCTGGAGGCACATACGCC
Organism: Leadbetterella sp.; assembly: GCA_019638185.1. Lineage (GTDB taxonomy): Bacteria > Bacteroidota > Bacteroidia > Cytophagales > Spirosomataceae > Leadbetterella. The sequence goes on from JAHBUH010000022.1 coordinate 3,106, forward strand.
GGGTGAAATTTAACAGGGAAATTCCTTATTTCAGGGTTACTGCTTATGATTTCGGCAGTAACCCTCTCTTTTTCAGCAGAGGTGTAATGGAAGGCTCTGAGCCCCTGAAGCGCTTGTACAGCTCCATCGGCTCTTCGGTATTCCCTTTTTCAAGAATATTTTTGCGGAAAGAAGCCGCCTTCTCCGGGCTGAACAGGTCGGAGTTCTTAAAGACCGAATACGCATCAGTATCCAGCACGCCTGACCAGATGTAGCTGTAATAACCGGCCGAATATCCCCCCGCAAAAACATGCTGGAAGTACGTGGTGCGGTACCGCGGAATAATAGCGCTGATCAGGCCGATTTTCTCCATAGACTGCTTTTCAAACGTATTGGCATCCAGGCTTATATCCGTACGCCGGGTATGATAATCCAGGTCCAGCAGGGAGGCGGCCAGGTACTCGGTAGTGGCAAACCCCTGGTCAAACGTAGCGCTCTGATCCAGTTTACGGATGAGCTCATCGGGAATAACTTCGCCCGTTTTGTAATGTTTGGCGTACATTTTCAGTACTTCGGGATCGGCTGCCCAGTTTTCCATGATCTGGGAGGGCAGTTCCACAAAGTCCCTGGCCACGGCGGTTCCGGCCATGCTCCGGTAGTTTACGTTAGAGAGCAGCCCGTGCAGCGCATGACCGAACTCATGGAAGAAAGTAGTCACTTCATCAAACGTCAGCAGAGCGGGGGCATCCGCCGTAGGAGGGGTAAAATTACATACGATGGCGATCACCGGCGGCACCCGTCTGCCGTCTTTCCGGGTTTGCGGCCGGTAGGAAGTCATCCAGGCGCCGCCTCTTTTGGAAGCACGGGGATGCATATCCATATACAGTAAACCCACTTCCGAGCCGTCCGCTTCGGTTACCTTCCATACGGTTACCTCCTCCTGGTATTTAGGCACATCGGTCAGCTGTTCAAACTGCAGGCCGTAAAGCTTCCGGGTAACCGTAAAAATACCTTCCCTGACCTTATCCAGTGCAAAATAGGGCTTCAGCTCCTGCTCATCCAGCTCAAAACGCTGCTTGCGTATCTTTTCGGTATAATACCGCCAGTCGTGCGGCTTCACGTCTCCCGGAATCCCTTCCGAAGCCATCAGTTTCTGAATGTCTGCTGCCTCGATTTTGGCGTTAGATAAAGCCGGGGCCCAAAGCTGGTTCAGCAGTTCATATACCTTTTCCGGGGTTTTCGCCATGGACTGCTCCAGCACGAAAGCCGCGTGATTTGCGTAGCCCAGCAGCCGGGCCCGCTCATTTCTCAGGTTAGAAAGCCGGATCGCATTGGCTTTATTATCGGCCTCATTATCATTATTGGCCCGGAGCTGATAGGCATTCCAGATCTTATACCGGAGATCGCGCTTCGGGGAATACTGCAGGAACGGCATGATGCTGGCATTCTGGAGGGTGAATACCCACTTGCCCTCTTTCCCCCGGGCTTTGGCGGTATTCGCCGCCGCTTCCACCAGGTTATCCGGCAGGCCGGCCAGGTCTTCCCGGTTCTCCACCACCAGTTCATAGGCATTGGTCTCCGTCAGGATATTATTGCCGAATTTCACGGAAAGTACGGATAGCTCGCCATTCAGTGCCCGTAGCTTTTCCTTATCTGCCGATGGAAGGTTAGCCCCGCTCCGGACAAAAGCCTTGTAACTCAGTTCCAGGAGCCGCGCCTGCTCGGCGGTCAGCTTCAGACTTTTTCTTTTTTCCCACAGGGTTTTCACCCTCCCGAACAGCTTTTCGTTCAGGTAAATATCATCCGAATGCCGGGCCAGTATGGGAGCCATTTCCTGGGCCAGCGCCTGGATTTCTTTGGAAGTATGCGCCGAACTCAGGTTAAAGAAAACGGTAGACACCCGGCTCAGAAGCTCACCGGAATTTTCCATGGCCACCACCGTGTTTTCAAAAGTGGGTGCAGCAGCGGAGTTCGCTATAGCCTTTGTTTCCCCTTTCTGAATACGCATGCCTTCCAGGAAAGCCGGCTTAAAATGTTCATGACGGATCTTGTCAAAAGGCGGTACCTGGTAAGGGGTATCGTATGCTTTTAAAAAAGGATTTTCCTGTGCGGAAACCGGGATAGCCACTGTCATAAGTAAAATCAGTAAAATCTTCATAAAATCTCAGGTAGGAGTGAATGGCCCCAAAGATACGAAAATCATTTTATCCTGCCTTCCCGCACCGGCGCACCTAATTTAGAATAAGAACAATTTACCGGTTTGAGATCACTAATATCAGAAATACAGGCGATATTTGCCCCTATAATCAAACTTGGGAAAAACGTATGTATCCTCATTTATTAGCGACTCATAACCTGCTCCGGTGGGTATTTTTAGTATTTATCCTGATTTCCCTGATCCAGTCTTACAGTGGCTGGTTAGGTAACAAGCCCTACACCAAAGCCGCCAATACCTTCAAAACCCTGACGGTCAGCACCATTCACCTGCAGCTGATCATCGGCCTGATCCTCTATTTTGTAAGTCCGCTGGTGGCTGAATTCCTGGGCGACGTAGGCGGTTCCATGAAAAACAAGGACCTGCGTTTCTTCGGTATGGAACATGCCATCATGATGCTGCTGGCCGTGGTATTTGTGACCATAGGTTCGGCCAAATCCAAAAGACAGGCTACCGACGCCGGCCGGTATAAAACCATAGCTATCTGGTTTACCCTGGCCCTGCTGCTGATCCTGGTAGCGGTACCTTCAGAGTTCTCGCCGATGAACATAAGACCGAACTTCAGGGGTTTCTGATTTGGGGAAAAGAATATTGGAATAAAAATGACGGCTGTAGCGGCCGTCTTTTTTATTTCAACCCTATAGCTGCTTCACCAGCTGGGGCTTGGATAGGATCACCAGCGCGAAATCATGACCGCAGGTAGTTTTCAGGTAGGTGTCTTTCCGGAGCGGAAAGCTGTAGGCATAGAGGCTGTCATTTAGCAGCTGGATATTGGTTCCTACCGGCTGGCCGTTTTCGATACCGTATTTATAGGCCTCCAGCAACTGGCCCTTTATACTGCCATCCAGGAGCTCCGGACCGGTCAGTGCCGCACTGTACAGCTCCACCCGGTGGCCGTCTATCTCATACGTGGCCTGGCACTCCACCCGGTAATTGCCGTTAAGCCGGGCACTCACAGCCTCCCCGACCTCACTTACTTTCTCCAGCAGCTGCTTTTCCGTCACCCGCTTTATCTTGCTGTTACGCATGACTTCTTTGATTTCAGAAGTATCGATCTGCTTTACTTTCCCGCAGGAAATAAGGCAGAGGCAGAGAATAAAAGGGAGTAGTTTCATCGATGTAAAAGTTAGCTTTACGGCAACAGCAGGCTGGAATCACCAAAGCTCAGAAAACGGTAGTTATTTTCCCGCGCCTGCCGGTACACTTCCTTCCAGTTTTGCTCCCCGATCAGCGCCGCTACCAGCAGCAGCAGCGTAGAAGCCGGCTGATGGAAGTTAGTGATCAGGCCTTTGCAAACCCGGAACCGGTACCCCGGGAAGATCATAATCTCTGTATTCCCGATCAGCTGCTCCTGGTTTTCCTGCTTCAGAAGGCCCAGGATGGCCTCAAAAGAGGCCTGCATGCTGATCTCTTCATGCGGGCGGTACGGAAAGAGCTTCTCTATAAAAAACGGATTTTCACTGCCTTCCAGTATCTTCACCCCAAACCAGTACAGGCTTTCCAGGCTGCGCATAGACGTAGTACCTACCGGTACAATGAACCCATCATTTTTAAGCAGGTTTTCTATAAAGTTACGGTGCACCACCATCTGCTCAGAATGCATGGGGTGGTTCAGGGCGTTTTCTTCCTTCACCGGCAGGAAAGTGCCGGCACCCACATGCAGGGTCACAAAACTCTTCCCGATCCCTTTCTGCTGAAGTTCTTCAAAAACGGCTTCGGTAAAGTGTAGACCGGCGGTAGGCGCGGCCACAGCACCGTCTTTTTCAGAATAAATGGTCTGGTAGTCCTGCTTATCCGACTCGGCCGCTTCCCGGTTCAGGTAAGGCGGAAGCGGGATATTGCCATAGGCCACCACTACCTGCGAGAAAGGAATTCCGCCTTCCCACTCCAGGCTGACGTGATTTTGTGCGCTGTCAGCCAGCCAGGCTTTCAGCTGAAGGCTCCGGCCTTCGTGCCGGAATTCGCCTTCCAGGGCTTCGCCTTCCTTCCACCGGCGTTTATTCCCGATCACACAATGCCAGGTAACCGCGCGGGTCTCTTCCATCACCAGGGGCAGCACCACGCTGGGCTCCACCGGGTTCAGGAGGAAGATCTCGATAAGAGCCCCTGTTTTCCGTTTAAAAAACAGGCGGGCCGGGATCACTTTGGTATTGTTCAGTACCAAATGGGCGTTTTCCGGCAGGTAATCGCCTATTCTCTTGAACCGGGCATGCTCAATTTCCGATTTCCGGTATACCAGCAGGCGGGATTCATCCCGCGGGCTCTCCGGAAAACGGGCAATCTGCTTATCCTCCAGCGGATACTGGTAATCCGAAATATTAATCTTCATCAGGCGCCTGGGTAGCCATAAGTTTGTACGGCAGATACATCAGAATAAGAAGCAGGATCAATACCCCCAGGATCAGGAGGTAATTGTAGTTAAAGTCCAGTTTTTGCTCTTTGTGGGAATTGATATTGTACAACCCCAGCAAAACGAAGACCAGGTAGGTATTGATGAAAGCCAGCAGGGCCGAAAACCAGCCTTTCAGGAAATTCCTGACCGAGCCCGGGTTCCTTCCCCATGAACTGTTTCCCAGCAGGCGGCGGAAGTCGAGCTTCACCAGCGCGTTTTCCAGCACACCGAATAAAAAATTAAGCCCCACGATCACCCCTGCCGACCAGTAGAAAAACTGCTGTTTATTGATAAAATTAGCCGGATCACCGGCTTCATTGAAACCCACCGCAATGCTGTCCGGTAAGGAGGCATAGCAAAAAAGTAATACTACGGTGAGGAGAAGAATAGAACCTATACGCCAAAACTTAAAAAAAATATTTGCCATTCGCTGCCCTGTCTTTATCTTTATTAAAATTAGCCCGAAACGGGAGTACAAAGGTAGCCCGGATTTGCCGGACTTCCGGAATATTAAAGCAGAATAATGGCAAAAATTTATACGAAAGGCGGCGACAAAGGCCAGACCTCCCTGGTAGGTGGAACCCGCATTTCCAAGGATCACGACAAAATAGAAGCTTACGGAACCGTGGATGAGCTGAACGCCTGGATCGGGGTATTAGCTGACGCCCCGGAAAACGCCGGACGCAAAGCCCTGCTCAAAGAAATCCAGGACCGACTGTTCACCCTGGGGGCCGAGCTGGCCTCCGAGCCGGAACAGACCCGGAAAAAGTTGCCTGAACTTTTTGAGTCCGATATTGAGCTGCTGGAAAAAGAGATGGACAGCTACACGGAGGCTATCCCACCGCTCAGGGCGTTTGTGCTACCGGGCGGTCACCCGCTGGTTTCTTTTGCGCATGTGGCCCGCACCGTAGCCCGCCGGGCAGAGCGCCAGGTGATCCGGCTATCCCGCTCGGAGCCCGTTAACCCGCTGATCATTAAATACCTGAACCGCCTTTCCGATTATCTCTTTGTGCTCTCCCGGAAGATCACGGAGGAGCAGGGCGCACCGGAGATAAGCTGGACACCCCGGAAACAGGAATAACCGGGCGCATACAGAAGTTTAATCCCAAGGTTCTTTTAACCGAATCCTATAACGCCTGACCGGAGTTACACGATGACAGGTTATCTGTTTGCCTCCTGAACTGCTTTTCTCGGCAGCCCCTCGCATCTTTTGCCGGAAACCTCTTTCAAAGACCAGTTTTCGCCCCTTACCCGTTTACCTTCAGATGCCCGAACCGCTTAGGCCGGTGAAAGGCGGGTTCTGCACCGGAAAGCGTGCTGCTCCAGCACACGAAATCGCAGGTGGCGGCATCACATTCCCAGTCCGGGTCCGGGTGAGAGACTTTGGAACGGATCCGGTAAAAATTTATCCGGTAATCCGTGCTTTCGCCCAGCAGCTCCCAGGGGATGTTCAGGAATCCGCTCCAGCAGCCATCGAAGATCTCCGCGCCGTGCTTCAGCCCTACTTCTGCCGGCTCCATCTGTCTCACAATACGCTGCGGCCCTTCCCCCAGCTCAGGATTAGCGATCTCCCCTATCCACACGGCATTATTGGGGTTAATCTCGATTTCGAAATAGCTCTTGGGGTCATCCGCGCCTGCACTTATAAAAATCTCAAAGACCTCCTGGTTATACAGGGGTTCATTGTGGATCTTCATGGAGTTCTGGTGGGAAAAAGGATTGTCTTCACACAAAAACCTCACCGTCAGGAAACCGGAATTCGTACCTACCGAAACCTGGGTGGTAAAATCAGCATTTGTGCCGTCAGTGGCATGCTTAAAAACAGGGTTAAGGTCTTTATTTGCGCCCCCCCTCTTCAAATTTATATTCATTAGTGCCATTAAATAGTCAGGCAATTTAAAACCTGGCAGCGAATATTGATAATTTCGGGCTGGAAACCTCTATTTTTTTGTAGCTTTGCAGACTTTTTATGTGAAACCTTCCGTTTCAAAACAAAAAATGTTTCGAATGCAATCTTTACGAGTACTTGTACTTCTCCTCTTCACCCTTCCTGCCGTGGCTCAGATCAAACCCCGTTTGTTTGAGTTCGGGCCCAAAGCAGGGCTTAACCTTTCTAACCTTTCTCCCTCTGACACCATTACTTATAATGTCAAACCGGCTTTTGGTTTACAGGGAGGTATTTTCACCCGGCTTAACCTCGGGAAATTCAGCCTTCAGCCTGAATTTATCTACCAGGCCAAGGGAGCCAATATGAAAAAACCGTTATCGGCAAAACATACCTACCGTTACTTCTCTACCCCGGTGATGGTGGGCTATTCTCCCATCAAACACCTCTATATTGAGGCGGGTTATGAGAAGAGCTGGGCCCTGAACCGGATGCGGGAGATCCCTACGCTGAACAAGCCTTACGGCCCCGGGAAACCCCAGGATGAAAGCTTTATTGTGGGCGCCCGGATTAACCTCCTTGATATGTTCTCCCTCTTCAGCATTAACCTCCGCTATGTGCACGGCCTCCGGAATGTATCGGAGCTCAAACACGGCACCCTGCCCATGGAGTTCAGTAACCGGAGCTTCCAGGTGAGCGCCTCCTATACCTTTTCCGAACAATACCTCTGGAACAAAAAATTCGGGCCTAAAAAGAAATAGAAAATGGGATTTATAGATGAGTTAAGATGGCGGGGTATGATTCAGGATATGATGCCCGGCACAGAAGAGCAATTAAACAAAGAAATTACTACAGGATATATCGGGTTTGACCCTACGGCCCGGTCGCTGCACATCGGGAACCTGGCCACCATTATGGTGCTGAAACAGTTCCAGCTGGCCGGCCATAAGCCCCTCGCACTGGTAGGCGGCGCCACCGGAATGGTGGGCGACCCTTCCGGCAAAAGCGCCGAAAGAAACTTCCTTTCCGAAGAGATCCTCCTGGAAAACCAGGCGGCTATTCAGCAGCAGCTGGAGAAATTCCTGGATTTCAACTGCGGCGAAAACTCGGCGGAGATCGTGAATAATTACGACTGGTTTAAGGAGATCAACTTCCTCCAGTTTCTGCGGGAAGCCGGGAAATACCTGACTATTAACTACATGAGTTCCAAGGACTCGGTGAAACGAAGAATTGAGACCGGGATTTCCTTTACCGAATTTTCCTACCAGCTGATCCAGGGGTATGACTACTACCACCTGTACAAAACCCGTGGCGTAAAACTGCAGATGGGGGGCTCAGACCAGTGGGGAAATATCACCACAGGCACGGAGCTGATCCGCCGGAAGGAGAATGAAAACGATGAAAATGCGTCGTACTCGGCTTTTGCCCTTACTACTCCCCTGCTAACCAAGGCTGACGGCACCAAATTCGGAAAATCCGAAGGTGGAAATGTATGGATCGATGCCGAGCTGACCAGCCCTTATGAATTCTACCAGTTCTGGATCAACCAGAACGACTCCGACCTGCCCCGTTTACTGCGGGTATACTGCTGCTACCTCACCCGGGAGCAGATAGAGGCCATAGAGGCTGAACATGCCCAGGCACCGCATTTACGGGTAGCCCAGAAAGCCCTGGCCAAAGAGGTGACCGTTATGGTTCATGGCCAGGAAGCCTATGAGACTGCCGTCAAAGCATCAGAAGTACTCTTCGGAAAGGCTACACTGGAAACACTTAGAAGCCTGGATGAAAAAACCTTCCAACAGGTGTTTGCCGGGGTTCCTCAAACGGTGGTCAATAAGTCGGACCTTAGCCCCGAAAGTACCCTCCTGGAGCTGATTTCCGTACTCTCTAACGCTGAGATTTACCCGTCAAAAGGTGAAGCCCGTAAAGCCATTCAGGCCAATGCAGTCAGTGTAAATAAGGAAAAAACGCAGGACGATAAGCTACCCGTTTCCGATATCGCGCTGCTGCATGACCGCTACATCCTGATTGGTAAAGGCAAGAAGAACCATATTATTGAGATAGCGTAGGGACTCACTCCACCGCATAAAACCGCCTTTTCAAAACCAGGTACGCGGCCATCAGCCCGGCACATGAAAACGCCCAGACCGGGATTTTAAACATGACCAGGATGGCCAGCGTCAGCCCGGAGAAAAACACTACCTGGAAACCGCTTTCGTTATTTCTGGCTACAAAAACCTGGTAGTGCAGGAGCATCACCGTAACCGAGAGCAGGAAGAAAAACTGGATCAGGCCGTCAGCCGGGCTCAGGCCTGCCGGGAAATTCCGGGCCAGCACCACCGCCTCCGGAAACAGGATCACCGCCAGCGTCAGCAGGTAATTCAGGAACCAGCGAAGGCCGGAAACCGGCATATTTTTATAGATTTCAAAATACATTCTTTCAAAAAAATGCAGGTTCTGCAGGATCACGCTCTGTGAAAAGGCCGCCAGGAGGCAGCCCAGGGAAATCAGCCGGATGTCATAGTCATCCGTGGGATACAGGTAACATACGCCCATCAGCACAAAAGCCGAAAACGCCTTGGTGATCAGCAGTAAAACCGTCTGCTGGGTCAGCAGGTGGCGGGGATAAAACAGAAACTGAGGCGTGGTCAGGTTCAGGCTGAAATACTTTCTTACCACATCCTGGCGGCTGTTTGGCCTTTTAATGCGGTATTCATATACCCATGCGCCGGCCACTATCAGGCCTGTATTTATCAGCACAATGGCCAGCACTGCTCCCCACGTCTTTTCCACTACCCCTATACCCAACATCAGCACTGAATAGGTAAAAGACAACTGAATCAGCCAGAACTGCAGGTTCATGAACGCCCATATCCGTTTCCGGGGCGGGAATAAGCGGATATGGTAGAGAAATTCACTGCTTCTTTGCGATAAAAACCGGACCGTAAAAAGGGTCGCCTTCACGGCATAAAGTACCCAAATCAGGAAAATACAGCCCAGCACAAAAGGCACATGAAGCGCCTGGTTAATAATGGCCATGTGCTCCCTGCCGCTGAGAAAACCAATGGCAAACATTAGCACCACAAAAATGAAGATCGCATTCTGCCGGTAATATTCCCTTACGATGGTCAGGTACAAAATGCGGTTCATACCTTAAAGATAGTTTGATTCTCTACCTGGTAAGAATGCAGGATGGGCAGGTTTTCAAAAATAAAATCCTGGTGGGAAGAAAGTAAAAAATTAACGCCTTTCTCCTCGTAAAATTCCTTCACCAGCTCATAAACTACACCCACGCTCCTGACATCAATGGTGATCAGGGGTTCATCCAGGATGATCAGCTCCGGGTTTCCTAAAAACGCAGAAATGATGGCCACCTTCTTCAGCATTCCGCTGGAATAGGTTCCGCAGGGGTTTTTCCAGTAAGCAGGCGTGTCAAACCGCCCGGCCAGGTCCAGGAGCTGCGCCCGGGTGCCCTGCTTGGCTTTGGTAATAAAGCTGAGGATATCATACCCACTTAAAAACTGCGGGTAAAGAGGCTCCGCCTCGCTCATGTTCACCTTCAGCCGGTAATCTATGGGGTGGGCTTTCTGATCTATGCCGTTCCAGGAGATCTGACCTTCATATGGCACAATTCCCGCCACCGACCGGAAAAACGTAGATTTCCCCGAACCGTTCACACCTCTGACCCAGTGAATCCCGTCAGGGATAAGGAGGTCATCAGTAGCAATGATCTTCTGGCCGGAGTAACTTTTGGTGAAGTTCTGGACTTTTAGCATGGATGTATATCTATCTAAGGGGCAAGTTTTTTCTTTGCAGGGCTTTGCCGGTTTGAAAAAAAGGACAAAATTTCAATATGCTCATTTTTAACTCTATAATACAGGTTATTATATTTCAAAATAACTGCACGATGCATATTAGCCTTGTTGGATTTAGGGAAGAGATTCGGATAACGTGCTATTAATTTGGTTATACTTTCTATCTTTTGAACAAGCCTTATTATTTCCTTTTGAGTAAAATTTTGTTCAAGATATTCAATTGTGCTTTGAAGTTCAGTTAAAGCGTGTGGTGTCCATTTAATTTTATAGCCATTTTTCATAAAGCTTTCTTACCGTTGTATGGGATATTAACTCATTACTATCTGCTTCTTTAAGGCCTTTTTCTATTCCTGACTTTTCCTCGGCAGAAATACTATCCCACCAGTCTTTCGTAGAATCCTCCTTAAATTTCACTAACTTCTCTATGATATCACCATCTTCCAGGAGGGAAAGCCACTGAATTAATTCAACCTTCTTTTCCAATACATTCATTTCCTTTTTCATTTTTAGATCAACTCAAATATACGGTTTATTATTTTATATCGAACTTTAAAAAGGAAAATCCTACAAGCCTCTCCCCTAAAAATGTAAGCGCTCCCCCACCCCGGCGTTGTAATTTTGCAGTATAAATTGAAAGATCATGAGCCAACCCATTCATATCCCCCTGCTGAATGTAGACAGTGAACACTGCGCACTAATTGTAGATAAAGGGCTGGAGAAAGTAAAAGGGATCCAGTCGCACAAAGTGGAGCTGAATAATCACCGCGCGGTGATCACAGCCGCTAAATACCCGGAAGAAGCCCTGCAGGAAGCGGTAAAGGAAATCCGTGATCTGGGCTATGACGTACCTTCCGTAAAAAAGACCTGGCCCGTAACGGGGATGTCGTGCGCTTCCTGCGCCGGCAGCTCCGAAGCCACCCTGAATAACCAGGTGGGCGTCATTAAAGCCGAGGTCAACTACGCCAATAATTCGGCACAGGTGGAATATATCCCCGGACTTATCACTCCTGAAGACATGAAATCAGCGCTGCAGGCGGCCGGTTATGACCTGCTGGTAGATGAGGCGGAAGCGGAAACCCTGGAGGAAGTGCGGGAAAGTAACTACCATACCTTGAAAAAGCGGGTGACCGGTGCGCTTATCCTGGCGGTTCCCCTGTTTGTTATCGGTATGTTTTTTATGGACATGTCCTACGCTGATTACATCCTGTGGGCGCTTGCCACCCCTATGCTTTTTTATTACGGTCGGTCGTTTTTTACCGGTGCCTGGAAACAGCTGAAGCACAGGAGTGCCAATATGGACACCCTGGTGGCCGTGAGTACCGGCACTGCCTACCTTTTCAGTGTGCTGATCACCTTATTCCCCGGCTACCTGCACTCCAAAGGCATCCACGCGCATGTATATTTTGAAGCGGCGGGTATTGTGATCGCCTTTATCCTGCTGGGAAAGCTGCTGGAGGAAAAAGCCAAAGGGAATACTTCTTCTGCCATCAAAAAGCTGATGGGCTTCCAGCCTAAAACCGTCACGGTGATTCACGAGGGCGGGCACCAGATGGAAATGCCTATCCAATCCGTAAAAACCGGTGCTACCCTGCTGGTGAAGCCCGGCGAGAGAATTGCGGTAGACGGTGTGGTCACCTCGGGCTCCTCATTTGTGGATGAAAGCATGATCAGCGGCGAGCCGGTTCCGGTGGCCAAATCCGCCGGCGAGAAGGTATTTGCCGGCACCATTAACCAAAAAGGCAGTTTCCAGTTCCGGGCTGAAAAGGTGGGCGGCGATACCGTACTGGCCCAGATCATCAAAATGGTGGAGCAGGCCCAGGGCAGCAAAGCGCCCGTGCAGAAGCTGGTAGATAAAATTGCGGCGGTCTTTGTACCGGTGGTAATGGGAATTGCGGCATTGAGCTTTGTGGCCTGGCTGGTTTTCGGCGGAGAGCATGCCTTTACCCAGGGGCTGATTGCCTTTGTGACCGTCCTGGTTATAGCCTGTCCCTGTGCGTTAGGACTGGCCACGCCCACCGCCATCATGGTAGGCGTAGGCAAGGGCGCGGAAAAAGGCATCCTCATCAAAGATGCCGAAAGCCTGGAAACCGCCCGCAAGATCAATGCGGTCATCCTGGACAAAACCGGCACCATCACCGAGGGGAAACCAGCAGTCAGCGCCATTCAGTGGTTTACGGACAAGACCGAAGAGCTGAATAACCTCCTGTACAGCATTGAAAAATCATCAGAGCACCCGCTGGCAGATGCTATCACCGAACACCTGAAAGACGGGGCGGTATTTCTTAACGGCGTGGAAATCGAAAACCTCTCCGGCCAGGGGATCGAAGGCCGGTACCGGGGAAAGAGCTTTACCATTGGCAATCGACTCTTAACCGCTGACCGGAACATCCCGGTCCCCGCCGAAGCCGAAGCCTGGATAAACCGCCAGCTGGACCAGGCCCGGACCGTAGTACTCTACAGCGATACCAGCCGGCTCCTGGCAGCCATAGCCATAGCTGACCGTATCAAACCCACATCCCGCGCGGCCATTGAAGCCCTGCACCGGGACGGTATCCGGGTGTATATGCTGACCGGTGATAACGAGCACACCGCCAAGGCGGTAGCCACTGAAACGGGCATTGATGATTACAAAGCCAATGTGCTCCCGGCAGAGAAGGCGGGTTTTGTGCAGGAACTCCAGGCGCAGGGTAAAGTAGTGGCTATGGTAGGTGACGGCATTAACGACTCGAATGCCCTGGCCCAGGCTGACGTCAGCATCGCCATGGGAAAAGGCAGTGATATCGCCATGGATGTGGCTAAAATGACCATCATCTCGTCTGATCTCACCAAAATCCCCGATGCCATCCATCTGTCGAAATACACCGCCCGGGCCATCCGTCAGAACCTGTTCTGGGCGTTTATTTATAACGTGATCGGTATTCCCATTGCTGCCGGCGTACTTTACCCCGTAAACGGCTTCCTGCTGGATCCCATGTGGGCCGGTGCCGCCATGGCTTTCAGTTCGGTGAGCGTGGTCTTAAACAGCCTGCGCTTAAAATGGAAAGAGCTGTGAGTCTTTATCTGAAAACAAAAAACCAAAATATATGAAATTCAAAACCAATATCAATTGCGACTCCTGCGTAGCCAAAGTAACCCCGGTCCTGGAAGCCAATGAGCAGGTAGAAAACTGGAAGGTAGATACCGCTAACCCGGATAAGGTCCTAACGGTGGAAGGAGAAGACATTGACGTGGAAGACCTGGTTCATTCCCTGAAGAAGATCGGTTACCGGGCTGAAAAAATAGAAGAGTAACCGGCACGTTCATCAGCGGGTAAAGGCAGGGTTTCCCGGATGTAGCATCCGGGAGGCCCTGTCTTTTGTTTTAATGCCCGGGCCACTACATCCTGGGAAGGAAATAAACCTGCTTCCTGAAAAAAAATATTTATTTTTCCTGTAACAAAACCGGCCCATGATAGTTTACCCTGTAAAACCTGATCAGAAAAGCTATTGAACTCGTTAACTGACAATGCCTTGATGCTGAAAGTAAAAGCCGGCGACCTGGATCGGATGGGCCTCCTGTTTGAAAGGCATTATAAACCGCTTTTTGGTTTCCTGTACCGTATGACGGCCGACAGGGAGAGCAGCGAAGACATGGTTCAGAATGTTTTTCTGAGAATGCTGAAATACCGTCATACCTTCAAAGGAAACGGAGAATTCAGAACCTGGATGTACCACCTGGCCCGGAACGTGCTGAACGATCATCACAAAGGGAACAAGCGCCACGCCGCCCCGCTGGCACAGGAACCCGGCGATGTGGCGGATGAAGCCCCGGAAAACACGATGGAAGAGCAGGTACATCTTCTGAACCGGGCCTTAAATAAACTGAGTGACGAAAACAGGGAAATACTGGTTTTAAGCCGGTACCAGGAGCTGGCCTACCGTGAAATAGCCCAGATCCTGGATATCTCGGAGGCCAATGTGCGGGTGCGGATACACCGCGCCATGGTCCAGCTTAAATCCGCTTATTTAAAACTTGCAGACTGAAACATGGAAAAGATCATAGATTACATTAACGGAGAGCTGCCCGAACATGAAAAACGGGCCTTTGAAGAAAGACTGGCCCTGGATCCGGAGCTTCGCGCAGCCTGTGAAGAAGAAAAAGCCCTGTGGAACCTCATGGCTGAAATAAAAGCTCCGGCAGTAAATGAACATATAAAAAGCCGTTTCCTGGACACCCTGCAGGTGTACAAAGAAGCAGCCGCACCCCGGCCCGGCTTTCTGTCCCGCCTGAAAGAGATCTGGAATTTCCAGCCGCAGTTAAAGCTATCGTATGCCCTGGTGCTGCTCTGCGTGGGCCTGGGCACGGGGCTTTACCTGAACCGGAAAAATCACGGGGAAATAGCCCGCATGTCTGCTGAAGTCAGTGAAATGAAGCAGATGATGGTGCTTTCCCTCATTGAAAATCCCTCAGCCACTGAGCGGATCCGGGCCGTAAGCATGACCCAGGAGATCCGGAATGTGGATGACACCGTGATTGAAGCCCTGCTGTCTACCCTTAACCGGGATCCGAATGATAACGTGCGTCTGATGACCCTGGAAGCCCTGACCGAACTGGCCGATAACCCTAAGGTACGAGAGGGTCTGGTGCAGTCCATTGTGCTGCAAACCTCCCCCATCATGCAGTCGGCGATGGCCGATGTCATGCTGAAACTCCAGGAAAAAAGGTCGGTGAAACCCCTGCAGAAAATGCTGAACCGCGATGACCTGAACAGCACCGTCAAGGACAAAGTAGAACAAACAATTCAAGAAATACTTATCTAAAAATTACAAATTATGAAAAAGCTTTTTAACCTCCTCTTTGTGGGAGCCATGATTTCCTGTGCCCAGTCTAATGCACAATCCTCCAAAGAACACATCAGTAAGGAGATCGCTTTATCTTCTGCTGCAAACCAAACCGTGGTAGAAGTCTATAACCTGCTGGGGTCCATCCGGGTGGAGGGCTATTCCGGGAATGTGGTTCTCCTGGAGATCGACAAGACGGTTTCGGCCAAAAACAAAGCCGATATTGACCTGGGAAATAAGGAGTTTGAACTGGGGATCGACACCAAACAGGACACCATCGTCATTTATACCCGGGCTCCTTATGATACCCGCCCTTCCGGCTCAAAGAAAAAAGAGAAGAATAATGACAATCATTATAGCATAAAGCTTGATTATGTGATCAAAGTACCTCAAAACGTGAGTCTTCGCCTCTCTACCATTAACGATGGCCTGATAGAGGTATCCCAGGTCAGCGGCAGGCTGAAAGTCAATAACATTAACGGCGGCATCCAGGTAAACAATGCCAAAGGCCAGACCGATCTCCATACCATTAACGGGGGCATAGACGTCAGCTATACGGGATCACCGGTCTCAGGATCATCCTGCTACGCCCTGAACGGAACCATCAATGCCGTATACCCGGAAAACCTCTCCGCCGACCTGAAGCTGAAAAGCATGAACGGGAATTTCTTTACCGACTTCCCCAATGCCGAAATAGCGCCGCAGACCGTGGTTAAAAAGAACGCTTCTGAATCCGGCACCACGTATAAGCTCAACAAAGACACCCACCTGAAGATCGGGAAAGGGGAAAACCAAATGAATTTCGAAACACTGAACGGTAATATTTACATCAAAAAAAGATCATGAAATTATGAAAACCAAGATAACCATCGCCCTGCTTTTCCTGGCCACATTCACCCGGCTACAGGCCCAGAATGAAAAGATCGTAGTAGAACTTTCCCAGCCCGGCAAACCCTATACCGTGGAACTCAGCATGATTCATGGATCCATCCATGTAATCAAAAGCCCCGGGAAAGAACTCATCATTGAGGCTACCTCCGGTAAGACGCAGTCACCTCCACCTCCCTCTAAAGATGGCATGCGGAAAATATCTTCGGGTAACGGCTTTGATATCTCCGCAAAAGAGACCGGAAATAAAGTACAGATTAACGCCGGTATCCCTTTTAATCCGGTAAATATCACCCTTCATGTGCCGGATAACGGGAGCTTCAAGCTGGGCACTGTCAGTAACGGGGATATTAAGGTAGATAACGTAGCCGGCGAGTTTGAACTGTCTAACGTAAACGGCGGGGTGACCCTGAACAAGGTTTCCGGCTCAGCTGTAGTGAATACCACAAACGGCGGCATCATCGCCACTTTCACCCAGGTTAGCCCGGCTACGCCCATGGCCTTCTCTACCCTGAACGGGAAGATAGACCTGACCTTTCCGGCCACCTTTAAAAGCAATATCAAAGCCCGGACCGACCAGGGTGATGTCTTCACTGACTTTGAACTGGGTTTCCTGAAAGATGATCCGAAGGTGGTGCGCACCAGTGAAAAAGGCTTTTCACGGATAGAGGCCAATCGCTGGGTGACCGGAACATTGAACGGCGGCGGCCCGGAAGTGATGATGAAGACCATTAACGGGAACATTTACATCCGGAAAGCCAAATAAAAATGCGGCCGTGCGTAACCTTTCAGGCGTCCTGCGGTTATTATTAGCAGACACCCGCCTTACCACAACCCGTTAAAAATCCTTAATTCACGTCCCATTAACTTAATTTAAGAAGACAGCGAATTTCAGAGGAGTAATTTTGCAGGACAAATCCTGAAAAAGTTATAAACACGCCGGCTTACGAAATGCAACGTAAGCCGGCATTTTCCACACTTTAAAAAAGGAGTTCAGAAAAACTATTACTTAAAAATGATAAAATCAATTATTCTTACCGCCTTATGGCTGGTTTCCGGCCATGCCATGGCCCGTAGTACTTTCCAGGTATCCGGAAATGTGAAAAGCTCCACCGGGGAAGCTCTCTCTTTTGCTAACGTATTCCTGTACAAATCAGCCGACAGCACTTTTTACAAGGCGGCAGCGGCGGCGGCAGACGGAAAATTTTTAATAGACGATGTGGAGAGCAACAGCTACTACCTGAAGGTGTCGTCTGTGGGTTATGACGACTTCTTTACGCCCGTCTTTGTCATCAATAAGGACAATCCCACCGTTAACTTCAGCGACATCAGGCCGAAGGAATCCGCCACCCAGTTACAGGGCGTTCAGGTCACTGCCAAGAAACCGTTTATAGAGCAGCACCTCGATAAAATGGTGCTGAATGTGGAAAACAGCATCTCCGCCAGCGGCAGTACAGCCCTGGAAATCCTGGAAAAAGCGCCGGGGGTGATCGTAGACCGGCAGAATGACCAGATCCGGATCAGGAACAAGTCGGGGGTAGTGATCATGATTGACGGCAAGATTAACTACATGTCGTCCGAGGCGCTGGCCCAGTACCTGGCTAACCTGCCTTCTGACCAGATCGCATCTATTGAGATCATCACTAACCCCTCTTCCA
Source organism: Leadbetterella sp. (assembly GCA_019638185.1). GTDB lineage: Bacteria > Bacteroidota > Bacteroidia > Cytophagales > Spirosomataceae > Leadbetterella. The sequence goes on from JAHBUH010000022.1 coordinate 20,758, forward strand.
AATACGACGCCGCCGGAAACTCCGGCATCATCAATATCCGCCTGAAAAAGAACCAGATCTACGGTACAAACGGTACGCTCAGCGTATCCACGGGAACAGGAATCCTGGAAAATTCCACCAAAGACCTCTATCGCGGTAACGCTAACCTCAACCTGAACCACCGGAATGCCAAGTGGAATCTCTTTGGCAATGCAGGCACGGGAAGAAACCGCTGGTATAACGATAACCATTTCTGGCGGACCGTATACTTTGAGAACACCCGCACAGACTTTGACCAGTATACCCAGAGAACAGGCGGCGGAGTATTTTATTATGCCAAGGCCGGCGCCGACTATTCCCTTACGAAAAACACTTCCATCGGGCTCCAGGCCGACTTTAATATATGGGATGGCGCCATGACCAGTAAAGGTAATACCGGCATAACCCGGATAACCGGCGGAGAAGCCAAAGGCACCACGCTCATCCCCGGCAGCAGCAGGACTATGGACAACCTGAATTTTTCTTCCAACTTCAGCCTGCGTCACAAGGTGGAAGAAAAAGAGATCTCCTTTGACCTGGACTACAGCGGTTATCGCTTTACTTCCGACCAGGTTTTCACCAATAACTACTACAGTACCGCTGCCCAGCCCGACTCGGTTACGCGGCAGTGGGTCATCCAGCCCACTAATATCAATATTTATTCGGCCAAGCTCGACTTTACCCTGCCATTTGAAAACAAATTAAAGCTGGATTTCGGAGGAAAGACCACTTTTGTCACCGCCGATAATAATTTCACTTACCAGGATTTCCTGGAAGGCGCGTGGAAAAATAATATCTACCGCTCCAATCACTTCCAGTACCGGGAGAACGTTAATGCCCTGTATACCAGTGCCGGCTACCAGAAAAACAAATGGTCGTTCCAGGCAGGAGTGCGCGCTGAGCACACCGTTTCAGACGGCTACTCCCTTACCCTGGACCAGCGAAACAAGAGAAGCTACCTGAACTTCTTCCCTACGGGCTTCGTAAACTACAAGCTGTCAGAAAATCATTCCGTGAAATACTCTTACAGCAGGCGGATAGACCGGCCCAACTACGGTAACCTGAACCCTTTCATCTTCTACCTGGATCCCTATTTCATGGCCATGGGAAATCCCGGGCTGAGGCCGCAGTTTACGAACTCCAATGAAATGACCTATATCTTCAAAGGTGAATACTCGGGTACACTGGCCTATGCAGATACCCGCCAGATGATCAATGAGGTGATCATGCAGGATGCCGCCACCGGCATTAATATCTCGCAAAACCAGAACCTGGCCCGGCTGAAGAGCTATTCGGCCACCTTCTCCATCCCCCTGAAAATCAACAGCTGGTGGACCAGCCAAAATAACCTGAATGCGTTTTACAACCATTACATTGACAATAACTTATCCGGTAATGCCCTGAATAACAGCGGTGTGATGTTAGGTCTGAATACTACCCATACGCTAATATTGCCTAAAAACTGGTCAGCAGAGATTAACTACTGGTACAATACCCCCGGCGTTTACGGCGTATTCATCCAGACCAAAGCCCAGCATGCATTTAACCCGGGAATCCAGAAGACCTTCCTGGATAAAAAGGCCAAGCTGAAATTCAATGTCAATGACCTCTTCCTGACCTCCTTCTTCCAGGGTTACGTGGAAAACGGCGACGTGGATCTGAAAATCTCCAACCGCTGGAACGCCCGGCGGGTATCGCTGACCTTCACCTATAATTTCGGAAACCAGAATGTAAAAAGCTCAAACAGGAAAAGTGCCTCGGAAGAGGAGAAGCGGCGGGCCGGAGGCGGAAACGGGTAAGACCGACCGGTGCACAGTGAAACCCTGTTAACAGCTGTTAGCGGGGTTTCACTATTTTTAAATGGGAGTGCTGACTGATCGGGATGAAACCCCTGTAAAAAAGGTTGCACCTTAACCCCCGGAAGCATAAATTGCATCCTTTCCCGTTTTAATCAAGAAAACCAGAAAGCCCGGATTGTTTACGCTGACCATTTTTAATTGCACCCTTACCTACTCCCTGACGGATGCCGGAGTTCACCTGATCAGTGATGCGGGCCTGCACCAGCTGATCCGGACTTACCCGGTCAAGGGAGTAAACCGGCTTGCGGAAGAACTGAAAAAACATTTTGAAGAAGTTAAAAAAAGGCCGCTGAAAATCACCACAAAATCACTGGCCACTGAAATCCGGGGGCATTATTATTTCGAAAAACTTTACCTGCCCTTCCGCCGGCTCTTACGCTTTTTCTTCCTGCAAAAAATCACGGATATTCTTGATAATTCCCTTAAGGCCTACGACTGCGCCGAAGCAGCCGTAGACGGCAATCGCCGACTCTGGGACTTTCTGTCTCTCTTTGACGGGATCTTTTCTTTTTTTGTACGGGACCGCTGAAGTATTCCTGCTTATCTATTTTTTCAAACCATAAGAATGCCCGGTTTCATCCCTAAGTTTTTATAATTCGTCACTTAGACACCCTGGCACCTTAAGATCACTTCAGCGTTTTACATATATTCGCCATAACTTATAAAACCATTTTATGCCCTTAACTTATGGAGTCTAAAAACAGGCGGTCTGCTGACCATTTCACCACTGTCTTACTGGTTGTATACCTGATGATTCTAGTGTGGGTTTTGCTGTTCAAACTGGGGGTTCAATTTTCCTATATGAGTGAGAGGAGGGTAAACCTGAACCCTGTGAATGATATTTTTACCGGTAAAACAGACGTTTTGGAAGCTGTTCTGAACATCCTCATATTTATACCTCTTGGCGTGTATCTGGGCGTTTTATACAGGAAGCATAGTTTTGTAAAAATGCTCATCATCATCCTCAGCATTACCCTGATCGTAGAATCCACTCAATATTTGCTCAAAACAGGCGCTTTTGATACTACTGATTTACTTACAAATACCCTGGGCGGATTAATCGGGCTGATCTTTTTTCAGTGCATTGCCAGCCTGTTTTCCGATAGCTTAAAAACGCAGAGAATAGTAAATCTTATTGCCTTTATTGGAACTCTTGCTCTCATCCTTCTTTTGATTCTATTAAAAATGAACAGGTTACCTATCATGTATAAATGATTCTGCACCTGCTGAAAGCATAATTTTTTCATCTTACCCTAACAATTTTCATTTTATTTAAAATAATTCTAAATAATACTTGTTTCGTAAAAACTTACCCTCTACATTTGTCTCATTATTTATACAGAGTCTAAATAAAATGTGTAAACACCGGGTGCTGGTTTCCAACTTTCACGGCTATGTGGCCCGATGTGAAAGCTGCTCTAAAGTTCAGATTGCCTTTGGCACTTCGCTTTTTGGCATGAATATGAAAAATTTTGAAGTTTTCGCAAATTATTTATACCAGCTGCGTGTGAAGGGTGATGCCTACGGGCTGCATGAAAAAAAGATCCAGGTAAGCCTGGGAGAATCCGGTTCTATGATGATCCTTACACCTTATGAACTGGAAAATTTTATTGACCTGATCGAATCAGCCAGTATTCAGAACCTGATCCGGGAGTGCCTGGCTAACCGGAACTAAAGGAAACAGGCCCACCCTGTTACAGTGCCGGCGGGAATAAAATACAAACCGGGCGGATGCCGGCACAGCAAAGGAAACAGGCCCGCCCTGTTACTGTGCCCGCGGGAATAAAATACAAACCGGGCGGATGCCGGCACAGCAAAAGCAGCACGGTACCGGATACATAAGTGCAAAGCGAACTAAAAACATGAAAACGATCATTTTTACCACCGAAAACACCGCCATGCAGCACCTGGAAAACCTGCGGAGCGAGCTGAAAAGCGTAGGGATAGGTAGTTTTAATGTAGATTTTGAAACCAAAGAGATTTCGGTAGTGTGCCCGAACTATCAAAACATAAATGCACTGGAGTGCGCCATCCGGAAAGCAGGATTCCGATGCCCCTGCTTCCGCATAGCCACCGACTAAAGTCACTGTTTTCGCTTAATTAGAAAACTGCCCAAGAAAAAGCTAAGTTCACGCAACTTTTACTATTTAAATTATCAGCCCTGAGCTGCAAACCGGCCGGGTCACCGTTAATTTCTCTCAGGGCATAACTCACGGCTCAAAGCTATTTCCTATCTTGCCCAAAAATTACTTTTGCGTGATCAAAATCAGGGCCTGGTGGCTTTTCTACGGAAAAATCTTCTGGTATAGCCTGTTGCTGTGCGGGGTAGCCGGTATAGCGGCCGGTACATTATTCAGCACGTTCGATCCGGACACAGTGGGGATTTCTTATGCCTTCTTTTCGCCTTTTATGCACCTGTACTTTTATGAGCTCGGTAAACCCCGGGAATACTATTTTTACGCGAATCTGGGTTTGATCAGGCCCCACCTCTGGCTCATTACCGGCGGCATTGCCCTTCTTCTCTTCAGCCTTATCGCTATCCTGTCATGAAACAGCTTCATGTAGATAGTGTAGTGAAGCATTTCTTTACCACAAAGGTGCTTTCGGATGTTTACCTGAGCTGTTCACCCGGGGAGATCACGGGGATATTCGGACGAAACGGTTCCGGGAAATCCACCCTGCTGAAAATCATTTTCGGGAGCATGCCGGCCGATCATGCCTACGTAAAAATAGATGGGAAAGTGTACACCCGCCGGTCCGAAAGACCCTCCCGGATAGCCTACCTGTACCAGGACAGCTTCATTCCTGATCACCTGGAAGTAAAGACGGTACTGAACCTCATGGGCCTGCATCACCTGAAAGACCACCCGGCCGTGAAATCTATTCTGCGCAGTACCTTCGCCAGCATTTCCGGTGGCGAGGCCCGCTACCTGGAAATTCTTTTCATCCTGAACCGGCCTGCTCCGTATATCCTCCTGGATGAACCTTTTAACGGCTTATCGCCTATCCTGAAAGATGAAGTAAAAGAGCTGATCCGCTCCGCCGCAGAAAAGGGTAAAGGCATTATCCTTACCGACCACGACTACCGGAACGTGCTGGATATAGCCACTCATAAATACAGTATGCGAGACGGTGTACTGAAGCCATTTAAGGACCCTGAAGAGCTGAGACTGCTGGGCTATCTGCCCTGAAACATTCACTTACGTTTTATCCGCAGCGCAAAAATACCGATGGCAATCATCAAAAAGCCTAAAATGAATCTTCCGGAAATAACGGTTTGCAGGCGCAGGTCAGGAGCCGTTAAAATAAGTAAGCTCACGGTAAGCACACCACACACGATGGCCACAATAGCCGCAATCCTGTTTAAAGATTCTCTGTTCATTCCGGATAAGGGTTTAATAATCCAAATTTAACGATTTTCTCCCTGCCCGGCACCAATCCTCCCGTTTATCTGTTACTATCTCTGTAATTTATCGTAATTTTGCAAAAAATACGCATCCCGTCAAGTAATGAAGAGAAGTACTAAGTTTGAGGTAATGGCACCCGCCGGGTCAAAAGAAGCCATGGTGGCAGCCATCAAAGCCGGAGCAGATTCCGTGTATTTCGGAGTGGAGCAGCTGAACATGCGCGCCCGGCAGACCAATAACTTCCTGGTAGATGATCTGCCCGAAGTAGCCCGCCTGTGCAATGAAAACGGCGTTAAAAGCTACATCACTTTAAATACCATCATCTACGATCACGACATCTCCCTCATGCGGAGGATCATCGATAAGGCCAAAGAAGCCGGCATCACCGCCGTTATTGCTTCTGACCTGGCCGTGATGAACTATTGCCGTAAAGTGGGCATGGAACTGCACGTGAGCACCCAGTCTAACATTACCAATATTGAGACCGTGGAACTTTTCTCCGACTATGCCGATGTGATGGTAATGGCCCGCGAGCTCACCCTGAAGCAGGTGGGAGATATTGTAAAGTCCATTGAACGAAACGATATCCGCGGTCCGAAAGGCGAACTCATCCAGGTAGAGATCTTTGCCCACGGCGCACTCTGCATGGCCGTATCCGGAAAATGCTACCTCAGCCTTCACTCCCATAATGCATCGGCTAACCGCGGCGCCTGCATCCAGAACTGCCGCCGGGAATATACCGTCACCGATGAGGAGGGCATAGAGCTGCAGATCGATAACGAATACATCATGTCTGCTAAAGACCTGTGTACCATTGATTTCCTGGACAAAATCCTGGAGGCCGGCGTACGGGTTCTGAAGATTGAAGGCCGGGGAAGGGCCGCAGACTACGTATATACCACCACCCAATGCTACCGGGAGGCCGTGGACGCCTTTGAAGAGGGTACTTATACCCCGGAAAAAGTGGAAATCTGGAAAGAAAAACTCAGCGAAGTATATAACCGCGGCTTCTGGGACGGCTACTACCTGGGCCGGAAAATGGGCGAATGGAGCAATGTGCACGGCTCCGTGGCCACTACCAAAAAGATCTACATCGGTAAGGGCGTAAAATATTTTGACAAAATAGGAGTAGGTGAATTCCTGCTGGAAAGCCATGATATTAACGTGGGCGACCGCCTGATCGTTACCGGACCCACTACCGGGCTGGTAGAAGCCATAGCGGAAGAGATCCGCCTGGGCTCAGGAGACGACGTGCAGAAAGCCGGAAAAGGGGACACCATATCATTGAAAATCAGCGAAAAGATCCGCCCTTCCGATAAGCTCTACAAAATAGTGGAAGCACATGCCTAAGCTTTTTCATTACCGGCAGCGCTGTATCGGGTGCAATGCCTGTGTGGAAATTGCTTACGAACGCTGGCGCATGTCAAAGAAAGACGGAAAGGCCGTACTTCTCGGCGGAATTGAAAAAAAGGGGGTTTACCAGGTTGCCATCCGTCCCGATGAGGTAGAAGAAAACGAAAGGGCCCTGAAGGCCTGCCCAGTGAATGTGATCAAAATGGAGGTATAAAATTTAAATATACTCTTGGGTGTTAACCGACTCATTCGGAAGGAAGATCAATTACCTGCGGCTGGCCGTCATTGACCGCTGCAACCTCCGGTGTACCTACTGTATGCCGGAAAACGGCTTAGCCTGGATCCCCGGGGGGGAATTGATGACTACTACTGAAATGCTGAGGCTCTGCCGGCTTTTCACCGAAATGGGCGTAGACAAGGTCCGGATTACCGGCGGCGAACCTTTTATGCGACGTGACCTCCTGCCCCTGCTTGAAAATATCTCCCGGCTGCCCGGACTTCGCGAGCTGACCCTTACTACTAACGGACTGCTTACCGAACCCTTTATTCCACAAATGAAGACCCTCGGTGTCCGGTCAGTGAATATCAGCCTGGATACGCTGGATGAAGAACGCTTTTCCGGGATCACCCGGCGAACCGGCCTCCATAAAGTGCTGGCCACTATTCATACCCTCCTCGCCCACCGGATTAACGTAAAGATCAATTGCGTAGTGATGGACGGCCAGAATACGGAAGATATCCTTCCGCTGGTCCGGCTGGCGAAAAAACTGCCCGTGGATGTACGTTTTATAGAAGAGATGCCTTTTAACGGGACAGACGAGCCCGTTTCACTAAAATGGGATTTCCCGCACATCCTGGAACATATCAGAAATCATTTCCCCGATATTGAAAAAATTCCCGATCCGGCCTATTCCACTTCCTTTAACTACCGGATTCCGGGGTTCACTGGAAACATCGGCATCATAGCGGCTCATACCCGCTCATTTTGCGGTAGTTGCAATCGCCTCAGGCTTACGCCCGCAGGAATTCTCCGGACCTGCCTTTATGAGGCTTCCGGGAAAAACCTGAAAGCCGAATTGCGGGCCGGTAGGTCAGATGCAGAGCTGAAAGAAATCATCTTCCGGGCGGTCCGGGGAAAACCGAAAGACGGCTGGGAAGCAGAAAAAAAGAGCAGCGGCACCGTTCATGAATCAATGGCAACCATCGGCGGATAAAATGGATATGATCAGTGTAGAGGAAGCAGAAGGCATCATCTTTTCGCACAGTTCAGACTACGGTGCAGAAGAAATCTTCTATGAAAATGCGCTGGGCCGGGTGTTAGCGGAAGATCTACGGACCGATCGCCACCTGCCGCCTTTTAACCGGCCTACGGTAGACGGTATCGCCCTCCTTTTTTCTTCCATTGAAAAAGGGATAACCCGGTTCAGAATAAGAGCCATCCAGGCGGCAGGAGAAGCACCCGTGCCGGTTACCGGAGAATCGGAATGCGTGGAAATCATGACCGGCGCTGCCCTGGATACATCTGCAGATACGGTTATCCGGTACGAAGACCTTGTAATCAACGAGGGATGGGCTGAAATCCGTACCGATCCTGCAACGATCAGAAAAGGGCAAAATATCCATTCCAAAGGGAAAGACAAAAAACAGGGGGAGATCCTCGTTCCCGCACATCAGTCCATTACACCTGCTATTCTGGGAATAGCCGCCTCGGTCGGGAAAACCATCCTACGGGTAAGAAAACTGCCGAAAGTGGTGATTATTTCTACCGGTGATGAAATGGTAAGCCCGGAAACGGCCCCCAATGATTTTCAGTTAAGGCGCTCTAACGGCACCACCGTCCGGTCGGTGCTTGAAAAGTATAAGGTCAGCGCTGACCTCCTGCACCTCAACGATGACCCGGATGAAATCCGGGAAGCGCTCCGTCACTGCCTGGAAGAATACGACATTCTGCTCATATGCGGGGGTGTTTCCATGGGAAAATTCGATTTTGTACCCCGGGTACTGGAAGAACTGGGCACCATAAAGCTATTCCACAAAATAAAGCAACGGCCCGGAAAGCCTTTCTGGTTCGGCAAAACGCAGCCGGGAAGACTGATTTTCGCTTTTCCCGGAAACCCGGTTTCGGTATTTATGTGCCTGCACCGCTATTTTGTTCCCTGGCTTGAAAAATCACTGGGAATACCAATATCTAACCCGGTATATGGCATCCTGCAAAACGACGTAACGTTCCCCGCCCCGCTTCAGTATTTTACACAGGTCAGGCTGAGAGTGAGTCCTGCGGGGCAGCTCCTGGCTGAAACGATGGACACCAACGGTTCCGGCGACTTCTCCCATCTTGCTGAAGCCCATGCGTTTATGGAATTACCGGCCGACAAAAACCAGTTTAAGAAAGGCGAAGTTTATCAGGTGTGGCCGTATGCCTTCCTCACCTGACAGCCGCTGAAGAAATTTGCTGCATTATTTGCGCAATCATATGATTGCATCTATATTTGCAATTATATGATTGCATTATGAAAATCCGACGGGACATATTCCAGGCAATAGCCGACCCCACAAGACGGGCCATTCTTACCCTCATTGCCTTGCAGGCCATGACACCTAATGCCCTGGCAGTACATTTTGATACCAGCCGGCAGGCCGTATCCAAGCACCTTCAGATCCTGTCTGAATGCGAACTGGTCACCCAAAAACAGCAGGGCCGGGAGATCTACTACCAGCTTCAGGTAAACAAAATGAAGGAAATAGATCAATGGCTGAACCAGTTCCGGCAATTGTGGGAAGACCGTTTTGACCGCCTGGAAGCCGTATTGAAGAATATAAAAAAATAATATGGAACCTAAAACAAAAGTCGCCGCCGAGGACGGCAAACAGGAAATCATCATCACCCGGGAGTTTGACCTGCCTTTGGAACTGCTCTTCAAAGCCTACGAAGACCCGGAAATTTTTGAGCAATGGATGCAAACGAAGGTGGTGAAGATGGAAAACAAAAAACACGGCTCGTATGCCTTTGAAACCTCTCACGGCGGGAATGTGGTTTTCCGGGCCAACGGCACCATCCACGAGTTCGTGCCAAACCGGAAGATCACGCGCACATTCGAAATGGAAAACACGCCTTTTCCGGTTCAGCTGGAATATTTTGACTTTGAAAAGCTGACAGATCAAACCAGCCGGCTTACCATGCACATCGTGTTCCGGTCTGTGGAGTTCAGGAACCAATTGCTGCAAATGCCGTTTGCGCAGGGCCTCAACATGGCGCATAACCAATTACAGGAAATTGTAAACAAGTTAAAACTATGAGAGACAAGATTATCTATTGGGGATCAACTGCCTGGTTAGCCCTAGGAATGGCTTCCACGGGGATTGTCCAGCTGATCAGGCTGAAAGAAGAAGTAGAAAAAACCTCTTTGGCCCTGGGCTACCCGGGCTATTTTCTGACCATTCTGGGGGTATGGAAGCTGCTGGGCGTAATTGCCATCCTTATCCCTAAGTTTCCCCTATTGAAAGAATGGGCCTATGCAGGCTTCTTCTTCGCCATGACCGGGGCCATTTTCTCCCATTGGGCCGTGGGTGATAAAGCGGTTGACTTTTTCGGCCCTGCCCTATTGCTCGTCCTGACCGTGATATCCTGGCATTTCAGGCCTGCTGACCGGAAAATCACCCGGTAGACACATGCACCTCTTCAACACCCGGGAAGAACAAAAGCAAAACTTCGAAAGGCTGGAAAAGCATCTTGTAACAGTGAAATAGTCCCTTCCGGGGCTATTTCACTGTCCAGACAGACCCGTTTTTCGTGGTCAGCTTTTCCAGGTTTCCTTGGCTAACCAATTCATTCAACACCTTTTCGCTCTCCGCCCGTGGTGTTCCTGAAAGTTCGGAAAACTCTTTAGCGGTCAGTGAACGGTACTTTGAAAAGAGCGTTTCCCAGTTTTTGCTGTATTCGCTTTTGAGTGCAGCCGGGTGTAGTTTTAAAACCGCCATTTCATAAAAAGGATAGGGCCGGGTTCCGTAAACAATTTCTTTATTACCTGACTGATCTACAAAAAACAGGGTGGGGAAACCTCTGACGCCGTATTCCCTGGCCCATTTCAGGTCTTCCTCAAAGAGTATACGGGCTTTCCCCTCAAAATCTGTTTTCAACTGTCCGGTATCTAACCCCACCTTTTTAGCAGCCAGCGCTATATTCTCCCATTTCGCGATGTTCTTCTTTTGCAGGAAAACCATTTCCCGGATTTCCCTTAAAAACAAAAATGCCTTCTCTTCGTCCTGCATCTGAGCCGCTTTAAACGCGATGGAGGGTGGATAAGACGAATTTAAGGGGTCTTCCAGCCAAACATCTCCGTCGATGGGCATATCGTAATGCACGCTTACTTCGTCCCAGTGGTGGGCTACATCTGACGGCTTACTGATACCACCGCTGTTATAGCTCCAATCAGGTAGCAGACCTCCCATCCGGTACTCCATTTCGATACCGTTGCCGTATTCCAGCTTCAGCTTCCTGAGCTGCGGTTCAATTCCCCAGCAGGAAGAACAGATCGGGTCAGTGAAGTAAACTACTTTCACGGGTTTATCCACACTTTGAGTGGAAACCTGCTGCTGCGCAGTACTGTCGGGAATTCCGCAAACGCCCTCTACCGGGTCACAGAAAAGCGGGTTGGTTTTTGATGTTTCGTTGGTCATTTTTTTTACATTACAGATGGGCGCCTGGCCGCTGCCTGATGTTACCCACAGAAGGCAGAGGCCTGACAAACTATATTTAACTATCGACTTACGCATAAATAACAGCCAATGGCTCTAATGATTGCAAAATTATAGCCGGTATAGTTTACAAATACTATCGGTTTCCTTTTTGAAACCGGTTACCTATGGGAAACTACCCATGATTTCAATAAATTTACCCCCTGAAAATTAAAAAGGATGAAACAGAACATAAACAGTACCGCAGGATGTAAAGTACGCATTACCGCCATAAAAGACGCTATGGAGATCTTATCCGGTAAATGGAAATTTCATATTCTGGGCACATTAATGGAGGGCGGTAAAATGCGCTTTATGGACCTGATCCGGGAGGTAGACGGTATCGCCGCCAAAATGCTGTCGAAAGAATTGCAGGATATGGAGATGAACCGGCTGGTCAGCCGTACCGTTTTGAATACAAAACCCGTCACAGTAGAATATGAGATAACGGAATACGGCAAAACCTTATCCCCTATTATTGACGAAATCGCGAAATGGGGCATCGCTTACCGGAATTCGATTTACAGCCAGGCAGAATAACAGGCCTGGAAAATACCTTTCGTCAAATATTGATTTTTTGCAGAAAAAATTTTATTTAGTTAGTTATCCTAACTATATTTACTCCGGCAATATTGCTTTAACATTATTAAATATTAAAATCATGGCAAAATCAGTTTTCTATCACGCCGGCTGTCCGGTATGCGTGAGTGCAGAGCATGACATCATTACACTGGCCGGTGCAGGTAACGTGGAAATCGTACATCTGGGTGAAGATCGTAACCGGATAACCGAAGCGGAAAGTGCAGGGGTAAAATCGGTTCCTGCTCTGGTAACACCGAACGGCAATGTGCTTCACATCAATTTCGGTGCGTCTATGGCCGACGTAAAAGGTTAAAAAAATTTGCCTCATGTAGTTAGGATCACTAACTTTATGAGGCATTTTTACGCATTGCACTTCATGAACCGATCCGATTTTGACCTGGCACATCAAAACCAAAGTACGGAAAGCAAAATAGTGGCTTCGCTGGAGAGGGTGGCCCAGGCTTTCCGTGTTTTGCTATGGCAGGAAAGCAAGGAGTTTTCTTTAAGCCCTATCCAGGTACAGGTGCTCATCTTCCTGCTTTATCACAGCGATGAAAAAAGAAAAGTAAGCTACCTGGCCGATGAGTTTAATATGACCAAAGCTACCATCAGCGATACCATTAAAACCCTGGAACAAAAAAAGCTGATCACCAAGGTCCATGAGCCGCATGACACCCGGAGCTATATCATCCACCTCACGCCCAAAGGGGAAGATATCGCCCGAAAGACATCGCTTTTTACCCGGGAGATCCGAACTCCGCTGGATCAGCTGCATCCTGACGACAAGGAAAACCTGCTTTTGAGCTTGTTGAGTATCATACGTCACTTAAACCGGTCTGAGATCATTACCATTCAGCGAATGTGCATGACCTGTTCGTATTACAGGTCATCTGACGGAGGGCAAAAGCATTTTTGTACTTTACTTCATCAGGACCTGCACGTGAAAGACCTGCGCGTAGATTGTCCTGAATACCAGATGAAATAGCTGTAAGAAATTTACGGAAGAGCAGGTGAAGCCGCGTGGGGCGGCCGTTAATAGCTCAAAACTAATTTTACGATGAATGAAATCTTAAATAATATGGGCGGTATCCGGGAAAGAATCAATACCGCCTGCCGGGAAGCCGGCCGTGACCCCGGCGAAGTAAAACTGCTGCTGGCCACGAAAACCGTTCCGCCCGAACGGATCAGAGTAGCATTACAGGCCGGAGAGACCCTGATTGCCGAAAATAAAGTGCAGGAGCTCAGGGAGAAGTACGAGGCACTGAAAGACGTACTGCATACCAATCATTTTATCGGGCACCTCCAAACCAACAAGATCAAAGACCTCCTCAGATATGACGTTTCCTGTCTGCAGTCGCTCGACCGTTGGGAACTGGCCGAAAAGCTGCATCAGCGCCTGCAGTCGGAAAATAAAACCCTTGACGTGCTGATCCAGGTCAATACTTCCGGCGAGGAAAGTAAATTCGGGGCTGCTCCTGACCAGGTGATCCCCTTGGTAAAACAGGTAGCGCAGCTGGAAACCCTGAAGATCAAAGGCCTGATGACCATCGGTCTATTCAGTGCGGATATCGAAAAAGTACGTCCCTGTTTCCGCCTGCTCAAAGATATACAGCAACAGATCACCGCCTTAAAGATCCCGGGAGTGGAAATGCGGGAATTGTCGATGGGGATGAGCGGCGACCTGGAAACCGCCATTGCGGAAGGAGCCACTATCGTGCGGGTAGGTACAGCAATTTTTGGTCAGAGAGCTACACCAGACAGTTATTATTGGAACGAAAACGCCCGCTAAACTTTTATAATAAGAAACAGCACCCATGTCAGATTTTACCCATTTAAAGAAAGACGGCCGGCCGGCCATTGTAGACGTCAGTGCCAAGAAGGTCAGCCGGAGAAAAGCCGTAGCCCAGGCCGGCATGACCCTGCCCGAAAAAGTTTTGCAGGCCCTTCAGCAAGACGATTTCAGAACCGGTAAAGGCGCGGTTTTCCAGACGGCCATCATTGCCGGGATTATGGCGGCCAAAAAAACGGGGGAACTGATCCCGCTCTGTCACCCCATCGGCCTGGAAAACTGCGAAATAACGATTGCGGTTAACGATGAAAACGAGCTCACCATCCGCTGTACGGCCGAAGTGGAAGCCAAGACGGGGGTGGAAATGGAAGCCATGACCGGGGCATCAGTGGCGGCACTTACCGTATACGATATGTGCAAGGCCCTCAGCCATGATATTGTGATCAAAGAAATTAAGCTGATGGAAAAAACAGGCGGAAAAAATGATTTCAGAAGAGACTGACATACACGGGCTTAACGGGCTGGTGCTGGCCGGCGGAAAAAGCCTGCGCATGGGACAAGCCAAAGACAGGATGAAATGGCACGGCAAAGAGCAGCGTTACCATGCCGCAGACCTGCTGAAAAAGTTCTGCCGTGAAGTCTTCATTTCCTGCCGCTTTGACCAGGCAGGCGAAATCGATACAGACTACACGGCACTTCCCGATACCTTTCTGAACCTGGGCCCTGTGGGCGGGATTTTGTCGGCCCTGCGTTCGCAGCGCAGTAAAGCCTGGCTGGTAGTGGCCTGCGACCTGCCGCTGCTGAATGAGGCAACCTTGCAATTCCTTATCCGGCATCGCAATCCCCGAAAAATCGCCACCACCTATGAAAGCCCCTTTGATGGAAAACCTGAACCGCTGATCACCATCTGGGAACCGCAGAGTTATCCGGCATTGTTACAATTTCTGGGCAAAGACATCACCTGCCCGAGAAAAGTGCTGATGAATAACCCGGTGGAAATCCTTCAAACACCGGACACCGATGCGCTGATGAATGTGAATACACCAGCTGATGCAGAAAAAGCAAAAGAGCTGCTGATGTAAAATAACCTGCCCGTGGAATAAAGCTAAAATCCGATACCGAATGAACGACTTGGAGAGATATCAATGCCAGATGGCCTTACCCGGTTTCGGAAAAGAGGCACAGGAACGGCTCCGGAATGCACGGGTCCTGGTGGTAGGCGCCGGGGGCCTGGGCTGTCCGGCACTGCAATACCTGGCAGCTGCCGGTATCGGCACGCTCGGTATTGCCGATGACGACACCGTCTCGGAAAGCAACCTCCACCGCCAGATCTTATACACTCCGGAAGATACCGGCCTGCCCAAAGCCGAAACCGCCGCTAAGAAGTTACGCCGGCAAAACCCTTCGGTTAATGTCATGGTCCATAATGAAAGGGTGACTTCGGCCAATGTAGCCGGGCTGATCGCCGGGTATGACCTGATCATCGAAGGAACGGATAATTTCGAAACCAAAACCCTGCTCAACGATGCCTGCGTGTTAGCCGGGAAGCCCCTCGTTTACGGGGCTATCTATCAATTCGAGGGCCAGGTGGCGGTATGGAATGTGAAGCAGGCTGACGGCTCTTTTTCGGCCCATTACCGCGATGTATTCCCCGGAGCTGAACATGCGCAGGTGCCGAATTGCCGGGATGGCGGTGTAATTCCGACACTGGCCGGGATAGTGGGCTGTATGCAGGCCAATGAAGCCCTCAAATTCTTCACCCGGCCGGAAGAGCTCCTGGCCGGCAAACTGTGGATGATCAACCTGGCCAATGGTAAAACCCGGATCATTCAGCTCAAAAAACACACGCAAACCGCCCTGGCCGGCCTCTCTCCCACCGTGCAGCAGCTAAGCTGGGAGGAGGTTCAGGAGAAGCTGAAACACCCGAGAGTAGCACTGATCGATGTGCGAACCGAAGACAAGCACCAACACTTCCATGTAGGCGGAAAAAACATCCCTATCGACCAGCTGGAAAGCCGCTCCGCTGAACTGGAACCTTACGACGAACTTATTTTCTACTGCACCTCGGGGAACAAAAGCACCCGGGCAGCCAGGCTCTCGGCAAGTCTCCTGCCGGATAGTAAGGTCTACTCGCTTATTAATGGGATCTCTTCTTTAAAGCAGGAATAAAAGCCGGCACTTCCTGCATATCTTTCTTATCAGGTACTACTATTTTCACACTTTACCGGGAGCGGTGGTGAAACTAAAGACTGCATGCATTACCGGTGCTTGAGCGGATCATCAGCCATGCTTCATCAGAGGTAATACGGGAAAAAGTACTGACGGATTACGAGCTGCTTACGCAAAAGGAGCTGGACCTGGCGCGGACACTTTCAAAAGCGGGCCTCATATTGGGGTTGATCGGCACACTCATTCCCATACAGCCAGCGCTGGCAGGGCTTAGTAACGGCGATCTTACCTCCATCGCCAAAAATATGCAGGAGGGATTCGCTTCTACGATCATCGGGCTGATTATTGGCGGGGTGGGTTTTATTACGCTCCAGCTAAAACAGCGCTGGTATAGCAAAGACCTGGCCGACCTGGAATTTATTCAGGAACTGATTTCCGAAAGCAATGAGCAGAAATAAAAGACGTGCCAGACGCACAAACGATGAGTCACTGGACCCGATAGCCCCAGTAGCCAACCTGTTTGATTTTTCGCTGGTGTTTGCCGCGGCGCTGATGGTGGCGCTGGTCAATAAGCCCGGCATGACGGAACTGATGTCGAAAGAAGATTTTAATATGGTGAAAAATCCCGGTACGGAAACCATGGAGATCATTGTCAAAAAAGGGAACAAAATTGAGAAATACAAAGCCTCGGATAACCCTGCAGATAAAAGCAAGTAGCAGGGAAAGCGGGTAGGTACCGCGTATCAGCCAGAGAACGGGGAGATTATTTATGTGCCGGAATAAACTCCTGATCACATTTTCTTCAAAACTTTCTCAAACGTATTCAGGTTACGGGAGGTAAAAGAATCCTTTAGATTTTTTCTTCCGAGTATTTTCCCGAATTCAGAATCGAGGGTACTGCCTTTCGGAACCCGCCAGTAGAAATGATTTCCAACGACCCGCCCTTCCTCTCCTTCCGCCTTTCCCGCTTTTTCAAATTCTTCCATCAATACTCTTTCAATGCCGTCAACTCCTACAAAACCATAGATATGAAACTCCGGATGGGCGTCAAAGGGGCTGTTACTAAAAACAGCCTCCACTTCCTCTTTATCTTTCACAAAAAGGAAGGCTTCGTAGCTGAAATGTTCCGTCATGGCTTTTTCCAGGACCTTCCTCAATTCATCCGCCTTTTTACCCGAGGTAAACAAGATATTTCCCGAGGCCAGCACCGAGGAGACGTTTTCCACGTCCTGTCTTTCAAATACGGAACACACTTCTGCCATTTTCATGGCCGTTCCTTTTACATTGACGCCCCGCAGAAAAGCGCAGAAGGCAGTATCGCGGGTCAATGGATCAGCTATTTTTTTCATTGGATTATTAATTAAACTTCACTTCTTCTTCCCCGACGGCTTTGCCCGGTCATTGAAATTAATGCAAAGGTTCATCCAGAATTCAAAATCCTTTTGACTCCTGAATCCGGCGGGTTCCACATAACAATAGCCTTTCAGTTCCCTGCCTTTCATGATCATGGGTAAAAAGCCCGTTCTTTCGGAAAGCTCAGCCGTCATTTCCGGATCAAAACGACACATCAGCTGATCGTCACCGATGTTAATGCACATTTTCCCGTTCACCAGGAACGCCAACCCGCCGAACATCTTTTTTTCTTCCACTTCAATGGCGGGAACAGCGGCCAGATATTCTCTGACCCGGTTGGCAAGATCATCTTCATATGCCATACTCTAGACGTTTAGATTACTCTGCTGACTGCTGTTATCTGATAATGGGCAGGTATCTTTCCCGGTTCTCGTAAATGATCCAGATCAGGACGGCCCAGATAACCAGCGCCATCGGAAGTCCTTCCGGAGCCGTAAAAATATGAGTAAGCAATACCCCCACCATTACCGGAAATACGATCAGTATACCCAGAGCTCTTGTCCTGGGAAACAGGATCAGTAAGCCGCCCAAAACTTCAGCAAATCCGATCAGGGGCATCAGCCATGAAATTTCAGCGAAAGCGGCGTTATCTTTCACCACGGCTTCCGGCAGCCCTTCGGGAACCGGGATATAATTAAAAAATTTATTCAGGCCTGCATTCAGGAGCATCAAACCGACCAGCACCGACAGAATGTTCAAAATTTTCCTTTTCATTGTAGTAAGTTTTATAATTTATGATAGTTCACTGTATTAAATGACCGGTTATTTAACGGATCCTACGATCAGCTCCGTCACCTGGTAACAGCTGCGGGCCGGCTTCTTTTCTCCTTCCACCACCAGGCGTAACGGCCCTCTTGACTCAAAGAGAGGTTCTCCGTTAATCTTATCGGCAATAATCACATTTTTATCCGTTACGGATAGATCAAGCTCTGCCAGTGAAAACAAGACCCGGTACCCGTCGGTACATCTCACAAGCAGGTATTTGGAAAGATTTGCCCCATGGACCTCCTTACCGGAAGGTATGCCGGCTTTGGCCAGGATTTCCGGAAGCGGCACGCCGGAATAAGTGAAGGGCTTCCCTTCCTTGTCCTTTAATACGGCTTCTTTCCGGGGCATCCCGGCGAGGTCGGAAAGACTCAGCTCCAGCGGGTGTTCTACTTCACCGCTGATCTTCAGTTTAAACCCAGTCTGAGCGTTACACAGCCCCGAAAGAAACAGGAAAAGAGCAAAAAGTATTTTATTCATTATTTCTACATTGGTTTTGTGCAACGAATGCACAAATTAGAGTCAGTTACTCGTGCATTATTGACTATTTTAAATACTATCTCTTTGCTTATAACCCCGGTACAGCATTTCATCCACCTTCTGATAAACCTCCGGGTTATGTTTTTTGATTTTGATCTTCACGTATTTGGAGGCGGGCATATTACTTTCCTTCACTACATTATTCACCGATACCAGCACATTGGTTTCCGGAAAATAGGTCATGGTGTTCTTCTCAGGTATGGCATAGGATACGATGATAAAAAGCGGTGCCACCCTTTCTATTCCATCGTCAAAATTATACAGATCTACCTTATCTCCGGCCTTAAAACCGGCCTTATCAATGTCTTTCTGGTTCATAAAGACCACCCGGCGCTCATTTTTGATGCCGCGGTAGCGGTCGTCCAGCCCGTAAATGGTGGTATTGAACTGATCGTGGGTACGTGTAGTGGCCATCATGTATTCATCCTCCTCCAGGTGGTTATCCGGGATCTCTGTGAGTGTAAACGGAGCCCGTCCGCCGAATTGCTTAGCGAAATCCTGGCTGTCCCTGGCCCCGTTCGGGAGATAAAACCCTCCCTTCTCACGTATCCTTACGTTATAATTTTCAAAACCGGGAATACATTGTTCAATATCGTCACGCACCGCATCGTAGCTGTCGTGGTAACGCTGCCAGCTCACCACGCTTCTGTCTCCCAAAACGGCCATCGCCATCCGGCAGACGATCTGCGTTTCGTTGACCAGGTTATCCGAACCCGCGTCCAGCACGCCTTTGGACGATTGCACCACACCCATAGAGTTTTCCGTGCTCACGATCTGCACTTCCCCCTTCACAATATCTTTGTCGCTGCGTCCGTACGTCGGCAGGATGATCGCCTCCTTCCCGTGGATCAGGTGGCTCCGGTTCAGCTTGGTGGAAACGCAGACCAGCAGGTTCAGCTTGCGGAGGGCGTTGGCCGTGTAGGTCGTATCCGGCGTGGCGGAGAGAAAATTCCCGCCCATGCAGAACATCACCCTGACCTTCTCTTCGTGGATAGCTTTAATGGCCTTTACCACATCATACCCGTGCCGGCGCGGCATTTTGAAGCCGTAGAAATTTTCAAGGCGATCCAATTGCTCATCGGTGGGTTTTTCGTCGATCATCATGGTCCGGTTACCCTGCACATTGCTGTGCCCGCGCACCGGGCAAACGCCGCCGCCCGGAATGCCAATACTTCCTTTCAGCAACAGGATATTGAGGATCTCCCGGATCATATCCACACCGTTCGGCTGCTGGGTGAGCCCCATTCCCCAGCAAACAATGATCCTTTTTTTGAAGGCCATCATTTCAGCGGCCAGGTAGAGGTCTTTGGCGGAAACTCCGGAGAGGCGGGCCAGGTCTTCCAGTTCGAGATGGTCAAACTGTTTTAAAAATTCGGTATACCCGATAGTCTTCCCTTCAATGAATTCTTTATCCAGTACTTTTCCCGGATGTCTTTTTTCAAAGTCAAGCAGCAGCAGCTCCAATGCTTTCAGCAGGGCCATGTCGCCGTTGATCCGGACCGGAAGGTAGAGATCTGTCAGTTTTCCGCCTCTTCCAAAAATGCCGTTTACTTCCTGCGGGTTATGAAATCCCATCAGGCCGGCTTCGGGCAGGGGGTTGATGGCAATGATCTTCGCCCCGTTTCTTTTCCCTTTTTCAAGGGCGCTCATCATCCGGGGCGCGTTGGTTCCGGGATTCTGACCGATGATCACAATGACATCGGTGTCATAAAAATCATCCAGCCTTACCGTGCCTTTACCGATACCAATGGTAGGCCGCAGGGCCGATCCGGAGGTCTCATGGCACATATTGGAACAGTCAGGCATATTATTTGTCCCGAACTCCTTGGCAAAAAGCTGGTAGACAAACGAGGCCTCGTTACTGGTTCTTCCAGAAGTATAAAAGGCCGCCTCATCCGGGGATTCCAGGCGGTTAAAGTGTTCTGCAATTTTTTTAAAAGCGTCTTCCCAACTGATCGGCTGATAATGGGTGCCGCCTTCCGGAAGGTACATCGGGTCAGTGAGGCGGCCCATCTTCCCGATCTCGTAGTCATCCAGCCGGGCCAGGTCATACACCGAATGCTGCCTGAAAAACTCCGGTGTGACCCGTTTAGTCGTAGCCTCTTCGGCCAGAGCTTTTACCCCGTTCTCGCAGTATTCGCCCAATGGCGACCGCTCATCGTCCGGATCGGGCCATGCGCAGCTCGGGCAGTCGAATCCCCCCTTCTGGTTCATTCTGAATAGAGCCCTGGCGCCCCGCAATACCGTTTTCTCTTCGATCAGGTCAGTAACCGCCGCTTTCAGCGCCGGGATACCCGCAGCAAACTTCTCTACCGGAGTCAGCCTGAGTTTCAGCAAACGGTAAGGATTTTCGGCATTCGGCTGATGCTTTATTTCCTCCACGATCTCTTTTTTATCTTTCATAATCGTTCGGTATATCTAACAGGTTAAATTGGGATTGGGGTAGTTATCGCTCTGATCTTCCAGGGTGTTGTCAATGCAGGCAAAATCTTTCTCCACCAGCAGCTTTACTGCCCCTGACTGTCCGCTGAAGCCTACTTTACCGGTATGCACCAGCTCATCGATCATGGTCTTCGGCATTTTCAGCACGATCGTATTTTCTACAAATGCGACTGACAGCTCCCTGGTCTCCACAGCCTCAATGGAATATAGGAACGGCCGGTCTGTAAATGCCGTAGCAGCGCTCAGAAATCCTTTTTCGCCCAGTTCTGTCACTTCAGAGCGGGTGAGGCGGTAGCGCACGGAGTTATCTTTTATTCTGATTTTCATCCTTCTGTTTTTAGGGCCACGAATGCACGAATACTTTTTCACTCGTGTATTTATGGCTATTTAAAATTCTATCCGGTGGCGTTCACCCTGATGATAAATATTAAACCGGCTTTCTTTCAGAAACCCGATCAGGCTCATATCAAATTCCCGGGCCAGGTCTACCGCCAGGCTCGAAGGCGCCCCGATTGCCGCCACAAAGGTGATCCCGGCCATGGCAGCCTTCTGGATCAGCTCAAAGCTGGCCCGCCCGCTCAATAACAGTATTTTATCGTCTAACGGTAACCACCCTTCCAACAGGGCATACCCGATCAGCTTATCCAGGGCATTGTGCCTGCCCACATCTTCCCGCAGGGCAAGCAGCTCACCGTTAAGATCAAAAATGCCGGAGGCGTGGATGCCACCGGTGGTGCTGAAATTATTTTGTGCCGACCGCAGCACTTGAGGTAAACGACAGAGCCAGGTGGCATCCGCACTTAAAGCTTTTCTTTCCCGGTGCTGAAACAGGCTTACGGTCCGGATGGATTGGATGGAGCCTTTTCCGCAGACTCCGCAGCTGGAAGTAGTATAAAAATTCCGTTCGGCGTTCATCAGCTGAGGTGTAAAATCTTCGGCCAGCTCTACCGTGATCTCATTTTCCGCATTCCGCGAACAGTCGCTATCCGAATGGGACACAGCGCTGATATGTTCCCGCTGCCAGATAATTCCTTCGGTAAACAGGAAACCTGCCGCCAGTTCGGCATCATTGCCGGGGGTACGCATAGTGACGGAAATGCTTTTCTTCTCATTCATTCCATAAGAAACCCGTATTTCCAGGGGTTCTTCTACCGCAATATCATCGATAAAATCCAGCGCCTGACCTTCATTGATCCGGATAACGCGGAGATGTTTTATGGAATAGGCTGGGGTTTCCATTCTGTTTAACGGTCTGATAACGTAAATGTAAGAAAATAACTGATAAAAAAGCAAGATTTCGTATCGCTTACGGGTGTGCTGAAACCCATATCTCACCATCTTCAAAAATTTCCTTTTTCCAGATGGGAACCCGCTCTTTTACCGTATCAATAATAAAGCTGCATGCCTTAAAAACTGCATTCCGGTGGCCGTCACTCACAGCCACTACCACTGCCGCATCTCCCGGAAACAGCATACCGGTGCGGTGATGCACTGCAATATTCCGCACAGAGAACTGTGAAATCGCCGCTTCGCAAATCTTGCGGATCTCCTTCACGGCCATTTTTTCGTAACATTCATATTCCAGGCGAATAACCGCCCGGCCCGCCGTGCTGTTCCGGACCGTTCCAATGAAGGTAGCAATTCCACCGCATCCCGGGTCGGATACGGCCTCCAGGCAGCGTTCGATACGCAAGGGTTCGGTAGTTATAAGAATATCCAAGGGAAACTGAAAGTTAAAAGTTAGTCGTCCGCCATTCACCCGCCGCTCACGGGCGGAATGATCGCTATTTCCTGTTTTGCATCCAGTGTATCCCCGTCTTCTGCATACTCATCATCAATAGCGATAAAGTAGGCTTTCAACTTTTTCAGGTCAGGGAAACGGTCTTCCAGCACCGTCTTTAATACTTTTACATCAGCGCCTTCCGGAATTTCCAGCTCCTTTTCCGGAGCCTGGAAAATATCTTTCACAATGCCGAATGCCAGAATTTTTATTTTCATTACCAATACTTGATCAAAACATTTACTCCGGCCACCAACACCAGGAGGGCCGTCACTCTTTTAATGATTAACGGATCCCATTTCAGTGACATCCGCGAACCGATCTGGCCACCGGCAAAAACCGCCAGGCAAAGCCAGCCCGTCTGAATATAATTTATATCGTCTGAAAGCTTCATCAGCTGCCCGGCGATCCCTGAAACAGAATTAACCAGTATAAAAACGCTGGAAGTGGCCGCGATCTTTCCCGGGGTATCCCATTTCATCAGGTTCAGCAGGGGCGAAAGGAAAATCCCCCCGCCAATGCCCACCATGCCCGACAGGAAGCCGATGGTTCCGCCCAGGACAGAATTTTTGATCGTGCCTGATTCCACAGCGCTCTCCGCCTCCACCCTGGCTACCTTTGTTTTTATCCATAAAAGCAAGGCTGCAATGATCAACGTGACGCCCAAAACCCGGAAGAACGTACTTTCACTGATCTTCACCGTAGCGCCCAGATAGGCCATGGGCACACTCAGCAATGTAATCGGGATGATCTTCTTCCAGTTGATTTGCTTCTTCCTGGCATACAATATCACGCTTCCTGTTACCACGATCACATTACACATTAATGCTGTTAAGCGTACCTCCTGGTAAGGCAGGCTGTACATGGCCAGCAGGGCCAGATAGCTGCTTCCACCGCCAAATCCTACCGAGGAATAGACAAAGGCAATAACCAGAAAGAAAAATACAATTTCCCAGTGTTCCACGGATTGACTTTAAGGATTCACAATACTACTCATTTTTAAAACACTGCCCCTATTTTCAGCAATAAGTTTATAACTCCTTAAAAACATTACCCCCGAAAAAAAGATCAAAGAAGCCTCTAAAATCACTGACGCCAAAGGTGTAGTGAACTATGAAGCAGAAGTAAACGGGAAAGACCTGATCTTTGACAGCGCAGGGAAGTTTGTAAAAGAAGACTGAGTGGTTTGAACTAATCCGGTTTTGTTTCTACATTTATGAAAAATTACCAAAATGAAACAGCTGCTCCTTTCCCTTCTCTTACTGACAGGTACCTGTGCCCATGCCCAAACCAAAGAAAAGCGGATCATCTATCACCCGGAAGCCAATGCGGCGGCCGAGCTTGACGCCGCCATAAAGAAAGCCGGTGCAGAAGGGAAGCATGTGCTTATCCAGGCCGGGGGAAACTGGTGCGGCTGGTGTATTCTTTTTCATGACCTGGTGGACGCCAATGACACCCTGAAAAACTACCTGAACCAGAACTACGAAGTGGTACTTCTGAACTACAGCGCGGAAAATAAAAATGAGGAGGTATTTGCCCGCCTGGATTACCCCCAACGCTTCGGCTTCCCCGTATTTATTATCCTGGACGGCAAAGGGAAACGCATTCATACCCAGAACAGCGCCTACCTGGAAGAAGGCAAAGGACACAATTCCAAAAAAGTGCTGGCCTTCTTTAAAGACTGGTCGCCGGCAGCCGTAAACCCTTCTACCTACCCCAAAAAATAAAGTTGTTTAACGGAGCGGTGATGACGAATTTTCCATCATCTCCGCCCCCCTAACCCATCTCCGGAATATCATGAGAATACTATTACTCCTGCTTATGCTCCCCTTCCTGGCTCTTGCCCAGAAGGAAGATAAAAAACTGAAAGCGCTGATCGAAAAGGAAACCAAAAATTTCCGCGGCGACATCGGCATTTATGTCCATCACCTGAAGAAAAACACCGAAGTGGCCATCCTGGCCGATACCGTCTTCCCTACCGCCAGTATTGTTAAAGTACCTATCCTGGTGGGTATCTTTCAGAAAATAGCCAATAAGGAAATAAAGCTTAATGATGAGTTTACCTATGACGCCAAACGGGTGTACGGGGGCTCCGGCCTGATGCAGTTTTATAAAGACAGCGCTAAAACCGACCTCTCCACCATGATCTCCCTGATGCTGACCTACAGTGATAACGTCACCTCCATCTGGCTGCAGGAGCTGTCTGGCGGCGGACTGGCCATTAACCGGCTGATGGATCAGTACGGTCTGCCTGAAACCCGGGTAAACTCCCGCACCGAAGGACGGCGGCAAATCTGGGAAAAATACGGCTGGGGGCACACCACTCCCCGGGAAATGGCCCGGCTGGTCACGCTTATCCGGCAGGGCAAGGTCATTGACGCCCGGCATTCCAATAAAATGTACCGCTACCTGAAAAACCAGTTTTATAACGAGCGTTCACTCTCCAGCCTGCCGCCGGAGTTCAGTACGGTCTCCAAAACCGGCTCGGTAGACGATGCCCGCGGTGAAGTGGTGCTGGTAAACGCACCCGGTGGCGATATCGTCTTTTGTATCCTGACTAAAAACAATCAGGACCAGAGCTGGACCTACCAGAACGAAGCGGAAGTGCTGACCCGCAAGCTGGCTAACATCATCTGGAATTACTACGAGCCGAAACATAAATTCAGCCCTTATCCGCGGATAGAATAAGCATCGGGTCAGGGAATAAAAAGCCTTTGGGCTAATTCCGAAACGCTGCCTTTCTTAAATACCCGTGTAACTTTCACAGCGGATTCTTCTTAAAATGCCGCATCATTTTCCCGAAATCCATTCCGCGGGCACAGCCTTCTATGCTCATGGCGAGGCGTTTGGATTTCGTTTCAAACGTTTTGGCGGAATCGATCCAATTGGAGTAATACCGCTGGTGGCTCTTGCTTAAGGAAAGGAAGAAGCTTTCGGCCGCCGTATCGTATGACAGGGCCTCCAACAGCTCCGCTGACATCGCCGGCTCCTCCGGGTCTACCTCCAGTGAAAGCAGTAAGGTCTCTCCCACTCCCTGCACTATATCTTTCCGCATGGCGGCATTCAGCGGTAAAATATAACTCCCCTCCCCGTAGGGTAAAAGGGCCACCTGCCGGCACTCATGCCCGCCAATGCGGCCCTTCACCCGGTAAACGATCTTTACGCCCGGGTTCATCTGCTGCGCTACTGGCACGGGGATGATCACGTAAGTCCATCCATACTTCTCTCCCTCCTGCTGTGTCCGTTCTATGATTGCCTCAAAGGTCACCATACTGTTCATTTGCTCAGCGCCTCCCGGTAACTCACCAGCCGTATCCCTTTCCGGTAAATGGCCATTTTCACCTTCTCACTGGTAAACAGGTCGGTGACGGCCTGCCGGTCTTGCGCTACATTTTCATAGCCTATATGGTGTATGGCCCGCAGCTCCTCATTATCCAGGCCGGGATGCTCCAGGAAAACGTACGTTTTATGGTTCTCCAGCTTATCCAGTTGCCGGATAAACGCGTCAATACGCTCTTCCGTACTCTTATTCCGGGAATCGATCCAGATGTACTCTATCCCGAAATCCTTCACCGCATCCGAATCCACCACCGGCAGGCCGTACTCCGCCGCCACCTTCCTGACCAGCGCCTTCACCTCGGGGGTAAATAGGGTGCAGCCCATGTGCCCGGAGATGTGGCTTACCCGCGGCACATATTTCTTCAGCAGCTCAATCTGCGCCCGGAGCTCCATTTCAATATCCCGGAGCTCAAAGCCATGATCCATGATGGCCTGCCCGGGGTAATAGCTGTTCTTCTGAATCATGGAATAAAAATAGCCGTCGGCATTCCGCAGGCTTTTCGCCTCCGTCAGTGGCCTCCACTTCACATTATCCCATTCGCTGGTCAGGGCAAAATGCAGGCCTACATCGATCCCCGGGTTCTCCTGCAGCATTTTTACCGCCTCCGGGAACCAGGGTGCCGGAGCTATCACCTCTATAGACGTCTGTATGCCCTGCAGTGACGACTTCAGCAGGGCCAGGTTACCCGAATGCGAATAGCCCATATCATCGCCCCGCATAATGAGCCGCGGAGAAGAATCCTGGCTGCGGTCTTCCACCGCCTTATACGTCTTATCCAGCATGATGTTCTTAAAACTCACCAGGGCCACCTCCCCGTGAAACTGTATGGTAATGGTCTCTGTATGCATATTTTCATAATACATCAGGGCCAGCACCAGGGTTTGGGGGTCTTTCCAGCCGTAAGACCCGGCCACCTTGTGCCGCGGGATCAGGCTGCGGTTAGCCCGGGCTCCGGCCACCAGGTAAGGGCCCTTCAGGGTAGTTTCTGACAGCGCCCACTTGCCGTCTGAGAAAGGAATAACATGGTTCAGGGAGTCGGTCACAAAAGTCACCTCCAGGTCTGCATTCGCTTTCTTCAGTTTCAGTCCTTTCAGCGAATGATAGGGTGTCTCCAGGAAAACCAGGTTTCCGGCCGTAATACTTCCGGCACTCACACTTTTCTGAGGGGCCAGGGAAAGGTTCTTTAATTTCCCGGTCAGGCTGAGGTACAGCGTAGGGTCTTTTTTCACCTTTCCCTCCTTAAAAGCAGGCAGGAGCTTATCCCAGACCAGGTTCAGGAGCCCCTGCAGGTCCGAGCTTTCACCCGTGGTGATGATCACGGCATCTTTTTCCGGCAGCACAATGATGTTCTGGCCAAAGGCCCCGTCGGCCCGGAACGTCTGATGACGGCCCCGCCACATCTGGAAGCCATAGCCCTGGTGCCAGTCGCTGTTTTCCCGCTGCCCTTCCGGTGGGAAGATCTTCGCGGAGCTGGCCTGCATCACCCATTCTTCCGGCAGGATCTGCTGCCCGTTCCACCTCCCTTTCTGCAGGAAAAGCTGGCCGAACTTCGCCATGTCTTCGGTTTTCAGGCGCAGTCCCCAGCCACCGGTATTGATGCCCCGGGGATCTACCTCCCAGTCCACCCCGGTGATCCCGAGGGGTCGGAACAGCCGGGGAGCCAGGTAATCCAGCAGTTTTTCACCCGTCACTTTCTGAAGAATGGCAGACAGCATATACGTGGCGGGAGAATTATACATAAAACGCGAGCCCGGTTCATATACATAATTAGACCGCAGAAAGGCGCTCACCCAGTGATCCTCCGCCAGCATGTAGCGCGGCTCCTGGTCATTTCCGGCACTCATGGTCAGCAGATCCCTCACCCGCAGCCTCCGCAGGTTATCCGAAGGGTTCACGGGGCTGTCTTCCGGGAAAAAAGAGAGCACGGTATCATCCAGCCTGAGTCTCCCTTCATGCAGGGCAAAACCGATCCCCGTGGCCGTAAAGCTTTTACTGACCGAATACATGGTATGCAGCAGATCAGGGCCAAACGGGTTCCACCATCCTTCGGCTATCACCTTCCCGTGCCGGAGCACCATCAGGCTGTGGGGTTCATGAGCGGTGGATGCCTCCCAGGCTTCCACGAAATCCCGGATCTCTCGGGAGGAAACGCCCTGGGCTTCCGGGGTGGAGCGGGGCAGCGGCTGGGCCACCGCCGAAACGGTAACCAGGAGAAGGAAAAGTATTTTTTTCATACGTAAAAGGTTTCAGCTGAATATTTCACCAATTTACAGTTTATCTTCTACATAATCCGCAGCGTACATTTAAAAAACTATTCCACCATTTATCATTTATTTTTCCGGGAAGCCTTTCTGCTTTGTATAATTGTATATTAAAAAAAATAAAAGCCTATGTTTCTACATTTCCTTAAACTGGAATGGAAAGCCTTTACCCGCTCTGCCAGCATGGGCCAGGAAATCGCCATGCGGATCTTTATGGGATTCCTGGGGCTGTACTTCCTGGTTTCCTGCCTGGCACTGGGGGTGGGCCTCTATCCTATTCTCCACAAATTAATCCCGGATCAGAAACCCATACACCTGGTAAACAGCGTGGTTTTACTCTGGATTCTCATGGAACTGGCCCTCCGTTTCTTTATGCAAACCCTGCCTACCATGAACATTAAGCCCCTCATGGTACTGCCTGTGAAACGGCAAACCAGTATCCATTTTGTGTTGATAAAAAGTATCTACTCCTTTTATAACACGCTGAGTCCGCTCATATTTGTCCCCTTTGCCCTCATCTGTGTGCAAAAAGGCGACATCAGCCTGTCACAGGCCCTGGGCTGGATGATAGCGGTTACGGGTATCCTGCTCACCGTGAATTTTATTAATTTCCTGCTGAAAAAGAAATTTGCCGATGATATAAAAGGCCTTCTTCCCTACCTGCTGGTAGTGCTGATCCTGTTTGGACTGGAATACTTCAAAATCTTCAGCAGCTCCCGGGTGGTTGCCAAAGGCATGGAGCTCGTTCTTCAATACCCCCTCCTGGCCATACTGCCCCTGCTGACCGCTGCCGGCCTGTATTTCTGGAACTTCCATACCCTCAAAACGAAATTCTACCTGGATGCCTCACTGAAGACCAAAACCCAGGAAGCCCGGGCCATTAACCTGAGCTGGGCCGACCGCTTCGGCAGCCTGGCCCCCTTCATTAAGCTGGACCTGAAGATGATCATCCGGAACAAACGCCCCCGCGCCACCGTCATCATGTCGGCCATTTTCCTGGCCTATGGCCTGTTATTTTACACCAATAAGGTTTATAATGACATCCCCGCATTCCTGGTTTTTGTAGGGGTATTCATGACCGGCATTTTTATGATTAATTTCGGCCAGTTTATCCCGGCCTGGGACAGCGGCTATTATTCACTCATGATGGCCCAGAACATCCCGCTGCGGGAATACCTGCGCTCCAAAGCCGGGTTAATGTACCTCTCCATTGTGATCCTTTTCCTGGGTACGCTGCCTTATGCCTATTTCGGGATCCATGTGGTGCTCTTAAACCTGGCAGCAGCCCTGTATAACGCGGGCATCAATATCCCCGTACTGCTTTTTGCGGGATCCTTTAACAAGAAGCGGATCGACCTCGAAAAAAGCGTATTCATGAATTACCAGGGCACCGGTGCCACCCAGTGGATCATGGCCCTGCCCACCATGATAGCCCCCATCCTGATCTGGTACATCGCCTACAAATTGGGCAATCCGACTATCGCTAACCTGGTGCTGGGCGGGATCGGGCTGGCCGGCCTGCTTTTCCAGGGGCCCATCAGTAATTTCATAGCCCTGGCCTATAAAGAAAGAAAATACAGAACGATTGAAGGTTTTAAACAACAAGCATCATGATTGAAGCGATCAACTTATCAAAAACATACGGATCAGACACGGTCCTGAACATAGAATACCTGAGCATCCCCAAAGGCGAGAGCTTCGGACTCGTAGGAAATAACGGTGCCGGTAAAACCACCTTTTTCAGCCTGCTCCTTGACCTCATCCAGCCTTCCACCGGCCATATTATGAATCACGGGGTGCAGGTCAATATCAGCGAAGACTGGAAGCCCTTCACCTCCGCTTTTATTGACGAGAGCTTCCTGATAGGCTACCTCACCCCGGAAGAATACTTTTACTTCATCGGTGACCTGCGCGGCCAGAACAAAGCAGACGTAGACGCCCTGCTGGATAAACACCGGGAGTTTTTTAACGACGAGATCCTGAACGGCAAAAAATACCTGCGCGACCTCTCCAAAGGGAACCAGAAAAAAGTGGGGATCATCGCCGCCCTGATCGGTAACCCCGAAGTCATCATCCTGGATGAGCCCTTCGCTAACCTGGACCCCACCACCCAGATCCGCCTGAAAAGGATCATCAAAGAGCTGGCTGATGACCCCGAAGTCACCATCCTGGTTTCCAGCCATGACCTGCTCCACACGGTAGAGGTTTCTAACCGGATCGTGGCGCTGCATAAAGGCGAAGTGGTGAAAGATATTGCTACTTCTGAGGAGACGCTGAAAGAGCTGGAGGCGTTCTTTGCGGTGTAGTCATTTTGTGCGAATTGAAAGCTGAACTTTCAATTCGCACATTTTTTTACTATATTTTGTGAAATTTGGAAGTCCTTTCTCCCCGGAATTTCAATTTTTAACCTTTTTGTCATATCCGCTTTTAACCAGGAAGAGAACAGGATCATCCATCCCGATGATTTCTGAAATCGCATCGCGCTTATCATCACAATTATCGTAATAAGACTTGCAGATTTCATAGCCTATATAATACCCCAGATCAGATGGCTTGTCTTTAACCCGGTAACTGTTATACAGCCAGTTACCTATATCCTGGTTACACAATTCGTTTTTAAACTCACTCCAGAGTTTACTTTCATTCTTTCTGCCATACTCATTTATATTTTCATTTCCGGTAATCAGCTCTGCCATAAAGTCACAGGCGCCTTCCCTTATAGATTGATAAAGAAGCGGGCATTTGACAGCCTCCGGGTCACGAGAAGGTTTTTGTTGGGTATGACCACATTCATGGGCTACCAGCCTTTTTAACTTCTCCCTGATATCTTCACCATTATTTTGAAAAACCGCCACTTCCGTACCTATTAAAACGAACCGGTCAGATACCGTCCCGCCCGTGTTTTTTATTCCTATCGCAAAACACACCTTAAACGGCTTAAACAGCGGATATAACTCGCTAAAACGCTTAAAAACCTCATTAATTACCGGTTCCATCTCTTTTGCCAGGTAGCTGTTTTTCCGGATAGACCTATAATAATCAATGTTCTTAGCGATGATTTCCACAAACTTTTCAGCTGTAAATTCTCTTACCTGTATAAAATCAATTAATCCGTTTGTGGCTTTATCCAAATACTCTTTTTGAATAACTTCCACGCTATCCGCATAATGCTTACAATCTTTTAACTTATCGAATGCTACCCAAAAATGATCAATATCAACAGTAGTCACGTTCTTAGAATTTTCCGCCTTCAGCTCATCCCTTATTCGTCGCCTGACCGCGACTTCCTCATCTGAAAGACTCTTAATAAACACATTTATGGTTCCCGACTCCGTATTTTCGGGATCATCGAACCGATATATCTTCAGCTTAAATTCTCCCGATTTCTGTGACCTGTATTCAAACTTTTCGTATCCTGTGATATCATCCGGATAGTTGCTCTCAAATACAATCTGCCTCTCCTCAGAAAGCGAATAATAAACGGCTATGCCATTATGGTATATGGAAAATTGATATACCCCGTCTTTTTCCAAATGTAGGGTGTAATCTAAAGTATCTCCCCGGGTTAAGGGGATATTTTCATACCCTTTATTCAATTGAATCATGGTTTGTCCGTAACCGGAAAGAGTACAAAGCAGAATAAGAGATAGTATACTTCTCATTGTATTTAATAGTTTGGTTTGAGCTCAAAACTATGACTTCTCTTTGAGGAGTATCGCTTACTATCTTTTTGGGGACGTCTAAAATCCGGATTTGGGAATCATTTCCTGAAAAACTCAGAAGGTGTTTTCCCGGTATGCTTCTTAAATACGAGGTTAAAGCCAGACTTTGAATTGAAGCCTGAATCTAATGCCATTCCAAATAAGGTCTTGTGGCTCTCTTTCGGGTCTGAAATTTTCGAAATCACCTCCCTGACCCTGAATCCGTTCACAAAATCGTTGAAATTCTTTCCATAATAATTACTTATCAGGTAACTGACATACTTTACCGGCAAGCCCAATTCTTCAGCTAATTCCGCAACCGTTAATTTAGATCTCAGATAAATGGAATCTTCTCTAAAGACCTTTTGAAGTCGTAAAATCTCCACATTATCATCAAAGCCGGAAAAGCCCTGGGTCAATGGTTTTGGTTTCAGGAGGGGTATTTCAAAAAAATCAGGTTTAAAATAAGCTACATAACCCAATAAAAATATCAGGCTAACCAGTATCGTTTCGATTATTTTAAATGGGATCAGGTAAAAAGTTGAAGCTATCCAGACAGCAGGTATTAATAGCAGGAAACCGAATACTAAAAAAAATCTTTTGAAATAGGAATAAGCGCCCGGGACTTCCCGTGCCTGTTGCTTTAAAGCTAAAAGCTTTATAAAGTATGCACAAAAAACAACAATTGTAGAAACTAAAGGAAGTACTTCGACAAAGAAAAACCAGGTTTCAGATCTTACTATAAAGGCCCAATGCTGTACAAAAGGATAAAACTTTAGCAACACTTGAAATCCTATCTCCAATCCTGCCGGAAGAAATAAAAAGAGATGGTGCCTGGATAATTTAAAATACGGATCAGTATTAACTTTTAAAAACAGCCAAAATGCCGGAGGCAGCAACCAATACGACTGCAGAACCCAAAAAGGGAACGCGTCCTCCGAATTATTATAGTGTGTGGCACTACCCCAGGAGAAGAGAATGGTACCTGTAATGACAAAAACAATAATTCCTACCGAAACATTTGAAACACGGTTATTGGCTTTTTTGGAAATTAATCCCAGAAATAATAATGCCCCCTGAATAGATGCGGCAAGCAGAACTGTATCGTTTAGATTATTCATCCTATTCTTAATAAATCCTATATAATCTACGCTGTTCTTTACTTACACACCTGGGAGTTCACTTAATTCACCATCACCGCCTCCGTAGCCGGCATAGTAGCATTCCTTATAGCGATCTTCTGAGCCAGTTTCTCCGCCACGTCCATAAAGGCGCCGGTCACCAGCTCATGATCATCCATGGTGACGGGCCGGCCTTCGTCGCCACCCTCCCGGATCTTCTGTACGATGGGGATCTGGCCTAACAGCTCCACGCCCAGTTTCCCGGCCAGCTGCTGGCCGCCGCCCTGGCCGAAGAGGTAGTATTTGTTATCCGGCAGCTCAGCCGGGGTAAAATAAGACATATTCTCTATCACCCCCAGGATGGGCACATTGATATTGCCCTGGCTGAACATGGATCCGCCCTTGGTGGCGTCAGCTACGGCCACTTTCTGCGGGGTGGTCACCACCACGGCCCCTGAAACGGGCACGGTCTGCACCAGGGTCAGGTGGATGTCGCTGGTGCCGGGAGGCATATCCAGCAGGAGGTAATCCAGCTCGCCCCAGTCCACATCGCCGAAGAACTGCCGCAGTGCCTGGCTGGCCATGGGGCCGCGCCATACCACCGCGCTGTCTGGCGGGGTAAGAAACCCGATGGAGATCATTTTGATCCCGTACTGCATGATGGGGGCTATAAAATTTTTACCGTCCCGGGGAGATACCAGGGGCTGCATATCTTCGGCACCAAACATGATGGGGATGGAAGGCCCGGAGATGTCGGCATCCAGGATACCCACTTTGGCGCCGGCTTTTTTGAGGGCCATGGCCAGGTTAACCGTTACCGTGGATTTCCCCACGCCTCCTTTGCCGGAAGAAATGGCAATGATATTCTTTACGCCCGGAAGCATGATGCTTTTGCGGGCATTCGCCGTTACATCCGACGTCATGTTAATATGAATCTCGAAACCGGTGCCCAGGTCGCGCTGAAGCGCTTCGATGCACCGCTGCCGGATCAGCTCTTTCAAAGGGCAGGCCGGTGTGGTCAGCACCACCGTAAACCGGATCTGGTCTAAACCCACTTCCACATCGCGGATCATATTTAAGGAGACCAGGTCTTTCTTCAGGTCCGGCTCCTCCACCGTACTTAACGCTGCCAGTATTTTTTCTTTCGTGATTGAAAACTCACCCATTTGTAAACTCTTTCTATTCTATACTTCTTTAGGTAGAACAGCCTCTGCGCGGAGGAAGTTCTTAAAAACCACCTGATTTCCTGCAAAATTCCTCAGCTGTAGTCCAGCAGCCGTCTTTCCACCGCTTCATACTCTTCGCTGACGTCAAAAAACGGGCGGAAGGCCCCGATTTTATCCAGCAGGTTCACCAGGAACACCCGGTGGGCCTCCGTTCCGGGATTCAGGGGCCGGTGGGCCAGGGCCGTCCGTACCCGGCTCCATTCCTCGCTGCGCCGGCAGGCCTCTTCCGTCATCACACTCTTCATAAAGAGCTCCGCAATATAACCTTCAGCCACTTCATCCGGGTGGATGAGGTCAGGCTTATAAAACCGGTAGTCGCGCAGGTCATCCATCATCACTTCAAAAGACGGGAAATAGTACACCCCGGGCCAGCGGTTCACGGCTTCGTCACACAGCACGCGCAGCAGGGCTTTAGACACGCTGTTTTCCGGCAGCCCGTCTTTGGTATGCCTTACCGGGCTGACCGTGAGCATCACTTTCAATGCCGGGTTTACGCTGCGCAGCCGGGTGATCAGCCCGTTCAGCAGCTCCCTTTGCTCTTCCAGGCCCAGCAGGCGTTTCCCAAAACGCGAAGCGGGCAGTTTATGGCAGTTAGACACCCCCTTCTCCTCCCACGTATACACCCGGCTGGTCCCCGGCGTAATGATCAGTAACCCGGCTCCTGCTAAAAACTCCCGGAACTCCCGCCCGGCGGCCCGGATACGTTCCAGGAGAGCGGCCGGGGAATCGCTGTAAAATTCAGAATGATAATCCAGGTGAAAGAAAAGGCCGTCACGGCTTACCATCCGGGCTTCATCCGGCAGCCGGTCATCCAGGGCATGGCTCACCACCTCATACACCGACTCCAGGTTATAAATGGTACCGAAGGGATTACTCATTACCGTGAACTTCCGCTCCTCCAAAAAGCGCCCTATCACCTCTGAAAAGCAGGAACCCAACGTAATCACGCCGGCGCTGTGACCCAGCTTAAAATCATACGACGGAAGTTCAAGCGCTGTTCTTAATTTCATTGATACCGGTGCGAAACAGGGCATCTCAGCCCTGATTAGTAAATAAATAAACAGTAAAAGTACTTTAGACGGGGAAATATTTTTAGTTTTGCACCTTGAAAATCAAAAAAACGCTTTCATATGAATCTATTTGAGAGTTTTGATGAAATCGTCAACGACGAGTTTATTGAAAAATTCAAATCTTACACATCAACAACACACGGTGACCTGAACGTTACCGTAAAAGGAGTATTTTATACGCTCCTGGCGGGGATGATCCGGAAAACATACAGCGACATGAGCGCCGGTATGCTTTTTAACCAGATCGAGGAGAATGCAAAACGGGTAAACCTGCCCGCTAACCTGGCCAGCATCTTCAGCCAGGATTCCGTGCTGAAAAAAATAGAGGTTGACGGTTCCAAGATCATTTCCCAGGTATTCCCGGCTTACAAAAGCCCCCTGTTGAGCATGATCAGCACCTATTCAGGGGTGAGCAAAGCCACCACTACCGTGGCATCGGATATTGTGGCGAACGTCATCATCTCCATGTTCAAAAAAGACATTGAAAGCGGAAAATGGGATAAAGACCAGATGATCAGCCTCCTGAGACAGCATCATGAGCCTCTTCTGAATGCTATCCCGGAACCTTTGCTGGAAAAAATGATCCCTTCCCTGGGCCTTCATGATCTCATGACCGTGCGGCCTTATGTGCCTAAAAAAGAAAAAAGTGAACCGGTCGGAAAAACCCGGGAAGAAACCGTGCAGGCCGTGGAATACGCTGACACCACCTCTGAAAGTTCTTCCTCTAACGGCTGGCTGATCGGGATCATCATTGGTATTTTAGCCATAGGTGGCAGTTTATACTATTATTATACCCAAAACGGAAACCTGAATTTCTTCTCCAAAAAAGAAGTGCCGGTAGAAAGCGTGGAGCCTTTGACCGAAGAAACCGGGATGAAAGACTCTCTGGCTACTGAAGTTCAGGCCCCGGCCCCTGCAGTGGCAGACGACTTCACCGGCTTCAAAGCCTATGTGCTGAATGCCGCTGAACCGGCCGGAAAAGAATTTGACCTGAAATCCGTGAAATTTGTAACGGATTCTATTTCCCTGCAGCCGGCCTCGGTGGCGGTGGTAGACAGTATTGCCACACTGATGGGAAATAACCCGCAGCTCCAGATCAAAATTACGGCATTTTCCGGCTCGGGGGAAAAAGCATTCAATAATAAGCGTGCCTTTTTCGTTAAAAGAATACTGACCGCCAAAGGAATAGCCGCCATAAAGATCGATGCGGTTTCAGGCGGTATCGGAGAAGATTTTGCAAAAGTTAAGGTGATCAGTAAATAACCTTAAAAGATACTAATAAACAGTCAGGATAAAATTCTGTAAATATTGTGAGAAACATTGGAATGGAAACTCTTTTAGGGTTTCCATTTTTTTACGGCCTATCCGGGGTATTTAACCGCCGAAGGCAGAATATACCAGGAAGAAAGCGCGTTATATTCCCGGAAACAGCGTGCTATGAATATCATCTTTTTTGTCTTTTTGCTTACTTTTCAAACCCCGGCCGATGTACGCCTGGAATTTCTCCGGGAAGTAAATACCCTCCGGGCGGAGGGCTGTACCTGCGGCAACGAGCATTTTGACCCCGTAAACCCGGTAACCTGGAATGAAACATTGGAAAAAACCGGTTTCCTGCACAGTAAAGACATGCAGACCCGCGGATACTTCTCCCACTTTTCCAAAAGAGGGAAATCACCGGCTGACCGGCTTCGGGCCCAAGGTTATGTCTACCGGAGTTTTGCTGAAAATCTGTTTGCTGCTAAGGGATATACTCCCTCGGTAAAAGAGGTGGTCAGCGCCTGGAAGAACAGTACCAACCACTGTAAAAACCTGATGAACAATACCGTCACTGAAATGGGGGTGGGAATTTACAAAGGATACTACACACAATTATTTGGCACCAGACAAACTAAATAACGAATAAATTTGTAATATTGTAGTAACAATGGTTTTTAGATGGAAGATTTAACATTAAAAGTTGAGCAGGCTTTAGATAATATCAGACCTTACCTGATCGCTGACGGAGGAAACGTAAAGGTTCTGGAAATCACCGGGGATAACGTGGTGAAACTGGAATTTATAGGTTCCTGTGGCAGTTGTCCTATGTCATCCATGACCTTCAAAGCGGGGCTTGAAGAAGCCATCTTGAAGAATGTTCCTGAAATTAAAAGTGTGGAAGCTGTAAATGTGGCGGTTGACTCCTATTAAATATTGAACAATACGCTGCCGGGTTGCCTGTGATCCAAATCATGAGGCAACTTTTTGCATTAACGAACCACGCTAAAGCCGGACCTCAAAATAAACTGTAAGGATGAACAAAAAGCTCAAAGTCGGTATTTTCTTCGGGGGACAGTCGAGAGAAAGAGAAATTTCATTTCTCGGCGGAAGAACAGCTTACGAACACATTGACAAACGCTACTTCGATCCTGTACTAATTTTTGTAGACAGCTTGGGAAACTTCATCCTGGTCGATGAGGCTGTCCTGGATGAGCCGGATATCCGGAGCTTCTATCCTTCTAAAAACCAGAATAACGGTTACAAAGTGTACATTGAATCCTTAGGGCCGCTTAAGGACTCCCAGCTCTATAAGCTTATTTACAAGATCGGGTCACAGATCAAACCCGAAAACCTGAAAGAAGTCATTGATTTTGCGTTTGTGGTCATGCACGGCCCCTACGCCGAAGACGGAAGTGTGCAGGGCCTTTTTGAATGGCTGAATATCCCCTACATGGGGCCCGGCATCCTGGGCTCGGGCATCGGTATCAATAAGCCTTTCCAAAACCAGCTGATGGCCTATGCCACCGGCCAGGAGAAAAAATATACCACCGTCAGTAAGAAAGAATGGGTGGAAGGCGACCGCTCCAAGCTCTTTTCCCGGCTTATCGGGCAGCTGGGCTTCCCGCTGGTGGTAAAAGCACCGCACCAGGGCTCCTCTATCGGGGTGGCCATTGTGAAAAAGCGAAGCCTGGAAGAATTCAGCAGGGCCATGTCGCAATGCTTTTTCGAGACCACCGTTATCCGCAAGGACTGGGATAAACTCTCCACCCGGCGGAAAAAGAACCTGCTGGAAAAGATGAGTAACCTGGATGAGGGCATCGGTTTCCCGGTGGTGTTTAACGATGAAGTCATCTACCACCCCGCCGTTCTCCTTAAAAAGCTGAATGAGCACCTGGCTAAAAATGAGTCGGCCCTGCTCACCAGTGTAAACGCGGAAGACTATGTGCTGATTGAAGAATTTATATCCGGCCAGGAGTTTTCCTGCGGGGTGATCCAGGACGATAACGGCACGCCCATAGCCCTGCCGCCGGCCGAAGTATACGGTGAAACCCAGACGTTTGATTTTAAAGCCAAATACAAGTCTACCGTCAGCAAAAAGCGGATCCCCGTGAAGACCAGCGATGAAAACCTGGATAAAATTCACGAAGACGTGCTGAAGGCCTTCCTGGCCACCGGCATGAGCGTGGTTTGCCGCATAGACGGCTTCATCACCGAAGAGGGTGAAGTACTGCTGCACGACCCGAACACCCTGCCGGGGATGTCACCCAGTTCCTTCATTTTCAAGCAAATGGCCGAAGTGGGCTTTAACATCACGGATGCCATCACTTATTTTATCCGGCAGTCGCTCATAGAAAGAATGCGCAGCGGTAAAAACCGCTACGAGCTCAGTAACCTGCTGAATAATCTTTCTAACCGCATCAGCGCCACCGGGCCCCGGAAAAAGCTGGCCATCCTTTTTGGCGAAAACGACGAAGAGTACGCCCTGGCCCGGAAAAAATACAGTCAATACTGCGGCAGCGAAGAATACGAACCTATCCCGGTGTGTGCGGCGCTGAACGGCTCCAAATACATCATCCCGCTGAATCTCATGTTTAAGCCGGATATCAATGAATTCGGCACGGCCATCGGTACGCCTAAGCACCCTTTCATT
The DNA here is from genome assembly GCA_019638185.1 of Leadbetterella sp. GTDB lineage: Bacteria > Bacteroidota > Bacteroidia > Cytophagales > Spirosomataceae > Leadbetterella. The sequence goes on from JAHBUH010000022.1 coordinate 60,235, forward strand.
ACGAAGAACATAGAGAAGACAAAGCAGCTGCGTGAATTTTACGTGGGCAAGGTGGATTTCTCGGTCCGGAAGATCTCGGATACCGATTTCACCCAGACCTTCCGCACGCTTTTCATCTGTAAAAACAAAGAGCTCACTATCCTTTAATGGCAAAATACTATGTGGTCTGGAAAGGGCGAACTACCGGCATCCTGGAAGACTGGGATTCCTGCAAAAAAAGCATAGAGGGGTTTGAAGGCGCTCAGTACAAATCATTTAAGACCTTAAAAGAGGCCGAAGAGGCCAAAAAAAAAGGGTTTTATAAATCCATCAAACCCAAAGAGCCGGCTGGCACCGGCCGGATTCCCCGGCCTGACTACCCCGCCTGGGCCGTAGATGCCGCCTGGAACACTAAAACCGGCGACATGGAGTACCAGGGAGTAGACCTCCAGACCGGCCGGAACCTCTTTCATCGCGGCCCTTTTTATGACGGTACAAATAATATCGGGGAGTTCCTGGCCCTGGTGCACGCCCTGGCCCTGCTGCATAAGCACGGCTCGGAAGCGCCCGTTTTTTCCGACTCCCGCACGGCCATTGCCTGGGTGAAGAAAAAGAAAGCCAATACCAAACTGGACCGCACCCCGCGAAACGGCGAGCTCTTTGAGCTGCTGGAAAGGGCGGAAACCTGGCTGAGAACCCATACCTATAAAAACCCCATCCGGAAGTGGGAAACCGAATGGTGGGGGGAAAACCCGGCCGACTTCGGGCGAAAATGAAAGTCCCCGGAAAATCCGGATTAACTTAAAGTGTTAACTATGTTCCGGTTTAAGCAGTTTACCGTCACCCAGGAAAATTCCGCCATGAAAGTCTGTACGGATTCCTGCCTGTTCGGCGCCCTGATCCGCGCTAATCAGCCGGTGAATGCCCTGGATATCGGTACGGGTACCGGCCTCCTCAGCCTGATGGTGGCGCAGCGCTACCCCCAGCTGATCCTTGACGCCGTGGAGATAGACAGCGGCTCCGCCGCAGACGCCCGGTATAATTTCACCCACAGCCCGTTTCAGGACCGCCTCCGGCTCCACGAATGCGCTGTCCAGGATTTTAAAACGGAAAAGACCTATGACCTGGTCTTCTCTAACCCGCCGTTTTACGAAAACCGGCTGAAGTCGCCCCATAGTCGTAAAAACCTGGCCCACCATGCCACCGGGCTCTCCTTCCGGGAGCTGGCCGGTATTTCTGCCCGGCTGTTAAGTGCTGACGGTACCTTATGGATCCTGCTCCCGCCCTTTGAAATGGAGGCGTTTATCACTGAGGCCCGCAGCCACTCACTGGGCATAACGGCCCGCTATACCGTTCGCCATGATACCGGGAAGCCGGTCTTCAGGGAAGTGGTGGCTTTTTCCCGCCAGCACCCGCCTCATGCCCCGTCTCAGGAAATTATAATTTATGAAAACGCTAAATATAGTAGTATCTTTGCGGCATTACTGAGAGACTACTATCTCATCTTTTAGTTTATGGACATATCCGTTGTAATACCGCTTTATAATGAGGCTGAATCGCTGCAGGAACTTTATGCCTGGATCCGGCGCGTTATGAACGATCACGCTTTTACCTATGAAGTGATCTTTGTAGATGACGGCAGCAATGACGGATCATGGGAGATCATCCGCACTCTGGCTACGGAAAACCCGGAGGTACAAGGGTTCCGCTTCTCCAAAAATTACGGGAAGACGGCCGCCCTGCAGACCGGCTTTAACGAGACCTCGGGGAAAGTGGTCATCACCATGGACGCTGACCTCCAGGACAGCCCTGACGAGATCCCCGAGCTTTACCGCATGATCACCGAAGACGGTTATGACCTGGTTTCGGGATGGAAACAGAAGCGTTATGACCCCATCACTAAAACGCTGCCTACCAAGCTCTTCAATGCTACCACCCGCTTCATTCATGACATTCACCTGCACGATATGAACTGCGGCCTGAAAGCCTATAACAGCAAGGTCACCAAGAGCATCGTAATTTACGGCGAAATGCACCGGTACATCCCCGTGGTGGCCAAATGGAACGGCTTCGGGAAGATCGGCGAAAAGGTGGTTCAACACCAGGCCCGGAAATACGGCCACACCAAATTCGGCATTGAGCGCTTCCTGAACGGCTTCCTGGACCTGCTTTCCATCACGTTCGTGAATAAATTCGGCAAGAGCCCCATGCATTTCTTCGGGCTGTTCGGGGTGCTGTCATTTGTAGGTGGCCTGGCCATGGCCGCTTACCTGATCGGGGAGAAACTATACAGCATTTATTCGCACCAACCCTACCGGAATGTAACCGATAACCCCCTTTTCTTCCTGGGACTGACAGCAGCACTGATTGGCTCCCAGATGTTCCTGGCCGGTTTCCTGGGTGAGCTCTTTGTGCGGAATAATGCCCGCAAAGACGATTACGTCATTTCAGAACGTATTTAATCAATCAATTATAAATCGTTAACTATTTCATGAAAAAACTACTTTTTTATTCTTTCTTTGTGGTATCCGCACTATCTTCCTGTGACAAAAAAGACAACCCGGCCCCCGCTGCCAGCGTAGAAGGCAAATGGAACCTGGACAAGGCAGACATGACATTGAAGAGCCTGTTTGGTAACGAAGATGAGGCCATCGACTACAAAAGCCAGGGAGTTTTCCTGGAGCTGAAAAGCAACAATAAGTTTTCCACTAACCTCGTGCTATCCGACGAGATCAATGATCTGTTAATTAAAGGTGACCTCTACGAATCCGATTATGAGCTGAAAGGAAGCGAGATCACCCTGAAAATATACGATAATACTTACAAAGAATACCTGCCTGTAAAACTGAAAATACAGAGCTCAGATGAATCTAAAATGGTACTCCAATTCACCAAAGCGGAGCTGGCTGAGTTGATGAAAGCTTATGATAAACTGGATGGCAGTGACGAAAACTCGCAAATGCTGGGATTAGTTACTTCCTTAAACCTGGTTCTGACTTTTACCAAATAAAATATACATGCCGTGCAGGTACAGCCCACCTGCACGGCTTTTTTTTCAAACCAGGCCTTTAATACCCGTACCAGTCCTGCCACCAGCCCTTCAGCGACTTCCGGATCTCGTTTTCCCGGGCGTTCACGCCAGGCTCGTATACCTTTAAGCCCTTCAGGTCTTCCGGTAAAAAGTTTTGCTGTACAAAATGACCCGGGAAATCATGCGAATACTTATAACCTTTGCCGTAACCGATCTGCTTCATCAGCCGCGTAGGCGCATTCCGCAGGTCAATGGGCACCGGCAGGTGAGACGTTTTCTCGGCCAGCTGCATGGCCGCATCAATGGCCAGGTAGGCGGTATTAGACTTCGGTGAAGTGGCCAGGTAAATGGCTGTTTGCGATAAAATGATCCGGCTTTCCGGGTAACCTATCTTCATTACGGCATCCATGCAGGCATTAGCCACCATCATGGCGGTGGGGTTAGCCAGCCCAATATCTTCCGAAGCCGAGATCAACATGCGCCGGGCTATAAACTTCACGTCTTCACCGGCCACCAGCATGCGGGCCATCCAGTACAGGGCCCCGTTAGGGTCGGATCCGCGGATAGACTTGATAAAAGCCGAGATGATGTCATAATGCTGCTCACCCGACTTATCATACCGGGCAAAGTTCTTCTGCGCCAGCGCCTCCACCAGGGCATCGTCAATCACCACCGGCTCTTTCCCCTGCTGGGCATTCACCACCAGCTCCAGCAGGTTCAGCAGCTTACGGCCGTCGCCCCCGCTCATGCGGAACAGCGAGTCGGTTTCCTGTACCCGGATATCCAGCTGTTTCAATAGTTCGTCTGATGAAATGGCGCGCTGCATCAGGCGGTTCAGCTCTTCGGTACCGAAAGCCTCCAGGATATACACCTGGCAGCGCGACAGCAGCGCTGAGTTCACCTCAAACGAGGGGTTTTCCGTGGTGGCGCCGATCAGCGTAATATGGCCCTTTTCCACAGCACCCAGGAGGGCATCCTGCTGGGATTTATTAAAACGGTGAATCTCATCAATAAATAAAATGGGCGGAAATAATCCCGAAGGCCGGGATATCACCTCGCGCAGGTCTTTCACCCCGGCCGATATGGCGCTCAGGCTATGAAACTGGCGCTTAGCCACCTCGGCGATCAGCAGCGCCAGCGAGGTCTTGCCCACGCCCGGAGGCCCCCACAGGATCATGGAAGGCAGCATACCTGACTCTATGGCCCGCCGCAAGGGCTTACCCGGGCCCAGGATGTGCTCCTGCCCGATGTACTCGTCCAGGTTTTTAGGACGAATTCTTTCTGCTAAGGGAATGGAATAATTCATATCTCACCCAAAATTATGGCTTTCAGCAAACAAATCCATCGGTTTAAACGTATATTTGAAAAAGATCTGACTATGCATTTACCTGACCCTGACCGCTATCACCGTACCCCTTACCGGAGAACCGGCAAAAGCGGCCTCCAACTTCCTGAAATCTCATTGGGCCTCTGGCATAATTTCGGTGGTGTGGATGTTTATGAAAATTATCGTGACATTCTGCTGACCGCCTTTGACCAGGGCATTACGCATTTTGATCTGGCTAATAACTACGGTCCGCCGCCCGGTTCAGCCGAAGAAAACTTCGGGAAAATACTGGCTCAGGACCTCAAACCCTACCGCGATGAGCTCATCATCTCCTCTAAAGCCGGCTACCGGATGTGGCCCGGGCCCTACGGAGAGTGGGGCTCCCGGAAATACCTGATCTCCAGCTGTGACCAGAGCCTGAAACGCATGGGGCTGGATTATGTGGATATCTTTTACTCGCACCGCCCGGACCCCCGAACGCCCGTGGAAGAGACCATGGGGGCGCTGGACAGCCTGGTCAGGCAGGGAAAGGCACTGTACGTGGGGCTTTCTAACTACACCGCTGAGCAGACACGCGCCGCCCTGAAAGTACTGGAAGAGCTGGGCACGCCCTGCCTGATCCATCAGCCCAAATATTCTCTCCTGGTCCGTGAGCCGGAAGAAGCGCTTCTGGGTACCCTGGTGGATGCCGGTGTGGGCTGTATTGCCTTCTCGCCGCTGGCGCAGGGGCTGCTTACCAATAAATACCTGAAGGGAATACCCGAAGACTCCCGGGCCGCCAAATCTACCGGCTTTTTGCAGGTGGAACAGGTAGATGGGCCCACCCTGGAAAAAGTCAGGAAACTAAACGAAATAGCCCTGAAGCGGGGGCAGTCGCTGGCGCAAATGGCCATAGCCTGGCTTTTAAAAGACCGGAAAGTGACCTCCGTGCTGATCGGGGCCAGCCGTACCGCCCAGCTGATGGATTCACTGGGCGCGCTGGAGAACAAGACGTTTTCCGCAGAAGAGTTGCAGCAGATCAACGACATCCTCTCCTAACCGTAAATTTTTAACCTAAAACAGATATCTATGAATCGTTTCAAACTTTTACCCTGCATAATGGTTCTTATCCTGGGCATGGCCTCCTGTAAAGTGGAAGGCCCGGAGGGTAAGGCCGGTAAAGACGGTGTAGACGGGAATGCTAACGTTAAAACCCAGATCATAACGGTCACCCCTTCTAACTGGCAGGGTAACGGGTACATTTACCAGGCCCAGAAACAATGTTCCATTATTACGGCGGATATTGCAAAAAGCGGAGCGGTCTTATGCTATATGCAAAACGGCCAGAACGTCTATACCGCTATGCCCTTTACCTTTACAGACGCGTATAAAGACGGCGACGGAAACGTCATCCTTTATGACAGCCATACGTTTTTTGAATACGGCCCGGGCGTGATCTCATTCTATCTCCAGGACAATGACTCCATGACGCAGGCGCCTACCACTAATTTTGTATTCAAAGTAGTGGCCATAGCTTCTTCTGAAGTGGTGGCAGGGATAAATACCCGGAATTACCGGGAAGTAGCCGAGGCCCTTCACCTGGCCGACTGACCATAAAAAAAACGCCTTGCGGCGTTTTTTTATTATTTCTTAGGCTTGGGCGCTATGATCACATTCAGGCGCTTACCTTCCAGTTTCGGCGGTGCTTCAGGCTTACCCAGTTCGGATAAGGCCTCCATGAAGCGTTCCAGCAGCTTAAAGCCCTGATCTTTAAAGACGATCTGCCGCCCCACAAAATGCACGTAAGCCTTCACTTTAGAGTTCTCCTTCAGGAAGTTCTCCGCATGCTTCAGCTTAAATTCAAAGTCGTGGTCATCCGTCTGCGGGCCAAAACGGATCTCCTTGATCACCGTCTTCACCTGCTTGGCTTTCAGCTCTTTCTGCTTCTTTTTCTGCTCGTATTTAAACTTGGAATAATCTACAATTCTACAAACGGGTGGTGCGGAATTAGGAACGATTTCCACCAGGTCCAGGTTTTGTGCTCGTGCGATTTCCATGGCCTTTACGAAGGGAACCACTCCCTGCTCCACGTTCTCCCCTACCAGCCTCACTTCCTGTACGCCGCGGATCTTATCATTTATTCTGTGCTCGTCCTCTTTTCTGACCGGCGGACGAAACGGTCTTCTCATGTTTTTTGCCATACAGTGTTTAAAAAGTCAATCCTCCTTCGGGAAAATCGACCAAATTTATTACTTAGTTTTTAATTATTCCCAAATTTGGGGATATTTTTATTTATCTCATTCTTAGCAAATTCAATAAACTCCTGTACGGTGAAACTTCCCAGATCACCTTCTCCCTTTCTCCGCACGGAAACCTTACCTTCTTCTGCTTCTTTTTCACCTACTATCAGCATCAAAGGCACTTTATTCACCTCTGCATCCCGGATCTTCCGGCCGATCTTCTCCGCCCGGTGGTCTATGTACCCACGGATATCATTCTCCTGCAGAATCAGGAACACCTCGTTGGCAAAATCCTCGTATTTCTCCGAAATGGGCAGCACGGCGATCTGCTCCGGCGACAGCCAGAAGGGGAAGTTACCGGCCGTGTTTTCCAGCAGGATAGCAATAAACCGCTCCATGGAACCGAACGGCGCCCGGTGAATCATCACCGGGATGTGTTTCTGGTTATCTGAACCGGTGTACTCCAGCTCAAACCGCTTCGGCAGGTTATAGTCTACCTGTATGGTTCCCAGCTGCCATCTCCGGCCCAGGGCATCTTTCACCATGAAATCCAGCTTAGGCCCGTAGAAAGCGGCTTCACCGTATTCCACCACCGTATTCAGGCCTTTGTCGGCCGCGGCTTTCACAATAGCCGCCTCCGCCTTCTCCCAGTCTTCATCAGAGCCGATGTACTTACTCCGGTCTTCCAGGCTACGCAGCGAGATCTGGGCGGAATAATCTTCAAAACCCAGCGATTTGAAAACATACATCACCAGGTCTATCACCTTCTTAAACTCTCCTTCCACCTGGTCATTGGCACAGAAAATGTGGGCGTCATCCTGTGTAAAGCCACGCACGCGGGTCAGTCCGTGCAGCTCACCGCTCTGCTCGTAGCGATACACCGTACCGAACTCCGCCAGGCGCAGGGGCAGATCGCGGTAACTGCGGGGCCTTGATTTAAAGATCTCGCAGTGATGCGGGCAGTTCATGGGCTTCAGCATAAACTCCTCTCCTTCTTCCGGGGTTTTGATGGGCTGGAAAGAATCCTCCCCGTATTTATCCCAGTGGCCGGAAGTGATATAGAGCTGCTTACTGCCGATGTGCGGCGTTACTACCGGCAGGTAGCCCGAGCGCAGCTGTGCCCGCTTCAGGAAGTTCTCCAGGCGTTCCCGCAGCATGGCGCCCTTAGGCAGCCAGAGCGGCAGGCCCTTACCTACTTTCTCTGAAAAGGTAAAGATCTCCAGTTCAGCGCCCAGTTTACGGTGGTCGCGGCGTTTAGCCTCTTCCAGGAACTGGAGGTATTCTTCCAGCTCTTTGGCTTTCGGGAAGGTCACGCCGTATACGCGGGTCAGCATCTTATTATTCTGGTCGCCCTTGAAATAAGCCGCCGCCGCATTCATGATCTTGGCGGCCTTGATAAAGCCCGTGTTCGGGATATGCGGCCCACGGCACAGGTCGGTGAAATTGCCCTGTTTGTAAAGGGTAATGTTCCCGTCTTCCAGGCCTTCCAGCAGGTCCAGCTTATATTCGTCGCCTTTATCTTCGAAATATTTAATCGCATCCGCTTTGGAGATCGGGATACATACGTATTCATTTTTCTGACGGGCCAGCTCCAGCATCTTGTCCTCTATTTTCCGGAAATCATCGGAGGAAATAGGAGTGCCGTTTGTATCCACATCGTAGTAGAACCCGTTTTCCAGGGGTGGGCCTACCCAGAATTTCACGCCGGGGTAAAGTGCTTCCAGCGCCTCCGCCATCAGGTGGGCAGACGAGTGCCAGAAAACCGACTTGCCGTCACTGTCGTTCCAGGTCAGTAAAGAAAGGGTGGCATCTTCCGTCAGCGGGGTGTTCAGATCCACTATTTTATCATTTACCCGGGCGGCCAGCACATTCCGGGCCAATCCTTCGCTGATAGACAGCGCTACATCATGGGGAGTAGCTCCCTGCTGAAATTCTTTGATACTTCCGTCGGGAAGTGTAATTTTTATGTTCATTATTATTGATTTCTGGTAGAATCTCTACCGATTAAAGTTGGTTTTCTTTTCGGTATTTTATTTATTTCCAATGAGTTATCAAAGACCCTTTCTTCTTCCTCATCGTTTTCTCCGCCATTTAAACGATCAGCCCCGGAGGGCGTGTACGACGAATAGCGCAGCGACCCGGACTCTATCCGGTAATTCACCGCATTCAGCTCTGCCTTCAGCAGTTTATTATCCGGGTACTTTTCCAGCGCTTTGCCCAGGTAATATTTGGCAGCCGGGAGGTTATCCTGTGCAATATAGCTGCGGGCGGCCTTTAAGCGGGGCATCGGGTTTTCCGTTTCCAGCTCCGCCCATTGATTGTAGGTAATGAACGCTGAAGGATAGTTCTTTTTCCGGAAGTATATATTCCCGATCCGCTCGTACACATCATAGCGCTCTGGCTCTACCTTCAGGAACTTCCGGTAGATGCCGATGGCGCTATCCAGCAGGCCGGCGTTTTCCAGGATGAGCCCCTTGTTATACACCAGCTCTTTCTTATCCGGGAACTTCGCAATGGCCGCCTCGTTAAGGTGCAGGGCAGAGTCTATCTGCCTTGACTTCCCGTAGATCTTGATCAGGTCATCGTAATATTCAAAAACGTCCGGACGGGTATAAATAGCCCTTTTGAACAGGTTAATAGCGGTCACCGTATCCCTCAGCATGGCGTAATACCGGCCTTTCCCGTTAAAGATATCCGAATCATACGGATAGATACGTTCTGCCTTCCGGAAGTACTCATCCGCCTTGCGGAAATTCCTTTTATCCAGGTACAGGTTACCGATCAGCGTGTACAGATCCGGCGACACAAAATCCTGGTCCTCCGCATACAGGGCGTTCTCCAGGGCGTTCTCCTTTCCGGACTTGTACAGGATGGCACTTTTCAGGAACAGGATCTCGCCCGAGTTCGGACTCAGGCGTTCCGCCCGGGTGATATCGATCAGCGCCTCATCGTAATTTCCTTCGCCGTATTGCCAGGAGGCCCGCTTGTAATAGTTCAGGGGATTACTGGGGTTCGACTTAATGTTTTCCGACAGCTGCTCCAGGATCACTTCCAGCTGTTCCTCATGCGTTTTCTCGCTTTTACCGGGAATATCGTATTTATCCCGCGACGTGTCAGAGCACCCCCACAGGAGAAATAAAATAGCCGGAAACATAAAATACCTCATAAAACGCTGAAAGAATGCAAAATTCCTAATTTTTTAGATAAGAATGAAACAAAACGCTTCAAACTTTTCTATTCGGATCTTCCTGCAGAGATGGAGGTCAGGAAGTAAGTTTTACGGGTTTGGGTATACGGAACAGAGCGTTTCTTTTTCTTTTTGCCGCTGGGCGGACCGGCCTGCTGCGCCTCTATGCGGCTTTGGGTCCCGATGGCCAAGAACACATTATCATACCAGTGGAGGGTCTGGCGGTAGCCGGCCACGTAGGGGGAGCCGTCGCCTTTATCATCCGTCAGCTGATAGGCAATAGGCCGCGAGCCGATATTAAAGTTTTTCACGAGCACCTTTCCGTTCAGTACATACGCTACGGCACCGGCACTGTTAATGCTGAGCGGAGCAGTGAGCTGGGTCATGAGCTGGTTTACGGCTATGGCATTTTGAGTCAGCACTTTACCCTCAGGATCCAGGCCAAAAACCTGGGCATAGGAAAATTCTATCCCTGAAAAGACCGCCCGGCTGGTGGTGCGGTTACCATAGGCATCATACCCCCTGCCTGTAGTTACCGTCTGGAACTTAGGCGTGTAAAATACCCCGCCGATATGGATTTGATCCGGGCCGGCTGCCGGGGGTAACACCAGCCACCCTGCACTCTTCAGGAACTTCTCTTTCTGCTTCCCTTCCAGGTGCTCTCCCAGCAGCTCGGAAAAAGAGCGGTAAAACACCGGCGTGTTTTTTTCTTCCTTCAGAAAGGAGAAATACATGCCTTTTCCGCCATCAGGCTGCTGGTAGATGCCGCTCACCAGCCCGTTCTGCCGGACCCCGAAAATGGGGAAACGCCCGGCATTCGGCACAATATCCTTCCGGCTCAGCACCTGGCCCGCGGTATCGATCCGCACCTCGGTTACCCGGGAGCTTTTGACGTACCCGCCTTTCTTCTTTGCCTCGTTAGAATAACCCATCGTTTTCTCTACCGCCAGGATATTCAGCACGCCGTCTTCTTCTCTCAGCACATCCTGCACCTCAATTTTCCCCGTCAGCGCCGTTTGCACCAGCTTCCCGGTGTCTTTCTCAAAATCGTAGATAAAATACGCCAGCCCCTTTTCATTGATCCCCGTCAGCAGGGCCTTCTTGCCATACATGACCAGGCCTTTGTCCTGGAAAAACTCCCGGATCTCAAAGCCCTTGCGGACATACTCCCCGTTTTGGAGGTCAAAATCGATCAACTGATAATACATGCCGGAGGTTTCCGAAAACATGAGGGTAAGGCGGCCATCATGCAGCGTTACGGCGGCCGGGCCGGTTTCCGTATCCAGGAAAAGATCCTCATCCCACATCTTATTCAGCTGGGTATCCAGTTTAACCACCTTAAACCGGGTCTGGTCTTCCTTCACAATCATCACCAGCCCCTCCTGCTTTAAAGGAATGGCCTTATACCAGCCGGGGCTGCCCACCACCTCCAGGGTGGCCGACTGCAGCACCTGGGCCGGAAGTTCCGCAGCCAGGAGAAAGAGGATGACTATCAGCAATATGCGTTTCATCGGTGTTAAGATTCAGCTCATGGCTATTTAAGGCACCAGCTTCTGGATAAAACAATTATTATTCCCGCTGTTTTTCTGGACTCCCCAGTTAAAATACACGTTACCGTACCAATGCTCAAAATTAGAAAACTCCGATTTTTTATTCCGGAACTGGAGCTCCAGGGACTCCGGGTCAAATTCCCGGGCATTCAGAATATGGCCGTAGTTATCCATTTCAGAAACCTTCAGCTTAGAACCCGTGCTGTACAGGGCCATGGTATGATCGGCCGCATTGCTCACTTTCAGGTGGGTGGCCAGCTCATAATATTTCAGGTTCTTATACGGGAAAGAATTATCCCAGGCCAGGTTCCCTTCAGCGTCTATGGCAAAGATAACCCCTTCCAGGTAACGAAAACCGTCAAAAACCTGGGCATTCCGGTAATTATACCCGTAAAATGAATTATTCAATCCGTAATAATTATACAGATAAGGCCGCCCCCAGTACAGGGTGGAATACAGGGGCGAGAGCCCGTACATGCCGGAGTAATTCCGGCTCCGGTATTCGGGCTGAAAAACCTCACCTACTATCAGCGTCTTATCCTTTACAAACTGCAGGCCGCTGATAAACAGGCGGTAATCAAAACTGTATTCCCTGCCCTTCTTCCTCTTTTTCTCCACCTGCTTATCCAGTCGCCCCTTTTGCCGGTCATTCAGGAAACCGAAGAGGTTTTGGAATTGGGCGAAACCATAATATTTGATCCTGGCCTCATCAATATCCGCCAGGAAGATCCCCTGGGAGCTGTGCATGCCGTTAGTGGGTGTTTTACCGATGCCGTAATTCCCTACCAACAGGCGTTTATCCTGGTTTTCAAAGTATTTTACGGACAAAAACACGCTGTCTTCACCCGCACCGATGCTCCGGCTGGCCAATGCCTTCCCGGCATAATCAAATTCCCGGAAGATGATCTGGTTTGTCTTTTTTACATTATTAATAAAGGTGGCCAGGATGGAATTATCCGTTACATGAACAGACTGGAGCTCCATGGTGCCTTTGGCGCTGCCGCTGACAAACTTCGGTGCGGCGCCGGGCACCGTCTCCAGGATGGCGATGAACGGTTCTGTTTTCACGGCCCCGCCCAGGCAGATCACCTTATCATTTGCCGCAAAAAATCCGTACTGGAAGCCCTTGGCCAGCGGGAAATCAAATTTCTGATAAGCTGCAAACGCCGAAGATATTTTCAGGATGATGAAGCTCCGGGCATCCCGGGGCTCCAGGATGATGTACAGAAACTTGCCGTCGAAATACTCATCTATAAAATTGGCTTTGCCCGGGATCTCCGTCTGCGTCTCCCAAACCACATGCAGGGTGGTATCCACTTTGCGGATATTCAGTATGCCTTCTGAGGATTTATCCAGCACAATGATGCCGCTCTCCCGGAGATTCACCGCCCTCACCTGGCTGCTGTTTCCCTCTACGGGGAGGTTTAAGAGACGTTGACTAAACCCTGTGAAAGTAGCAAAAAGTAAAACAAAAAGAATTTTAATTCTCATCAGCCAGATCCATTACTCGGTCAAATTCAGTAGGTGTTACGGGGCTGACCGAAAGCCTGGACTGCCGTACAATGGCCATTTCCCTCAGCACCGGGTCTGCTTTGATCTGCGTCAGGCTTACGGGCTTTTTCAGCTTTTTTACCGGCACCAGGTCCACTACCACCCAACGTAGATCGTCAGCTGTAGGATCCGGGTAGTGTTCTTTAGCCACTTTAGCCAGGCCCACGATATCCAGGCCTTCATTAGAGTGATAAAAAAACACCAGGTCACCCGTCTTCATTGCCATCAGGTTATTCCGGGCGGCATAATTCCGCACTCCGTCCCACATATCACCTCCCTTATTAACGAAGGTATCCCATGAAAATTTAAAAGGTTCCGATTTAACCAGCCAATAATTCATATTTCAAAATCTGTATTTCATATCGTAAATTTAACAGAAGAGCAAGATTTAAACATCTTCCACCCCGGTTTTATGAAAAAATACTTTCCGGGCGGGCTTAATTTCATTTTTTTTAATGATTTTTGACATCCGATTACGGGACAATTTAAATTTCAGATTCTCATGAAAAAATATAGCAGATTTTACGGGATAGTGGCGTTGGCATTCCTGTTTCAGGCATGTGGTGAAACCGAGCTTCCCGATCCTAACCCCGGCGGATCCCCTGGCCTTGACTTCAGCATCAATATCAATCAAAGCCCCTATACTTCGTTAAAGAATGTAGGGGGATCAGCCACCAATACCCAAAACAAGGTGATCATTGCCCGGCTTTCTACCTCTACCTGGGCGGCCCTGTCCAGCACCTGTCCCAATGACGGCGTATCTCCCATCACCTTCAATTCCGGCAACCAGACGTTTAGTTGTGCCAAAGACAATACCGTCTTTGATGTAAACGGCAAAGTAACCAGCGGAAACTCAAAAGCCTTAACCAAATACGAAACTACCTTTTCCGTAAATTCCGGAGAATTAAGAATTTATGAAAATTAAACTTGAACAAACCTGGCGCTGGTACGGCCCGGCTGACGGGGTCACTCTACAGGATGTTAAACAGGCCGGTGCCACCGGCATCGTCACGGCCCTCCATCATATTCCCCACGGAGAGGTGTGGCCATTGGAGGATATTCAGCAGCGCAAAAAAGAAATAGAAGAGGCCGGCCTGGTGTGGTCTGTGGTGGAAAGTGTGCCGGTACACGAGGATATTAAAACCCGGACAGGCGATTTCGAAAAATACCTGGCTAACTATAACCAGTCTTTACGGAACCTGGCTGCCTGCGGCATTAAAACCGTATGCTATAATTTTATGCCGGTGCTGGACTGGACCCGTACCCAACTGGACCTGGAAATGAAAAACGGTGCAAAGGCCCTGTATTTCAACTGGATAGACCTGGCTGTTTTTGACATCTATATCCTGAGACGGGAAGACGCCGCCTCTGATTACAGCCCCGAGATCCTGGCCCAGGCCGAACGGCGGAATTACCAATACACCGAACGCGAACTGGCCGATCTCCAGCGCGTGATCCTGATGGGCATCCCCGGCGAAAAGGATATTGACCCGCAGGACCTGCTGAAAAGCATCGCCATCTACAAAGCACTGGGACGGGAAGGCCTGAAAGAAAACCTGAAATTCTTCCTGGAGAGCATTGCCGAAACCTGTACGGAAACCGGCATTCACCTCACCATACACCCGGATGATCCGCCTTATCCCATCCTGGGCCTGCCGCGGATAGTGAGTAAATGGGAGGACTTTGACTACCTGATCAGCGCCGTAGACCAGGAATTTAACGGCGTGTGCTTCTGCACCGGCTCCCTGGGGGCCGGCAATGCCAATGACATCCTGCGGATTTTTGAACGGGTGAAGGAGCGGGTGTATTTTGCGCACCTGCGTAATGTCAGGAAGGACCAGACCGGTAATTTTTACGAGGCCGATCACCTGGACGGTGACGTCAATATGTACGGTGTAATGAAAGCATTAAGCCAGGAGAACCAGAATAGAAGCACCCCCATACCATTCCGGCCTGACCACGGTCACCAGATGCTGGATGACCTGCACAAAACTTCCAATCCGGGCTACTCGGCCATTGGCCGTTTAAGAGGACTGGCCGAGCTCAGGGGGCTTGAAACAGGCATATTAGGACAATAAAAAACGGGCGGGTGAAAGAAATATTTGATGCAATAGTAGTAGGCTCCGGCTTATCCGGAGGATGGGCAGCGAAAGAATTAACCGAAAAAGGGCTGAAAGTACTCCTCCTGGAGCGGGGAAGAGAAGTCAAACACCGGGAAGATTACCCCACGGCCATGCAGGAGCTGTGGGAGCTGCCGCACCGGGGCCGGATGGATCTGAAAACCCGGCATGACTACTGGGCAAACGTCAGAACCGGCTATACGGCTAACGAGGAGCATCGCCATTTTTTCACGCGCGACGTGGATTTCCCTTACGAAGAAGAAAAAACATTTACCTGGGTACGCGGCTACCAGACCGGTGGGCGCTCACTGGTATGGGGCAGGCAATCCTACCGGTGGTCAGACCTGGATTTTGAGGCCAATGCCCGTGACGGTATCGCCATCGACTGGCCCATACGCTACAAAGACCTGGCTCCCTGGTACAGCTACGTGGAGAAGTTTGCCGGCATCAGCGGGCAGCGGGAAGGCTGGGATTCCCTGCCTGATGGGGACTTTCAGCCCGCCATGGAAATGAACTGTGTGGAACGGGAAGTAAAGTCACGTCTCCACCAGGCCCTGGGACGCAGGATGACCATAGGGCGTGTAGCTAACCTCACCCAGGCCACCCCTGAACAGCAGGCCCTGGGCAGAACCTCCTGCCAGTTCCGAAGCCGCTGCATGCGGGGCTGCCCGTACGGGGCATATTTCAGCACGCAGTCGGCCACGCTGCCGGCCGCCCAGCGCACGGGTAACCTCACCCTGGTGGCGGGTAAGATCGTTTACCAGGTGATTTTTGACGACGCCAAGGGCCGTGCCACCGGTGTAAGGGCCATTGACCAGCATACCAAAGAAGAGACAGAATATTACGGAAAGCTGATTTTCCTGAACGCCAGCGCCATTAACACCGCCTGGGTCATGATGCAGTCTACCTCCCGCACCCACCCTGACGGCCTGGGCAATGCCAGCGGCCAGCTGGGAAAAAACATCATGGATCACCATAAATCGCGGGGTGTGCAGGGCGTCTTTGAGGGTTTCGAAGATCGTTACTACTATGGCAAGCGCCCTAACGGTGTCTATATCCCCCGGTTTGTGAACATGGGTAATGATAAGCGCGACTTCCTCCGGGGATTCGGCTACCAGGGCGGGGCCTCACGTAATGCGGCCGGCAGCACCGAGTCTTTCGGAGCAAAGCTCAAAGAAGAGTATCCCCGCCTGGGGCCCTGGGTCTTCAGCCTCCAGGGTTTCGGAGAGATCCTGCCTTCGGAATCCAATCACTTCACCTTAAGCAAAGAAAAAGACGCCTGGGGCCTGCCCCTTATCCGTTTTGATGCCGCGCTTACGGAAAACGAATATAAAATGAAGGAGTGCATGGTGGATGAGGCCATTAAAATGCTGGACGCCGCCGGTCTGAAAAACATCACCACCTATGAAACCCAGAAGTCGGCACCGGGCATCAGCGTTCATGAAATGGGCACCGCCCGCATGGGAAAAGACCCGGAGACATCGGTGTTAAATGCCCATAACCAGGTATGGAACGCCCCCAATGTTTTTGTCACTGACGGGGCCGCCATGGTTTCCGCTTCTAACGTTAATCCTTCCCTGACCTATATGGCCATGGCCGCCAGAGCCGCTGCTTTTGCGGTAGAAGAAATGAAACGGGGGAATTTGTAAGTTTAGTGCCGGGCTCCGCTAAGGCCGGAATGGATGGCTTTACCGCTCTTCATCAATACTACCGGGGAGTGATAGATATAGTCATTTGCTTCAAATATCCATTTCAGCGTTCCATCTGCAGCGTTAATAGCTTGTAGCCGGTCTTTCCCAAATCTTCCATCCCCAATAAATAAGGTACCACCGGCTTCCACCGGGCTAGATTCCATGGTCCTCCCTGCATTATACGCCCAAACTTTCTGCCTGGTATGTATGTTTAAAGCATAAACCTTTCCATCATAACTGCCAAAGTAGACCAGTTCATTTGAAATAAAAGGGCTTGATACAATATAACCTCCGGTAGAAAACTCCCACTTTTTACTTCCGTCACTTATATTGACTGCATACATTTTGTTATCCTCCCCGCCGAAAAATGCTACGCCGTCCGAGATTGCCGGGCTGCATGCAATTCTTCCGCCGGAAGTGAAATTCCATTTCTTCGTGCCGGTTTTGGAATCAAGAGCGAGTAATCCCTGATCCAAAGTTCCCACTATGAGCAGGTTACCGGTTAATGCCGGTCCGGACGAATTTATTGATGCTTTATAGTACCATTGCTCCTTCCCCGTTTCCGCATTCAAAGCAAATACTCCCCCATCCTGCCCTCCGACTAAATAAACCAGCCCGTCCGCAGCAGTAGCGCTCGCCAGACTATGCACTTTTCTCTCTAATTTCCATTTTAATTTGCCATTCAGCGCATTGACCGCATACCAGGTTCCTGAAATATCTACAGCATAAACAGTTTTATTATAAACAAAAGGAGTTCCGTGAAAAACAGCATCACCAGGAAGGGTCCATTGAATCTTACCGGAGTAGGCATCTATAGCATACAACTTATCATACGTTCCACTGGCATAAATTACTCCATTATCCAAAGCGACAGAGCTATAATCGAAGGAAGATTTGGTATGGCACTTCCATTTTTCATTACCTGTCACAGGATCAATAGCATATAAATAGCCATCTTTCGATCCTATGTAAACCATTAACGGCTCATCTGACCCCACTTCCTTACTTTTATTGCAGGAAAAAAGGAAAAGAAGTAAAACAGCAAAAAATAAACACCTATGATACATCGTCAAAAAATTATTTTTCATCTTCCTGGCCACTGGGAGCCGGATGCCGGGCTTTACCATTCTTTAAAAGTATTACGGGGCTCGAAAGCCCGGCCCCTTTACCTCCCCGGATACTCCAGTTTTCAGAACCGTCTTTCGCGTTTAAGCACAATAAAGAATTACGCGTGGGCAGGTAAACCTTGTCTCCTGCGGCTACGGGAGAAGAGTAACTGATCATATCTTTTACGTACACCTCCCAATGAACCTTTCCATTGTCTGCATTCAGGGAATAGAACCTGCCACTTACAAAGCCGATAAATAATGTATCATTTTTTATATAAGGGCTTGAAAATACCTGATCCTTGTCCGGGCTTGTAAGAATCCAGGCTCTTTTACGGGTAGCTATATCCAGTGCAAATACAGAATAACCATAAGTACCTCCGAAAAACACTTTATCTTTATAAACCACGGGGCTTGATAATACCTCTCCGTCCGATTGAAATCGCCAGATAAGTTCCCCGGTTTTAGCATTCAAAGAAACAAACGTGTAATTAAGGCCTACCAATATGGAATTATTGTAATAAACCGGGTTAGACCGGTATGTACCATGATGATCCTGAGTTTCCCACTTCAGTTGCCCGGTATTCTTATCAAGGCAACGAAATATACCATTGATGTCCGTAAAATAAACTTCATTATTGACCACCGTGGGGGCACACAACATATAGGAGGCTTCAAACGTCCACTTTGATGACTTCGATGGAATATCCAATGCATAAAGTAATCTGTCCATCGTCCCCACATACACTACACCGTCTTTCACTATAGGTGCCGTACTTCCTGAGTAGATGGTCGATGATTCCCAGGTCACGGTTCCGGTTAACGCATCCAGGGCGTAAACCTTCTCTCTCCCGGTAACATACAGCGTATTTCCTACCAGCGTTGGAGGCATATATTCTTCCAGATCAGAACTCCCTTTAAACTGCCATACGGTTTTACCGGTATTGGCGTCTAAAGCGTAGGTATACCCTCCGGATGAATTGACATAAACATATAAGGGCTCCTCTGCTTCGGGTTTTACCTTGTCTGACCTCTGGCAGGAAAGGCTTATTATCACGATTAAACAGCCGATCAGTTTTTTCATGTTTATTTCTTTTCAACCATTTTTCACTGCAATGTAGTTTAATTTGCGGAATTTTGCAGCCGAAATAAAAACAGGCTACATTTTTCGCCCTCATGAGACATCCTTATTTACTCCTTCATATTGCTGTGATCCTCGCTGGGTTCACCGGGATTTTTGGTAAGCTGATCACGCTGAATGAAGGCCTGCTCACCTGGTACAGGGTTTTGATATCGTCGGTGGCCTTGTTCCTGATCGTACATTTTACCCGTGCTCCGCATCCCAAATCCTGGAAAGACAGGCTCAACATCGCTTTGGTAGGTCTGATTATTACCATTCACTGGCTGTTTTTTTATGGCAGTATCAAATATTCCAACGTGTCCATCGGCGTGGTGTGTTATGCACTCACCAGTTGCTTTACGGCGCTTTTAGTACCCCTGATCAACAGGAAGCGGTTTGTATTTTCTGAAATCGTACTGAGCTTGCTCACTATTGCCGGCATCGGGCTCATTTTTCATTTTGACACCTCTCACCAGACCGGGGTCATTCTGGGTGTGATCTCCTCTGTTTTTGCCGCTTTGTATACCATTTATAATGAAAAGCTGGTTCAGAAGTTTGACACCCGGGTGATTAACTTTTACCAGATCGTGGGCGGTACAGTGGGCCTGACCCTGCTGATGCCGCTTTACCTGCATTTCTTCCCTACGGATCATTTGATTCCCGGCTTCTCTGATACCCTTTACCTGCTGATGCTGGCGCTTTTCTGCACGGTAGGCCTCTACCTGCTTTTTGCCGAAGCACTGAAGCAGATCCCGGCATTTACGGTAAACCTCACCTTTAACCTGGAGCCGGTATACGCCATTATCCTGGCGTTTATCATTTTTAAGGAAGCAAAAGAAGTGAATTTCTCCTTTTACGCCGGCCTCTTCCTGGTCATGACCTCGGTGGTTTTACAGACCATGATCAGTATGCGGCGGCGGAAGATAGGAATGTAAGCAGGTCTGTAAAAAGATAAAAGCGGCGGACCGCTTTTATCTTTTAGTTTCTTCATCCGATAATCACGGCCCCGAGCGGCGGAAGGCTCAGCTGCACCGACTGCTCAAAACCATGGCTGGGCTGTTTTTCAGTATAGATATTCGGGTTATCTACACCGGAACCGCCGTATTTCTTATGGTCGGAATTCAGAAGTTCCTTGTATTCCCTGTCGTCAGGCACACCTACGCGGTAGTCGTGATGCGGTACGGGAGTCAGGTTCAGGATAATGATGGCATTCCCGGTTTCGGTTTTCCGCATGTAGCTCACCACGCAGTTCTGGGTGTCGGATCCGTCTATCCACTGGAAACACGCGGGGTCAAACTGCTTCATGTGCAAGGCCGGTACCGAGCGGTAAAGCTTATTCAGGTCGCCGATCAGGTCTTTCACGCCACGGTGATGCTCACTGTCCAGCAGGTGCCAGTCCAGACTCTGCTGAAAATTCCACTCCCGGATCTGCCCGAATTCCCCGCCCATGAAGATGAGCTTGGTGCCGGGATGGGTAAACATATAGGAAAAGAGCAGCCTCAGGTTCGCAAATTTCTGCCAGGCGTCGCCCGGCATTTTGGTCAGCAGCGATCCCTTGCCGTACACCACTTCATCGTGCGAGAGCGGCATCATAAAGTTTTCAGAAAAAGCGTAGACCAGGCTGAAGGTGAGATCGTTCTGGTGCCACCTCCGGTACATCGGATCCCGGGCAAAATACTTCAGGGTATCGTTCATCCAACCCATCATCCACTTCATCCCGAAGCCCAGTCCGCCGGTATACACGGGGCGTGAAACTCCCGGGAAGGCCGTAGACTCCTCGGCGATGGTCTGAACATCCGGGAAAGTGCGGTAAATCTCTTCATTCAGTTCCTTGAACAGGGAGATTACTTCCAGGTTCTCTCTTCCACCGAAAACATTGGGCACCCACTGTCCTTCCTGGCGGGAGTAATCGCGGTACAGCATGGAAGCCACCGCATCTACCCGCAGGCCGTCTACGTGGAAACGATCCAGCCAGAACAGGGCATTGCTGATCAGGAAAGAGCGA
>JAHBUH010000023.1 GCA_019638185.1 Leadbetterella sp.
TACTCAATCCTACCCGTAGTGGCTGAACCTTCGTCTCCTCCGCATGCTCAGTGAATCAGCATCCTTCTCAGCCCTCCTGCAATGATGCCAGCGTATCGTGACTGGCGCGCAGGATCTTGTTAGCCAGCTTCCTGTCTATCTTTGAAGAGAGGAACAGCGATTCAAACTGCGATGGCGCCAGGTAAACGCCCCGCTGCAGCATGCCGTGGAAATATTGTCCAAACCTGGCCGTATCTGCGGTTTTGGCGGTTTGGTAGTTGACCACCTTTTCTTTGGTGAAGAAGAGGCTGTACATAGAACCTACCTGGTTAACGGTGTAATCCAGGCCCAGTTCTGCCAGCGACTTCCGTATTCCTTCAGCCATGTATAAGCCGGTTTCTTCCAGCTGATCATAGATTTCGGGGTGCTTTTTCAGATGATTCAGCATGGCCAGACCGGCTGACATGGCAATGGGGTTACCTGAGAGCGTACCAGCCTGGTACATGGGGCCGGCGGGAGCCACCAGCTGCATGATCTCTTTTTTACCGCCGTAAGCGCCTACAGGCATGCCGCCGCCAATGATCTTGCCCATGGTGGTGAAGTCAGGAAGGATACCGAAGCGCTCCTGTGCACCTCCCGGCGCCAGGCGAAAGCCCGTCATTACTTCATCAAAGATGTAGACGATCCCCTCCTGCGTACAAATATCGCGCAGGGCCTGAAGATAGCCATCAGCCGGCAGTACACAGCCCATGTTCCCCACTACGGGTTCAATGATCAGGGCGGCGATCTGCCCCTTGTGGCTGTTAACCAGGGCTTTTACGGCTTCAATATCATTATAAGGTGCGGTGAGGGTGTCCTGGAGCGTGGAGGGCGTAATGCCGGGGCTATCCGGCACACCCAGGCTGAGGGCACCGCTGCCTGCCGAGATCAGGAAGGCATCGCCGTGGCCGTGATAACAGCCCTCAAATTTGATGATCTTGCTCCTGCCGGTATAGGCCCGGGCCAGTCGTATGGCCGACATGGTGGCTTCTGTACCCGAGTTTACCATCCGCACCATTTCCACAGAGGGTACCAGCCGGCAGATCAGGCGGGCCATTTCCACCTCTTTGACCGTAGGTGCACCAAAGGAAAAAGAGGAACGGATGGCTTTCCGTACGGCGTTTTCCACCGGGCCAAAGGCATGTCCCAGGATCATGGGACCCCAGGAGCCGATGAGGTCAATGTACTTATTATTATCTTCGTCAGTGAGGTAGGCACCTTTGGCACGCTTCATAAAACGGGGTATGCCACCTACAGATTTAAACGCCCTGACCGGCGAGTTTACCCCACCTGGAATATATTTTACGGCCTCTTCAAAGGCTTTTTCGCTGTTTTTGGGATTACGGATCATCGGTATACTTCTTCGAAATTATTGTCCCTGAATTTCACGATGGGCACAATGTCATTCTGTTTTACTTTTTCACTGAAATCATAGCCGCTCAGGAGGTAATTATCTATGTATTCCCCCCGCTCAATGTGCCTGTTGAACGAATTCTGCCCGTCTTTCAGCATGGTGCCGAAATAATAGACGATATCATAGCCCAGGTAGCTGTAATAGGAGGGAAGGCCGGAGGTTTTTTCGAAATATATTTTGTCAAATTCCTTTACGGGCTCGCGTTCCCGGTTAACATATTCCGGGTAGATCAGGGCCACCTTGTTAGTGAGGGAAGAAGTATTCATGCGGTCCCAGTTGAATGAGCCGGCTGTCATGATCACCTCCGCATCGGTATTGCTCATGGCTACGCTCTGGAGAAACCGAACGCCCAGGTTATTGTCGGCTGCCAGGAAAACATGCCCCCGCTGCGGACTGAGCTTCTGGCCTGTAAACTTCCGGACCTCGGTCACGGTATAACCTCTTTTCCGGGCTTCTGCGGCATATATCTGTGCAAAAAGGGAATCCTTGCGGGCTTCACCGAAATATACACTTACGGTTTTCGGCAGCCCGGTAGAGGCGGCATAATCCAGCGCTTTTTTGGCCTGGTGCTCGTGCGAGGGCTGCATAAGGAATGCATTTTTAGAAGCCGTAAGGAGCGAAAGGTTATTGGAAGTGGGGTGTACATGCACCACATTATTGTCATTTACAAACTTCTGAACCAGGGTATTAGGAGCAGGGTAGAGGGGACCCACTACCAGGTTCAGATCTGAAAAACCGGGTTTTTTCTCGGCATTTTTGAACGCCTGGGCGTCGTTTTTGATATCGTAGGTATGCAGGCTGATATTTATGCCCTCGTTGTTCAGTTTCTCAGCGGCCACGGTCATACCCGCATAGAGGTCATAAATGTACCGGAAGGAAGTGGCAGCCGGGTCGGTGCTGCTGAGTTCAAACGGCAGGAGGATCCCGAAATTCAGCGCTTTGTCTTTCTTTTTGGAGTTCCGGGCAGGGGTAGAATTAGCCGGGGAGCTTTCTGGCTCCAGCAGGTTAAAGCGGTTAGTGAGCATGTCAGACAGCTCCAGGTCGGCTTTGGTATTGTAGCGGTTAGCCTGGATCTTATCTACCAGCGCCCGGGCTATGGGCTTGTAATTCGGGTATTTATTGTACAGGTTCTTTAGTGCTGAAATGGTCTTTACATTCTTCATATACTCGTCCATCA
Organism: Leadbetterella sp.; assembly: GCA_019638185.1. Classification (GTDB taxonomy): domain Bacteria; phylum Bacteroidota; class Bacteroidia; order Cytophagales; family Spirosomataceae; genus Leadbetterella. The sequence continues at coordinate 2,610 of JAHBUH010000023.1, forward strand.
CCTTCAGCTTAAGTGGGTTAAGGGCGGTATTATCTATCTCGTGCAGGGCTTTCAGACCTTCTTCGTAATAGCCTTCCTCCAGGTTAGCGCGGGCGTAAAGAATTTTGGCCTCGTCTATCTTGTCCCAGTCGGGATAGTAAGTAAAGAGGTTACGGTACAGGATTTTCGCCTGGTATTTATTCCCTTTCTTTTCGGCAGCCTGGGCGGCATAGAGATAGGCGTAAGGTGCTACGCCATTGGTATGGTTACGTGTAGTTAAGGTGGATAATTTGCTGAAGGCTTCGTCATACCGGGCCTCATCAAACAGGCTCACCCCTTCTTTGTATACAGTAAGGAATTGCTGGTCAGAAAGTTGGGCGAAAAGCAGGCCCGGGCAAAGAAGTAAGAATAAGAGCGTTTTTTTCATTTGTATAATATTAATTCCAGGTAGTGTGTCCCGGTAGTGCGTATCTGCCGCAGTTCCCGGAGTATTTTACCTCGTCGAAAAAAAAATTGGACTGCAAATGCAGCCCAATTTACGAATTATTTTTTTCTTTTCTGCTGCTCCTTTTTAAGCTCATCACTTTTCCGCTTCATCTCTTCGGATGCCTGCATCTGTTTTTCCAGGAAATCGCTGAATTTATTTTTCTTCTGCGGCTTGGTATGATAATTCCGTTTATTGTTTTCCAGGATGGTCAGGATTTTCTCTTCGTTCACAAAACGTTTTACGATCAGCTGCTGGGCGATGGTCACCAGGTTAGAGATCAGGTAGTAGAAACTCAGTGCGGCCGGGAAGCTGTTCAGCACAAACATGAAAACCACCGGGAACACGTAAGAAATCTTCTTCATGTCTATGGGACCCGGCTGATCCGGTGTGTTCTGGTTATTGTAATAGGTAAACGCCAGGCTGGACAGGGTCATCAGCACCACAAAAAGGCTCAGGTGATTACCCAGGACAGGCAGGTTAAAGCCCCAATGGATCAGGTTATCGTAAGTAGAAAGGTCTTTGGCCCACAGGAATTCCTTCTGGCGGAACATCACCAGGTTAGGGAAGAGGAAGAAGACCGACATCAGGATAGGCATCTGGAGCAGCAGCGGGATACACCCGCTCAGCGGATTCACGCCTACCTGCTGGTAGAGCTTCATGGTTTCCTGCTGGATCTTAACGGTGTCATCGCCCACTCTTTCCTTAATGGCGTTGATCTCCGGCGCCAGCACCCGCATCTTGGCGGAGCTCATGTACGACTTGTAGATGAGCGGCGTCAGCACCAGCTTGATGATCAGTACCACCACAATGATCAGGAGGCCGTAGTTCGAAACGAAAGACTCTACCCAGGTGAACAGCGGCACAAAAATGTAACGGTTAATGGGTTTCACAATGTCATACCCCAGGTAAAGGTTCTTCTGGAAATCGTTACCCACCGCCTTCAGATCCGCCAGTTCGTTAGGCCCGAAATAATACTTAAACTGGGTCTTGTTCCCGATAAGATCAGCATAGGGGATCTCGGCGCTAGCCCGGGCTATCTTTACGGTAGTGGAGTCCTGGGCCGGGGTCTCCAGGCTGAATTTTGCCTTTTCAAAGTAGGAGTTTTCAAAAACGATACCGCTGGTAAAGTATTTCTGGTAGAAGGTAAACCATTTTACGGGGAGTTCGGCATTCTCGCTGTTGCCGGACAGGCTGTTAGCGCCCACCGTTTCAAACGTATTTTCCTTGTCAAAATAATTGATCTGTGACGCCTTCCGGTTTTCATTCAGGTCGTTTTCCAGTACCTGGATGTGGTTTTCCCAGTTCAGCACTACCGGCGCATTCCTCAGCACACGTTCCAGTCCCTGGGTTTTAATATCGTGCGCTATTTGAAAGCCTTCGGCCGCCAGGGTGTAGGTTTTCTGCAGGGTTCCGCCCTGGATCTGGGTGGTAAATACCACGCTTTGCGATTTTCCTTCCGGTACGGTACCGCTGACGGCATCGGTAGCAAAGCCTACTTCACTGAGTTTCAGGGTGCCGGATTGGGTGGGAATCTCGAAGTCGAGCGCAGACCGCGTCCCGTCGAAAAGCACCATTTCCGCATCTTTATGGGCAATAAAATCTTTATAGGTCTTGTAATTTTTCAGCGCTACCCGCCGGATCACCCCGCCCTGGCTGGAGAAGGTCACCTTAATGTCTTTGTTTTCCAGGACGATCTCCTTTTCGGGCGTATTTTGTACGGTACTGTCGAGGAGCGGGTTTATGGCTTTCGGCGCCGGGGCAGCCTGGGATACCTTGGCGGGCTGTGCCGGTTTGGGTTCTGCCGGCGTTTCCGGTTTATAAAAAAATGAATACGCTGTAAACATGAGTACCATCAGCAGCAGGCCGATGATATAATTTTTGTCTATTTTATTTTCCATTCAGGAATTTGGTTAAAATCCGGCGCAAATTTCGGAAAAAATATTCACTTTATTAAACCCATTTTGGATTAAGTGGGTATAAAGCCGGATAACCGGCAGATGTAGCCTGCCGGTTCCGGGATATTTTCCAGCCGATTTTGATAATTGTCAAAGGAATTCTGTTGGCGGGGGGATAATTTTGGGGCTGTATGGGGGGCATATTTGTACGGATGGTTTGTGAAAAGTAATAATCCTGATTTTGAGAAAGAGAATTTCCATCGTTTTCCTTGTGGTAGTTATTTCCAATACCTTCCCGGGGAGTTCGCTGTTCAGACTACTCCTGGAAGATTATAATAACATACCCGGAACTTACCTGTACTTCAATGGTACTGGTAAGTTTAACAGGGTCTTCAATCAGAGACTTGCTACGGTGGGCTTTCGATACGACAACGGCGCAGAGCTGGCCCTGCTGGAATTCAGGAATTATCGGGCTGACAATCCCGGTGATGATAGGCAGTTATACCGGAACTTCCGGATAAATCCTTTTAAATTCTGGCGCTGGCGGGAGTATCTGACCTGTGATTGTTACCGGCTTCCTTATCAGGCCCGGATACCCGAAGGATATTTTGAGAAAATCACAAAAAACCCGGACAAATTCAGATGATGAAAAAATATCTTTTGTTGGGGGTGTTATTTATCGAGGTGACTAACCATAAATCCGTGAGTAAATTTCTGAACCTGGTAAGCCATGACTACGCCTCTTCTCACGAGTACCTGTATAGCAACGGCAGCGGGAATTTCTTTATTAGTGAGATCTATTTGAAATCCACGGATGATTATGATCGCGGTTTTGAACAGGTAAGCTATTTGTATAAGCAGTATCGGGCAAAGCACAAAGAAGACACTACACCGCTTTACAGAAATTTCAGAATGGATCTGTGGAAGTTCTGGAACTGGCGCAGGTATTTATTGTCAAAATGCTACCGGCTGCCGTACCGGGAAGAAATTCCGCAGGAATACCTGGCAGACGGGTCCTATAAGATAGATTATTAATTTGCAGTCATTTATATAAGTTTCAATAACAAGTACAGGCGTGACCGTAAAGCCGGGTATTTAACGAAGCAGGTTAAACGGCTGAAATAGTGGGAAGGCCCTAAAAATAAAAGTATGATACACAGAATGATTATTGCCTCCCTGTTAAGTTTCATCCTCTTTTCATGCAAGACCCCTGTGCCTAAAAAGACACTTCTGCTTATGCAGGAGGATTTAAGCATTGAAAGTGCAAAAAACTGGCTGGAAGAAGGTAAATTGCAGGATAGAATGGGGTTCAACTGGAGCCTGGCATTAAAAACTCATCTTCCGGATTCCAGTGCGTTAATCGTTATTCCACGGGATTCCTGTTTTCAAAATCAGTCCTCCAACCAGTTTTCTCATCTCTGGATTTTTAGAGATAAGAGCGGCAGGCCGGAAGCTAAAATAATTGAATATATTTTTACGGACGACAAAGGTTTTACGGTAATGGATTTCTGTGGGATACTGATCGTTCGGGATATGGACAGCAGCTTCAGGAGCGGTTTTGTGTATGAATATGGGAAGATAGAAGGATGGGTGTGGAGTGTGGATGATCCGGCCCCTAAAAGGCTTAGTGGCAAAGCAAAAGTTTGTTCCGAGTACTTTTACTATAAAATCCCTGAAAATGACTGGTGGTCTTTCACCCTGGTAGCATCAGGAAAGCGTGTATGTTATTTAAAAGGAAAGAAATCATTTGCATATAAGAAAAACAGGAAAGAATTTGGCCACAGAAAGGACGGATCAGGTGGAGGGCTTATCCCCGAACTCCGGCAATTAATGAATTATTATAAAGGCCCGCCTGAAAAGCCTTTTGATCTCAACTAACATAAAATTTCATGAATTATTTTATCCGTTACTTACAGCTTTTAGCCCCTTTTGATAGAGAAACGGCAGAAGTTATTAACCGTATCGTAGCCGTAAACAGGTTAAATAAAGGGCACCAGTTACTGAAAGACGGTGAGGTTTGCCGGTATTGCTACCTGATAGAGAAGGGAATAGCCCGGGTTTATTACCTGAAAGACGGGCGGGAGGTGACGGCCTGGTTTTCGGCGGAAAACGGTATGGTGAGTGCTATTGACAGCCTGTTTACCGGTCAGCCCAGCCAATATAACATAGAGATACTGGAAGATGCCACGGTGTGGGCTTTGCAGTACGATAAGCTGGAACCGGTATTTGACCACTATCCGGTGACGGAAAGGCTGGCCAGGTTATTGGTCACCCAAAATTATCTCCTGCTGGATGAGCGAATGAAGCTTTTCGCCTTTTGTACGGCGGAAGAGAGATATGGCCGGCTGCTGGAACAGATGCCTGATATTTTCAAGCGGGTAAACCTGGGGTACATTGCTTCTTACCTGGGAATTACACAGGAACATTTATCCCGGATAAGGGGCAAAAAATAGGCTCATGTTCCCCGGAAAATATTATCCAGGATGATGCCGGTGGCCATGGCGGCATTGAGTGATTCCGCTTTGCCCAGCCGGGGGATGGTGACCTTTCCGGTCAGGAGGGCGGAAACTTCCGGGGAGATCCCGTGTGATTCTGAGCCGATCACCAGGCCCATTTTTTCTTCAAACCGCTGGTGGTGTACGTTAGTCCCTTCCAGGTCAGCGCCGTACACCGGCAGGCCAAATTCCTGTAGAAAACCGGGGAGCGGGGTGTAAAATACGTTCACACGGGTGAAGGAGCCCATGGTGGAACTGATCACCTTGGGGTTATAGAATTCCACAGTTTCGGGGCTGCAGACCACGTTCCGGATGCCGTACCAGTCGGCCAGCCGGATGATGGTGCCCAGGTTACCGGGATCATGGATGTTATCTAAAATTAGTGTGACGGTTTCAAAATTTTGGGGTGAGGTAGGGCGTTTTTGCTTTACTACCGCTACTCCGGCGGAGTTACTTTTGAAGGTGGAAACAGCGGCTATGGCAGCGGCCGGGGCGATCACCGCCTCGATTAAAGACGGGTGGGTGGCCGGGTGCTGGTCAGGGAAACGTTGGCTGATAGGGACCTGTCCAAAGGAATGTCGCCCGGCAAAGCGTTGCCCGGCGAGGCGTCGCGCGGCAAACTCTTCGGAACAATAGATCCGTACGATCTCGAAATCCGAGGCCAGCAGCTCTTCCAGTCCTTTTTCCCCTTCTACCAAAAACTCGCCGTATTCCGTACGGTATTTTTTATTATGGAGAGATTGAATGTATTTTTGCTGTTGTTTTGAAATCATAAACTGTGTTTGCCTTTGCAGAAGCCCTTTCTATATGTAATGTTACTGGTGTCAGGGCTGACTCTGTTTTCCTGTAAAAATAATATACCGCCGCCTCAAAATAAGCTTTTATTATGGAAAAACGAGTTTAAGGGGACTGAGCAGGTGTATAAGGAAGAGCTGGAGTTGATCATTCCGTTTGCCCAAAGAGAAAATTCCAAACCCCTGAGTCTGCCTTTTACACCGCGGGTATGGTGGTATAATTTCGGGCAAAATTCATTCGATTCCCTGAAGTTTGAGCGCCGGAAGTTGAAGCAGGAGGTCCGCCTGGCCGAACTGAAGAAGAACGAGGGCTATTCCCTGAAAAAAGCCGGCCGGATAGAACGGAAGATTGACCGTTACGAGAGTTCACTGGAAAATAAGATTGCCTGGTTTTATGCCAATATTGGCGAAAAGCAGGTGTATATCTCGGAAGAGGAAGTGCAGGAAACCGCAGGGCGCCTGCAGAAATACCTTTTTGACCGGGGATACCGCGAGGCCCGGGTCAAAGGGGAGGTTTACGAAACCGGCCGGAAAGGCCGGTATAACGTGCGCTACACCTTGCAGGAAAACGCGCTCTATACCATGGATACCATCAGTTATGTGGTGCGTGATCCGGAAATAGATTCCCTTCTGGCCGCTGACCGCAAAAACCGCACCCTGAAACCGGGCGATCCGCTCCATCACCAGAATGTGGAAGCCGAGAAGCTCCGGATAGAGCAGTTGCTGAAGAATAACGGCTATTATGCCTTTAATAACCGCTATATTACTTACGGCGTGACTAATTACGAGGAAAGCGAAGAGCTTTTCCGGGAACGTAAGAAAGGAAATCTTAAACTAGAGATCCTGAACCCGGAACAGGGCAAGCACCTGCGGTATTACCTGGCCGACGTGAGCTTTAAGACTTTTGACCCCAATAACCGAACCATCGCGGGGGCACCGGATACTACCCATATCCGGGGCGTGAATTTTATCCGCCTGGATAATTCCGTACCGCTGGGGCTGATCCGTAACCGTATTTTTACCAAACAGGGCGACCTCTTCAGCAGCGCCGCCATTTACGAAACCCAGAGGCAGGTTTCACTTTTTAACCAGTTCTCTTTTGCCAGTTCCCAATTAAAAGTGGTAGATTCCGCCCGGCTGGCCCTGGAGTATTTTGCTCCGGTGCAGGAGCGCTTTACCTTCGGCATCAGCCCGGGGATCAATAACATTTATACCGACGGCAACAGCTTTTTCGGGTTCGGAGTGCCCGTATCGCTCTCCATGCGAAACGTGTTACGAAGGCTGGAAGTGATAGAGCTGGGAGTACGCGGCTCCTACGAAGGCCAGCCTACGCCCATCCGTACTACTGAAAGCGCCATCCGCGGGAGCCTGGAGCTGGGCGGTAACCTGAACATTACGCTACCGGTGATGCTGCCGTACCACCCTAAAGGCGAGAAGATCAATCTCATGAACCCGCGTACCACCTTCGGCCTGGGTTATAACTATTCGGAGCCTTTCTGGGGTACACGGACCAACTTCAAACTTACGGCTGGTAATTCGCTGCAAATCAGCAAGAGCGCCATCCTGTATTTCAATTTTCTGGATGCTTACCTGGTGAATACCAGCTATGCCAATAACCCTTCGGGTCGGGAGTTTTACCGCACCCTGGACTCCCTGCAGCGGATCGGGAATAACCTGAAGGTGACCTTTGACCCGCAATTTGTGTCGTCCATTAACACCAATTACGTTTTCAATAACCAGGATCCCAGTAAACCTTTCTCCAATTCCACTTTTTTCCGGCTGTTTGTGGAATCAGCCGGAACTGCGCTGAATTTCCTGAAAAACAAGGAAAGGATAGGCTGGGTGGAGGAACTGTTCCCCATGAGCAGCGGGCCGGATTCGGTGCGGGCCTATTTCCGGTTTGTGAAGATCAATGCCGACTTCCGGCGGAGCATTAACCTCAGCCCCAAGAGCAGCTACGCGTTCCGGGTGAATGTGGGCGTGGCCAATCCTTACGGTAAAAACCGGGCTATTCCCTACGATAAGAGCTTTTTTGTGGGGGGGAGCAACAGCATCCGGGCCTGGGCGCCGCGCTCGCTGGGTACCGGCTCTTCGGCTTCTGACACCACTGCAGTAGGAAATACCATTCCCCAACCCGGCGATATCCTCCTGGAGGGCAGCCTGGAATATCGGCGGAACCTCTTCCGTTTTGCCGGGAATATCCAGATGGCCCTGTTCATGGATGCCGGTAATGTGTGGAAGTGGCACCAGATCAATATCCCGGAGCGATATAACAAATCGAACTTCGATTTTGGCCGTTTCTACAAGGAATTTGCCGTAGGAACGGGCTTTGGGGTACGGTGGGATCTGAACTTCTTCCTGTTCCGTTTCGATTGGGGGATCAAGGTAATTGACCCGAGCCGGCCGGAGGGCAGCCGCTTCGTACTGGACCGTTTCTCCCTTCGCCGGAACCAGCCTTATGGCCTTAACCTGAACTTCGGTATCGGTTGATCACTTCAGTACAAAATGCTGTTTTTCCACCCCCTTCCTGAAAAATACGAGGCCGATATGAAAAAAATCCACCGACAGGCTGACGCGCGGATCGCTGCAGATCTCCTGCCAGGCCTGCTTCATTTCAGCAGACCAGTAGATGTCGTCAAAGACAAAAACCGAATTTTCGCCGGCGGCCGGGTAGCATTGCCCGAAATAATCCAGGGTGGGCTGGTAGCGGTGGTTGGCGTCAAAGAGCACAAAATCCAGGGGGGCGCTTTTTTCGAGTATGTCGCTCAGGCAAAGATCGATATTGCCGCTTACCGGGTGAATGTTCTGAAGATGGAGCCGGTCAAAATTCTCGCGGGCCACATTCAGGGTGTTTTCACAGCCTTCCACGGTCCATACCTTACCGTCCGGGGCCGCCAGCGCGAGGTAAGAAGTGGTGATACCCAGTGAAGTACCCAGCTCCAGGATATTTTTATAGCCGTAATACCGGATCATCCGGTAAAAAAACTGGCACCAGAAAGGCGATTTGAGTGATCTCCGGGCTATATCCGCCACCGTCCGCTCCGGAGAACTGTTCAGCCTGGACCCGGCCCCCAGGTCTTCCACACGGATCAGCCGGGAGTCATTTTTCAGCACTGACCGTACCTTTTCTGCCGTATCGAAATCAGGATTCGGCGAGAAATCTTTGTAAATTTTGGTGTAGAGCTCAAAAATAAAGGGCGAGTGAATACTGTGGGCATTGCCCGCTTTGAGGTAGTATTTCAGAAAGTCAAAAAACATCATTAATTACGGATATAGGGCACCTCCAGGATAAACTGGGGGATATTGATTTCAAACAGGCGGCCGTCACGAACGCGCTGCATGATATATTTGCCGTGCATACGGCCTATGGTGGATGCAAAATTACAGCCGGAAGTGTATTCAAAAAATTCTCCGGGCTCAATCACCGGGCTGAGCCCCACTACGCCGTCACCGTTTACTTCGTAAGACGTACCGTAAGAATCAAAGATCTTCCAGTGGCGCGAAAGCAGTTTTACGGTGTTCTCCGTGGTATTTTCAATGTGTATAGTGTAGGAAAAGGCATACAGATTTCTCTCCGGCTGCGAATAAAACGGCTGGAACTCAGATAGTACACTGACTTTTATTCCGTTGGTGATTGCAGAAATCATGATGAAAATAATCCGTCTGCCGGTTTGATTACGTTAATTTGTATGTAAATAAGTAATAATTTTGCCGGAATTCAAAAACCCCCTCAAGTTTTTTTAAGCAGCATGAGTGTTAAAATAGAAGAATCCTGGAAGGCCGTTCTGGGTGATGAGTTTGAAAAGGAGTATTTTTTGCGCCTGATCGATTTTGTAAAGACCGAATACGCCACTACCGTCTGCTACCCGCCGGGGAGCCTCATATTCAATGCCTTCCAGGCTACTCCCTGGAATAAGGTGAAGGTGGTGATCCTGGGACAGGATCCCTATCATGGCCCTTCGCAGGCGCACGGGTTATGTTTTTCGGTGAATGACGGTATCCCTTTTCCACCTTCCCTGTATAATATTTTCAAAGAGATCCGTGACGATATCGGTACGCTCATTCCGGCTTCCGGTAACCTCACCCGCTGGGCAGAACAGGGCGTTCTGCTCTTAAATGCCACGCTCACGGTGCGTGCCGGGCAGGCCGGTTCCCACCAGAACCGGGGCTGGGAAACCTTCACCGATGCCGTTATTCACGCTTTAAATAAAGGCAAGGAAAACCTGGTGTTCCTGCTGTGGGGCTCTTATGCTCAAAATAAGGGTAAGTTCATCGACACCTCGCGACACCTGGTGCTGAAAGCCCGGCACCCTTCGCCGCTGTCGGCTAACTCCGGCGGGTGGTTTGGTACCCACCATTTCTCTAAAACAAACGAATATCTCCGGCAGCACGCCATAGAACCCATCAACTGGTAATGGAAAAATACGAAATAGTGGCCACCACCCTCATGGGGCTGGAGAATACCCTGGCCTCCGAAATTACGGCCCTGGGCGGCGAGCGGGTGAAAGTACTGAAGCGGGCGGTGAGCTATGCAGGAGACGACGCCCTGCTGTACCGGTCTAACCTGGCGCTCCGCACAGCCCTCCGGGTGATGGTTCCGCTGACGGAGTTCCGCGCCGGGAATGAAGAACAGCTTTACTACGGGATCAAAGATTTTCCCTGGGAAGATGTTTTTTCGCCGGAGCAGACCTTCGCCATTGATGCCGTAACAGGCGGTGCGGTCTTCCGGCACTCCCAGTATGCAGCCCTGAAGTCCAAGGATGCGATAGCCGACCGCTTCCGTCAGAAATACGGGCGCCGCCCGGGCGTGGATACCAAAGACCCTGACATTCTTCTGAACATCCGGATATTTGACGATAAGGTAACGGTTTCCATTGATTCTTCAGGCGTCAGCCTGGACAGGCGGGGCTACCGGAAGGTATCTAATGAAGCCCCCATAAACGAGGTGCTGGCGGCCGGAATCCTGCTCATGTCAGGCTGGAAGCCTTCCCAGCCCCTGGCAGATCCCATGGCGGGTTCGGGTACCTTCGGGATAGAGGCGGCCCTGATAGGGAGTCATACCCCGCCGGGAATAAACCGGGCTTTTGCCTTTCAGCGCTGGACTGAATACGACGCCAACCTCTTTGAACGTGTAAGATTTGAGCTTTCCAAAAAGATCAGCGATGCGGAACTGAAGATCTACTGCCGGGATATCCTGTCCAAAAATATCGATATTATCTCCCAAAATGCGGAAAATGCCGGCATGGATGAGCACCTGAGCCTTAAAAAGGAGGACTTTTTTGAGTCGTTTCCCAAAGAGCCGGGCGGAGTGGTGGTGATTAACCCGCCCTATGGAGAGCGCTTGCGGATGACCGACCTGGAACTGTTTTATAAGCGCCTGGGCGATACCCTGAAGCAGCGTTACGAAGGTTATGACGCCTGGGTGATCAGCTCCGACCTGGATGCACTGAAGGCGGTAGGCCTGAAGGCCAGCTTCAAAGCCGATCTGATGAATGGCGGGCTCCCGGCCCGGCTGGTGAAGTACGAGATGTACCGGGGCAGCCGGGAAGAGGGGGAGTAAGAGGATAAGAGTGTGCCTTGAGGCCCTTTACAACAGGTACTTACACCCGGAGAATTTTCTCCATTTTCCTCCCTTTGGCCAGCTCATCTATCAGTTTATCGAGGTAGCGGGCCTTTTGGGTCAGGGGATTGGTGATTTCCTCTACCCGGTATCCGCATATCACGCCGGTGATCAGGTGGGCATTAGGGTTTAAAGTGGCCTCCTTAAAAAAAGCCTCGAAAGTAGATTGCTGATCGATCTGCTCCTGCAGTTTTTTCTCGTCAAAGCCGGTCAGCCATTCGATCACCCGGTGCAGCTCTGCCACGGTCCGGCCTTTCTTTTCTACTTTCTGAACATAATGGGGATAAACCGATGCAAAAGTCATCCGGGCTATGCGTTCATCGTGATTCATCATCTTATTTCTTTACGTGTTTATCAAAAAAAATCAATCATCAGTTGCAGCATTTCAGCCCTGAATTGAGGCATGCCGCCGCTGATTTCACCCACCTGGGCTCCGTAAACTACAAAATGTCCGCCTCCTTCAAAACGCTTTAGGGTGGCCTCCACATTCGCCTTTCTCAGGGATTGGTATAAGGTGTCATTCTGTTCTATCTTCGCTACGGCATCCGAGGTTCCGTGAAAAATGAGGAAAGGCGGGTTGTCTGCCGTATAGGTAAGGGGACTGGCTATTTTGGCCAGGTGAGCTTTCTGCGTAGTGGTGCCGCCCAAAAGCCGGAAGTTGGCATTGCCGGTCAGGGTATCAGGTGGGAAATAGGAGGGACCACTCCAGTCGCATACGGCCTGTACACGGCTGCTGTAATCCGGCCATCCGCCATTTCCTTCCAGCTCTTTTATCCTCCGGGAAGTACCCGCCAGGCTGGCTAAATGCCCGCCTGCCGATTCCCCGAAAACCGCGATCCGCTCCGGGTCTATTTCGTACAGCCCGGCATGCGCCGTTAAAAAGCGAATAGCGCATTTTACGTCCCGGATCTGTGCCGGAAATACGGCCTCAGTACTCAGCCGGTATTCTACAGGTACGCAGATATAGCCCTGCTTAACATACGGGAGTAAGGATATCAGCCCTGTTTCTTTCGTATTCTGATACCACCCGCCGCCATGAATATAGACCATTACCGGTAATTTTTTGCGGCTAGGCTCCTTAGGCCGTAAGATAGACAGGCGCAGGTCACGGGTCCCGCCTTTACCGAATAAGATATTGGGGATGTAGTCTACATCGGAAGGGATAAGCTTTTGCAGCAGCACCGCCAGGGTATCGCCGGGAACTTCACACCCGGGGTTCCTTACGGCGCTGTAGGATTTCCAGGAGTTGGGGAATACGCTAAGGGCCTTTTTGTAATAAAAAATGGCAGAATCTTTCTGGCTTTTACTTAATAACGAGTCGGCTATCTTTTCACAATACTTATAGCTGTTCAGTTCTCCGGCCTGTCCGAATGCCGCCGGAATTGACATCATCAGAAGTAGAAGTAAGAAATGAAGCTTTTTCACAATTATTCCGTAATTCCAGCTATGATAACGCTGTAAATCACAGGCAATATACGCTAAAAATCATTTATTTTCCATCCTGCTTTGCCACCCGGGATGATTGTCCGGCTTCAAGGGATAATCGTCGTGCTAAAATAATTAGCAACCTACCGGATAGCCTGCAAAACAGCGGGCATGGCAGATAAGATGATCAGCCAGTGAATGATGATATTGAGGTTCAGCTTTTTCCGCCACAGGAAAAGTGCGCCGAAAACAAGGCCCCAAACCAGGTACCAGGTGCCCCAGTTAAGCTGATAGGCTTTAATGCCGTGCTGAAAGAAAAAAGGAATAGCGGCCAGGAGCACGGCCAGCCACCGGTTCAGGCCATTGCTGATCAGTGCCCGGATAGCGAAACCCCGGTAGACCAGCTCCTCCGCCAGTCCCGCCACTAAGCCCATGAATATGAAAATTACCCTGGCTGTAGTGTCTTTGGGGCTCAGTTTCACTACGGATTGCAGCTTTTCCGGATCTATCACTGCGTGAGCCAACTGGTATTCGATAAAAAACAGCAGCCCGAACGCAAATACCAGGTAGCCAAGGCAAAACCAGAGGGTCTTTTTAGCATTTAGTGAATAACCGATGTCCGACCAGGACCAGCCATCGCTACGTAATATTTTATAAATCAGGTAAATCTGGATAACATACCAGCCGGTAACGATGAGCCGGAACGTATCGGAAAAGTCGAAGCCCCAGCCGGTGATGATGGAACGGTTTAAAAGAAGTAAGGAGATCAGGGTGGCCATGGCCGGGAACCCGATAAGGACTCCCAGGGTTTTTGATAACGGCATTTTAGGGCCCGCTTCCTCTTTTTGCATCGTTTGAAAGATTAATGGTGCAAAAATACGGGCCGCCGATGTGCCGCCGCTTATCATTTGGTAAGTGTCAGATTTTTTCTGCCCGGATCCGGCTCAGGCTTTGCGGGGTAATGCCCAGGTAGGAAGCCAGGTATTTCAGTTGCGTCCGCTCTATGCCTTTTTTCGTTTCCAGCAGTTCCAGGTACCTTTCTTTGGCCGTTTTGGTAAGCAGGTCTATTTGCTGCTGTTGCTTACTGATAAACGAGGATTCCGCCACCAGCCGCGCCATTCTTTCCCCGTGATTCCCGGGGTTAAAGGTCTGCCGGAAAACTTCGTGCGAAATGCGGAAAACGGTAGAATCATCAAAAAGCCGGACTTCAATGGGCGTGGGCTGCTGCGTGGTAAACGACATAAAATCAAACAGGAAATCACCCTCAAACCCCATGTCAATGCAAACAAAGTTATTCTTCTTCCAGATCAGGCAGCCCCCGCTCCCTTCCACCAGGATAGTAAAGTACTTTTCAGTAGTGTTTGCTTCCTTCAGCACACTCTCTTTCGGAAACTGTTTCACTTCCCCCAGCTTCCCGAAATTCTCCCACACCCCGATATCCAGCACGTGGAAGGGATCAAAAACCTGTTTCAGGAACGTGGCGGTCATGAGTAATTAATTTTACGTTAAGTTAACCGGCCATCACAGCCGGCAGGATATAATTGACAAATAAGGCTTTGGAGTCGTTTTTAATCTTCCAGTTATTGTAATTGCCGGCGGTTATGACCACCAAAAGATGTAATGATTTACAAATGAAAATTCTTTGGTCTCCATTTCCTATAGCTTCCTGAATATCAACGGTTCCTTCATTCAGCGGCACGGTACCTGTCCGGAACTGAAACCCGTAGCCTGCATTTTTCTCTTGGGCGGCAGGCCTTTTGACGGCAGAACTCAGGGATAAATCCACCCATTCCGGAGTTAATACGGGCTGGCCGTTCCACAGGCCGCTGTTCATATAAAGCATCCCTATTTTTAGTAAATCCCGGGAGCGTAATCTTAGCCCTGAAGCGGCTGCCGGCCTGTTTTTGGTTAAAGGCATCCATTCATACCGGGTTATTCCCAGGGGAGCGAATAATTCTTTTTCGGCAAATTGGTCAATGGGCCGGCCACTGGCTATTTTAATGATTTCGGCCAGTAACTCGGTATTTCCCCCGTTATAATTCCAGATTTCTCCCGGCCGGGCCACCATAGGCCTGCTTAAAATAAAATTAATAGGGTCAGAACTGATGTCCATTCTTAATTCCGTATTTCTAGGATCCCGGTAGGAAACCTCCTCATTCCATTTCAGCCCGCTGGTCATGGTTAATAAATGGCGGATCGTTATTTTTTTCTTTTCATGGCTGAATGGATATTCCTGTGGGAAGTAGGAGAAATTGTCTTTAAGGATAAGCACGCTGTGTATGTTAGGGATGGTATCTGAAAGAATAAGTTTTGTTAACCTCCCTAATTGCAGGGTATCTGTCTGATGATCCTGGGCGCTGGCCACAGGTATCCCGTCGGACAGATCAGGAGGGACCGTGTAGGTATAGGTGCCGGAACGGGTATGCTTTTCTTTGCATCCCGCTAAATTTGAGATAAACAGGACCAGGACAAAAAGACAGAACTGTTTCATGCTCAAATTTAGCAGGAAATCCGGCATAACCTATGCCTTTCCGGCATCTGCCCCTTACCGGACAGAAAAAGAGTAGGTCTTTTTATAATCCCGGTGAATGCAGTAATTAATGGTTTTACGGGTGTTATTGAAAACTGCTGACCACTGGGTGGGCCACCCTTCGTCATTCAGCACCACACTTTTCAGCAGCATCATTCCTTCCTGTTCCGTCAGGGTGTTTTTTGTGCGGCCCAGCGTGGCTTTGAGCGTGTCGTAACGGTCATAACCTTCTCCTTTGTCGTTCCACTGACCGGGAGTCAGCAGGAAATTAGTAGCGCATTGGGCCTGCTCCAGGATTTTCATTTCGTTATTAATGTATTCTACAATGGCCGTGTTTCCGGAAGCATCGGCTAGCTGGAAATGATAATTACTGCCGGCCGAGGCATTCATGTCGTACTGCTTCAAAAGGTTAATAGCTTCATCAACGGTAGCGGCTTTATCCAGTACCATGCGGATGGCTGTAGAGGTGGTCAGGCCTAACTTCCCGGTGCTTTGCCGGGTAGGTTCGTCAAAAATCTGCAATACAGCAATGGACAGGCCCTTTTCGTTAATCCCGTCCATGGGGGCGTAGGCAGAGGCCAGGATCACGGCTTTATCCAGGAAACCGGCGTCAGTGGGCAGGTTATGGTTTCCGTAGCCCAGGAAATCCAGGTCTACCGTAGATACGGAGGCATACCCGCTTTCAGGGTAGGTTTTCAGCACCAGGATAGGGGTGGGTTTAAAGTCAAAATTCCGACCAAAAATATAGTCGCCGTCAGGAGTTTGTGCGGCAAATGTACTGCAGCCGAAATCCGGCAACTCAAATTCCAGCGGAAGGCCTTTGAGGAGTTTTTTGGAAACAAACTCCACTACTTCCGCATCGGTTCTGGCACCCTTTTCCAGGAACTCGTCCAGCCCGTAGTCGTCCCGGTATTCCATTGAGAACAGGGTGGTATTTTCCACCCGGCTAAGCGTGCTCAGTGTCTTGATTTCTTTGTTAAACAGGGCATATAGGAAAATTCCTGCTGCCATAATTACCCCTACCAGCAGCCAGCCCACTCTTTTGATGTTCATCTTTTTGTTTTTAATGATGATGCAAAATAACCGTCATTTCGGGCGGTGATCAAGGGTAGATTTCTGAAATAATAGTCAAAAAGTCGTATTTTTAATTTTGTTCCTTCCTGAAACGAGGTAATTTTACCGAAAAGAGTCTTTTTAGCGTGGACATCCGTATCAGTTCTTTCCAGCCTCGCACCGATTACCTGTCGCAGCATTTCCTGATTTCGGATACCCGGCAGGGCTTCTCTTCTTTAAACCCGGAGCATCCGGTGATTATCCATAACGTGGTGTTTGGAATTTGCGTCAGGGGCAAAGCTGAGCTGTCGGTCAACCTGTCAAAATGCCTGCTGCAAGAGAACGATTGTATCATTTTACTTCCGGGTAGCATCCTGGAATATCGCCCGGAAGGTATCAGTGATGATTTTTTGCTGAAATTTATTTCGTTTTCACTGGAATTTGTAAATAGCCTGGAGCTCCCCGGCCTTTTTACGGGGATAAAACTGAACCCGTGCGTGAGGTGTACGGCTGAAGAAACCGGACAACTGCTGAAGACGTATTCCGACCTGGAAGAAAAAAGTAAACGCGGAGATTTCTCGTATAAGAAAGAGATCATTCAGTATACCTTATTGGCCGCAGTTTATGAATTTTATTCCGTGTTTGAGCAAAAGGCACCCGTTCAGGCCGAACGAAACAAGGATGCCGAATTCCAGGTGGCTTTTTTTGACCTGGTATACGATCATTACCGCACCCGGCACCAGCTTCAGTTTTATGCCGACCGACTGTTCCTGACCCCGAAATACCTGTCCGGCAAAATCAAAACCCTCACCGGCAAATCGGCCAATGACTGGATCAATGAATTCCTGATGCTGGAAGCTAAAAGCCTCCTGAAATCTACCGGCAAAACCATTAAGGAGATTGCCTACGGGCTGGGCTTCCCGGACGCTTCCACCTTCGGTAAGTTTTTCAGGAAATACGAAGGAGTGACCCCACGGCAGTACCGGGGAAGGTAACTGAGCTCAGCTTTTGATCACGCCTGTTCTGTACAGGTCCAGCGCTTTTTGTAAGATGTTCTCAATGGCCTCCCGGGTCAAATCGTTAGCGGGGTTAACCCTGAAAATCTTCATCCGGCTGCGGTCTCCTTTTTCCAGGCCGGGATGATCCAGGTACTTCCCTTCTACCATAAGAAGGTAAGGCTCACCGGTTTTTTTATCCGTCCATAGATAGCAGAACATTTTTTTCTTATAGCAAAAGCAGGGCATCCCGTATTTCTGTGTTTCCGTGATGTGGCTGTCCTGCGCAAGAATAAGGCTGCGCAATGCCAGCAGGCAGCTCCTGCCGGGTTCTTCCTGGCTCAGGTAGTAGCTATCAAGCATGCTTATCTATTAGCATTTGGATCCGCTCAAAAATATCATTGACCTATTATTTCAATGGCCTTTTCCAGTACTTCATCCTTCCCGTTTTTAACTCCTTCAATGGTGGGTTTCACCGTAACGTCCGGTACAATACCAATTCGCTGGGTTTCCGTTCCGTTAGGGTAATATACCCCGATTCCCGAGATCATGGTGCTTAATCCTCCGGGTAAAAGAATGGTGGAAACGTTTCCGTCAGCCCCGGCGGTCATACTTCCTACGATAGTGGTATTTTTGGCCGCCCGAAAGGCCATGGCCGTATATTCCGCCTGGCTCTGGGATTTTTCGTTGACCAGTACCACCAGTTTGCCTTTGTACCTGTACTCATCGCTTTGGATGATATCTCCTTCCTTGAATGTAAATTCTCCCGGGTTATCCAGGTTTCCCTGCGTAAATTTTGCGAAGGAAGTAGGCTCTGTGACAAAATAAGAGCCTAAAGCAAACGGAACGAATATACTTGGATAATTGCGGATGTCGATGATGATTCCTTTGGTATCTTTAAATAACTTTTTGATTTCGGGAATGTCCATTTCAGTTATGTTCGCCAGCGTGATATAACCGATATTGCCCTTTAACATTTTAAAGCATTTTTCGCCTTCATTTACCCTATACCAGAAGTACATGTTCAATTGTTTTTTGTCGAATAATGCAATTTCCTGTTGCTTATTTTGCTTTTCGGAAATATACTTCAGTGTAAGGTTTTTTTGAGCGGAACGCAACAAATCCCCCGAGATATTTCGTAACATAGCCGCTTCATTGGACGCCGGATAGTAGGATTTCAGGCTATCTACGATTGATTCAATGGCTTTCCCATTGATATGAGTGATGATGTCCCCGATTTTTAATGTGGTGTGTTCGGGATTATAATAATCGGTAACTACCAGCTTCCCTTCCACAAATTCGGCCTTAAAGGGGGCGTAATTGCTTCCCCGGAGCTCTGCAATTTTATCTCCTCCTTCCCATAAGTTGGCATGTGTATCCTTGACTTCGCCAATGATCTGAAGGGCAGCAAGCTCGTACTCCAGTTCATTTTTAGCGTTAATAAAGGGAGGAATATATTCTTTGAGAATAGTATTCCATTTTTTGTCTGTCTGATGTTTGTAGGGGAAGAAGTATTCAATCATATTCCAGTACCGGTAAAGGGCCAGCAGCCGGAAACCGCTGTCGGGGTAAGTCTTGCCGGGATACGGGTTTTCATTTTTGAATTCGGGGTTAGCTACATAGCGGTGCAAACCTATGTAATAATTTTCGCCCTGGTTCCTGTTGTTATAAACCTCTTTAAGAAGAGATTTCAGACTGGCAGAAAAGCCGAAATGGTCTATCCATGCTAAATCAGGCTTTAATACGGCGTCACTCCGGGTAGGTTTGCAGTTTTCACATGAAGGTAGCTTACCGTATTTTTCAATCCAACCGATAAGAACCTTGTTTCTTTCCCCACTATTTTTTGCTTGCAGGTAAGCGGGCAGAATCCGGAACAATTCATAATCCCAATTGTAATTTCCTTTCGCAATTTCAGGATGATGGTATTTCAGGAATCCCCAGATTCTACCTAATAATTCCAACTTATTTATAGTTTCGCTTTTCAGATTTATAGAAACAATGTTAGAGCCGCCGTCAAATTCCTTGTCTTTTTCAGCCGGCAGAATTTTTCTTTGGTAAATTTCAAGGTCTTTACTGTCCAGATCTTTTCCGTCTATGGAAACCTGCAAGTCATCCAGCCACATTTTCCCTTTTCCTGCCAATAAACCACCGATAGCTATATTTTTTGTTTCTCCGGGAGTGAGGGGTAAACTTATCTCATATTGTTTCCAGTCGGTAGTCCCCTTTATTCCTTTGTTACTCATGTTATCAAAGGCCTGCTGAGGATCTATCCGCATCCATAATCCCGCATAGCCATCGGTTACATTTTCAGTTTTGATGTACCCCGATAACCGGATGGATTTCCCGGTATAGTTATGGGGTAGATTGATACCCAGGGCCTTATAATCTGATTTGTCGGTGGTATTTTCTATCGCCAAAGAATACTTTCCCTGTTTTACAGTAACAGAATCCATATACACCCGGTAATCGCTACTCCCGAAACTCTCCCACCGGAGTGGGTATCCTTTTTCATTTTGTTCAAAGTTGAGGTTCAGTTTCTGAACTTCAGAAGTCTGGGCATAGCCGGTTAAAGAAAAGAGAAAAGTGATGAATGTGACTGACTTTTTCATATAAAGAGTATTATTTTGTGGTTTCCGCCCCGATTTGTTTGCCCAGTTTCTCAAACTCTGCGTCGTCCGGTTCCCAAAGCTCAATTTTGTTGCCTTCCACGTCAAGAATATGGACAAATTTCCCGTATTCAAATGCTTCAATCGGATCCAAAATGGTAACCCCTTCTTTTTTTAATTCTTCCACCAGCGCCACCAGGTTCTCTACCCGGTAATTCATCATGAATTCCTTTTTTGAGGGTTCAAAATATTCGGTGTCGTCATTGAACGGGCTCCATTGGGTAAACCCTTTCCGGGTGTTATCAGCCCCCTGATGCCATTCAAACACAGACCCGTATTCGTTGGTGGTCAGGCCCAGGTGGATCTTGTACCACTCTCTTACTTTTTGAGGGTCTTTGCATTTGAAGAAAATCCCCCCGATACCTGTTACTCTTTTCATTGTCTGATATTGTTTTAGTTACTTATAATCTTTCACCGGAGGACTATACTGCCGATGGAGATTCATTTAATCAAAGTTAAGGCATAGTTCAGAATGGTATCCTTATCTTCTAAATATTCGGCAACGGTCCTGGAGACCGGGTACAGGGGTTGGATGCTTTTGCCTTCCATGGGAAACCCTTTGGGAGATACCTGAGGCGCGCTTCTGGAAGGGAACCAGTAGCTATACCCCATTTTTGAGCTATAAAACCGGGGTTGATTACCGGTATCACCTGCTGTAGGCATGCCTACCAGGGTGGCACTTCCGCTTTCCTGTAAATCAATTACCAGGCTTTCGGCTGCAGATACGGTATATGGGCTGGTCAGGACAAATAGCTTTCCCTGAAAGTGATTGTCTCTGGGATTGAGCCATCGATTGCTCACACAGGCTTTTTGCCTGGAAGATATGAGGTATTCGGTTATTTTTTCTGAATACCCGGAGTTACCGCCCTGGTTTCTTCGTAAATCTATAATCAGGGAGCTGCTTTTCCCCAAACTGTCAAATGCTTTTGTAAATTCCTCTACTACATTTCCGGTCATACTTTGTATAGCTATATAGGCCACACTGTCATTTAGCATTTTACTTTCTACATTGCTTTTTACTTTGCCATCTGATTTGGGTATTTGCCGGGCCGCTTTATCCTCAAAGTGAACCGTGATATCTTTTTCACCTGTCGCGGTCTTTATGGTAAAGGTTCTGTCTTCTTCATAGTAACTTGAAAAAAGGCCACTTACCGTTAGATATTTCGCGTGTAACGCAGTGGAGGCAGAGGTGTATTTTGCGTGATTTGTTATATAAGCTAATACCGGAATATTATTTATTTTCAGGATCTCATCTTTTGCTTTTATATGATTATGGATAAAGGTACTGTCACCTGCATAAGATAGAAACACACGGTCTTCCACCAGGATGGCCGAACAGTCTATATAGTATTTTTTGAAAATAACACTGGCGTGGCTGTTTTTTAACTCTGAAAAGTATCGAATGAGTATGTCTCCATACTCGAGATTGGTTTTGGCGGCCTTTACTTCCGTCATATAAGCGGCTTTTAACGAATCCCCGTTAATGTTTTTCGCAGAAAGATGGGTATATTTTTTATTAACGTTATCCGATACTTCTTCAAAATCATCAGGGAAGCTTACTGTGGCGGGGATATCCTTTATATAAATGTAGTTTTGCCCATAGCCCGTGACTTCTGCCAAAAGGAGTAGAAGTAAAGCGATTATTTTCTTCATAGTCTTTTTCCAGCTATTGATTTTCAAGCGAATAAATAGTCCATATTTTTATTTAACGGAACTTTCATAAGTTAATGCCGAACCTTTGTGGGCCGCAATATGGTCTGACTTGCTGCTCCTGATTTCATATTGAGGTTCTTCTTCTGTGGCATGGTGCACATAACCTTTGTAATCAAAGTCTTCGGTATGTATTTTTATAATGGTGCCTGTTACCCTTCCGGCTTCCGAGTTCCAGCTTACTTTGTCGCCAATTTTAAATTTTGTTGCCATACTTACGATTGTTTTACGGGTTGAACAAATTTTCATCATAATATAAAACGCAATCACCTGCTATTCTTGCAGGTGAAGTATAGTTATGTTCCTCCGCTTTATCTGTGGCCATAATATGCAGTACGGTCCAGCCTTTTGCTTTAAGATAATCGGATACCAAAGAGCGGTGGCATCGCCACCAGACGGCTTCAGAACACATATAGGCGGTAGAGTGGGTTCGGGCTATATTTTCCAGGGTTTCAACGGCCTGTTTAAAGTCCGCGGTTTCCATATAATCCGCATATCCCCGGAAAGAGTCATTTCTCCATCGATTATTCTTTGAGTTCTTTTGGACTTTCCTTCTGCCACCCAGTCCTTCCAGGTGCATATATTCAATTCCGGCGGCCTCTAATGCGTTTTGAAGGGGTTCTTTGTTGAACTGAGGGTACTTTGCCGAGCCTGGAAATCGCCTGATGTCTACCAATATGCCGATGCCAAAAGACCGGAGCATCAGGAGAAATTCCTCTATACTGTGGGTGGAATGCCCTATGGTATAAATGGTATGTTTGCTCTCCGGTTCCATTTTATCCCCCAAAGCTATCCAGCATTTCAAAGGTGGGTACAAAAAACAATGTGCCTGTTCTGGCGGTGCTGAAGTCCAGGACCCTGTCGTAATTGCCCTCGGGCTCTCCTTTAAACATCCTTGTAAGCATTGCTTTTACGGTACTGAAGGTACTGGCATAAGCAATGAAATACGTGCCCATTTCATTCCTTGACATGCTGCCAAACGGCATATTGTCACGTACTATCTTTTTATCATCACCTACATTGGCCAAAGCAGAATGGGAGTTCGACGGCTTTATGTCATCGGGCATCTCGATATCATTGGCTTTGCTTCTGCCAAAAACTTTTTCCTGTTCGGGAACCGGTAAAGCCCGCCATGCCACCAGATCATGAATGTATTTTTGCACAAAGAGGTAGCTGCCCCCTTTGTATTTTTTGTCTTCATCTCCAATGATGCCGAAAAACGCCCTGTCTTTACCATTAGGATTTTCAGTGCCGTCTACAAAACCCAGAATACTTCTTCCGTCCCAATACCTGAACCCGTGCACCTCTTCCGTGCAAACGGCCACTCCCGATAACGTTTCGGAAATAGCTGCCGCCATATCAATGCAATAGCTCTTGTCGTCTGCCCGGATATGAAAATGCAGATCACCCGGTGTGGCAACAGCCGTATGTTTCTGCCCGCTAATAGGAGAGAAGTCCGTTAATTCTTTGGGAAGCGGTTCAGGCAGATCCAGTTTTTTCCAGGCGCTGTAACTGATTCCCATTACTACGCTTGCCCTTGAGGTTACGGTACGCACCTGGGCCGAGTTGTTAAGATTACTCATTAAGGCACATATTCGCTCAAAAACGGGTTTTATGGCCTCACTTTCCCTGAAAATCCAAACCATAAAAATGGTATTGGTATTTGGGTAATCCAATACGTTTTGAGAATCGGTATCCAGCATATAATTTTACTTTCAGATGGTTAAAGATAATAAAAGTACTTTAATGGGTAAGTTATGGTGGGGGTCAATTTGTATTGTTGTGTTCTTTGCCACAGATTTTCTGATGAAAAGTAAATTTACAAAAAGAAACGGATGTCTGGTATTTACCTGGCGAAATATAAAAGGTTAGTTTAGTCCAGCGTCCGTACTCCTTCCGTTTCTTTTCTGAACCGCGGATGCGGTCCCAAATCCCTATGCTTATCGTGTACATACCTCGGATCCCGGATGTAGGGCATGCGGGCCATTTTGGTGACGGTGATAGTGGGGAAGCCAAAGTCTACTTCCACGGTGCCCAGCAGGAGGTAGCAGCCGTTTCCCTGGAAAGGGTATTTTTTCAGGGAAACGGCGAAGTGGGCGGTGTCAAAATATTCGCCATCGGGGTCTGTCCAGGTGCCGAAATACATGGTGCCCTGGCGGGTGGATACGTGCTTCTGGGCAATGAGGTAGGCCATCATTTTTACTTCCTTTTTGTGATAGTTTAGCAGGTCTCTGACTTTAACGGCGCCGCGGTAGCGGGTTTGCAGGAGGTCAAAGGGGGCGCAGGAGACCGGGAAGCCCAGCAGCTCGATCTCGTCAAAAGCATCTTCAAAAAACGAACGCTCCAGTTGGGGGAGCTTATACTCCCGGGGCGGTTCCTGCAGCAGCATGAGCCCGCGGTCGGCGGGTTTGAAGTTTACCATCAGGAGGCGGGCGGCTACCAGCAGCTCGTTTTTAGTTTTGCCGGTAAAGCGGAAGGCACCGATGAATATCAGGATCTGGAGGGCTTCCAGGCCGACGGGGATACGACGTACAAAGTCTTCGAGGGAGGTGTAAGGGCCGTTTTGGTGACGTTCTTTCACCAACTGCTGCGCGATGGCCGTTTCCAACCCCTGCAGATGCATGAAACCCAGGTAGATGGCGGTTCCGTACACGGTGGTTTCGTATTCACTTTGGTTTACGCAGGGGTTTTCTATGCTGGCGCCGGAGCGGCGGGCTTCGTGCACATATACCTCGGTACGGTAAAAGCCGCCCTGGTTATTGATCACGGCGGTCATAAATTCCACCGGGTAGTGGACTTTCAGGTAGAGGCTTTGGTAGCTTTCCACGGCGTAGGAGGCGGAGTGGGCCTTGCAAAAGGAGAAGCCGGCAAACGACTCGATCTGGCGGTATACCTCCCGGCTGAGGTCTTCCGGGTGGCCCTGGGCGGCGCAGGAGGCCAGGAAGTTTTCCTTCACGGTTTTCAGGGTGGATATGGCCCGCCCTTTGCCGCTCATGGCCCGTCTGAGGATATCGCCATCGGCCTCGGCCAGGCCGCCGTAGTACAGGGCTATTTTGATCACGTCTTCCTGGTACACCATGATGCCGTAAGTTTCACCGAGGTGCTCCCGGAAGACCTCATGGGGGTAGGTGAAGCGGTCGGGGTGGTTATGGCGGAAGATGTATTCCCGCATCATGCCGCTCTGGGCCACTCCCGGCCGGATGATGGATGACGCCGCCACCAGGGTCTTGTAGTTATCGCATTTCAGCCGGCGGAGCAGCCCGCGCATGGCCGGCGATTCAATGTAAAAGCAGCCCATGGTCCGGCCCTCGGCCAGGTAAGTGTTAAGGTGCTCCCGATTCTTGGAGAGGGAGGTATCGCGGATGTCTACGGTGATCCCGCGGTTTTGCCGGATCAGTCGCACGGCGTCATTAAGGTGGCCTATGCCCCGCTGGCTCAGGATATCAAATTTCTCCAGCCCTATTTCTTCGGCAATATTCATGTCAAACTGCACAATGGGGAAGCCCTTGGGCGGCATTTCCAGCGCCGTATAGCAGGTGAGGGGCTCTTCGGAGATGAATACGCCGCAGGCATGCATGCTTCGCTGGTTCGGGTATTTCTCCAGCAGCATACCGTATTTGTGCACCAGTTTTACCACGGAGTTAGGGTCGTGGGTTTCTTTGGGGGAGCCGGTGAGGCTGTCCAGCTCCTCTTTAGGTAAGCCGAATACTTTGCCTACTTCCCGCAATATGGAGCGGTATTTAAACTCCACATTAGTACCGCAAAAAGCCACGTGCTCTTTGCCGTATTTATCAAAAATGTAGCGGAGAATAGTATCGCGGTCCTTCCAGCTCCAGTCAATGTCGAAATCCGGCGGGGCTTTCCGGTTCAGGTTCAGGAAGCGTTCAAAGTAGAGATCCAGCTCCAGCGGACAAATATCAGTGATGCCCAGGCAGTAACTCACGATGCTGTTAGCCCCGCTGCCCCGCCCGATGTGCATAAAGCCCATGCGGTTACTGTATTGTACGATATCCCAGGTGATCAGGAAGTAGCTGCAGAAGTTCAGCTTGTGGATAACGCCCAGTTCCTTTTCTACCCGTTGGCGGGCCTGAGTGTGATGTGGGCCGTAGCGCTTTTGTAGCCCCTCATGGGCCAATTTTTCCAGCAATTCTTTGTCTGCCTCCCGGCAGCCGGTAAAGGTTTTTTTGTTTTTAGGGACTCCGAAATCAAATCCAAAATCACATTCTTCCAGGATCCGGCGGGTGTTTCCGATGATCTCAGGGAAATCCCGGTACAGCGCCAGCAGCTCTTCCTCCGGCTTCATGTATTCGGAGGTCAGGCAGACGTCATCTGCCGGCAGTTTCGAGAGCACCACGTTCCGGTCAATGGCCCGGAGGATTCGGTGCAGGTTATACTCTGTTTTGGTCCGGAAAGTAACGGGTGAAAGAATGACCATCCTGTTACGGAAAGGCTTGAACTCGGGCCGGATAAGCGTGTTCAACTGCTCGGGCCGGATACCCAGGTATTCGTTTTCCCGCAGCTCTCCGGGCAGGTTTTCTACCGGGTAGATCACGATCAGTTCCCGGAATTCCGGGGCGGTTTCCGGCAGTTCGGCCCCGTCACATTTATGGGCGGTCAGGAGCCGGCAGATTTCGCCTATGCCTTCCTGGCACCGGGCCAGGGTAATGTAGAGGAGGCGGTTATCTTTACGTACCTCCACGCCCACCACAGACTTGATTTTAGCCTTTTCACAGGCCCGGATAAAGTCATAGATGCCGGTGACGGTGTTGATGTCGGTCAGTGCCAGGGTCTTCACTCCGCACAGCACGGCCTGCTCCACCAGTCCTTCCAGCGGGATGGTACCGTAGCGGAGGCTATGGTAGGAGTGCCCGTTAAGATACATGCTGAGAGGAGTGAAAGCGGAACCCTTCTGCCCGGCCTACCGCTGAGGTGCCGAACCGGTTTTTGATGCGGTCCATGGCCTGGTAGAGGGAGATCATCTCTTCCGTGTCTTCAAACAGCCGGATCTGCAGGTTTCCCCGGACCAGCCCGGAAAACCGTACACCCACCAGGCGCAGGCGCATCCGGCGGTTATACAGCTTTTCAAACAAGTCCAGGGCGCACTGGGTAAGCGGGTGGTCAGCGGAGGTGTAGGGTACCCGGCATTGCCGCGTTTCAGTGTCGAAGTTAGCGTACCGGATCTTTACGGTGACGGTAGAGGTCAGCCAGCCTTCCCGCCGGAGCTGGTAGGCCAGCTTTTCCACCATCCCGCTGATCACGGAACGGAGCATACGGAGGTCAATGGTGTCGGTGCCGAAGGTGTTTTCCGTAGAAACCGACTTCCGTTCGCCATAGGGCTCCACGGGCGAGTTATCGATCCCGTTGGCCTTTTTCCAGAGTTCCGTGCCGTTTTTGCCGATCATCTGCTGCAGCACTTCTACGGGCATGTCGGCGAGTGTATGGATATGGCGTATGCCTATGCGGGAAAGGAGCCGGAAGGTAACATCTCCCAGCATGGGTATCTTTTTAATGGAAAGCGGATTCAGGAAGGGTTTTATCTGCTCCTGCGGGATCTGTATTTTTCCGGTTGGCTTGGCTTCACCCGTACCGATCTTGGCCACGGTCTTATTCACCGATAAGGCGTAACTGATGGGTAATCTTGTTTTTTTGCTCACACTCTCCATCAGCTCCTGTGTCCATTTATAAGCCCCGAAAAAACGGTCTATCCCGCTGATATCAAGATAATGCTCATCTATGCTGGCCTTTTCCACTACCGGGGCTTTTTCTTCCAAAAGTTGTGTGACCTCCCGGGATAATTCAGAATATTTCTCCATGTCTCCCCGGATAACCCTGGCATCGGGGCATAGCCGCAGGGCCAGCTTCATGGGCATAGCCGAGTGTACCCCGAAGTACCGGGCTTCATAAGAACAGGAAGCCACCACACCGCGGTCACCACCGCCAATAATAACGGGGATTCCCTTCAGGGTATCATTGTCCCGCCGCTCGCATGACACGAAAAACGTGTCCAGGTCCATATGTATAATGGCGCGTTCCATTTTAAAAGAGTGAAGTATTCCCCACTCCGGTGTTTTTATTTTTTTGATAAAATTACTACGTTTTTTATCAAATGTTTGTATATTTGTTGCTACAAATTATAGCAATGTCGTTACTCTCTGATAATATGCGGTATCTGCGGGCCCGGATGGGGATGTCGCAGCAGGCGGTGGCCGATCAGCTGGTGATCACCCGGGGCCGGTATGCCAAGTATGAGGACGGCATGGCGGAGCCGCCCATTGAGCTGCTGGTGAAAATCTCGCGCTATTTTCATGTGAGCATCGACCTGCTGGTGTCGGTGGATATCCGGCGCGTACCGATCCGGGAACTGCAGCAGCTCCCGGATAACCGCATCCTGCTGCCCGTGGCAGTAGATGCCGAAGGAAAAAATAAAATAGAGATCATCCCGCACAAGGCCCAGATGGGTTACCTGATGGGGTACAGTGACCCGGAATACATTGAAAGCCTGCAGCATATCTCCCTGCCTTTCCTGTCGCATGCCAAGTACCGGGCGTTTCCCGCCACGGGTGACTCCATGCCGCCCCACAGCGAAGGCTCCTTTATCATCGGGAAGTACGTGGAGCGCAAAGACGATTTAAAAGAAGGGAAAACCTACGTTTTCATTACCCGCCATGAGGGCATCAGCTATAAACGACTGGGTAAAAAGAAGCGGAATTCCCTGTTGCTTAGTTCGGATAACCCGTTTTATATGCCGTATGAGGTGGATCTGGCTGACCTGCTGGAGGTGTGGGAGTTTGCCTGCAGCATCGCCACCAGCGAAGCACAACCGGATGACCTCCGGCCCCAGACCATCCGGGAGATGTTTACGGAGTTACGGCGGGAGATCGTGAATCTTAAACGCGGGTAAACACGTAAATTGCGGTATGGTTTCGGAACCCGGCCGGTACTTCCGGCATCGCCCTTGTACTCAACGCCTCGTATTTTTCACTTATTTCCACCGGTTTCAGCCCCGCCGGAAATCCCATGCGCCTGTGCAGGGCGGATATGATTTTTTCTTACCTTTGCTTTCCTGATGTGAAAAACCCGTTTCAGTACTATATCAATTCCTTCCGGGGCCTGTCAAAAGAGGTCTGGATGCTGGCCCTGGTGATCCTGATTAACCGGACGTCAGCTATGGTGGTGCCGTTCCTGGGCGTTTACATGACGCAGTCGCTGGGTTTTTCCCTGAAAGAAACGGGCCTGGTGCTGAGCTGTTTCGGGATCGGGGCGGTGGTGGGCTCGTACATTGGCGGGGTTTTGACCGATAAAATAGGCTTTTACCAGACCCAGGTGTACAGCTTCTTTTTAACGATTCCGGTGTTTTTGATCCTGCCGGAACTGAAAACCGTTTTCAGTGTTTCCATAGGCGTGTTTATGCTGAGCGCCATCGCTGATGTTTTTCGCCCGGCTAACTCGGTGGCCCTGTCGTACTATACGCCCAAAGAAAATATCACCAAAGCCTTTTCATTAAACCGGATGGCCGTTAACCTCGGTTTTTCCGTGGGGCCGGCATTGGGAGGTTTCCTGGCGGGGATTTCGTACGACTGGCTGTTTTACGGAAACGCCCTGGGCGCATTTCTGGCCAGCTGTTTATTTGTCTATTATTTCAGAAGTCGTATGCCCCGGGTCACGCCGGAGGAGAAAAAGCTGGCCCGGGAGGTGGAGTCTCCCTACCGGAATCCCCGGATGGTGGCTTTTATGATTTTATGTGCCCTGTATGCCATTTGTTTCTTCCAGTTGCTCAGCACGCTCCCGCTGTTTTACAAAGAAGGGCATCATTTATCCGAATTCCAGATCGGGATCATCCTGGGTTACAGCGGGCTGTTTATTGTGTTATTTGAGATGATCATTGTACAGGTGACCGGTAAGTTTCTGTCTATAGCTAACATTATTATCCTGGGAGCCCTGTTCTGCGGCCTGGCCTTTGTGGTTTTAAACCTGAGCTACACCCTCTGGATGCTGTATTTTTCCATTACCCTGTTATGCGTTTCAGAAATACTGGCCATGCCCTATATGTCTACGGTTTTTGTCCGGAATGCCGATGATTCTAACCGCGGCGCCTACATGGGCATGTACTCCCTGGCCTTCTCCGTCTCCCATATTTTTTCACCGTATGCGGGCACGTATACCATTGAACACTGGGGTTTCGAGACGCTTTGGTGGGTAACAGGCGGGGTGACGGTGGTGACGGCTGCGGGGTTTTATTTTCTGATGAGGCGGATGGGGGCGCATTAATTTTTGATTATGTCTGAAGGTATTAGTTCAAAAAACTGCCAATAACATACAAGGGAACATTGGTCATCCAGCTTTCTTTTCTGTAATCGGAAAGTGAGGTTCGGATAGCGATTTTGGGATGATACTTTTCACAGAAAAATTTAAAACTTTTGGCTCTCAGGTTTTCGCCCGCTTTTACTTCTATCGGAATGATTTCATCCTGCTCGTTCTGAACTATAAAATCCACCTCATTTTTACTGTTCTCAAAAGGAAAATAATAAACAGACAAATCGCTGTTTAGTTTCAGTTGCTGAAAGACATACTGTTCTGTCAAAGCCCCTTTAAATTCTGTAAAAATAGCATCCCCTTCAATGATGGTTCTGGCTGTTAGCTTTGCCATAGCACCCAGCAGGCCGATGTCGTTGTGATAGACTTTGAATGTGGACAATTCCTGATAAGCAGAGAGTGGCAAAGCGGGTTTTGAAATGGCCTGTATTTTATGTAGTAAGCCTGTATCGGTCAGCCATTGGATAGCCAGTTCAAAATCTTTTGCCCTTGCACCTTCTCTTATTACTCCGTAAATGAATTTCTTGTTTTCTTTTGCCAGCTGGCTGGGAATACTCTCCCAAACCATATTGATACGAGGAACTATAGGTGGTGGAGCGTGTTTTGAAAAATCATTTTGGTAGGTTTTTAGTATGTCGTTCTGCAACTCGCGCACCTTTTTCCAGTCGCGGTGTTGCGAAAAATGGAGTACTACTTCGGGCATTCCTCCCACATAAAAATAATACCGCAGATATTCTTTCAATTTTTCAGAAAATGCAGGTAGCATGTCCCACATTTTTTCATCTAAAATACGCGCTAATCCCTCTTCTTCCACAGCCAGCAAGAACTCATAAAACGACATCGGTTGTAATTCCAAAAAGGAAACTTTTCCCACGGGAAAAGACTCTTCAGGATGCAGATTCAGGCCTAGCAGAGAACCCGCAGCCACAATGTGATATTCGGGGGCGTCTTCGTAAAAATATTTTAGAGAAGTAATCCCTTTAGGTGCTGTCTGTATTTCGTCCAGTATGATAAGTGTATCATCAGCAGAAATTTTACGGTTAGAGTATAGTTCGAAAGCGGTAATTAATCGTTTTACATCCAAATCAGGTAAAAAAATGTCTTTTAAAGCGGTTGCCCGTTCAAAATTAATATATACGGTTTGTTTGTACTCCCTTTTTCCGAACTCTTGTAATAGCCAGGTTTTACCTGTTTGTCTTGCACCCAAAATAACAAGTGGCTTTCTTTCTGGATATAACTTCCATTGAATCAGCTTATTTATTTTGTTTCTATACATTTTTTACGACATAAAAGTTATGTAAAAATACACTTTTTCTGACATAAAAAACAAAATAAACACACTTTTTCTGACATTAAATAAGGATTGAAGCACACTTTTCCTGGCTTACTTCTTGATTGAAGACAAAGTCATGACAGAGCTGATTTATATTTTAGGCGGATAAGAGCGGGAAAGGCTTAGGCCAATTAAGAAACATCCATTACGGCAATTCATACGCCTTAAAATGTCTTGCCGTTAATTTCGAATGTGAGATGGAATACAGGCCCACGCGATCCAGCACGATGCTGTCGTCAGCGGTTAGGTTAATCATCCGTGTGTCGTTGATATAACAAATGATTTTACCCTTCTCGCGCACGATGCGCACAGTGTTGAAATCATTTTTACGTATGACACTGCTTATTTCCCAGTCAGTAGTATACGTCCATTTATCCGAGGCAGAGTCATACCCGGCAATACTCTAATGACCTCCGTGGCTGATCAAAAGCGCATAATAGGAATAATCTGTACCGGTGGATGTATAATTCCAGATTACGCCGCCCACCCCGTAATCAGGACTGGTGGTATATTCTATTTTCACTGAAGTTTCAATGGCTGTATTGGAAGTACTGCCCGAAAATACACGGCTCAAAGTAACAGGTCTCATAGATTCCCCTTTGTTCAATGAAGACCCTTCTATTACATATTGTCCATTCTGATAATTTGCCTGCCCGTCTTCTAAAGTACCTGTCCACCAACTGCCATCATTCTTCCGGAAATCGGTTTCGTACAGCACATTTTCTTTAGGTTCTACGTCATTCTTTTCACAGGCATTCAAAATAAAGGTGGCCGTAATGAGAGTTACTAAAGGTTTGATCGTTTTCATAAGCTCATTTATTTTTGGTTCAAAGTTGGGGAAGAGTAAACACGGCAGCAATACTCCCAAAGGAGTATTTTTAAAGCTATCGATACGGGTTATCGACATATTCGTTAATATTACCCGATTGTAATTTATTTTCATGACATTGAAACACCTGTCTTTGGGATTCCTTATCCTCTGCCTCAGTACCGTGGTACAGGCGCAGGGCACGCTATGGCCGGATAGCCTCGGGACACTATTAAAAAAGGCCAAAACAGGTCATCAAAAGGCAGAGCTGCTCTATGAACGGGGGGACCAGATCGCCATATACGATACCGTAACCTCCATCCGGTATATCAGGGAGGGATTGAAATATGTTACGGGAGATCCGTTTTATGAAGGCATCGGTTATTTCTATCTGGGAAGGGCCTACATGGAATTTTCCCCTATGGAAGCGGAGAAAGCCTTCGATACGGCCATCCGGTATTTTCAACAGGTCTCTACTCCGGAAGCGTATATTTATCAAAGCAGGACATGGGCAAACAAGGGGTGCTGGCACAGTTTCGGGGCGACAACACCACTTATATCAACCTGTTTCTTGAAAAAGCTATACCCCTCGCCGCTTTAGGAGGGGATAGCCTGCGCATGGCAGATGGCTATGCCAATGTGGCGCTGCCTTTTATGAACTACGAAAATTACGATAAGGCGATCCTGTACCTCAACAAATCAGCGGATCTGTTCAAAAGGCTTGCCCCCGATGATCTCAGGCGAGCGGATCTCCAGGAATATGATGCCCGAATCCTTATTACAATCGGGACTGGAAGTGGCCCTGAAGGATCTTTGCGATGAGGCGCAACTTCCGGGTGTGAAAGTAAGCTTTCGCGCATTCGATGTCCGCGAACACTTTCACCCCCAGGTACAGGTCATGATTTACCGGATAGTGCAGGAACTCATTCATAATGCGTTGAAACACGCGGAAGCGTCAAGAATCATGGTGCAATGCAGCCAGTCGGAAGATGTATTCTTTATCACTGTGGAAGACAATGGTAAGGGTTTTGCTCCTGATCGTGTACCCGATACCGGCCTGGGTTTAAAAAATATCCGGAGTAGAGTTGGCCTGCTCCATGAAAAGATGGACATAGAAACCTCAGAGGAAGGAACGAATATAAATATTGAATTGCATGTGGGACAATAGCCATAAAATACGCATCGTGATCGTGGATGACCATCCGCTGGTTATTGAAGGATTTAAGAATGTGATCCAGGACTACTGTCATCTGGAATTACAGGGTCAGTTCAGTACCGCCGGTGCATTTATGGAATTTACAGGTATGGCAGAGGTAGATATAGTGCTGCTGGATATCACGTTACCTGATGACAACGGGATACAGATATGCCGGGAAATCAAAAAAAAAATACCCCAATGTGGTGGTCCTCGTCATCAGTAACCTGAGTGAACGAAGCATCTTCAGGCAGATGCTGCAGAGCGACGCCAACGGTTATGTGCTAAAAACGGCAGATGCAGGCGATATCCTCTATTGTATCCGGGAGGCTTTTGCCGGAAAGATAGCCCTCAGCACGGAAGTTAAACAGAATTTTAATTTGAACGAATTGAAAGAACCTGTTGAAATTCCCGAGCTTACCCAACGGAAAAAAATCCTCCAACTGCTGGCAGAAGGTAAGAAATCAGCCCAGATTGCCGAAGAATTATTCATCAGCCCACTCACCGTAAAAACTCACCGTGCCACACTCTTACAAAAGTTTAGTACAGGAAATATGGTGATTGTCATCAACAAAGCGCGGGAATATGGGCTGCTTTAGTATCGCAGGAAACCCGCTCACCCGGCCCTCACCACCGAAAACGGCCGTACCACCGCCTGACCGTCCTTACTCAAAACCTCTTCCGTGAAATCTTCGTAGCTGACCTCGTCAAAACCGGCCGAAAGCAGATACCGGCTTAATTCCTCCTTACCATAAAAAGTGAAGCCGGTTTGGGTGAAGGGGAGGTGGCGGCCGAATTCCTGTTCAATGAATCCCATGGTAAACTTTCCGAAGGGCTTCAGCACCCGGCGGATCTCCTTTAGCTGCAGGGGCACATCCGGCCAGAAGTAGAGGGTATTGACGGTAAAGCAGGCGTCAAAGGTTTCATCGGGGAAATCCAGTTTCCCGCTGCCGTCGGTCAGAGAGAAGTGAACGTTTTCTGAAGGATTATTTTCAGAGGCTTCCTGCACCATGGCTTCGGAAATGTCCACACCCCGGTACGACAGCTGCGGTGCCCGGTAGAGCAGGTAGGAGAGATGCTTCCCGTTTCCGAACCCGATCTCCAGTATTTGCTCATTCTCTGTTATATTTAGCCCGTCAATGGTTTTGCGGATCATGTTGAAATTAGACTGGAACATATTGTCGCCTACCTCGCGGGCATAGGGGCCGGAGGGACACCGGAGCTGCCGGGCCAGTTCATTCATATTGTTTTCCATGCAATAGATTTATTGTTCTGCGGAAATTTAGGCCGCAAAAGTTGAAAAACAAACAAAAATGGACAGGAAAATCATTCATATCGATATGGATGCGTTTTATGCATCGGTGGAGCAGCGGGATTTCTCGGAGCTGCGGGGGAAACCCGTGGGGGTGGGCGGGCTTTCCGGTAGGGGGGTGCTGACCACTGCCAGCTATGAAGCGCGGAAGTTCGGGGTGCGGTCTGCCATGCCTACCTGGATGGCGAAACAGAAATGCCCGGAGCTGATTGTGGTGAGGCCGCGTTTTGGGGTGTATAAAGAGGTTTCCGACCAGATCCGTGAAATATTCCGGGAGTATACCCATCTCATAGAGCCCTTATCACTGGATGAGGCTTACCTGGATGTGACTGAAAATTTCAAAAATATGCCGTTTGCTACGGATATTGCCCGGGAGGTCAAGCTGAAGATCTTTGAAAAAACAGGCCTGACGGCTTCGGCCGGGGTTTCGTTCAATAAATTCCTGGCAAAAATCGCTTCGGATTTTAATAAGCCGGACGGACTCTTTGTGATCACGCCGAAGAAGGCTCCCCTGATCATTGATTCCCTGCCGATAGAGCGTTTCCACGGGATCGGGAAGGTAACGGCGGAAAAAATGCGGCAGTCGGGTGTGCATACCGGGGCCGATTTAAAACAAAAGTCGCTGGAATGGCTGACTACCCATTTCGGGAAGGCCGGAAAGTATTATTTCGGGGTGGCGCACGGGGAAGATAATCGCCCGGTGGATGCTTCTTCAATCCGGAAATCGGTGAGTGCGGAAGATACGTTTGATAAAGACACAGCTGATTTTGAAGAGCAGGAAACCCAGCTTCTGATCCTGGCGGAGAAAGTATGGGAATGGGTGGAGAAGAAACAGATTTTTGGCCGGACGGTCACCTTAAAGGTCAAGTTCCATGATTTTTCCATTATGAACAGGAGCAAGTCTTCCCCGGCCTATATCAAAGATTATGACAGCTTTAAGGGCCTGGCTTTGGAGCTGTTTAAGCAGAGTTTTGATTCTTCGCGGCCGGTTCGGCTGCTGGGGATTGGTCTGTCTAACCTGAACAATACTACCCCGCCTGATTTCGGGCAGATGCAATTAGAGTTTGAAGGGGGCTAAAAAACTTTTAGCCCCCCTCCGGTTTTTACTCTTAAATTTCCCTCACCCGGTGCCCCTCATGATCAATATAGATCTCTTTCAGGCCGGATTTTGTACCCATCCTGAAGGTCAGTGATTTCCACTGCGCCGGCAGATGCGGATGGATCTCCAGTTCGGTATTTTTAATACGGATACCCGCAAAGCCCTTAATGACCGATAGCCAGGTACCGGCCATGGAGGTGATATGTAGCCCGTCTTCGGTGTCATTGTTATAATCATCCAGGTCCAGACGGGAAGTACGGAGGTACATTTCATAGGCCTTTTCCGTTTTTCCCAGTTTACACGCCAGGATGGAGTGCACGCAGGGGGAGAGTGAGGACTCATGCACGGTCATGGGCTCGTAGAAGTCGAAGTTCCGGCGGTGGGTGTCCTCATCGAAATCGTCTTCAAAGAAATACAGGCCCTGCAGCACGTCGGCCTGCTTGATAAAACAGGAGCGTAAGATCCGGTCCCATGACCATTTCTGGTTAATGGGACGCTCGGCCAGCTGATCCACGGGGATCAGCTCCTTATCCAGGAAGCCGTCCTGCTGAAGGAATACATTCCGGGCGGCATCGGCCGGGAAGTACATTTTTTCGATGATATCTTTCCAGCGGGCGGTCTCTTCTTCCTGGCGGAAGCCGGTTTTTTCCAGTATGGCCGACAGGTTATTCACTTTTCCGAAGGCCTC
Source organism: Leadbetterella sp. (assembly GCA_019638185.1). Classification (GTDB taxonomy): domain Bacteria; phylum Bacteroidota; class Bacteroidia; order Cytophagales; family Spirosomataceae; genus Leadbetterella. The sequence continues at coordinate 39,007 of JAHBUH010000023.1, forward strand.
CAGGGTGTATTTCAGCGTCCAGACGGCGATGTAATTGGTATACCAGTTATTGTTGACGTTATTCTCGTACTCGTTAGGCCCGGTCACGCCCAGCATGACGTATTTTTGTTTGTCGGCCGACCAGTTCACCCGCTGAGCCCAGAACCGGGCTATCCCGATCAGCACTTCCAGGCCGTATTCGGCCAGGTAGGCTTCATCGCCTGTATAATTGATGTAGTCGTAAATGGCGTAGGCAATGGCGCCGTTCCGGTGGATTTCCTCAAAGGTGATCTCCCATTCGTTATGGCACTCTTCGCCGTTCATGGTCACCATGGGGTAGAGCGCGGCACCGTCTTTGAACCCTAGTTTCTTTGCATTCTCAATGGCCTTCGGCAGGTGATTGTAGCGATAAACCAGCAGGTTACGGGCCACGGAGAAGTCACTGGAAGCCAGGTAGAAGGGAATACAGTAGGCTTCAGTATCCCAGTAGGTCACGCCGCCGTATTTTTCGCCGGTAAAGCCCTTGGGCCCGATGTTCAGCCGGGAATCCGTGCCATTATAGGTTTGGAGGAGGTGGAAAATATTAAAACGGATACCGATCTGGGCGGAAACATCCCCCTCAATCACGATATCACAGTTTTCCCAGGCTTTTTTCCAGGCATTGCGGTGTTCATGCAGTAAATGATGGTTCTGCGCGGCTTCTTCCACCTGTTTTTGGGCGGCAGCCAGCAGTTCACCGGTGGTATAATCATTGGAATTAAGGATGCAGACGGTTTTTCTCAGGCTCAGCCCTTCGCCCGGTGCTACTTCCTTTTCATATTTCAGACCCGTATATTTTTCCTTCAAAATTTCTGCTGGGGTGATCCGGGCCGGGTGTACGGTGCTTCCGTCAGCCGAAGACCGGAGCAGGCTCACCTGGTTCTGCATGGCCACAGCCACATCAAACTGCGGTACTCCGAAAGGGTTTGGCTTGGTTCTGACCTGCAGTGCGGCGCTGTCCCCGGCCGTTTTTTTACCGGTTTCCAGCCAGAAACGCTCGTCGTGGTTGCTATCTTTATTCCTGACGTCGCCGTCAAGGTAAGAAACCAGGGCCAGCTTCCCGGAGAAGTTAAGCGCCTGTACCTCAAAATCCACCTGCCCGATGCGGTCGTTACTGATGCTGCAGAAGCGCTGGGTATGAATACGGATCTGTTTTCCGCCGGCCAGCTCCAGGGTACAATACCGCATCAGGGTACCGGTTTCCAGGTTGATTTCCCGGTGAAATTCCAGGATATGGGCTTCGGCCAGGTTCACTACCGCGCCGTCTACTTCCACGTCTACGCCGATCCAGTTCACGGAGTTGATCACCTTGGCGAAATAGTCGGGGTAGCCGTTTTTCCACCAGCCCACGCGGGTTTTATCGGGGAACCACACGCCGGCCACGTAGCTGCCCTGCAGGGTATGGCCCGTAAATTTTTCCTCGAAGTTTCCGCGTATCCCGAATTTCCCGTTACCGAGGCTCATGATACTTTCCGTCACTTCATTGTATTCGGCATGGAAGCGGTCTTCCCAGATCTTCCACTGGTCATATTTCAGATAATTTTTCATTCAGATATTTTATTATACAAATTGCTCCGGTGTAATTTCTTCAAAACCGGGAACCACTATATCGGCGTTACTTAATACTTCAGTCGTACCTATTCCCACGGCATACATATCGGCTGCTTTGGCCGCCTGGATGCCTGCGTAAGCATCTTCAAACACCACACATTCGGCATTGGAGACCCCTAAAGCCTGGGCTCCTTTCAGAAATACTTCGGGGTCCGGCTTGCTGCGGGAAACGTGGTTTCCGTCAATAACCGCATCAAAATAGGGGAGGATCCCGGTTTTTTCCAGGATCACCGGCGCATTTTTACTGGCAGATCCCAGGGCTATTTTGATATTCCGGCTTTTAGCTGCTTTCAGGAAGTCTTCCACGCCGGGCAGCACGTCGACCGGTGTCATTTGATTCACCAGCTCCAGGTACCAGTCATTTTTCCGGGTGGCGAAGGCTGTTTTTTCTTCCGGTGTCAACGTCACTCCGCCGTGATTTAAAATCCTGTCCAGGGAATCCATCCGGCTGATCCCTTTCAGGGTTTCGTTAAATTCTTCGTCGATGTCGAAGCCCAGTTCCCGGGTCAGCCTGCGCCAGGCCTGGAAATGAAACACCGCCGTATCGACTAAAACACCGTCCAGGTCAAAAAGAAAAGCATGCCTTGCCATGAAATTTTAATTATTTTTACGAATATTTTTGCGAATGTAACATAATGTCGGTGATTTCGAATATCAACTTTTTTTACAATATGGATAAAATTTCGGTATATCAAATCTTTTTGCGTGTTTTCGGAAATAAAAATACTACCAATAAATTTTACGGCACCCTTTCGGAAAATGGTACGGGTAAATTCAGCGACATGAACGCCAAGGCGCTGAAGGCGCTGAAGAAATTCGGTGTGAGCCATGTCTGGTATACCGGGGTGGTGGAGCATGCCACCATGACCGATTTTTCGGCCTTCGGTATTGCCAAAGATCACCCCCAGGTGGTGAAGGGAATAGCAGGCTCCCCCTACGCCATCCGGGATTATTATGACGTAAACCCTTACCTGGCCGATGAGGTACCGCAGCGGATGGCCGAGTTTGAGGCCCTGGTGCAGCGCACCCACAAGGCCGGGCTGAAAGCCATCATTGATTTTGTGCCTAACCACGTGGCCCGCCAGTACAAGTCAGATGTTAAACCGGCCGGAGCGGTGGATTTCGGTGAGAAAGATGACAATTCCCGGGCGTTCAGCCCTTCCAATAACTTCTATTATGTACCGGGGAAGCACTTTGCGGTTCCGGACGGTGTAAATCCGCCGGTGGCGTTTGATCAGCCGTATGCCGAGTACCCCGCCAAGGCTACCGGAAACGACGTTTTTTCAGAAGCCCCCAGCATTAACGACTGGTTTGAAACCATCAAGCTGAACTACGGGGTAGATTACCTGAACGGCCGGAGGAAACATTTTGACCCCATCCCGCCTACCTGGAAGCAGATGCTGGATATCCTGGAGTTCTGGGCGATGAAAGGCGTGGACGGCTTCCGCTGCGACATGGCCGAAATGGTACCCGTGGAGTTCTGGCATTGGGTGATCCCCCAGGTGAAGAGCCGCCACCCGGAGGTGATCTTTATAGCGGAGATCTATAACCCGGCCGAGTACCGGAATTACCTGGATTACGGTAATTTTGATTATTTATATGACAAAGTGGGGCTGTACGATGCCCTGCGCCGGCTGATCGAAGGGCACGGAAATGCCATGGACATCTCCGGTGTGTGGCAGAAAGAATCCGGTCATTTTTCGCAAAAAATGCTGCGCTTCCTGGAAAACCACGATGAGCAGCGGATCGCTTCGGATGAATTCGGCAAAACGCCGGAGTCGGCTTACGCCGCCATGATGCTCTCGGCCACCCTCCACACCGGGCCGCTGATGATCTATGCCGGGCAGGAGTTTGGCGTGAGGCCCGATAAGGCGGAGGGCTTCCAGGGCGATGACGGGCGGACCACCATTTTCGATTTCTGGGGCCTGCCGGAACTGCAACCCTGGCTGGGCAGCTACACTACGGCCCCCCTGGAACCCAAAACCGCCGCTGTGCACGATTATTACGAGCGCCTGCTTCATTTTATGCAGAAAAATGAGGCCGTTTATGCCGGCGAGTTTCACGATATGCAGTACCTGAACGGCTTCGGGCTGAGCCCGGGCTATGACGAGCGTGTGATCTATTCTTACCTGCGTTTTTCGCGGAAACAATGCCTGCTGTTTGTTTATAATTTTGACCTTCAGAAAGAAAGAACTTTCACCGTGAAGCTGCCCCGCTCCGTATTTAAGGACGGTCACATCCGGATGAAGTTCAAGCCGGTATTTGCGGAAGGGGAAAAAATGGAAGTGAAAGCCGGTGAGGCCATCAGCCTGGACGTGACCGTTCCGGCTAACGGGTTCAGGATCTGGGAAATAGAGGTGAAGAAAGCTTAATTTAAAATCGGGATGACAAAGTCGCAAAAATACCTGATCGGAGCCGTGTTAGCGCTGTTCGGGGTGGTGATATTCGCTTTCAGGGCTGACCTGTTTATAATCCCTAACCGGCCGGGGGTAACGGCCATGCTGCAGGACTGGGTGCAGCCTTACGGTTTCGGGCTTTGCCTGCTGCTGCTGGGCTACCTCCTGTCTAAAAGCTTTAACCTGAAAGGCTGGGTGTTTATGCTGGTCTTTGTGGTATGGGAGCTGGTGTATGTGGTGATCCTGAATTTTGGCGCCGGTTTCCTCCCTGAAAAAGCCAAGCTGAGCCGCTGGCTGGCCCATTTTAAGGGCGTAGCCCTGGATAACCGCTCCATGATCCAGTTCCAGGAGGAGTCCGCCCGCTACGATAACGAGCTGTTTTATACGCTTAAACCGGGCCATTCGCACTTTAAATCGTTTGAATTTAAGACTTCCTATGATGTAAACCCACTGGGCGTGCGCGATGACGCCGCCAGCCTGGAGCATCCCGCGGTGATCTTCCTGGGCGACTCCTTCACCATGGGCTGGGGCGTGGAGCAGGATCAGAGCTTCCCGGCGGTTTTTGAACAGAAATCCGGCCTGAAATGCCTGAGCACGGGCGTTTCTTCCTACGGCACGGCCCGGGAGTTCCGGATGCTGGCCCGTACGCAGACCGACTCGCTGAAGGCTATCATTATCCAGTTTCACGATACGGACCTGGAAGAGAATGATTATTACATCAAGAATAAGCGGCTGGGCAGCCGGACTCAGGCGGATTTTGATGCCCAGGTGGCCGACAATAAAAAGTACACGAAATGGATTCCGTTTAAATACCTGAGAACGGCGCTGGTGAAGGCCGTGGCCTCTGTTAAAGCCCCGGATGCTACGGAAGCGGCTTTGAAAGGTAATTCTAAGGAATTCCCTGCTTTCCTGTCGGATTTTTACAGCATCCTGGCAGAGATCCGGCAGATCACGCCCGTACCGGTGATCCTTACGTATACCGGTAGCTTCTATACGGATCCTGCCATGATTGAAAAATTTGAGGCTTATGCTAAGGAGCACGGGGTGAAAGACATCGCGTTTGTGAATCTGGGCCCGGTGCTGAATCACGAAGACTATTTCTATTTTGACGACCATATCAATGCCCACGGGCATCAAAAGGTAGCCGATGCCCTGCTGGCCCGGTACCATGAGGTCATAAAATGAACGGATAGATTAGCTTTCCCGCCGGATTTCCCTTAATTTTGCAGCATTTTTAGAATTAATCAGGCAAAATGGCAGAATATAATCACCGGGAAATCGAGAAAAAATGGCAAAAGTATTGGGAAGAAAACCAGACGTATAAAGTAGAGACCGATCCCTCACGGCCCAAATACTATGTACTGGATATGTTTCCTTATCCCTCCGGGGCCGGGCTTCATGTGGGCCACCCGCTGGGCTATATTGCCTCTGATATATTCAGCCGCTACAAGAGACTGAAAGGCTATAACGTGCTGCATCCCATGGGTTTTGACTCTTTCGGGCTGCCGGCCGAGCAATACGCCATCCAGACCGGGCAGCATCCGGCCGTGACTACCGAACAGAATATCAAAACCTATATTTCGCAGTTGAAAAATATAGGCTTTTCCTACGACTGGTCCCGGGAAGTACGTACTTCCGACCCGGAGTATTACAAATGGACGCAGTGGATTTTCAGCCGCATCTTCAGCAGCTGGTACAATAAAGATACAGACAAAGCCGAGGATATTTCCACCCTTTACGAGCGTTTCAGCCAGGGCGGAACCGCCGCAGTGAATGCGGCCACGGCCGAAGACCTGCTCCTGTTCACAGCCAAAGAGTGGAACAGCTGGTCCGAAGATAAAAAATACGAGGTATCACTGGACTACCGATTGACCTACCTGGCGGAATCTGTAGTGAACTTCTGCCCCGCACTGGGCATGGTGCTCTCTAACGATGAGGTGAAAGACGGCGTGTCGGAAAGGGGGGGCTACCCGGTTATCCAGAAGAAAATGAGCCAGTGGATGATGCGCATTACGGCGTATGCCGACCGGCTGATCTCCGGCCTGGATACCATTGACTGGTCGGAATCGCTGAAAGACCAGCAGCGCAATTGGATCGGGCGGTCTACCGGTGCGTCTGTACGCTTCAAAGTAGAAAATTCCGATAAGGAGATCGAGGTGTTTACCACCCGGGTAGATACCATTTACGGGGTAAGTTTCCTGGTACTGGCACCGGAACACGAATGGGTGACCGGCCTGACCACACCGGAGCAGGCGGATGCCGTACGCGGGTATATCGAAGAAACCCAGAAGCGCTCAGAGCTGGACCGGATGGCCGACGTAAAAACCGTGTCTGGTGCGTTTACCGGCAGTTATTGCATTAACCCGGTAAACGGCGAGAAGGTGCCTATTTGGATAGCTGACTACGTGCTGGCGGGATACGGAACCGGTGCGGTGATGGGAGTGCCTTCGGGCGACCAGCGCGACTGGAATTTCGCCACCCATTTCGGCCTGCCCATCCTGCCTATCCTGGATGCCCAGCAGGACATAGAGCACCAGGCCGATGCCACCAAAGAAGGAAAATACATTAACTCCGGCATGATCAATGGCCTGGAATATAAAGAGGCTACCGCTAAGCTGATCAGCTGGCTGGAAGAAAATAAGATCGGGAAAGGGAAAGTGAATTACCGCTTACGTGATGCGGTATTTGCCCGTCAGCGTTACTGGGGCGAGCCCGTGCCTGTGTACTTTAAAACCAATGAAACGGGAAGGCAGATCCCTTACCTGGTGGCCGACGAAGACCTGCCGCTGTTCCTGCCGGAAATTGATAAATACCAGCCTACCGAAACCGGAGAGCCGCCACTGGGCCGCGCCAAAGACTGGACCTACCGGCCGGAAAGTGAAACCGAGGATTATCCTTTGGAAATGAGCACCATGCCCGGATGGGCGGGAAGCAGCTGGTACTGGTACAGGTACATGGATCCGCAGAATAAGACGGCTTTTGCTTCCAAGGAAGCCCTGGATTACTGGAAAGATATTGACCTCTACCTGGGCGGTACGGAACATGCCACCGGCCACCTCCTGTACAGCCGTTTCTGGAACAAGGTGCTGAAAGACCTGGGTTACGTACAGGAAGAGGAGTTTGCGAAGAAGCTGATTAACCAGGGGATGATCCAGGGGCGGTCGAATTTCGTATACCGGGTGAAGGGAACGGATGTGCCTACTTTTGTATCGTACGGCCTGAGAAATGAATATGACGTAACGCCGCTGCATGTGGATGTGAACATTGTAGACGGAGATGTGCTGGATCTGGAGAAGTTTAAATCTACCCGGAATGATATCGGCGAGAACCCGCAGTTTATCCTGGAAGACGGGAAATACATCTGTGGCTCAGAGGTGGAGAAAATGTCGAAATCCAAGTTCAATGTCGTAAACCCGGATACCCTGGTAGAGCGCTACGGCGCGGATACCCTGCGGCTTTACGAGATGTTCCTGGGCCCGCTTACCGAGAGCAAACCCTGGGATACCAAGGGTATTGAAGGTACCAGCCGTTTCCTGCGGAAGCTGTGGCGCCTGTTTTTTGACCAGAACGGCAGGTATGTGGTGAACGAGAATGAGCCTTCAAAAGACAGCCTGAAGACCCTGCACAAGACCATTAAGAAAGTAGCGGAAGATATTGAGAACTTCTCATTTAACACCTCCGTGAGCTCGTTTATGATCTGTGTAAATGAGCTTACCGACCAGAAATGCCATTCGCGGGCGGTGCTGAAAGACCTGTTGGTGGTGATGTCGGCCTACGCGCCGTACATTACGGAAGAACTCTGGGCTCAGATAGGAGAAACCGGCTCCATTACCCAGACCGCTTACCCGCAGTGGAACCCGGAATACCTGAAGGAAGACGCTTTTGAATACCCGGTTCAGATCAACGGTAAGGTAAGGGTAACGCTAACGTTCCCGGCCGATGCTGCCAAAGAGGAGATCGAGAAAGAAGTGCTGGCTAACGAGCAGGTGATCCGCTGGATGGAAGGAAAACCGCTGAAAAAGATCATCGTGGTGCCGAAACGTATCGTAAACGTGGTAATTTAGTAGTTTAGAGGCTGTTAGAAATACTGAAGGCGGCTCGCCACTACGGCAAGATGCAAGACATTGATAATAAGTCCGAAGGAGTATATTGCAGGAGGTGACGGAGACCGGATTCTGAAAACAACGCATCAGGAGAGGTACTTTTTAGTCACCTTCTTCGTATATTGCATAAAACCGTTCTGCTATCCGCCGGCAGGTGATTCCCTGCCCGGGCTTAATGCGCAAAATATTCATGAATAAATGGGCTATCCTGCTTCTCCTTTTTCCTTTCTGCACGCAGGCGCAGAGGAAAGTAATTTTTGAACTGGAAAATCCGGGGGGAGACGACACCTACTACCTGGCGTCTGACCAGGTGCAGTGGAACCCGGCGGCTCCGGCCGGGCTTTTCCGGAAGGAGGGAGGCCGCTACCGGTTGGAGCTTTCCTTGAATGAGGGTACCCAACTGGCGTTTAAGCTCACCCGCGGACACTGGTCCAAAGTGGAATGCAGCGCTGACGGCTACCCCGTCTCTAACCGCGAACTGACCGTTTCCCGCGATACGCTGGTGATGCTGAAAATAGCCGGCTGGGCGGATCGCATCCAAAAAACACCGAAAAAAATAGAGCGGCTTACGGCCGATACACTTCACTCCGATATTCTGAAGAAAGATAAGGCTTTCTGGGTGCTGCTGCCCCGGGGCTACGGGGAAACCACGCAGCGCTATCCCGTGATCTATATGCACGACGGCCAGAATCTTTTTGACGGCTATTATACCCATAATGGCCAGGAATGGCGGGTGGATGAAACCCTGGACTCACTGAACCGTTTTAACCGGGGCCAATTTATAGTGGTGGGCATCGGTTCGGATGCCGACCGCCTCAGTGAATATTCGCCCTATCCCTGGAAGGTACCGCACGAGATCCGCGGGCAGGAATACCTGCAGTTTTTGGTCCGGGAGCTGCTCCCGCATATTGAGAAACAGTATCGTACCCTACCGGTCAGGGCCATTGCCGGCAGCTCTATGGGAGCGCTGATCTCGCTGGAGGCCATACTGAAATACCCGGAGGTTTTCCGGGCTGCCGGGCTGCTTTCCATGGCACAGGCGGAGCCCCTGCCGGATAATTCCTACGTGCTGGAGCAGGTTAAAGCGGGTCTAAAAGATAATCATATCCGCCATGTACTTATTTATTACGGGCAAAAGGAAGGGGATTCATTACCGTTTTTCAGCCGGCAGCTGTATGAGACTTTTACCCACGGAAAAGACATCCTGGTGACCATAGAATGGAATAATGCGGGGAAACACGAAGAGAAGTACTGGCAAACGCCCTTCCTTAATTTTGTAGAGTTTTTTGAACGGTTTGATTAATGAAAAAGATACTTATTCTCCTGTTTCTGACCACGGCTGTACGGGCTCAGCATAGCGTGCCCGACAGCTCGGATATCGTGGTATTCGGTGCGTATGAAGACTCCCTGAAGATCGAACTGGCCGGTAACCCGGAGTTTCTGAAAGATTTTACCGGCCGTTTCGGGAAATACTACGATAATGTTTATCAGTACGGGCGCTTTGCCAGGCTGACCGTAGATGCGCTGGAAATGGAGCTTTTTGACCAGCGGGCGGCTCAGAAGCAGTTCCTGGAGAAAGCCGCGGTTTCCGCCTTCCTGAAAGCGCATTTCAATAAGGAGGCGGATTTCCAGTACTGGCATCTGATCTACGCTTACCCGGTGGTCCGCGCTAATGATGACCAGAAATCCCGGAGGCTGGTCTCCGTTCCGGAAGTGATCACTAAAAGCTTCCGGAAGCAGGAATTGAGCCAGCCGTCTAACCTGAAGTACAGGGCTTTCCGCTACCTGGTTCCGTTTTATGTGAGCTATGAAAATTCACGGGGAAAAAATTTTGAGAAATACACCAATATGCTGCTGATGGTGAATGATAAAGTGGAGTATTCGTTGAAGAATCTGAAAGGTAAAGTGATCGACTATTCCCTGGCGCAGCTCCTGCTGGCCTACAAACCTTATCTCAGCACCAGCCTGGCACAAAGTGTGGTGAGCCAGATAGAAGATGAGGCGCTACGCGGCTTATTTACCGGCCGTTTCCTGGATGACGTGGCCCTGCAGCAGGCCGACAGGGAGGAAAAGCAGCGGGTAGAAGAAGCCAGGAAAAACCCGGTGCTTACCTTTTCCGATCCGAAAGGAAAAACCTTTGATCTCTCAAAATTTAAAGGAAAGGTGGTGTACGTTGATTTCTGGGCCAGCTGGTGCGGACCCTGCAAAATGCAGTTTCCCTATGCCAAAAAACTGCACGAATCCCTGCCGGAGAAGCTGAAAAAGGACATTGTATTCCTGTACATTTCCATTGACGATACCGTGGAAAAATGGGAGGAAGGAATTAAATCTAACGGCCTGCAGGATTTTGTGAACGGCCACGTGGAAGGGGGATGGAACGCTGAAGTGCTGGCCCGGCTCGGCATCCGGAGTATTCCGCGGTATATGCTGGTGGATAAAAACGGGAAGATAGTGGAAGATAACGCCCGGCGCCCCAGCCACCCGGAGATCCTCTCTGACCTCATCCGATTAGCTGAATGAGCTTTTTTAGTGATGAACGGTGAATGGATTTTGCTTTTGAAACGTTATATTAGTGTGTAATTCAAATCAAACATGTTTAAATTTCTTTTCGTTCTGTTTCTGTTTTTTATACTTATCGGACCCGTCGTTCGTTTTGTATTTCGTATGCTGGTCATGAACAAGGTAGTACAGCAGCAGAATAAATACCAAAACCCTGCCCGCAAAGAAGGCGATATCAGGGTAGAAAATGCTACTCCCAACAAACCTCAGAAAACGAGGGATACGGATGGACAGTACATTGATTACGAAGAAATTAATTAACTATGCTTAAAAAATTAAGGTCGGCAGCCCCGATCTCCATGGATCTGGGTTTATTGATTTTACGTTTTTTTTCATTTGCCTTCATGCTTACGCACGGGTGGCCGAAATTCCAGAAAGTGGTGGTCGGGAACTTCCAGTTCGGGGACCCCGTAGGCCTGGGATCCGGGCTTAGCCTGGGGCTGGTGGTATTTGCCGAATTCTTTTGTTCCATCCTCATCATGCTGGGCCTCTTTACCCGCACGGCGCTGGTGTTTAATGCGGTTACCATGCTGATTGCGGCTTTTGTGGTACATGCCTCTGACCCCTTCGAGACCAAGGAAATGGCCCTGCTTTACCTGGTGATCTCCGTGGCGCTCATCCTGACCGGCCCGGGAAAATACGCACTGGATAAGAAGTAAGGAAAGAGTAAGAGCGTCCTGATGTTTCCACCCCGAGCAAATACGCCCTGGATAAGAAAAGTAAGGAAGCAGGAGTGGGGGCAGTTGGATGAGCCGAGCGTGTCCGGGTTTTTCCGGAACCCGGATTTCCGGAGAATTAGCTCTTGAGAATTTCCGCTTCGATCACCGCCGGGAAATCCCGGCATTTTCCACTCGTATGCCACTCATGCATTTTAGGACCAGTGGCCTGCAGCGCGTCTGCGTATCAGTTCCTGAGAATCTCCGCCTCAATCACCGCCGGAAAATACCGGTACTCCAGTTCATGTACTTTTTGGGCTACGGAATCGGCCGTGTCTTCCTGTGTTAAGGGGCAGGTGGCCTGGAAAATGATCTCCCCTTCGTCATAATGTTCGTTCACGTGGTGGATGGTGATGCCGGACTCGCTTTCGCAGTTATTGACCACAGCCTCATGCACGTGGTGGCCCCACATTCCTTTACCGCCGTATTTGGGGAGTAAGGCCGGGTGGATATTGATGATGCGGCCAGGAAAGGCCCGGATCAGGTTTTCAGGCACCAGCCACAGGAAGCCCGCCAGGATGATCCAGTCGGTCTCATTATTTTTGAGAAGCCGGATTACGGTATCGGATTTGCTGAAATTATTCCTGCTGAAGACCACCACGGGGATGTCCAGCCGTTTTCCCCGCTCTATCACCCCCGCTGAAGCATTATTGGTCAGGATCAGGGTCACCTCCACGGCATCGGAGTCTTTGAAATAGTGGATAATGTTTTCTGCGTTAGATCCTGAACCGGAAGCAAAAAGGGCGATTTTTTTCATTCGTCTGCTGACTTGTACTGTATTTGCCTACAAAAATACCCTGGACTTTCCGAATTTTACAAATACCGCTGAAATAACAAGAAATAAAACCGTAATTCCGGCGCTGTTCACCATCACCTTTTGCCAGCCTATGGCTGCCACGTTAATAAAAGGATAAGGATAAAAGCCGGAAATGCTACCGCGGATCAGCACATAAAACAGGTAAAGCAGGGGATATATCAGCCATTTGGGTATCTGGCTGAACTTCAGGGAAGACTTTTTCTCATACAGGTACCAAAAAACAATAACCAGGACCGGGATGACTGAATGAAGCAGTTCGTCTATAATTTTCTGTAGGCCTGTCGGCTCCCAGGTTTGTCTTAAAATTACCTGGTACACCAGGCCTACTACAGTGATGTATACCGTAACGGCCGTCAGGGTGCCGGGCCTATCCGGAATAGAATGTTCCCCGGTCTTTGGCCTCATAAGGTTCAGGGTAAAAAAAACAGCCACCAGTGAATTGGTCAAAATAGTAAAGAAGCTGAAAAACCGGATGGTGGTTTCAGTGGTTGATTCCACGCGGTTTTGAATCATCAGGTAGTATTGCGTCAAAACGGCTATCCAGGCGAGGGTGGCTATAAAGGCTGATAAATTTCTTTTCATATTTGTAAATTTAAACAGATCCTTCCAAACTAGGTAGTTTTGCGGTAATTAAATATGGCCAGGCCGTTCAGTGCTACGGCAAAGAGTGCCAGGTAGCCTAATTCGGTTTTCAGGTCGGCCAGGCCGCTGCCTTTGAGCACAATCAGCCGTACCACCTTAATGAAGTGGGTGACCGGCGTGAAACCTGACATGGCCCTGGCCCAGTCGGGCATGCTGTCTATGCTGGTAAAAAAGCCACTCATGAGCATAAAGACCATCATAAAGAAGAATGCAATGAACATGGCCTGTAGCTGGGTTTCTGCAAAGGTGGATATCAGCAGGCCCAGACCCAGCAGGGCTACCAGGTAAACGGCTGCAAATAAATAGAGTACGGCCAGGTTACCTTTCGGGAAAATGCCGTAAACCAGGTACATGACCGTCAGCCCGATGGTAAATACGATCATCCCCACAATCCAGAACGGGATCAGCTTGCCCAGGATAAACTGCCACTTTTGGATGGGGGTTACATTGATCTGCTCAATAGTGCCGATCTCTTTTTCCCGCACAATATTCAGGGCCGTGATAAAACCACCGATCATGGTCAGCAGCAGCACCAGTATGCCCGGCACCATGTAGTATTTGTATTCGGCCCGCGGGTTATACCAGTTGATGCCCGCTACCGTGATTTTGGCGGCCGGAGCCACGGCCTTTCCGTCCGGCAGCTTGACGTTTACGTCCAGGTTACTATTAAAATTGGCCAGCACCGAAACCAGGTAAGCGCCCCCCAGTGAGGCTTTGGTGCCGTTTATGGCATCTACGGAAAGGTTTACTTTCTGGCTGCCCTCCCGCACCAGGTTTTTCTCAAAACCGGCCGGGATTTCCAGCACCAGGTCGGCTTTACCGTATTCTATCATCTCCAGGCCCTCCTTATACGACCGCGGATCGCCCACCATCCGGAAATAACCCGATGCCCCGATCTTATGGAGCAGCTTACGGGAATAACTGCTGTGGTCGTGGTCTACGTAGGCCACGTTTACGTTCTTCACCTCAAAATTAGCAGCAAACGGCAGGATGATCAGCTGCATGGTGGGCGCTACCAGCATCATGGCCAGGATGGTCTTGTCCCGGAAGATCTGCCGGAACTCTTTCTGCAATATAAAGCTCAGTCTTTTCACGATAACCTGATTTTAAAGTTTTTCAATGCCACAAATAACAGGCCGGTGGCCATCCCTGCCAGGATGAGCGTTTCTTTCCACACATAACTGAAGCCCAGCCCCTTCAGCATCACGGCTTTGATGATACTGTAATAATATTTGGAAGGCACAATGTGCGAGGCCACCTGGAACGGCTTGGGCATATTTTCCAAAGGGAACATAAAACCCGTCAGCAGCAGGGTAGGCAGCATCATGCCCATCATAGACATCAGCATGGCGGCCTGCTGGGAGGCGGTCACGTTAGAGATTAGGAGGCCCAGGGAGAGGCAGGTGATGATAAACAGGATGCTTTCTGCAAAGATCAGCACCAGGCTGCCTTTGATCTCCACGTTCAGCAGGAATACGGCCAGTACCAGGATGATGATAAAGTCAATCAGGGAGAGCACCAGGTAAGGAACGGCCTTGGCGATCAGCACCATAATGGGCCTGAAAGGCGATACCAACAGGATTTCCATGGTACCCAGCTCTTTTTCCCGTACTACCGCCACCGAGGTCAGCGCCGTGCTCACGATCATAAAGATCAGCGCTATCACCCCGGGGATAAAATTGAGTGAGCCATTCTGCTCCTCGTTATACAGGGCCCGCATTTCGGGCACGATCCGGTAAGAGAGCTTAGCGGTAGGGTTCAGCTCCTGCTGGTAGTTACTGATGATGGAGTTCAGGTAATTCGTAAGCGTGGTGGCGGTATTGGGGTCCGAAGCATCAGCAATGATCTGCACCTGTGCGCCGCCGGTTTTATACAGGTCGGAACCGAAGCCGGCGGGGAAGACCAGCGCACATTTGATGTCGCCTTCCTTAAAGCGGCGTTCTATGTCCTTATAGCCCCGGGCCGGCGCTTTTACCTGGAAATAGGCGCTGGTATTTATCCGGGAAATGATCTGCTCCGAGTGTACATCATGGGCGTTATCCAGGATGGCGATCCCGATATTTTTTACTTCGCTGCTCAGTGCAAAACCAAACAGGATAATCTGTACCACAGGAAAACCAAAGAGGATGAGCAGGGTGCGCTTGTCCCGGAATACGTGGTAAAACTCCTTACGGATAAAGGCAAATAGCTGTTTCATGTTAGTCGGCTGATCGTTTGGCACCGCGTGCCAGTTGATAAAATACTTCGTCCATGGAGTCAGTGCTGAACTGCTGTTTCAGGCGGGCCGGGGTATCCAGTGCCTCCACCCGGCCGTCTACCATCACGCTGATGCGGTTACAGTATTCGGCTTCGTCCATGTAATGCGTGGTGACAAATACCGTGATGCCGGCTGCGGCGGCCTCGTAGATCATATCCCAGAACTGCCGCCGGGTTACGGGGTCTACGCCTCCCGTGGGCTCATCCAGGAACACAATCCGGGGGCGATGGAATATGGCCACCGAGAAGGCCAGCTTCTGCTTCCAGCCCAAAGGCAGGCCGGCCACCAGCTTCCCGGCTTCTTTTTCCAGGCCCAGGGTACTCACCAGTTCCCGGCTGCGGGTCCGGATATCGGCCCTTGATACGCCGTACACACCGCCATAAAATTCAATGTTTTCCAGCAGGGTCAGGTTATCGTACAGCGAGAACTTCTGGCTCATGTAGCCGATGTTCTTTTTGATTTTTTCCTGCTGCCGGTACACGTCAAAGCCCGCCACGGTGGCTTCACCGGCGGTAGGGTAGGAGAGCCCGCAGAGGATACGCATGGCCGTGGTTTTCCCGGCGCCGTTAGCCCCCAGGAAGCCGAATATCTCGCCCTGCTCCACGTCAAAGGAAATGCTGTCTACGGCTTTGAAATCACCGAATTGCTTGGTTAGTCCTTTGCAGATAATTGCTTTCATATTTTTTCCATTAAGCGGATGAAACAGTCCTCAATAGTAGGTGTGACCATTTTAACTTCAAAACCTTCCCCGCTGTGCCGGCCGGCCATTTTCATAACACTCATGGCATCAGCCTCCGGTGACCGGAGGGTCAGGTGCAGGTATTCGCCAAAGGCGTAGCAGTTTTCCACGCCGGGCTCCTTCCTTAAATCCTTCAGCAGCTCATAGATGTGATTGGATTTAGCGGCAAACAGGGGTTTCGGGAAGTTCTGGATGATGGCATCCGGCGTATCTATCGACAGGATCTTCCCGCTTTGTATCAATGCGATCCGGTCACAGAGCGTGGCCTCATCCATATACGGCGTGGAAACCACCATGGTGATGCCCTGTTTTTTCAACTGGCCCAGCATCTCCCAGAACTCTTTCCGGGAGACCACATCCACACCGGTGGTGGGCTCATCCAGAAACAGCACTTCGGGCTTATGGATCAGGGCGCAGCAGAGGGCCAGCTTCTGCTTCATCCCCCCGGAAAGCTTGCCTGCCCGGCGGTTATTAAAGGGCCGGATCTGCTCATAAATGTCTTTGATGAGGTCATAGTTTTCTGCGATGGTGGTGCCAAAGACGGTAGCAAAGAAGGTGAGGTTCTCCTCTATGGTCAGATCCTGGTAAAGGGAAAACCTTCCGGGCATATACCCCACCTTATTGCGGATGGCCCGGTAATCCTTCACCACATCCAGGCCCTTTACGGTGGCCGTTCCGCTGTCGGCCAGCAGCAGGGTGGTCAGGATCCGGAACAGGGAGGTTTTTCCGGCACCGTCCGGCCCGATCAGCCCGAAGAGCTCGCCCTTCTGCACTTCAAAAGAGACATCGTCCACGGCCCGTACCTCCCCGTAGGTTTTAACTATATTTTTTACACTCACCGAACTCATCTGCTGTTATTTTTTGGCGGTAAACAAAACCTCCCCGTACATCCCTATTTTCAGGTAACCGTCATTTTTCACCCGTACTTTGATGGCATACACCAGGTTAGCCCTCTCGTCTTTGGTCTGGATGGTTTTCGGTGAAAATTCAGATTTCGCCGAGATCCAGGTGATAGTTCCGGGGTATTCTTTGTAACCCTCGCTGCCGTTATCGATTCTCGCGGTAACGGCCTGTCCCACTTTGATGGCGGGTAATTGTGCGCCGGTGATGTAAGCCCGCAGGTCCAGGGTGTCGATGTTCGCTATTTTGTACAGCGGCTTGCCCACCGTCTGCATTTCGCCCTGCAGGGCGTAGTTAGCCAGCACCGTTCCCGCCACCGGGTTAATGATCTGTCCCTTATTGATCTGCTCCTGGAGTTGGGCTGCCACTTTTTCCAGGGGCGCTTTTTCACTCAGGATGCTGCGGTTCTGGGTGTTGGTATTGTAAGTATTCAGCCTGAGCTGCTGCTCGGTTACGGCTATCTGTTTCTGGAGCTGGTCTATGGTGGAGTTAATGTCGTCCAGTTGCTTACGCGTGGCTGCATCGGCCTTGACCAGGTTTTCGGTACGGGTTCTTTCGCGGAGCTGCTGGGCCAGTTGAGATTTCTGTACTTCCAGTTGGCGGCGTACCAGCTCTGCCTGGTCGTTAGGAGCTGCGGTTTTCTTGCCTAAAGCCGCAATGCTGGCTTCGGTTTGCTGTTTCTGAAGCTCCACCACGCGCACATCGATCTGCCCCACCGGGTCACCGGCCGCCAGGAGGGCACCCTCTTTCACGTGATAGGAGAGGAGCACCCCGTTTTGCTGGGCGGATACGATGACCTCATCCGCCTCAAAATTCCCCGAGGCATCAAAATCATTTTTAGGCGTGCAGGCATTCAGGGCGCATGCTGCTGAGATAAATACGATAAGTTTTTTCATTGGTTAAAAATTTAAGCCTTCAGCTGTTTTAATTCCCGGTGATAAATTTCTGGTTGTACCTGGCCTGCAGCAGTTGCACTTCGTGCAGGATCTTATTCTGACGGGCCAGGTGTTCGGCGTTTACTTTCTGGATATATTCGTGGGTGGTGATCACGCCGTTACTCAGCTGCGCTTCCGCTGAGCGGGTGACGGACGCCCGCAGTGCAATGGCTTCTTCGTCGCGGTGGATCAGATCATGGTATTTCCTGACCTGTTCATCCTGCTGTACCCGGTCCAGGCGGGTATTGAGCAGGAAAGTCTCGCGGTCTGCTTCCACGGATCGCTGCTGGAGCAGCAGTGTATTTTTCTTATTGGCCAGGGTATACAGGCTGCCCAGCGACCAGTTAAGCCGTACGCCTGTCACAAACCAGGGGCCAAATTTATTTTCAATGATGTTCAATGTGGGCCTTCCGTACGCACCCTGGAAAAATGCGCTGATCTGGGGCAGGTAGGCCGACTTCAGGTCTTTTCGCTGTACTTCGTAAACCGATTTTTGGAGGTCATAAGCCTTTAATTCGGGGCGATTAATGGTATCAGGTGTTTCATCGGCGGGTGGAATGACCAGCTCGGTGGCATCTGTCAGCTCCCTGCCTATAAACAGCGACAGCATTTTCAGATAGGCGCTGCGGTTAGACCGGTATTCGGTGCCGGCCATTTCTATATTCACGATCTCCGCTTTGAGCTCATCCAGGTTACTCCGGAAGGCCACGCCGTTTTGCAGCGCCGCTTCCGTTTTTTGAACCTGGGTTTGCAGGTTGGCCTTATTCAGCTCATTTTGCTTCAGCTGGGCATCCATCAGTAAAATGGAGAAAAACAGGGAATTGATCCGTGCGTTAATGGCATATAACTGGGTTTCCAGGTTTTGTTCCTGCAGGCCGGTGTTGGCCCGGATCAGCTCTTTCTGGTTACGGGTGCTGCCGCCGTCGTACAGGAGCTGGCTGACCTCGCCCTGTAATTTGTACTGGTCTTTGCTGATGGACGGAAGGGCTATTCCGGCGGGAAGGGAACCCATGGCATCGGCAAAACTCACCGTCTGCGACTGGTAGGTGGCCTGGCCGGAGAAGTTCACCTGCGGAAGGTACCTTTTCTGCGCGTTTTGAAGATCATACTCCGCGGTCTGGGCTATCAGGTCCATTTTGCGGATAGCGGGGTAATTGGCCTTTGCCAGGGGGTAACAATCCTGGAGCGTGAGCGACTGCCCGCTCGCCAGGCTCACCGCTGCCAGCCACCCGGTAATCATTAAAAACGTTCTCCTCATTTTATCTTTTGTTTTAATCATTTGATTAGTTTAAGGACAAAAAAATCAGCTTGCTTTCATCATGGCCTCTATCCATACCGGTATCAGCCTCTTACGTTCCTGCATAAGCCGGTTAAAGTCTTCCTCTTTCAGGTCACCGATTCTTTTAAGCATGGGGCTGGCAATAAACGGAAACATAATCAGGCCGATAAGGTTCATCAGGAATTGTATTGGGCTGGGCTCGGTGATCTTTCCCTGGGTTACGGCCTCGTGGTGCTGCCGGAAAAATACGGAACCCATGATGGCCTGTTTGATGGGCAGCTTGACCAGAAGGAGATCCGGGTTATTCCGGATTTCGCTTAACATGAAAATAGGCAGGTCAGGTTCTTTTTCGATCAGGTCAATGTAAGATGTGACCACCCGTTCTACCTTTTCTCCTAAAGTGGTTTTCTCGTCATTCAGTGCCAGTGCCATGGCCTGGACAAAGACCGAAATGGTTTCCAACATGATGATTTCAAACAGCCGGGCTTTACTGCGGAAATAATAGTTCAGCAGGGCCAGGTTTATCCCTGCTTCTTCTGCGATATCCCGCGTACGCGTAGCGGCAAAGCCCTTTTTATGGAAGACGGTACGGGCAGCTTCCTTTATTTTTTCTTCGGTGCTAGCATCCAATTTCTCTGCTGTCTTGCTCTTTGCCATGGGCCTTGAAATCTTTTCAGGGGCAAATATAAAAGGGAAAATTTTATTTAACCAAATATTTTAATCAAATGATTAAATTTTTCTTTACCCATAAACTATCAGTGATTTTGGTAATAAAATAAGTAATCTATCTAACCGAATAACCAGGGGATATCCTGAAATTTGTCTAAAACTTTCTGATCATGAAAAAAATCGTACTCATTATTGCCTTTGCCCTGTTTTTTAACCCTATGCATGCGCAAAAGCCAAAGCCGCTGATGGTTCAGGAACAGGGGAGCTTTGCCGTAGGTGGAACGGTGATAACGAATCCCGGCACCTTTGACCCTGTAAAACGCACCCCCGAAGGGCAGACCTTTCACGGTGATCATGCCTATGTATTTTACCAGGTTCCCGTAAAAGCCCGGAAATTTCCCCTGGTGCTCTGGCACGGTATCGGCCAGTTTTCAAAGACCTGGGAGACCACCCCGGACGGCCGAGAAGGGTATCAGAATATTTTTTTAAGGAGGCGTTTCAGCGTATATGTCATGGATCAGCCCCGGCGCGGCAATGCCGGGCGCAGCACCGTAGAAGCTACCATCAGCCCGGTTCCTGATGAGCAGGGCTGGTTTGGTACTTTCCGGGTAGGGATATGGCCCGAGTATTTCCCCGGCGTGCAGTTTGCCCGGGATTCGGAGACCCTTAACCAGTATTTCCGTTCCATGACGCCCAGCATAGGGCCTATTGATATGGAAGTAAATACGGATGCGGCTTCAGCACTGTTTCAGAAAATCGGTCCGGCCATCCTGGTCACCCACTCGCATTCCGGCGGCATGGGCTGGAAAACGGCCATTAAAAATCCGAACGTGAAGGCCATCGTTTCCTACGAGCCCGGAAGCGGTTTTGTGTTCCCGGAAGGAGAGGTACCAGCCCCCATAGCCAGCTCGGCAGGCCCCCTGGAGGCCCTGGGGGTACCTCGTGAAGATTTTCTGAAGCTGGCCCGCATCCCCATCATTATTTATTTCGGCGATTATATTCCTGCCAAGCCCGACCCTAACCCCGGTGCTGACGGCTGGCGGGCACGCCTGGACATGGCCCGGATCTGGGCAGAGGCCGTTAACCGGAACGGGGGAGATGTAACCGTTATTCATTTGCCGGAAAAAGGGATCAAAGGCAATACCCATTTTCCGTTTTCAGATCTGAACAATATGGAGATTGCGGACCTGATGTCGGAGTGGTTAAAGGAGAAGGGGCTGGACAGGTAGTGGGGGATTAAAGGCTGAAAAAGGTGAAGAAATAGTTGGGGATACAAAATTTTTTGTATCCAAATGAATACACATAGCTAAATGTAATTTATCGAAAAAACTACGGAATTTGACAAATGGTTGAAAAATGGACAGTTCAAAATTTGATATCGCAGACTATTTGGATAGCAATGAAATGATTGCTGAATACCTTAATACGGTTTTGGAAGAGGGCGATGATTCAGATATCATTATTGCTATCGGCCATATTGCAAGAGCTATCGGAATGACCAAAATTTCGGTAGAGACGGGGCTAAGCAGGCCAAGCCTGTACAAAGCCTTATCAGAAGGAGCCAAACCCCAGTTTGAAACGGTCAGGAAGGTTTTGAAAGCTATCGGTGGGGAGATCAGGGTAAGTCCTGTGTCGACCTAAGAATGAAGCAGACTCCGAAAGGAACTCCTACTAGTGCAACGCTCCCAGCGCCTCATTTACCGTCCCCACAAAGTTTACCAGTTTCCCTTTATTGCTCTCAAAAATAAAATCACGGAGGCTTTTACTGGAGAACTCCGAAAAATCACCGACAATGGCCAGGCGAACCCGGTAATTAGAGAATTTCTGGAGAATATCGCCCGCCATTTTATTCTTCAGGTCAAAGAAATCAGGAGTGATATTTTCCTGATAAAGGATCAGGCCGTCAAAACCCTGATAATAAATATTTCCCAGGAGGTCCAGTGCATCTTCCGTGTTCCGGATCAGGATTTCTTCTGAAATTACTTCTGCAATTTCCGTATTGTTTATCTTGTGAGACTGAATCTTCATTAGCTTAGAGTAACCCGAATTGTTTAAAATGATGTGAAAAATGGCGGTTGTGAAACCGTACCCATTCCCGGTAGTTTAATTCGCCCATGGTAGGGTTTATGGGTTGAGCGGCCGGATGTACTTCAAAATACCGGTCGAAATCACCCAGTTCATTTTTTAAAGCGGAAATAGCTTCATCCAGATCAGCGCAGTGAAGCTCCGGAAGGCCCTCTGGCGGTAAAACCGGTGCTTTAAAACCGATCATAAAATCGTTATCCGTATCCAGGATATAGGTTTTGATTTTTTGCTCTTTCTCCGGCGAATAGTAGTGTTTCTGAGGCTCTTTCCCGTTAGAGAAACGAACGGAAAAAGCCAGGTGCTCCACCATGTGCTGCGGGCTCATGGCTCCGAAGCGCGGTTTTTCATCGGAGTGCAGGTGACTTAAAATGTCAAATATGTTTGCCCTGTCTAAGATGTTAATCATAATGAACCCATCTGTTTTTTATGCAATATATCACTTTGCAACAAGAAATCCCGACATCCAAATAATTTAAAATTCCCCTTCAATTGTCTCCTTAATTCTCCCTATATTTGGTAGTAACCGAAATCTGAAAACATCAAAAATGAAAATCATTACAAAAGCTTTCCTGATCATCATCTCCATAGCAAACTGGAACTGCCGTTCTGAGAAACAAGAGACATTTCAACCCAAAGAAGTGCACCGGTCTGAAAACCTGGTTATTACCCAAATTGCTGAAAATTCATTTGAACATACTTCCTTTAAACAAACCAATGATTTCGGGAATGTGCCCTGTAACGGCCTCATTGTGAGAAATAATAAGCAAGTGATTGTTTTTGATACGCCTACTAATGACCCCGGTGCCGAAGAGCTGATCCAATGGATAGCGGAATCACTTCAGTGTAAAATAATGGCCGTTATTCCTACTCACTTTCATGATGACAGCATAGGCGGGCTGAAGGCATTTGATAACCGGGGCATCCCATCTTACGCCTATTCCAAAACCGTGGAGCTGGCTAAAGAAAATAACTATACCGTTCCCCGAAACAGCTTCAGCGACTCCCTGGTTTTAAAAGTGGGTGATTCCAGGATCATAGCCCGGTTTTTCGGTGAAGGGCATACCCGCGATAACGTAGTAGGCTATTTCCCGGATGACCGCATCCTGTTCGGCGGCTGTTTGATCAAAGAATCAGACGCATCCAAAGGGTACCTGGGTGATGCCAATGAATCTGCCTGGTCAGCTACGGTGGAAAAAGTGAAGGCGGAATTTCCGGACGTCAGCCTGGTGGTACCCGGACATGGTGAATACGGGGGCAAGGAACTGCTGGATTATACGATCAACTTGTTCGGGGCGTCGCCAAAAGCGGCTCCATAAAATTTAACCATTACCCCATGGCAGGTACACCCGCCCTCCTGAACTCATTCGGTGTCACCCCCGTTTTTCGCTTGAATAAACGGGTGAAGTGGGAAGGGTACCGGAAGCCCAGTTCATCCGAAATCTCGTTAAATGGCTGTCTGCCCCCTGTTCCAGTTCGTACCGGATCCTGTCAAAGCAGCCCAGCACTATTTCTCTTTCGGCCTCGAATAAGTGAAGGGCCTCTTTGGTCTGATAGGTAAAAAATGTATAGTCCTGCAGGTGTTTTCCCAGTGAAATGCCGCTGATTAAATCGGGGTGAAACAGTAATGCGTCGTGTTCTGCTACGGTGTCTATCCTTAAAACTTCCTTCATAACTATACCTGATAAAAGCTAAATTTATTAATTAAAAAGCAAGTGCGGGCAGCGAAAGCGGTAAATCAGTGAAATTGATAAGAAAATTATTGACTTGAGCCGTAAATCTCACAAGGGAATCCGAAAATTGTATAATAAGCCTGTGCCGCATTGTGTTGAAATTTGTAGTGAAATAAATTCTGACACAAAAAAGGAACATTTCCGGTTTACACTATGGGTACACAAAAATTTTTTAAGAGATCTCTTTTAACGGGGCTGATCCTGGCTGCACAGCTGGCTTTTGCACAGCAGGTGGTGCGTTACGAGTTATATTTAAGCGATACCACCGTTAACTACGCCGGTAAGTCCAAAAGGGCTATTGCGGCCAACGGGCAGATTCCCATGCCTACCCTTGAATTTACCGAGGGCGATACGGCGGAGATCGTGGTGCATAACCGGCTGAAGGAAAGCACGGCCATTCATTGGCATGGGGTATTTCTACCCAATAAAGAAGACGGCATTCCCCATTTAACCCAGCAGCCCATTCAGCCGGGGGCTTCGTTTACTTACCGCTTCCCCATCATCCAGAACGGTACGCACTGGTACCATTCGCACGCCGGCCTGCAGGAGCAGATCGGGATGTACGGCAGCTTTATTATGCACAAAAAGGCCGGAGATAAGACGTTCCGGAAAGGAATAGATGATCTGCCCGCTGTGCCGGTCATATTAAGCGAGTGGACTAACCTCAAACCGGAAAACGTGCACCGAATGCTGCATGCGGCCAGCGACTGGTTTGCCATTAAAAAAGGATCTACCCAAAGCTACGCAGAGGCCATCCGCCAGAAACATTTCAAAACCAAGCTCACAAACGAGTGGAAACGCATGCTGGCCATGGATGTGAGTGACGTGTATTATGAAAAAGTGCTGATGAACGGAAATCACGTTACAGAACTGAAAAACGTGGACGGTAAGCCGCTTAAAGCCGGCGATAAGGTCCGCCTGCGCATCTCTAACGGCGGGGCTTCTTCTTACTTCTGGCTCCGGTATGCCGGCGGAAAAATGAGTGTGGTGGCCAGTGACGGTAATGATGTGGAACCGGTGGAGGTAGACAGGCTGCTCATTGCCGTATCCGAAACCTACGATGTGGTGCTTACCCTTCCTGAAGACGGCAAGGCCTATGAATTTATGGCTACCACGGAAGACCGCACCCAGTCGGCCAGCTATTTTATCGGCAACGGCACCCGGCAGCCTGTGGGTGAAATGCCCCGCCTGAAGTACTTTGAGGGCATGAAGATGATGAACGACATGATGAAAATGAATGGGGACCTGGATGACATGGGCATGAATATGTCATTGCAGCAAATGGATATGAATACCGTGATGTACCCTGAAGCTTCCGGCGGGGGGCTTAATAGCCATTCTATGGAGCATAATCATTCTAAGGATCATAGTGCGCGTGACCGGGTGACCCTGAATTATGCAATGCTAAAATCACCTCACAGCACGGCGTTTCCCAAAGACGCCCCGGTCAGGGAGTTGAAATTTACACTTTCCGGGAATATGAACCGCTATGTATGGAGCATGGATAACCGCATCCTGGCCGAAACCGATAAGATACCGGTGAAAAAGGGTGAGGTGCTGAGAATCACCATCTACAATAACTCCATGATGCGCCACCCCATGCACCTTCACGGGTTCGATTTTCGGATAGTGAACGCCCACGGCGATAAAGCGCCGTTGAAGAACGTCATTGACATTATGCCGATGGAAACCGATACCCTGGAATTTCAGGCCAATACGGAGGGCGACTGGTTTTTCCATTGCCACATTCTTTACCACATGATGGCAGGAATGAACCGGGTGTTTGACGTGGGCAATTATCAAAATCCCTACGTGTCAGACAGGGCAAAAGCCTACCGTACCCTGCAGCGGGAGCACAATATGCCTCACCTGATGGCTCAGAGCGACTTTGCCACGAACGGTATTGACGGCGAGGCTATGCTGATGAATGCCCGCTACAGCCTGGGTACGGAGTGGCGGCTGGGCTATAACGACATGCACGGTTATGAGGTGGAAACGCATCTGGGGAGGTATATGGGCAAGATGCAGTGGCTGATGCCGTTTGTGGGTTTTGACTGGCGTTACCGTAAAATGGGAATGGATCCGCACGAGAAAAACTGGTTTGGGCAGGTCAATAAAAAAGATAACCGGGCGGCCGTGAGCCTGGGGATTATGTATACCCTTCCTATGCTGGTGAATGTGCAGGCAGAGGTGTATCACGACGGCCTCCTGCGCCTGTCACTGATGCGGGAAGATATCCCGGTTTCCCGACGGATAAGAGCGGGTTTTATGGTGAATACTGACCAGGAATATATGACTGACCTCCGGTATATCCTTAACCGGAACATGGGTATCCGGGTACATTATGATAGTGATATGGGATTCGGCGCGGGCTTATCGCTGAATTACTGAGGCCGGTACCGTTAACCCAGCCTGAAGAGCATCACGCTCAACAGCCCGGCCAGGATGATCCATTTGCAGAGGTCGCTTAGGCGGGAGAAGTGGGCTTTCCGGTCGGCCCGGATGATAAACACCAGCAGAATGGCCCAGAGGGTCAGGAGGATGCCGGAGAACAGCCGTATCCGTACATCCACCACCTTATACATGAAAAAGAACATGGAGACCAGGAGAGCGGCCATCAGAAAGTAGAGCAGGTTTTTGGTTTTGTGAATGCCAAAGAGAATAGGCAGGGTTTTGGCCCCGTGGTGTTCATCGCCGCGGATGTCTTCCATGTCTTTGATAATCTCACGGATCAGGTTAATGAAGAAGGCAAATACCGCATACATATAAATGAGGCGGTTACCCGGGGCATAAATGAGGGCTATTTCGGCAATAACCAGCGCTGTCAGAAAGGCCACTACAAAATTCCCGATGAAGGGTTTTTTCTTGAAGCCGGAGGCATAAAACCACAGTAAACCCACGCTGAGCATATTGATCAGTACGGCTTTCCAGCCTAAGGGGAGAGCCAGCACCACGCCGGCACCGCTGAAAAACTGGTGAGTCAGCAGGGCATTTCTCCGGCTGATGGTCTTGCCGATCCACACCCGGTGGGGCTTGTTGATCCGGTCTATCTTGACATCAAAATAGTCGTTAATGATATAGCCCGCCGCAGCAATGAGCACCGTAGTAAAGACCAGGAGATGAAAATGCCGCTCTTCTTTCCAGTGGAAGGGAAGGTTAAAAACCAGGAATATCCTCACCATATACTGGGTGACGGCTACAATAACCAGGTTTTTCCAACGGATCAGCTTCAGGAAAGATTTAATAGGCTTGTAACGGTTTTTGGTTCCAAAGTTAATAACGAATACTAATTCTATGGAATTATTTCGGACGAATTAAACGTTTAACTAGGAAAGAACGAATACATGAAGATCGGAATTGTATGTTATCCCACTTTTGGAGGAAGCGGTGTGGTGGCAACGGAACTGGGGAAGGCGCTGGCTCAGAAAGGACATCAGATACATTTTATTACGTATGCCCAACCTATCCGGCTCGATTTCTTCAGCGAGAACATCTGGTATCATGAAGTGAATATTTCCTCCTACCCGCTGTTCCAGTATCCGCCTTACGAGTCGGCGCTGGCCGGTAAGATGGTAGACGTGGTGAAATACGAGAAACTGGACCTGCTACACGTACATTATGCCATTCCGCACGCTACTTCGGCCTTCCTGGCGAAGCAGATCCTGAAGCAGCAGGGGCTGGACATTCCGGTGGTCACCACCCTGCACGGCACAGACATCACCATTGTGGGCAAAGACCCTTCGCTCCGGCCCATCATCACGTTCAGCATTAACGAGTCAGACGGGGTAACGGCTGTGTCTAACGACCTCCGCCAGGAGACCATTGACGCCTTTTCTATTCATAAGCCTATTGAAGTTATTTACAATTTTGTAGACCTGGAGCGTTTTTACAAGCAGGAGAAAGAACATTTCAAGCGCTTTATCTGCCCGAACGGCGAGAAGTTGCTGGTGCATGCGTCTAACTTCCGCAAGGTGAAGCGGATAGGCGATGTGATCCGGGTTTTCGCCCGGATCCGCGAGGTGGTTCCCAGTAAGCTACTGCTGATCGGCGACGGCGAGGAAAGACAGAACATGGAGCTGCTGACCCGCCAGTTGGGCATTGATGAAGACGTGCGGTTTATCGGGAAGCTGGAAGCCATGGAAGAGGTACTTTCGGTAGCTGATCTTTTCCTGATGCCGTCGGAGAAAGAAAGCTTCGGACTTGCAGCACTGGAAGCTATGGCCTGCCAGGTGCCGGTGATCTCCAGTAATACGGGAGGACTCAGTGAACTGAATATCAACGGTGTTACGGGCTTCCTGAGCGGTATAGGGGATATTGATGACATGGTGAAAAAAGCGTTATATGTGCTGGATGAGGCTAACCTCAGCGGGTTTAAGCAGCGGGCGTTGGAACGCGCACGGGAGTTTGACATGCAGGTGATCGTTTCCCAGTATGAAACATATTATCAGCAGGTGGTAGAGCAGTTTTGTAAAAACAAGACTACCTGCAGCAAGGTTTAAAAGGGCAGTGAATGAAGGAATTAGCGTATCTGAATAAATATTTTCTCAAGTATAAAGGACTGCTTTTACTGGGAATACTGTTTACCATCATCTCTAACCTGTTCGGGATCATCCCGGCGCAGATCGTGCGGCATGCCCTGGAGCTGGTAGAGACTAATGTGGATCACTACTTCCTTTTCCGGCATTCCGGTTTCCAGCCGGTCACCTATAAGACCCTCACTTTCGGCATTACCGTGCTGGGCGGGCTGATCATCCTGATGGCGGTGATCAAAGGGGTGTTCCTCTTTGCGGTGCGGCAGACGCTCATTGTGATGTCGAGGCATATAGAATACGACCTCAAAAACGAGATTTACGCCCATTACCAGACCCTGCCGCTGGCCTTTTTCAAAAGAAATACCACCGGTGACCTGATGGCCCGGATCAGTGAAGACGTATCCAAAGTACGGATGTACCTGGGCCCGGCCATCATGTACCTGCTGAATATGTTTGTGCTGGTGGTGCTGGTGCTGACCTATATGTTTTCGGTGAATGCCCGGCTGACCTGGTACGTACTGATCCCGTTACCACTTTTGTCGCTGAGTATATTTATTGTCAGCAGCATCATTAACCGGCGTTCAGAGCGCATCCAGAAGAGCCTGGCTAACCTGTCTACCAATGCACAGGAGACCTATTCGGGTATCCGGGTGATCAAGTCCTTTGCGGCGGAAGATAAATTCTACGAGCAGTTTGAAAAAGAAAGCCTGAAGTACCAATACGAGTCGCTGAAGCTGGCCCGCGTAGACTCCCTGTTCCACCCGCTGATGATCTTCCTGATCGGCCTGAGCACTATCATCTGTGTTTTTGTGGGCGGGCAAGAGGTGATCTCCGGCAAGATATCGCTGGGGGTGATTGCCGAATTTGTGATGTACGTGTTCATGCTCACCTGGCCTATGGCTGCCCTGGGCTGGACCTCCGGACAGATCCAACGGGCGGCGGCTTCGCAGAAGCGGATCAATGAGTTTCTTACCCTGCAGAACGATATCCTGCCTCACCGGAATATTCCCATGGATGTGGAAGGCGATATCCGTTTCCGGAATGTTTCTTTTACCTATCCCGACACGGGTATCCGTGCGCTGGATAACGTTTCCCTCCACATTCGGGCCGGGCAGAGCGTGGCCATTATCGGTACCACTGCCTCCGGGAAAAGTACCCTGGCGAACCTCCTGTTAAGGCTGTACGATATAGAAGAAGGGGAGATCGAGATAGACGGCATTAACCTGAAAGACCTGGACCTCTCGCACTACAAGGCCCAGGTAGGCTATGTGACCCAGGAGGTGTTCCTGTTCTCGGATACTATCAGTAATAACATCCGTTTTGGCCGGGAAAATGCCACCGATGAAGAGGTGATCAGCGCCGCCAAAGACGCTGAAGTTTATAAAAACATCATGGATTTTCCCGATGGCTTCAATACCAAAGTAGGGGAGCGGGGCATTACCCTTTCCGGCGGACAAAAGCAGCGGGTGTCCATAGCACGGGCCATTATCCGTGAACCCCGGATTCTGATCCTGGACGACAGCCTCTCGGCCGTAGATACCGTAACGGAAAACCATATCCTGAATAACCTGAAGCGGATCATGGAAGGCAGAACCACCATTCTCATCTCTCACCGGGTTTCCAATGCCCGCCTGGCCGATAAGATCATCCTGATGGACGAAGGCCGTATAGTAGACACCGGCACCCACGAAGAACTCCTGCAGCGGGGCGGCCTGTATGCTGAGCTTCACGAAAAGCAGGAGGCGCAGCTTATGGAGTCCTGAAACAGGTTTCTCAGGGGTCAATAGCTCCCTCAAAAACATTGATCTGGTCGAGATATTTCCCTACGGTTTGCAGGTAAATATGGGCGGGAACAGACGGCCCCATGTCGGTATCCTCCAGCAGCCGGGAATTATCAAACACCTGGTTAAGTTCTATAAAATGAATATAGGGCTCCAGTGCATACAGCAGGATTCTCAGGCTGGAGTTATTGCCGAAATTTTCAACCCAGAAATCCAGGTAATTACTGAATTCCCGCAGCGGACTGTCTTCAGGCAGCAGGGTAGTGCCTTTGGTCCATTTCTTCATATCAGCCAGCAGTTTTTTATCTGCAAACCGGAAAGGCGGTTTTTCGGGGAACAGGTCTTTTATGGCTTGGGTAGACAAATAAGGCGTACTGGAGGCCTCTTCACCTGATGAGACATGATATACCCGGTGCTTTCTGTCCTTATTGAACACTAACTTAATAATGGACTGGGAAACATAATCGACCGGCACAATATCTATTTTACTATGCGCATTAGCAGGCACCAGCCTGAGTTCATTCAAGGTGGCCAGAGCCCACAGGATCACGTAGGAGCGAGGCACCCACTCCCGGGTATCTCCCATAATGATAGACGGCCTGACTACCAGTATCCGGTCTTCCGGCAGGTATTCTTTCAGCAGAAGTTCGCCCATCATTTTGGTATAGGAATACTTCACCAGGTGTTTTGCAGACAGATCCGGCGACATATCTTCTGTGACATGATTTTTAACCAATGATCCGCAGATAGTAGCTGTTCCTACATAGGTGAATAAGTCCAGATCAGGCAGCGATTGCGCCCAGGCCAGCACCTGCTTTAGTCCGTCTATATTGATCTTTTCAACCAGGCTGTCGTAAATTTTGGAAAAAGAGGTATTAGCTGCAGAGTGGATAATTATACGGACTCCGTTCAGCCGCCTATCTGTTTTCAGATTTTCAGCCAGGTGCGGATCCGCCAGATCCCCCGTTACAGGTATGATCCTTTGGCTATCAAAGGTATCCTGGTGCAAATCAAATACTTTCTTAATCCTGGCTACGGCATTTTCTTCACCGGAAGCGCGGACCAGGCAGAATATTTTGTCAATATCTTCTCTTTTTGACAGGTCTGTCAGCAATTCCCCTCCTAAAAAACCGGTTACCCCGGTTATAAATACATCCATCTGTTATATGATTTAATCAAAAAATTCCAAACCGATCACCCCGGCAAGGATAAGAAGTAATGACACAATTTTTACGGGTGAGGCAGGCTCATCCAGGAAAAAGATCCCCACCAGCGTCATGATGAAGATTCCGGCGCTGGCCCAGATAGCGTATGCTACGCTGGTATCCATTTTTTTAATGGCCAGTATCAGGCAGCCCAGGGCCAGTGTATAGAAGAATACCACAAAGAAGATGGGCTGTAGTTTGGTGAATCCTTCCGATTTTTTCATGAATACCAGGGCGATGATCTCAAACGAAATGCCCATAGAAAGCCAAACCCACTTCATTAACTCTGAATTTTATATGACACGGTATGTTGTTCAGTGTACCGCGAATGAGCCGCAAATTTCGTAAATATGCTCTCGGGGAATAATTAGAGATGTTTTAGAAAATTATTAGAATTTCATTAGAGCGGGGAGAGGTTCTTCAGCCTGATGGTAAAAGCAGAGCCCTGTGCCACGGAAGAGGCCACACTGATGGTGCCGCCGTGCAGGTGAATGATGCGTTGGGTGAGGGAAAGGCCTATGCCGTTTCCTTCTGCAAACTTCCTGTTTTCCCCCCGGAAAAACGGGGTGAAGATATGGCTGATATCTTCCGGCGCAATGCCTATGCCGTGGTCAATAAAACGCAGGTGGATCATTTCCGGTTCAAATGAGATTTCCACCGTACATTTCCGGTCGCCGGAAAACTTGCAGCCGTTTTCGAAAAGGTTGTAGAAGGCCGCTTTCAGCAGGTATTCGTTTCCGTTTACAGAGACCTCCCGGTCTGTTTCAAAATGATTTTCAAAATGAATATCCATTTTGTATTCCGGGTTAGAGAGGTGCACGTGTTGGAGGGCGTCCAGAAGCAGCTCGTCGATACGCAGTTCCTTAAATGCAATTTCAGAAGGGTCATAACTGGCTTTGGCCAGGTCAAGCAGGCTGTTTAAGAGCCGGACCAGCTTTTTGGTGTCGGATAATACATTTTGTATGGCCAGCTTATATTCATGCACAGACCGGTCCTTATTGCCGGAAAGTTCTAATTCCGTAATGATGGCCGACAGCGGTGTCCGGAGCTCGTGCGAGATATTGGATACAAAGTGCTTCTGCGACTCAAATGAGCTTTCCAGCCGTACCAGCATTTCGTTAAAGGTATTGGCCAGTTCAGTCAGTTCATCTTTGTTCCCGTTACTTTTCAGGCGTAAATCCAGGCTGGTGGCTGAGATCACCCGGGCTTTTTCGGTCATTTCCTTCACCGGCTCGAAGGCTTTTTTGGAAAAGAAGTACCCGGCCAGGTAGATAAAAAGAATGGATATCACAAAAACGATAGCGCTGTTTTGCAGTAACCGGGTGAGCTTATGGTAACCGTCCCAGTCCACGGCCGTAGCAGTAAGAATATAGATTTTCCCTCTGAAATCGTATCGGAGACCAATGGCCTGACGTTTCCCGGTATAAAAGCGAAGTTCGTTATCCTGAAGTACATGGCTTATCATTTCAGGCGTTTCCTTGACAAAATCGATGTTTTCAGCATCGTGGTAGAGCAGGTTAAAGGTGGTGTCATAGATGGCCACTTCTGCCTCGTTCAGGATTTTGCTGTTGGTCTGGTAAATATCCTTTAATACCTGTTCTTCCACATCGGTGTTGAAAAAAAGGTTGGCCTTGGTTACAGCCTCTTTACGGAGCGATGTATAAAAGGCTTCCTCACGGTCTTCCTGGGCAGAAATGTAAATAATCCCGGCAAACACAAACAGGATGGTGGCGGTAATGAGGGTAAATAATATGGTGAGGCGGGTACGGATTCTCATGATTCGGCTTTCAGGATAAATCCCATTCCTGTTTTGGTGTGAATCAGCTTTTTATTGAAGTCTTTGTCGATTTTCCGGCGAAGATAATTAATGTAAACGTCAATAAAATTAGTACCGGTATCAAAGTGGGTATTCCATACTTTTTCAGCTATTTCCGCCCGGGATAAAACGCGTGCAGGATTTTGCAGCATGTATTGCAGGAGATTGAACTCCTTGGGGGTGAGGTCTATTTCGGTGTCATTCCGTTTCACCACCCGTGTTTGTAAATTCATCTCCAGGCCGGCGTATTTTAAAATGTTTCCGGACGGAGATGCCGTTTTATTGTTTCGTTTCAGCAGGGCACGGATCCGGGCCAGCAGCTCACGCATTTCAAAAGGTTTGACCAGGTAATCATCAGCACCCGCGTCAAAGCCTTCTACTTTGTCATCGGTAGTGCCCAGGGCGGTCAGCATAATAATAGGAATTGAACGGGTCTGGCTGATCTCCTTGCAGACATCAAGCCCGTCCATTTTTGGCAATACGATATCTGTAATGATCAGGTCAAAATCGTACTGCAGCGCCAGTTTTTTCCCTGTCAGCCCGTCATACGCCAGGGTGATCTCATATCCCTGTTCTTCCAGTCCTCTTTTGATGAGCTCTGATACCCTTTCGTCATCCTCGATGATTAATATCCTGTGCATTCTGAAATTTATGACCCTGTAAATTTAAAAAGAAAAACGGAACATACGGCCAGGCATCGTTTTGTCTGTATGTTGCGTATTAATAGTAAACCTGCTGAAGGGATATGCATTAACGTTACATTTGCAAAGACTAAAATACCGATTTCATATAGGAAAAAACAGTAAACCGGGTTTAGAAAGCATCATCCAGGGGTGCAAGGACGGAAAAGCTTCCGCCCAGAAAACCCTGTTTGAAAATTTTTACGGGTACGCTAAAAAAATATGCCTCCGCTACGGCTCTGATCACGCCCAGGCAGAAGAAATGGTCAATGATGCATTTCTCAAGGTATTTAAAAACATTCACATCTTTAATGAGATGCAGAGCTTCCAGGCCTGGTTCAAGACCATCACTGTGCGTACCTGCATAGATCATTACAGGAAGTTCAGCCCTAAAGTGGCCCTGGTAGATGTCAGCGAAATGCCTCACCTGGAGGGCAGCCAGGCAGAGGCCGTGGATAACCTGAGTGCCGAGGAGATCCTGGAGCTGGTGCAAAAGCTGCCGCCTTCGTACCGGACCGTGTTTTCACTTTTTGTCATTGACGGTTACTCGCATGCCGAGATTGCTGAGATGCTGAACATCAATGAAGGAACCTCACGGTCAAACCTGGTGAAAGCCCGCCTGAAGCTCCAGGAATGGATTAAATTATATGCAGCAGATAAAGTAATGAAATATTGATATGTCTGAAAAAGATTTTGATAACCAGATACGAAAGAAGCTCGAATCGCTTCAGACGGACTACACGCCTGAAGCCTGGGAGAGTTTCAGGAAGTTACTGCCGGTACCCTGGTACGTAACTTTCCTTAAGACCTACGGCGGCTGGATCTTCGGCGGGATCACTTCCCTGGCGCTCCTGTTTAACCTTATATTGAACTCAAAATCCGAACCATCTGATAAAACCGATACACTTGCTATTCTAAAGAAAGAAAGGATTCCCGAACAGGAGATCCGCTACGTTACAGACACCGTGTACCGGACCGTCTATAAGTACATCTACCGTGACGGGCCCGCTGCCGGTCACCTGGCCGTTACGGAAGGGCTGCCGGTGCAGACTCCCCATGCCGATTACCCGCCGGCCCCTGACAGCACAGCACTGAACCCGCCCGTTTTTACGGAGCTGCGGGTCTATGCCCAGGAAGAAAATACCGCCCGGGACCCCAAAAAACCGGAGCAGAAACCCGAAAAAGATACCCTGTCAATCGCCGCGGAAACCCGCCCGTCGCTACCGCAGAAGCGCAAATTCTGGCCTAATTTTAATGCAAGGCCCGGCGTGGAAACCGACTACATGGGGGGCAATAACGCGTTTTCATTCGGGCCACTGGTAGAGATCTTCCTGAAAAACCGCTTCAGCGTCAGTACCGGAGTGTCTATAGCCAACGGCTCCACTGCTTCGTTCCCCGTACCCAAAGATTTTAACAAGGGTACTGGAAAGAACTTCGAAGACAGCTACAAGCCGCCCAAGGCTCCAAGCCCGGGTGCAGGCGGCATCCGTGACATCACCATTGAGACTTCCCGGATACGTATGCCGCTCTACATGAGCTATTACGTGCCGCTGACCTACCGGCTCGACTTCCTGATCAGTACAGGTACCCGGCTGGATCTGAAAGTGTCTGAAAATGTGACGTTTGTAAACGATGGCTTTAAGGACAATCCTTACCAAAACGTGGAAAGTCGTTACAAACCCAAGATTTTCAATAACCTCTATTACGGCATGGGTATTCAGTACAAGTATGGCCGGATAAACGGGCAGGTATCTCCGTATTTCGAGTTCCCGTTTTCCAAGCCCACTTACCTGATCTCACCTAATAAGTTCGGAATCAATGCGGCGCTGAAGTTTTCATTGAAGTAGGGGGCAAGTAAGACCGTCTTGATCATCTTGAAAAATACCTGGCAGAAATTCAAAAAAAGTAACAATGGAAAATAAAAGGGAATTAAAAATGACGAGAACGGTAAAAGCGCCGGTGGACCTCGTTAGGAAAGTATGGACAGAACCCCGAAGGCGAAGAAATCCGGATAGAATGGATCTCGCTGTTTGATACGGAAGAAATGCTTGAAACGGTTATCAACGTGTTCAATGCCAAAGAAGGGCAAAAACAAAACTTTGAACGGCTTGAAAAATACCTGGGATAGGTTTAAGAAGTTCCGGGCCTTCCTCACCCGATCCCGGAATAACCGGACGAATCTCCAGCGGAAATGACAGGGCTACTGCTCCGTAAACCAGCTCACCCCATGGGTAATAAGGATAACTACCGCAAAGGCCAGCGCCATACTTCTCTGCCCGCATTGAAACAGTAAAAAGGCGGTGGAGAGAAACAAAGTTGTCCGGAACAAGGCCAGGTAGGGCATTTCCAGTCTTTAGCCTGACTTTGGTGCTGCAAATACGGACCACATTCCTATGGCTGCAGCCAGGAGAATGACGGTAAACAGGAGCTTTAACCCAAAATTCCACGGCCGGATCATTCCATAATAGCCATAGGTGATAAGCATCCCTACCTCCAGCAGGAAAACCGTGACCTGGTTGATGGTTTTGACTATTCTAAGGTTTAGTTATTGGTTATTCACATAATCATATACATACCGCGATACCCGGGATAACGTTTGTTTTGCCTCCTTGTCTTCCAGACCCTGGGAGAGCAGGATGAGTACATATTTACGGCCGTCCGGCAGGTACACAATACCCGAGTCGTGATTAATGCCGGTGATCCAGCCGGTTTTGTTGGCTACTTTTACGTCTTTCGGCAGTCGGCCGGGGATAAGATCACGGTGGCGCTGGTCGGTTAGAATGTTAATGATTTCGCCTGTAGCGTATTTATTGACCAGTTTTCCGGTGGCCAGTGCTTCAAAGAACGTGGCCAGGCCGTCAGCGGTAACGGTGTTATTCATCCCTTTTTCATAGGCCGGGGTGTCTTCTACGCCTCTCAGCACCTGTACACCGTCAGCACCAATGGACCGGAGGGTGACCATGGTATTTTTTGCGCCTAACCGGTCAATCAGGATATTGGTGGCCAGGTTACTGCTCTCGGTAATCATCCGGTAGATCAGATCATTCCAAGTGGTTTTCCGGCCTATCAGGGTGTACAGGTCTTTTTCGGAATCATCGGCCGGATCCAGGGAGTAGGTCACTTTCTTATTGGCAATACTGGTAAAGCGGTTATAAACCTCCACTTCATCCTCCAGTGAAAACTTACCGGCGGCGGCCTGTTTGTAAGCTTCCACCATCACAGGCGTTTTCATGGTACTGGCCGCATGAAAACTACGGCCGCCCTGGTGGGAAAGCCGTTCACCCGTCTGAAGATCCACAAAAGCATAGCCGAAATGGGCATCAGGGTGCTTTTTTAACTCCTCGTTTATTTTTTCACGGAGTTTCGTGGTGTCTGGAATGGCTTGTTTGTCAGGAGTTAGTACAATTCGCTGCAGGGAAGAACCCTCGTCTGATCTTTCAGATACGAAGCGGCCTTCGCGTATCGATTTATCGGCATTCAGGAGAAACGAGAGGAAAGGGCCTTCTCCCCGGTTTGGGTCATCATAGACCAGGCGGAAGAGATCGCCATGAAAATGCTGAAGTGTGCCACTGTAGAACTTCGCTTTGGTAAAGGAAAGACGCAGGGTGTTGGTGTCCTTTTCGGTAATGATCATGCGTCCTATAAAAGGGTCTTTGTACACCCCGGCATAAGCGGCCAGGGGCAGTGAACGCGGGATATGGGGATCCGGCAGAACGGGGCGGTAGGCTTTGGCCAGGGAGTCCTGCCGGACGATGGCCCTATCGTAAGATTTTTTATACCCGGCGATCCAGTCGAAAGGCTCTGCTTTCATATAGTAATCCAGCACCTTGTGGATAATGGCCCAGTAAGCCTCTGAAGAAAGCTGGTTAGTGAGCACCACCACACCCAGGTCCAGCTGGGGTACCAGGGCAATCTGCGAAACAAAGCCGGTCAGCAGGCCGCCGTGCCCGATCACCTGATAACCACGGTAATCATAGGTACGGAAGGCCAGTGCATAGCCATAGAAATGCTTTTGAGCCGGTTTAAGCCATTCGGGCTCCTGGCTGATAGGCATGGGTACCACGGTTTTCCACAGTTCTTTCGTAAGCTCCGGCTTAAACAGCCTGCGCGAATGATCAATTCTCCCGGAATCCAGGTGCATTTTGACCCACCGGGCCATATCCGCTGCAGAGGTAGCTATTCCTCCAGCGGGATTACCGGGGTCGCCAATGTTCAGGTCGAAAAACGTATCCATCACCTTTAATGCCCCGTTTCTGCGGGCGTGCGCATAGGCTATATTGGGCTGATTCCGCATCAGGGAAAAGCGGCTGAGGCTCTGGTTCATGCCCAGCGGCTTAAATATTCTTTTCTCCACAAATTCCTCCCAGCTCATCCCTGACACCGCTTCTACCACCTCACCGGCGGCCAGGTAGAGAATATTATCATACGCATAGACCGACCGGAACTCATGAGCCAGGGGGGTGTCTTTTAGCTTCATGAGCAGTTCTTTACGGCTCATCTGGGCCGGCGGGAAGTTCAGCATGTCATTGGCATAGGCCGGCAGGCCGCTGTGATGCACCAGTAGATCCCTCACCGTCAGATGCCGGGTAACGTAGTCATCCGACATCTCAAACCAGGGCAGGTGTTTAATGACAGGGTCTTCCCAGCTTAACTTGCCCTGCTCCACCAGCATACCCAGTGCAGTAGCAGTAAAGGCTTTACTGTTAGAAGCAATACTGAACAGGGTGTTTTCATCTACCGGTTCAGGCTGCCCGGATCGCCTGACACCGTATCCCTTGCTGAGCAGGATCTCCCCGTTTTTAACCACGGCCACGCCCGCTCCGGGTACATCAAAGGTTTCCAGGACCTTCGTTATATGAGCATCCAGCCCGGGCGGGAGCGCTTCTTTTGTTGATTGGGCCGGTAATGTTACCGGG